>NZ_JOIX01000012.1 GCF_000720175.1 Streptomyces sp. NRRL S-337
AGATGTCGCAATCCCCACCGAGCCAGAAGGCCCTCACCTTCTTCAAGCGCCCTGAAAGGCGTGTCGCCTGTCACCAACGTCCCCGGACAGCACATCTAGACCATGTCGCCGCCACCCCTATGCCTCCCGGTAGGGAGCGGGCAAGCTGGAGCCATGAACCTGGCCGAACAAGCGAACGCACGGCTGGCTGATTGGTCGGCACTCTCGCGGGGGAGTGCGGGCTGCGGAGCACGGCATTGCCTCTGTGCCGGCACCCGGGAAATCGTCCATTTCCATGGGGACAACAAGGTAGATGTTCATCTGACACACGACATGATCAACAAGCTGCGTCCGGCTCTGCGGAACTCCAGCGCCCTGGAACTGCCCGCGGCGTCTGCATGGGTCACAGTCCGGCTCGAAGCGGGCTCCGACATCGACTTGCTCGCCACACTCGTCAGCGCTGCACTGCTCGCAACCGCAACCGCAACCGCAACCGCAACCGCAACCGCACCCCCAAGGCAACCGGATCCGGCCGAATCAGTTCGGACGACTCCCTGCCCCCGAAACTCCTCGCAGACATCCCGCTGGCATCCGTGCCGGCGGCCTCGACGGCCCTTCGCGCGACCCCGGAAGAAGGAAGGCAGAAGCCCGGATTGACGGGGCGGCGGCTGGCATGGCGTCGAGAAGGCCAGGCCGCCCGGTGTATGCAGGAGGAATGGACCTCCGGCGACTCCCTGGGGCCCATCGCCGGCTGTGGCGGGCGAGCCATGCTCTGGTGGCGGTACCACTTCTGCTCATCCTGATCGCCACAGTGGTCGACATTCTGGTTCCACCCGACGTCGGTCTCAGCGATCGTGACGTTCTTCGCGTACCGCCGCGAGCGGCACGAGCGTGAACCGACCCAACTCAGGTCGGTGGCGGAGGCGACCCAGGGCGTGCTGCCGCGGCCCCCACCGGAGCACCTCGGCCCGCTGTGCATTGCGTCGGTCTGTCTCGCCGCCGAGGCCGAAGCGCAGACCGGCGGGGACCCGTACGCCGTCGCCCGCACCGCTCAGGGGACACGGATCCTCATCGGAGACGTGCAGGGAAAGGGACTGGAGGCCATCGGGCGTGCCGCCCTCGCCTGACAGTCGCGGCAGCAGGTGCGTGCCTGGAGGCGGCGGGCAAGGACTGCTCGGCGACTGGCGCCTCGGCTCCCATCGCATCCTCCGTGGCCGCCGTCTTGGCCGCGGCTGCCGCGCGCTTGTCTTCCTTTCGCTGCTGCCGCTTGGCGCGGAACTACCTGAACGCACCAAGGGCGTTGTGCTCGGGGTGCGGACAATAGCGGGGCGCCGGCCCGTGCATGCCGGGTGCGGTTGGCTCGGGCGGATTGGCGCAGCCCAGGTAGGCACAGTGGGGACAGTCTCGACGGTCATCTTCAGCCTTTCTTTGCTGACTTAGCGATATTCGGGATTCTCAAAGCCGAAACGGCACCCGGCGCCCCACTGCGACCGCTGGTACCGTGCGCCGGAATTCCACCGGTGTCCTTGAGCAACCGGGCCAGATGCAACAGGTTCCAGGTCATGAACGTGGCGTTCCTGTTGGTGAAGTCATTGGCGGGACCGCCGGAGCCGGGGTCGAGATAGGACGGGCCTGGCCCGGCCCTCTCCGATCCAGCCCGCGTCCGCCTGCGGCGGGATCGTGTATCCCAGGTGCTGCAGGCTGTACAGGACATTCATGGCGCAGTGCTTGACGCCGTCCTCGTTGCCGGTGATGAGGCAGCCGCCCACACGCCCGTAGTAGGCGTACTGACCGGCGCCGTTGAGCCGGCCTGAGCAGGCGTAGAGCCGCTCGATGACCAACTTGGTCACCGAGCTGTTGTCACCCAGCCAGATCGGCCCGGCGATGACGAGGATGTCGGCGGCCATCCCCCACTGATGGATCGACGGCCACGCGTAGCGTTCCCAGCCGTGCTCGGTCATGTCCGGCCACACTCCGGTGGCGATCTCATGGTCGATCGGCCGCAGGTGTTCGACCTGAACGCCCTGCTCTACCTCCTGTCGCGATTGTTGTCATAGAGCTGTGCCTCAGAGAGAAACACGACACACCCGGCCCCACCTTGCGGGACACCACACTCCGCCCAGCCGGCGTAGTACTCCAGCTGTAGTTCGTGATCTTGCTGGCGGGGGCCGCAGGTCAGAGCGTAGACCCGCCCAGTAGGGGGCTCTCAAGCTGTGGGTCAACCCAGGTCCGGCCAGCGCAGGAAGTTTTCCAAGATGGCGCGGTCACCCTCGCTTCGTAGGCTGTCCAGTGGGAGGCGGCCGTGCAAGGTGAGCAACAGGTTGCTCACCGATCCGTGCAGGTCGGCGGCCGTCTCATGTTGGCCATCAATGAGGTGTGGGCCCGACGCCGTCAGGTCAACCAGCCACGACTCGCCCTCGGCGGCGTGCAGACCGATGCGGACCGGCTCGTGCGGCCAGGGGCCAGCGGTGACGTGGCCGACGCCGATGAACTCGGCAATGCCGTCGAGTGCGACAACCGCAGGGATGGGCAGGGGAGTGCCGGTAGCCAGCTGGGCGTCGAAGGCGTGGACAGCGGCCTCCCGGACCTGATGGCGAGCCACGGCACCGCTCGTCATCGGGACGTCGGAGTCACCCCACCAAGTCCAGCAGCCCGACGCGGGACCTGCGGTTCGCAGGGCGGTGATCAGCTCCTGGGTGGCTGCGGCCGAACCGGCCAGTAGGTCGGCTGACAGCGTGTCATCGGCCGGTGCCACGGTCGGGGGCTTCTCGCTGGGGCCGGCTACGACCGCCGCCGCCCAGAACCGGTGCACCTGGGTAAGGTGCTTGACGAGGTCGCGGAGCGACCAGTCGGGGCAGCTGGGGACGCGGACATCCAGATCGGGGGAGCCGGCGACGCTGGTACGTAGGACGGCGGAGCGGTCCTGGACCAGGGCGAGCAGGTCTTCGAAGACAGGTGTCTGGGTCATCCCAGCTTCCTACCACCGGGTACTGACAGTGGCCCTTCGGTTTCCACCGCCCCGTGGGCACTCCAACAGGGTTCCGTGGTTGGGCTGTTGGTGCCAGCACGGGACCGAGCACGGCAAGGACCGACGACGGTGGGGTCGGAGGCCGGAGGTGTTTCCGGAGAAGCGTGATGTTCGGCGGGGGGTTTCAGCCGCCGGGAAGGGGTTCGGGGTAGCGCTTGAGGACCTGGGCGGGGTGGTCTTCGTCCGTGGGCCATAGCACTACGTGGTATCGGTCCTCGCCGTCCAACCCGTCCTCGGAGATGGTCTGCAGGCCGTGGGAGTAAATGCGCACGGTGTAGGTGCCTGGGGTGAGGGGGATGCGTGGTAGCGCGTCGTCGAAGTCCTGCATGGAGATCAGCAGGCGTCCGGAGGGGAGCGCGAGGCTAGCCTGGGTGACGTGCTCGGCGTGCTGCAGTTCTGTGTCGTCATCGGATGGCGGCGTGCGGCGCACGTCTACGGTGACGGGAACGTCGAAGGGGCGGGCGGCTCCGATTCCGATGATGCCAGGGGCGGTGTTGATCCCATTCTCAACCAGTGTTTCGAACCAGGAAGGTTCGGGTTCGCCCAGGCGTGCGTCGTCGTCCTGGATCAGCAGGGTGGAGTAGTCGGCGAAGACTTCGAGTTCGTGGTGGGAGAGCAGGTCGGGGTCGCTGGGGGGTGGGGTGGATGTCATCTGGAAGTGGGCTCCGTCCGGTAGCGAGTACAGGGTCTGCGCGAGGGGGCCGCGGATGCGCATGCACTGCGCGGCTTCCTTGACGGCGAGGTTGTCGTCCTCGTAAGTACCACCGAGGGCGAAGAAGCGCAGTGGGATCAGGCGTTGGTCGTGTGTGAGGGCGCCGTGGCGGTCCTGCCAGGTGGTGGCGAAGGCGTGGGCGCCGTGCACGTCGGGGTCGACCAGGAGCCACTGTGCCCAGTCTTCCAGGCTGTTACCAAGGATGGTGCGTTCGGCGAATTCCGGGTCGAAGCGCACCACGTGTCCCTCGTTGTCGAGAGCGAACTGGACGCCGAAGAGGTCCTGGGCAAAGCACAGCAACCCATCGGCCAGGCCCGCGTAAGTGTGCTTCCAGGTTTGCGGATGGTTCCAGGTCTGCAAGTCCGGCCCCAGGCCCTCGGTGCCGGCACGGAAGACCTGCAGGCCGGCATTGAAAGCGGTGAGGCCGTTGTGGCGCGTCAGTAGCGCGGCCAGCTCGCCGAAGGCCCCGTCGGAGCGATCCAGTTTCACGGTAAGGGGTGGTCCCAGGGGGTAGCGGGCTCGTGCGGTGAGCGCGGCGAGGTACTGGGGATCGAAGGGTGTGGTCATGCGGTCACTACCGTCACGTGCTCGCCGTTGTCGAGGCCCGTGAGCTGGTTCTTCATCGAGCTGCCGGCCCCACGGTTGTCACTCCTATCAATGTACTTGACTGAGGCGCCGAGGCCGCCTTCCTTGAACATCGCCGGCGGGTACTCGTCCCGGTCCAGTTTCTCAGCGCCTCGTGTCGGTATCCCGCTCAAAGACGCCTTGCGATTGTCACCGGCGCCGCCGCGGTCGATCGTCAAATCCGAGGGCTGCTGTTGTTCGCGTCGCTCATCGCCGCGCCAGGAGATTCCGGATTGGGCCTCATCGATGTGCTGGGCGGTCTCGGGATACTTCACCTTGTCGATGATGACGTAGTGCCCGTGACCGCCACCCCCTGTACGACCGCCGCCACCACCATGGCTGCCGCCGTTCTCGATGTCGGTCGCTTCCCGATCCGCGGGGTCTTCGATGTCTTGGCCCTGCTCCTCCGTGCGGTGTTCGACGTCCTCGCCGGCGTCTTCGGTGGAGGTCTCCACGTCCTCGCCCGCCGTGCCGTGACCGCATCCGGCCAGGAAGTGTCCTGGGCAGCCCCGACCTCGTCCATCTAATCGAACTAGGTGCATTGACTCGCAAGATTGTTCACGCGGGTCAATGCATCCAGGGGCTGTCCGATGGGGCGCGCGATCCAGCCAGCGATCACGTCGTCCTGGCCCGCGTGGGGCGGGGTGAACATCCGGGTCGGCGCGAACGCAGCCGCTTTCGGCAGCCTGTGGCGTCCGGTCGTGGGTGTGTCAGCTCGGCGACGGCTGGTTGCCCTCGCACGGGATAGGAGCGGTGAGCTGGCGGTCTACCAGGTTTTCGATCGCGTTGATCACGGCACGTGCATCGAGCCTTCCGAGCGCGTTGGTGATCGCAAGCGGCCCGCTGCCCGCCACCGTCATGGCTCCATTGCCATCGACGCCGATCGTTGCGCTGACAGTGTCGCCTGAGTAGCCAGGCAGGCGCACGGTGAAGCTGGCCTCCGTCAGATGTGTCTCAGGCGGGCCCCAGTTCGGGTCGTTCCTCTCGCATTCCCGGTCCGTCGCAGCCAGCTCATCGTCTTCGTTTCGGCTGACGAGGCGGCTGAGCGTCAGGCGGGCTGCCTGAGCTGCGCGCTCAGCGTGTGCTTCAACTTCCCGTAGCGCCTCCTGTACGCGCTCCAGGCCGGCGTCTTTTTCTGAGCGACCACCGGTCTTCCCCAGTGACCACATCGCCCGCAGGAGGCTATGCAGCACGGGCTGAGTTGGGTGCTCACGCTCCGCCTGGGACAGCCCCCGGTCTGGAAGGGCCTGATCTTCCAGGGCACACAGCTGGAGGAAGGTTTCGTCGGTCCACCAATCAGGGCGGATTCGAGAGGCGGGGTCGATGGCGCTCATGGTCCGTTCCAGAGTCGAGGCGGTGCTGACACCGGTGTGAACGCCACCACGGGCGCGAGGGTGCGCCCCTACGCCTGACTGGGCGACGCCCGGATTCCGTTTCTGGACGAGTGGCCATCGACTCAGCGACCAGGAAATCTGCAGCTCACTCGCATGCCCGCTTCGGATCGGCAGGCCCCTGCATTGATTAGGTTCGCGATTGGTTGCCTGCCGGAACGGCGACTTGAGAAGGTCCTGGTCCGATTGATCGCTGAGTCGAGGGGGGCTGTGGATCTGAAGCTGTTTCGAGTGGAGACGGGCTGTGCTACCGAGGTGGCCGGGGCGCCGGTAGCGCTGGAGAGCGACCTGCAGGTGCTGGTCGAGCGCAACATGGAGGCCATGCTCGGTGTGCGGTTCTTGGCCACTGAGTTCCCCACCGGAGATGGCCACGGCGGTCGCATTGACTCGCTCGGCCTGGACGAGACCGGCTCGCCCGTGATCATTGAGTACAAAAAGGACACTGGCCCGAGCGTCATGAACCAGGCGCTGTTCTACCTGGACTGGCTCCTCGACCACCCCTACGACTTCCAGGCGCTAGTCCAGCGTGTGCTGAGTGACGAGGTGGCCGAGGCCATCGACTGGAGCCGGCCACGCATGATCTGCATAGCCTCCGACTTCACTCGCTACGACCGGCATGCCGTCCGTCGGTTGGGGCAGTCGATGGACCTGGTGCGCTACCACTCCTATGACGGCGGCGCGCTGTTCACGCTCACACTGGAGGAGTCCTCCGCCAGTCACTCCCGGCACGGCAGCCGACCGTCCACTATGCGCCAGCGGAGGCAGCTGGCAGCAGGGGTGAGCGAGGTCGACCACCTGTCGGGCGCCTCGCCGGCAATGCTGAGGCTGTTCGGGGAGCTGGACTCGGCGTTGCTTGATCTCGGCGACGTGCAGCGGGTCTCCCTGCAGACGTGCCTGTCCTATCGCACGCTCAAGGGCTTCGCTTGGGTCGTCGTGCAGAAGCGCGCTTTGGTGGTGACCCTGCCGCTGAACCCGAAGGAGATCGAGCTGCGGCCCGGTTTCACCCGCGACCTGAGTGGGCTCGGCCACCATGGCGGCGGCGATCTGGAGGTCCGCATCCGCTCGACGGCTGATATCCGCGCCGCGAACGATCTCTTTCACCAGAGCTTCGGTGTTGCGTAGGCGGACTAGCGCGAATCGCCACCGAGGTGAGGTGTGGCCCCGGCCGTACTGCGCCTCGCCTGGCAGTACTGACCTGCCGTTCGGGTCAGTCGGTGGGGAGCTGCCTCGGAACGGGGCCGGAGGCGCGCAGTTCGTACAGGTCGGGGATGTGGATGTCGACCTCGGACCGCCCGTTTCTCAGGCCCTGACCTTGGAGTGCACGCTGGTTTCTTGCCAGAACTAGTTTGTAATGCAAAGCTGACGGCATGACAGACGCATCAGTGCCCTCGTCGGGCACTCCCCGCGAAGTCCTTGCCGGCCTTGATGACTTGACCCGTCGAGTTCGCTCCGCGCAGCGCGGCGCGTGGTTTCCCCTTCTGCTGCTGGGCGTGCTCACGCTGGGCGGGATCCTGGTCGGCCGCTTCACCTTCAGAGTTGAGACCGTGCCCTGCCCGGCGACCGCCCCTGCGGCAGGCACCGGCTGCACCCTGGTCACGCAGGTCACACAGGGCTCGCCGGTCTACTGGCCCATCGGACTCGCCCTCGCCTACTCCGCGACGGCGCTCTTCTACATTCGCCGCTCCCGCAACCGCGGAGTCGGCACCCCGGTCCGGCCGTACATCCTCACCGGGATCGCGCTGGTCGGTCTGGTGACCGCCACCGAGATCTGGAGCTTCCGCCACGGGACGCCACAGTCCGGCGAACAACTCGACTTCTGGGGACTGAACCTCGACCCCACCTCCGGGGTGACGAGGTTCCTCGAGCGACTCACCGGGAACGCCACAGCCGTCGGGCTGCCGCTGCTGGTGCTGTCCTGGGTGGAACGCAGCCGCATCCTGCTGCTGCTCACCGCGGTGTATCTGGCAATCGAACTGGTGCCGCTCACCACCGGCTGGGCGGGTATCCCCTTCACGTCGCCCTGGTCCGCCGTACCCCGCTACGGCGTACCCGGCGTACTGCTCCTACTCGGCGCGCTCGGTTTCGCTCTGGCCGAGCTGTCCCGTCAGCGCGACGCCTCATGACCGATCAGCCCGAGCAACACCCCGTCACCGGCCTGGACGACATCGTCCACCAGCGCGTCCGCCTCGGCATCCTCACCGTGGCCCACCAAGCGCGCCGAGTCGAGTTCGGCTTCCTGCGCACGGCCCTCGGCCTGACAGCCGGGAATCTCAGCCAGCATCTGGCCGTCCTGGAGAAGGCCGGACTGATCGACATCGAAAAGGGCTACGAAGGCAAACGCGCCCGTACCTGGCTCTCCCTCACTCCGGCAGGCGACCGCGCCCTGCAGGACGAGGTCACCCAGCTCAAGCGACTCATCCACCAGATCGAGCAAGGCAGCCCAGCCCAGGAGTCCTGATCTGGACTCCTGCAAACCACGGGGGCCGTGACCGACTCCCGCCGACGTCCAGCGAACCGAACACCATCCAACAAACCTGGGGAGGACACGTGACCAACACACCGGTCACCAAGACGGACCTGACGCGCCGCCGCTTGCTCGCAGCCGCACTGGCCGCGGGGGTCGGGGCCGCCGTGCCGATCAGCACAGCGCGCCAGGCGTGGGCGGCTCCCACCGCCCCCGCTCCAGTGCAACTCACGCTGCCCAGACCCACTGGGCCGCACCCGGTGGGCACGGTGCCGCTCCACCTCGTCGACACCTCGCGTCCGGATCCTGTGGCCGGCCCGGGGCATCATCGCGAGTTGATGGCCAGCGTCTGGTACCCCGCTTGCAAGACGAAGGACCTGCCGCGTGCCCCCTGGATGACCCAGGGGGCGCTGCGGGCGCTTCTGGCGGACGCCGGCTTCCCCCTCGATCCCGCCCTCGGCCCGCTCACCGCCGCACACATCGGCGCACCCGTACACCGAACGGGGCACCGCCTGCCCGTCCTCGTGTACTCACATGGCTCGGGCAGCCATCGCGGCGACCACACCATCATGGTCCAGGAACTCGCCAGCCACGGCTACGCCGTGGTCACCGTCGACCACACATACGACGCGTTCAGCGAGTTCCCCGACGGCCGACTCACCGTGCCGGCAGAGGTCCCGCCGTTCCTGGGTCCCCGGGACTTCGCCACGGACCTCCGGTTCGTGCTCGACGCCGTCGAAAGCCTTGCCGGCGGGCACAACCCCGACGTCGACGGCAGGCCACTGCCTCAGGGCCTGCTCGGTGCCCTCGACCCGAGGTGCATCGGCGCGTTCGGCTGGTCGAAGGGTGGCACCGCCACCGCGCTCACCATGCTCGCCGACCAGCGCGTTGGCGCCGGGCTCAGCATCGACGGTCCGATGCAGCCGACCATCACCACCGACCTGGACCGGCCGTTCATGATGATGACCGCTTCGTTTACCCGGGCCGCAATGCCGGACGTCGCCGAGTTCTGGACACACCTTCGCGGTTGGCGGCTGAACATCCAGGTCGACGGGGCCATCCACAAGTCGTACGGCGACGAGGCGACGCTGATCCCGCAAGCGGGCAAGATCCTCGGCATGACCACCCAGCAGATCCAGGACATGATCGGCACTCTCGACCCGGCCCAGGCGGTACGGATCCAACAGGCATACCCGCTCGCGTTCTTCGACCTGCACCTGCGGCACCGCCGGACGCATCTGCTCGACGGCCCGAGCACGGCCTTCCCAGAGGTGAAGTTCATCCCGTGAAGCGTCGGACCGGGCGCTGCGCGCTCCGCCCAGGACCGCAACTGATCGGCCGCGAACCGCACCACCACACTCGACGCCACGGCCAGATCCTCGTGTCGGGAGCACCCCGAGCATCCACTCCGAGCAACGCAGTACTGCGAAGCCGAGCCTGTTCGTCGCCGACCGCCTCGCCCTCGCTGCCTCCAGCCCTGGCCCATCCAGGCGGAAGAACTGCTCCAACGCGAACAGGACCGGTCGTCCTGACGGCCTTGCTGCCGAGCCTCCGGCGGCCTGAGCGGGGGACACACGGTTGATCACCCGGGCAGGTTCTCTCTCCCGCTGATCACGAGGTCCGAGCTGGCAAGAGGTGCTGTCCCGCAGACGACCTGCCGTCAGGCTGATTCATCACGTGCCGGACGCGGCACCTCCGCCTGCGACCCTGGTGCCTCACGTCACTCAAGGCCATGCAGGATGCTGACCAGCGAAAAACTTGAGACCCCTAGTGACCTGAGTCAGAGATTCGGTGGCAGTAGGCGGCGACTTTGTTGAGGATCTCGTTGGCTGTTTTCGTCCAGACGAACGGTCGCGGGTTCTCGTTCCAGTCGGTCAGCCATGCCCGAATGTCGCGTTCGAGTGCCTGGACGGAACGGTGGACGCCGCGCTTGAGTTTCTTCTGCGTGAGTTCGGCGAACCACCGTTCCACCAGGTTCAGCCAGGACGAGCTCGTGGGCGTGAAGTGCAGGTGGAAGCGCGGGTGGGCCAGCAGCCACTTCTTGACCGCGGGCGTCTTGTGCGTCACGTAGTTGCCGAGAATCACATGCACGCCGTGGTCGGCAGGGACCTCCTTGTCGAGCTTGGCCAAGAACTTCTTGAACTCCACGGCCCGGTGCCGGCGGTGGAGGGAGCCAATGACCTTCCCGGTCGCCACCTCCAAGGCGGCGAACAAGGTGGTGGTGCCTGCCCGGACATAGTCGTGACTGCGGCGTTCGGGAACGCCGGGCACCATCGGCAGGACCGGCTGGGACCGGTCCAGGGCCTGGATCTGCGATTTCTCATCCACGCACAGGACCAGGGCCTTCTCTGGCGGATCGAGGTAAAGTCCGACCATGTCGCGGACCTTGTCGATGAACAGTGGGTCCGTGGACAGCTTGAACGTCTGCGTGCGGTGCGGGGCCAGGGCAAAGGCCCGCCAGATCGGTGAGATCGCCGACTGAGACATTCCCGTGGCCGCAGCCATCGACCTGGTCGACCAATGGGTCGCGTTCTTCGGTGTCTCCTCAAGTGTCTTGACGATCACCCGCTCCACGTCCGCATCCGTGATCTTCCGCGGAACACCCGGCCGTGGCTCGTCGCACAGGCCGTCCAGACCACGCTCCAGGAAACGCCGCCGCCAGGTGCGGACCGTATCCGGGACGATGCCCAGGCGTCGCGACACCTCCGTGATCGAATGCCCCTCGGCGCACTCCAGCACGATCCGCGACCGCTGAGCCAGTGCCTGAGCAGTCCTACGCCGACGCACCCACCCCTCAAGCACAGCCCGCTGGGCATCAGTTACCGACAACGGAGGAATCTTCGGCCCCGGACGACTCATACCCAACCAACGACGAACCTCTGACTCAAGTCACTAGCTAGGCCCCGGCTCGGGCATGACCTGCTGGCGGCGGCTGCGGGACTGGAACAAGGCCGGTGTCTGGCAGCGGCTCCACGAGGCCCTGCTGGCTGAGCTGAATGCGGCCTCACGCCTGGACTGGTCCCGCTGCGTGGTCGACTCCTCGCACGTCAGGGCCCTTTCCGTCGCCGGCCGACCGGCGGCAACCGCAACGACGTCACCCAGCTCCTGCCTCTGCTCGACGCGATCCCGCCGGTCCGCGGCCGGGTGGCCGTCCGCACCGCAAGCCCGACTCGCTCTTCGCCGACCGCGGCTACGACCACGACATTTACCGCGACCAGGTCCGCGATCGAGGCATCGTGCCTGCGATCGCCCGGCGCGGCACTCGCCACGGCACCGGACTGGGCACCTACCGCTGGGTGATCGAGCGGAGTTTCGCGTGGCTGCACGGCTTTCGACGTCTGCGGATCCGATGGGAACAACGGGCTGACACACACGAAGGGCTCCTCAAGCTCGCCTGCTGCCTGATCACCCATCGACAACTCGGCTCATTGTGTTAACCGTTGTTAGCGGTGTGGGTTAAGTCCAGCCGTGGCGGCCGCGGCGCGGCCCCGGCGTGAGCAAACCTCGCCAGTACCTCCTCGGTCGCCCACCCTCAGCCCGACGATGTCTCGATCGCGCCCGGCGGGCACGGTGGCTCAGCATCGGGATGAGGCGGTGCCCGGTCGGGTCATGCTCGGGTGAGCACAATCTTCTTACCGCCGGCCCGTCCGGTAACCACCCGGGCGAACGCAGCCGGTCCCTCGCTCAGCGGCAGGGGTTCCGGTGCGAGTTTCAAGGTTCCCGCGGCAGCCTGCTCCGCCAGCTGGACAAGCTGCGCGGCGTTGGGCTCGACGTAGAGGTCCCAGCTCGTAATGCCTCGTTCCTCCGGAGGCGCGTCCGAGGTCAGGGAGCACAGTCGGCCGCCGTCCCGCACCAAAGGCAGGACGGCGTCCGCCGTGCTGGTGGCGATGGTGAGGGCGGCGTCGAACCCACCGCGTACCTTGGCCGACCAGTTCGGGTCGTGGTAGTCGACAACCTCCATCGCTCCCAGACCGAGCAGGCGCTCTGCGGCGGCAGCAGACGCGGTCGTGGACACCTCGGTGCCCTTGGCCGCGGCGAGCTGGATGGCCAGGGCTCCGGTGGCCCCGCCTCCGTTGGTGATCAGGAGCCGCTGTCCTCGGCTGAGGTCCAGCTTCTCCAGGGCCTGCCAAGCGGTGAGTCCGTTGACCGGCAGCGCCGCCGCGTGCACGGCGTCCAGCCCCGATGGGCAGGCTGCCGCGTGATCCGCGTTGATCAGAACGCGTTCGGCCCAGAAGCCGCTTCCCCCGGGCAGCGGAGCCTCGTGTGCGAGCACCCGGTCGCCTACGGCAAACCCGGTGACACCCGCGCCGACCGCCAGCACCTTGCCCGCGCCCTCCACACCCAGCGCCGCCGGGGGGCGCAGCCCCACGTCCCAACCAGCACCGTTGAGCAGTTCGTCCCACGGGCCGACCCCGGCCGCCTCAACCGCCACCAGGATCTGACCGGGCCCGGGAGATGACGGTTCGGGCAACTCCAGCAGGGCGACTTCCTTCTCGGCCCCGGACACTCCGCACGCCTTCACAGCAGATCTTTGTCCTCTCACTCAGTCCGGCCGACCAGGAGGTACGAGCCGGAAAACCAAAGCAGGCACCAATGTCGACTCGGGATCCCCTACAGCGGTCGCTCGTGGTCTCAGCCGCATTGATGTCGAGCCTATGCAGCTAGTGACCCAGACATGTGGCCCATTTGAACAGTGACACACTGGGCCAATCGTGGAATAGATCGAGGCCGCCCGCCGCGGGCAAGCGGACTTGTCCCTGGTCAGCGTGGACTCCACCACCGCACGTGCCCGTGCGAGCGCCGCTAGAGCAGCGGGTGCGAGTCCGACAAGGGTGCGGCGGTTGAGCATGGCGCGGCGTTGGGCCTCTCTGAGTGCGGCGACCGTCGCCCCTGTACCCAGGGCTGCGGGCGCCTCATTCCCGGGCAGCCAGTACGGCCAGCCCAGTACGGTCACATGGTCGTGGCCGACGCCGAAGACGTCGGCGATCAGCTGCTGAAACCAGGCATCGGGCACACGGCCCCCGGGGCGCTCCCACACCGACACCTGCTGCTTGGTCGTGCCGGCCCTGCGGTCGCGGCGACGCGCCGCCTGCCGGATTTTCTCGGCGAGGCCGCTCTGGGACAGGCCGTGCAGGTCCCGGGCGATAGCGAGCGGGTGTTGGGGGAGCGCGTCCACCCCTCTATCTCAGCATCTGAGGACCTTCGTGGGTGCCGGAACGCGGAGGGCCGCATGACCCCCGCATGACACGCGAACGCTGGTTCCAAGAACGGGGGTTGGGTGTACTCACCTCTCCGGGCCAGTCGGCACCGGGCAGGCTCGTCACACGATCGGGGGCCCAGCATGGGCGATGACGCGGTGACCACCCTCGCGCTGAGTGGCGCGGACAACACCGGCAAGACAAAGCAGCTCGGAGTCCTCACACGCCGGATCGGTCCGGCCGCTGCGTCGAGCGGGCCGCTGGACGCACACGACGCCCGGTGGGAGGCGATCAAGAAGAACGACACGAGCCGGTGGTGGTTCGAGACCGGGCCGATGCAGGAGGTCGCCGAGGTCCTGGCCGTCTCCTACCTCCAGCGCTCCCACCACTTGCGTGCCAGGACGGCGGGGTTGCGGCTGATGGACCGGGGCATGCCGATGTTGGAGGCGTCCGTTGCCGCGACTGCCGCGGTGCGCGAGAACCTTACCCCCGAGCAAGCCGCCGACCGGGCCCGCGACTTACTGGAGCCGTATGCCCGGGACGTGAAGGCCGCCGAGGCCGGCGAGCACGGGATCGTCCTGCTCCACCATGAAGACCCGGCGATCGGTACCGCGCGCGCACTGTCCCACGAGGCGAGCGTGACCCCCACCTACGCTGACTACCAGCGCCACCTGCACCACCAGATCCACCGCCTGGTCGGCGAGAGCCGCTTCGACGGCGTCATCGTCGTCAAGGATCGCTCCGTCGTCGCGGTCCAGCACGACCTGCGCCGCCTCCTGCACCCGCACACCGCTCTCGTACCGGCTGGCTGCCTGCCCGGTGTCCGCGTCGTGGCGCTGGGTGGGATGTCCGAGAGCGGCAAGAGCACCGCGGGGGAGTACCTGCGCACCCGCCACTCACACGCCCGTCTCAAGATCGGCTACCTGATCGACGACGCCGCCCACCGCGCCGGCATCGCCGACCCTTACGCCCTCGCTCCCGTCGTCCGCGCTGAACTCCTCCTGGACGGCCTGGACCGCTACGCTGCCGCGCACCACTTCCTCGACCGCCTCACCCTGGAGTCCCTCCACGAGTTCGACGTCACCAGCGAGCTGCGCAGGATGCTAGGCGACCAGCTGTCGGTCGCCTACATCGACACCGCGGCCGAGCTGCGGGCCCGCCGAGGGACGGCCGGCCCCGCCGATGTGACCCTCAGGGACACGGTGAAGGCATCCCGGGGCGCACAGGAGATAGTCACGATCGCCGACACCGTGGTCGACAACAACGGCACCCGCCTGGCGCTGGAGCGCCAACTCGACGGGATTGCGCTGCATGCCGCCTGGCCCTCTGTCACTCCGGCCACAACCCCGGTCAATGCTCTCGGGCTGCCCGTCGCGCTGGAGCGGTTCCTGACCGCCCTGCTGGAGCGCACCACGAAGGGGTCCGAGCCGTTGATCGACCTGCTCGCCGTCACCGGCAGCGGCGCCTGCGGCAAGTACCAGCACGGCTGGAGCGACCTGGACGTCTTCGTCATCGCCGAGCCCGACCGCACCACCGAACTGCGCCAGGCCCTGACCGAGGTACAAAGCGATCTCGGCGAGGTCAAACTCGGCCTGACCGTCCTGAGCCAGGCCGAGTGCCGCGCCGGCGCGGTCACCTCGCGCCTGCTGCACGTGATGACCCTCCTCGGCACCGGCTCGCTGCTCCCGCTGTGGGCCCGCCCGGGCCTGACAATCCCCGCCCCGCCGCTCGCCGACGACGTCGCCGCGAGCCTGGAAGCCGGAGTGCAGGCGGCCGTCGAGATCCGCCGCCAGCTCCTCAAGGGCGCACCGGACCAGCGCGCCCTGTTCAAGGTAACCGCCCTGCTGGCCAAGGTCCTCCTCCGCTTCGACGGCACCGAGCAGGCCGCTGACACCGACGCCCTGGCAGCCCTCACACCCGCGGAAAGTGACCAGCACGATGGTCTGTTGCGCAAGGCACGCACCGACCGCACCGCTGCCCAGGACCTCGCTCAGCTTGTCCTGGAGCGCTGGATGGCCACCATGCCGGCCGCCGAGGCGACCGCATGAACACCGCGACCGCACCCGGACCCTTCCGCAAGAGCCTCCCCACCTCGAAGGCGGACTCGGAAGAACGCGGCTGGCGCCAGATCGCCGGTCAATTCGTAGTCCCCACCCTCCTGCAACGCACCCGACTGGACGCCGACACCGACGTCATCGCCTACGAGAACGTCTTCGCCTCCGGCCGCTGCCGACTCATGCTGGGCGACCTCATCGCCCTCGCCGACCGAGGGCAGGCCCCAACCGCAGACGTCGGCGACCTGATCGACGCCGTCTGCGACGACCTGATCACCGCGGCCACGGCGACCGGCCGAACCACAGCCCTTTCGGCCTGCGTGCCCGCCCTCTACACCGACCGCATCCGCCCCGGCGGCCGTCTCGACACCTGGTACCAAGATCCCAGCCTCACCCTCACCGACAGACACACCGGCCAGCGAACTCCCCTCGGGGCGCTCACCGGCTACACCGCCACCGTCAACGACACCGCGTTCCTCCTGGACGTGCCCGCCGCGATCAACGCCGCGCGCAGCGCGCTTCACTCCGACGGCCAGTGGACCTCCGCCATCACTCAGGGCGACCCGACCGAGCCCAACATCGCCGCCAGCGCCGCGGGCGCCTGCTGGCTGGACTTCGAGCACGCCGGACGCAACACCCTCGCCGGCGAGATCGCCAACCTCCTGTGGTACCTCCTCGCCCTCGGAGGCTGGCTCGTACCCACCCACCAGCCTGACGTCTACCGCCGGACGCTGCCCCTCCACCTGCCCCAAGCCGCCACCCCCACCATCGAGCACGCTGAACTGTCCACGCGGCACCGCCGATTGGACCTGCACCACAAGTGGCCCACCGGCCCCGGCCGCCACACCGCCCTCACCCGGCTCCTCGCCCGCCTCACCACCGACCTCGGCACCGCTGCCGGCCTGCCCACGGGCCGCCAGCTCCAAGCCCTCCGCCCCTTCCTCACCCTCCGCATCCTCGGCGTCATTCCACCCCACCTGCTCACCCCCAACGACCTGTTCCTCCTGATGGCCAAACTCGCCCAGGCCCAGCACCTGACAGACCCCACCCCCTTCACGCACGCCGACCCGCTCAGCGACCTCCTGACCGTGGAGTACCCGTGACCACCCCTCTGCTCGCCCCGTCCCTGACATCCCGCCCCCTGCAGGGCCGCGTCGCCCTCGTCACCGGCGCAGCGACCGGAATCGGCGCGGCCACCACCCGCGCACTCGCCGCCGCCGGCGCCACCGTCGCGATCGGCCACTACGCCCAGATCGACCAGGCCCGCACCGCCCTCGACGAGATACGCCGGCTCGGCGCAGACGGAATCGAAGTGAGCGCCGACCTCACCGCGCCGGACGCTGCCGGACTGATGGTCAGCCAGGTGACCAGCGAGGTCGGCCCGGTGGACATCCTGGTCAACAACGCCGGCGTCTACCCGCGCATGACCTGGGACGAAACCGACGAGGCCTCCTGGAACCGCGCGCTCGACGTAAACCTCACCCTCCACTACCGGATGAGCCATGCCGTCACCCCAGCGATGATCGGCCGCCAGTGGGGCCGCATCATCAACGTTTCCAGCGTCAACGCCCGTGCAGGACGTCCCGGACTGACCGCCTACAGCACCGCCAAGGCCGGCCTCATCGGCCTCACCCGGTCCCTGGCAAGGGAACTTGGCCCCCACGGCATCTGCGTGAACACTGTCCTTCCGGGAGCTATCCAAGTCGGCGCCGAGAACACCCTGCCCGCTCGCCACCGCGCACGCCCCGAAGACCAGATCTCCCGCCAGTGCGTCCCCCGCCGAGGCCAGCCCGACGACGTCGCCGCCGCCATCGCCTTCCTCGCCGCCCCGTCCGCATCGTTCATCACCGGCCAGTCGTTGCACATCGACGGCGGCTGGCTCTTCCACTGACCACCTCGCACAACCCAAACCCGAAGGAGACCTACCCGATGAAGCAACGCGTCCGCGCCATCCTGATCACCCCGGACAACACCCTGCTCCTGATGAAGCGCATCCGCCCCGGCATCGACCCCTACTGGGTGATCATCGGCGGCGGCGTCGAGGACAGCGACGCCAGCCGCGAGGATGCGCTCCTGCGCGAGGTCCGCGAGGAGATCGCAGGCGAGGCCCAGATCGTGCGCCTGCTCCACCAGCTTGAGAACCCCGAGGGTGAAACCGAGTACTTCTACCTCGCCCACATCACGCAGTGGAACTTCGACGACAAGACCGGCCCCGAGTTCCAGCGGGACGACCGTGGGGAGTACCTCCTCGACGAGCTCCCCCTCAACACCGAGACCATCGCCGACGTGAACCTGCTGCCCGAGGAGATCACCCACGTGCTGCACGAGGCCATCCAACGCGGCGATCTGCTCACCACGCGGTAGACCCGGCTTCACCACCCGGAACGCAACGGGGCTGGCCACCACGGCACCGGGCGACCTGGAGCTTCAGCTGAGCACGGAGAAGGACCTGGAGCGTGCGTGGGACCTGCTCCGACTCAGTTACGCCGGGCTTGATACCGTGCTGGCCGTCGCCGAGCGGTTCGCGGTCATACACCCAACGGTGCTGGTTCACGATCAGGAAGCCTCGCGCTGGAGCGTGTAAGAGACCTGGCCGGCGACCATTTGGTCCGCGAGTTCCTTGGCCGCGAGACCGTGCTCCTCGTCGAGCTCGGACTGGGCGGGCATCTTGGCGGTCAACCGCACGAACCCGCGGTCCAAGGGTTCGCTGTCCTGGACGGGGGCGGCCTGAACTCCTCGCCGACGTCGGACAGATCGAAGAAGCCTCCGTAGCGGCACGCCGCGTCGGCCAGGAGGGCGCGGCTCTTGGGTGACAGGCGCGATACGGCCTCGCGCGCGTTGGAGAGGATGCTTGCGCCGGCGCCGAGCGGGTCGGGCTCTTGAGACGCCCCCGACGCGGTCATGGACCGGATCGGGGGCCGGGGGCGGCGGCCGTATCAGAACTTGGCGTACTCACGCATGGCCGTGAGGAACACGGTTGCGTCCGCTCGTGCCGGGCCAAGTCCCCGACGGACCCGAGTGCTCTGCTCGATCACGAACGCTCGCTGCTCTGCCGGGAGATGGTCCAGCACCGTCCGGTGCGGGCTGCATCGAGGCGGGTGTGGAATGTGGCGGTTGTGGGGTATGGGCAAGCGGAACCCTCAACCGTGGCCGGTTGACGACCACTCCAGGAGCCGGCGAGGTACTGATCCGTACCGTCGCCAGCAGTCTGAATACGGTGGACTGGAAAACCCACGTGCTCAACAACCCTGGTGTTGCACCGGGGGCCCTGCCTTCATGCATCCACCCAGCCAGGCACCCTGTTCGATCAGAACCGACTCATGATCGATAGAGATACGGCGGGCCGCTCGTGAGGCTCCGGGAGCCGTTCAGGTGGTACGGCGCCTCCTGGCGAGGATGAAAAGGGCGCTCGCGCAGACGACCAAGCCGCCGCGTGCGACAGCGACCTTCGTGCCCGTCACCTTGCTGGATGGCGGGGAGGCTTCTTTGCAGTACTGGCCGCCGTCCTTGACGGTGATCGTCAGGTGGGCTCGGTTGCCTGTCAGACTCTTGTGCTCGTGGTGGCCGCCGAGATCGACCGGGTAGGTTCCCGGTTTGATGCCGCAGCGGATCTTGCCGTTGCCCTCGCCGAAGCTGTTCTTTTGCATCTCGGCCTTCACCGGCTTGGTGAAGGCCGGTGAGGTGACGGTGAACGTGCCGTCGGGTGAGGCGGCTAATGGCCACCGCCACCGTGCCCCTGTGGACCGAGTCCCTTGTCACGTTCGGTTCTCAGGCGGCCTTCTTCCATGTGTGCGATCCCAGAGGGGGGCAACTGACTCCCTACGGAGGCAACATGCCTGTACACCTGCCGGCTTCCCTGAACCGCTGGACCAATCTCTGGGAGCCGCTGGACGTTCTGGCCTTCGCCGCTTCCAAGGTGTTCCGACTGCACGACGGCACCGCTCCAGTGGACCTTCCCGTCGGCCACCAGGCCAGCACCGGCATGTGGACCCACTCGACGTACTGGAACCTTCCCTACGTCGCCTCCGTCATCGGCGATGTCATGCGTCAGGATCAGGCGGCGTCGGCTCAGTAAGGGCTCATTCCTGTTGGCCTTGGCGGACCTCCACGATGGGCCGCATGGTGACGGTGGTGGGGAGGCCGAGTTCCTGTGGTGTGGGGCCTGCGTGCGTGGGGATGTCGGTAAGCCGGTCGAGGAGTGCGTCGATGACGGTTTGGCCGTGGGTCGACCGCGGCGCGTTCGTCCTCGGTCAGGGGGATGGAGGCGAGCATGTGCTGCAGGTTCTCCTTGTGCCCGCGAACTCCGGATTCTTCTCAGCGATCTCCTCGCAGCTGTGTCCGATCATTTGGAGGATCGTGGAGGGAGCCATGACCTGGCGGACGGTGCCGAGCTGCCGCTGGAAGAGGTATGGCATGGGCTCTGACCAAGCTTTCTCGTGCCCGCCGTAACGACTCAAGAGCGGGGTGGCAGGCCCGCTGCGGTTGTGTCTGCGAATGGCTGACGTGGTCCGCTGTCAGTGCCACAGAGCGCATTCACCGCCTCGGTCGCGGTATCGGCCCGGGACGTTTGGCCCGCAGGAACGCGTGGCTGTCGTTGCCACGTGAAGTTGGGTACCGGCTCGTCGGTGCAGCGAAGGGCACACGCTGCCCCGCCGCCGTTCTCCTCACGGCTGGTCCCTACGCCTTCCCCGGGTCCAGGGCGGGGGCCCGCGGAGGGTGGTCAGTCGACGGTGGTACTCCTCCTCGTCGATCTCCCCGCGTGCGTACCGCTCCGCGAGGATCTGTTCGGGGCCGGGGCCGGGGCCGGGGCTGCCGCGAGGGTCGGTGTGCCCGTCGTGGAGGGGGCCTGGTCGACTCAGTGCGCGAACGATGAGCACAACGATGAGGATGAGCAGCGCGAAGAGGAGGATCATGCTGACTGACATCGCCAGCCAGCCCCAAGCGCTCACGCCGTAGTGGCCGTGCCAGAACATCATCGAAATTCACCTCCCGCACCGCGCGGGTGCGGGCCCGCTGCCCGCGGCTGACCTCACTCCCATGTTCCCCCTCTCAGGGCTGCGGGGCCACGGGGCCGGAGGCCGTCCACGGCACCGAAGCGTGAGGCCTGGGCGCTGATGGCGTCCACGAGGCCGGAGACCTGGATGCCGTCGGCGAAACCGGGAAAGTTCTCGACCTTGATGGTGATCGTCAGGGCGAACCGGGGACCCAGCTCGGACCCCTGACAATGGGTGCCGACCTGCGCACTCTTCGTACGGGTGAGGGAGAAGGGCATGCAGATGGCTGGCGCTCGAAGCTGCACTTCAGCTTTCGGCTGACGGCCGCCGAGCCCTGGTCTGCGTCCAAGGCTGCATTGGCTGACCAACTCGATCTCTTGGAACAGGACTTGGCACCGCTTGAGTGGGTGCCTCTGGAATTCCGTTATCGGTTCCGCTGCAGGGATGCCGACTGCCCTACGCACAACATGGCGCTGAAGGACTGGGAGGCCGGTGCGTCGTACCGCACGTTCTTGCACAGGTGCGGCGAGCGCGCCCTGCATGACAAGCTGCGGGAACGCTGGTACGAGCTGATCTTCACCCCCGACCGTGCCGTCCACTTCTTCGTCGGAAACATCGCGGCCCACCCCAGGACCTTTATGCTGCTGGGCCTGTTCTACCCGAAGACGAATACCGTTCGATACGTCCAGGACAGTCTGTTTGGTGATTAAACCGGGTGGATTGTGCGGCTTGTTGAGATCGTCTGCCGAAAGGCCGGCCGGTCGGGTGCAGTGCTGACACAGCGTATCTACAGGCGCCAGGCATTGGTCATGGCTTCGACAGCCCCGGCCGCCCCTGTGTGGGAGCGGATCCGGTCTCCCAGTCGATGCGCAGCCGCACTGGCTTGCTGCTGTGCCTTCATGGACGTGGTGAGCCATCCCACCGTGAAGTTCTCCCGTTCACCCATGAAGTCTGCCCCTGTCTGCACCACCTTGCGCGCGTTGAAGCGCCGTTCGAAGATCGGGCCTGGGAACACCAACAGTGGTACGCCGTATAGCAGGGACTCGATGATGGTGTTCTGGCCGCCGTGGCAGATGGTCCACTCGGCGTGCGGGAGCAGGCTCGGCACGTCCACGTATGGGAGCAGGTGCACGTTTCCGACCGCCCTGTGCGAGCGCACGATCCGCAACCACGATCCATGCATCTCCTGCGCCACGCACTTCCTCGATCTGACGGTGGCGCGCGACTGACCGGTGCTCCGGGCCGACCATGCCGGCTGGGAGCGTGAACAGAGCGGAGCGGACGGTGCCGGCGAGGGTGACCGTCAGCCACTCCGAGCGGCCGTCGAGCGCGACGAGGCCGACGACGAGCAGCGAGTGCCAGGGGTAGCTGGGTGAGACCAGCAGCAGGGCGGTGCCGGTCAGCACCAGGGCACCGCGCCAGTGGCGGGCCGGGTCGCCGCGCCACCACACGGAGGGCGGTCAGTATGAGCAGCACGACGGCGGTCACTTCTGTGGTGGTGTCTGGCAGCAGCAGCAGCAGCAGCCGGAGCAGGGCGAAGCGGTGCAAGGCACTGGATTCGTAGCCCTCCTCCCGGAGGTAGCCGGGCAGGTAGCCGAGGACGGCCGTGCCGGACGCGGCGATGTACGGCAGGTAGGCGAGCACGACCAGGGTGACCGCCGCCGATATCGTGCGTAGCACGCGGACCGGACTGTGATGCCCGGACAGGGCGCCCGGCAGCGCCAGAACATGGTGTGGGGCCGTGCGGCGAGCGTCGACAGCGGCACGGCGGCCGCTCCGGTCAGGGCCAGTGCGGTCGCGGCGCGCCGCCGGGCCGTTG
The DNA here is from genome assembly GCF_000720175.1 of Streptomyces sp. NRRL S-337. GTDB lineage: Bacteria > Actinomycetota > Actinomycetes > Streptomycetales > Streptomycetaceae > Streptomyces > Streptomyces siderophoricus. The sequence continues at coordinate 22,264 of NZ_JOIX01000012.1, forward strand.
CTTACGGCCCATATCGCGGCAGCGAACAGCGTCCAGGCGACGGCGTATCCGGCCAGCGGGCGGCCGGGGGCATGGCGTGGAGCGACTTGCGCTCATGGGTGTTCGGGCCCTCCGGTGGCCGTGGGGTGTTCGTGATGTCCGGGCTGCGGGCGGTGCAGTTCCACGAACGGCCGGCCCTCGGCCGTCCAGCGGCCGGTCAGGACCCACCCCGCGGCCTCGGCGGCAGACAGCAGGGCGGTGGTGCCGAGGCGGGCCCAGGCAAAGGGACGGCCGTGCCGACCGTGGGCGTCCTCGACGCGGACGGTGAGGTGCTCGTCCACGTCGTGCGGGGCGGCCTCGGCCAGCAGACGCCCGCCGGGCGCGACCACGGCGCGGAGGCGGACGAGCAGAGCGACCGGGTCGCCACCGATGCCGACGTTGCCGTCCATCAGCAAAACGGTGCCCCAGCGGCCTTCCCCCGGCAGGCGGTCGAAGACGGACCGGCGCACGGCAGCACCTCCGTGTTGTCTGGTCCGGGCCACTGCGGCCGGGCTGACGTCCACGCCCAGCGCCCGCATGCCCCGGGCGGTCAGGCCGGCCACCAGACGTCCCGGTCCGCAGCCGACGTCGAGAACGGGGCCGGTGCAGCGGTGCAGAACGCCGGTGTCGGCGGCGTCGGGGGCGGCGCACCAGCGCTCGACGTCCAGCGGCAGCAGGTCCTCTTCCTTCCCGGTGCCGTCCGGATGGGCCGGTGGTGACAGGCGGCGCAAGAAGAGCGGGCCACGGCCGGTGCGCAGGGCATGGGCGTAGGGGTCGTCCGTCCACGGCTTGCCCGGACCGGCCGTGGTCCACTCGGCGAGGGCAAGGTCCGTACCGCTTGCCATGCCGCTCACCGCCCCTCCTTTGCGAGCGAGTTCAGGGTTGCGGCGAAGCGCGAGCCGGGCGGGCAGCAGGCGGCGACCGCAACGGCGTCGGCGGCGGTGTCCACATCGCGCAGCACCGGCAGGTTGCTTACGCGCAGCCCGGCCTCGACGAGTCGGCACCGCTGCATCGCCCCGGTGCGGTCGGTGGACATCGGCACGCCCCGTACGAGGGCCGCGGCGCGCGCCGGGTCTGCGAAACCCAGCGCCCAGAACCCACCGTCCGCGGCCGGCCCGAACCAGGCGTCGTGGCCGTCGCGTCCGACACCCGTAAAGAGTTCCGTGGTCAGTTGAGGGGTGTCCATGCCGACCAGGAGGGCCGGTCCGCGGTCGCAGTGGCCGAAGGCGGCAGCGATCCGCTCGTCCAGGCCGCCGGAGCCCTGGGACACAAGATCGAAGCCGGGCGGCAGCCAGGAGCCGGGAACACCGTCGAGAACAAGGACGCGACGCCGGACGGGGGCCTTGAGCGCCGTGTGCAGGGTGTCGGCGAGGGCGGCCTCGGCCAGAGCGGCTGCCTCCTGGTGCGTGTAGGGCGGGGTGAGTCGCGTTTTGACCCGCCCCGGGACGGGTTCCTTGGCGATGACCAGCAGGGTGGCGGGCCCGGTGGCCGGGGGCCGGGCGCTCATCTTCCGGTTCCCGGGGTGGTCGCCGCGGACACCGGGGCAGCGGCGGGCCGCTCGGCGAGGACGGCACGCATGTCCCGAACTGCGTGCCAGGTGCCGAGCCAGGTGCCGGTGACCTTCGAGCGGCCCGTGCGCGGGCGGTACGGTACCTCCGTCTCCGCCACCCGCCAGCCTGCGTCGGCGGCGCGGACCACCATCTGCAGTGGGTAGCCGGAGCGCCGGTCGGTCAGGTCAAGGGCGAGCAGGGACTCGCGGCGGGCGGCACGCATGGGACCGAGGTCGTGCAGCCGCAGGCCGGTGCGTTGGCGGATCAGGCGGGCCAGTTCCAGATTGGCCAGGCGGGCGTGCAGTGGCCAGGCACGGCGTGTGACGGGTCTGCGGCGGCCCAGTACGAGGTCGGCGGCGCCATCGAGGACGGGCCCGGCGACGGAGGGCAAGAGCGCGGGGTCGAGGGAGGCGTCGCAGTCGCAGAAGCAGACGACGTCGGCCGTGGCGGCGGTCAGGCCCGCGTGACAGGCGGCGCCGAAGCCGCGCCGCGGCTCGCGGACGACATGGGCGCCGAGGCCACGGGCGATGTCCGCGGAGCTGTCGGTGGAGCCGTTGTCGACGACGATCGCGCGCCAGCCCGAGGGGATGCGGTCCAGCACCCACGGCAGGGCCGCGGCCTCGTCGAGGCAGGGCAGCACCACGTCCACAGGAGCAGGCGAAGAGGGGGATGTTTCGATCACTCCACTCACCCTACGGACGCGAAACGGGCGAAAGGGATTTGATGGTCTTACGGATCGCTGACGTCCGCCGCCGCTCCCACCGACGGCCGAACGCCGGTGTGAGACTCGGCGCCGTGAAACGCATACTCGTCGTGGACGACGACCCACCGTCTCCGAGGTCGTCACCGCCTACCTGGACCGGGCGGGCTTCGCCGTCGACGTGGCTGCCGACGGTCCCGCCCCCGCGGCCGGCGCCGTCGCCCAGCCGCCCGACCTGGTGTTGCTGGACCTGAGGCTGCCGGCATGGACGGGCTGGAGGTCTGCCGCCGCATCCGCGAGAACGGCCCGATCCCGGGGGCATGCTCACGGCGCGCGGCACGAGGAGGACCGCATCCTCGGCCTGGGGGTCGGGGCGGACGACTACATCACCCAACCCTTCAGCCCCCGCGAACTCGTGCTCAGGATGCAGTCGGTGCCGCGCCGTGCCGGAGCACTGGCCGCAGCCCAGAGGGCACCGCCCGAGTCCCGGCTGCGCGCCGGCCCCCTCGCCTTGAACCCCAAGGCTCGCCGTGTCACCCGCCACGGCACCGAACTCGCCCTGACCAGGGCAGTTTCCCCCGCCCGCGGCCGCACCCACGGCCGAGCTCGCCGAACTGGGCCGCGAATTCGCTGCCACCAGCGCGAAACTCTCCGCAACCCGGTAGCGGGGGAGAGCCCTGGAGCCGGAGGGAAAGGGTCAGCCGGCGCGCAGCGAGGCCGTCGCGAACTCCGCCATTCCCTCCTCGAAGGCGACCTCCGGCTTCCAGCCCAGTTCGTCGCGCAGCCTGCGCGAGGAGGCGGTGATGTGGCGGACGTCGCCGAGCCGGTACTCGCCCGTGACGACCGGCGTCCGCCCGCCGTGCGCCTCGGCCAGGGCGGCGGCCATCTCACCCACCGTGTGCGGCTCGCCGCTTCCGACGTTGTACGCCCGCGTGGCGCCCTCCGGCAGACCGGTCAGACCGTCCAGAGCCGCGAGGTTGGCCCCGGATACGTCCCGTACATGGACGAAGTCCCGCCGCTGGCCACCGTCCTCGAACACACGCGGTGCCTCACCGCGTTCCAGCGCGGACCGGAACAGCGAGGCAACCCCGGCGTACGGTGTGTCGCGCGGCATCCCGGGCCCGTACACGTTGTGGTAGCGCAATGCGGCCACCCGCCCGCCGACGGCGCGCGCCCACGCGAAGGCGAGGTGCTCCTGCGCGAGTTTGGTGCTGGCGTAGACGTTACGCGGATCGAGTGGGGCGTCCTCAGCCACCAGCCCGGGGGCGAGCGGCTCACCGCACGTCGGGCAGGGCGGTTCGAAGTGCCCTGCCTCCAGGTCGGCCACCGTGCGCGGCCCCGGCCGTACGACACCGTGACAGCGGCACTCATAGCGTCCTTCTCCGTAGACCACCATCGAACTCGCCAGCACCAGCCGCCGCACCCCGGCCTCGGCCATGCCGGCCAGCAGCACCGCGGTACCCAGGTCGTTGCAGCCCACGTAGGCGGGGGCGTCGGCGAAGTCCTTGCCGAGCCCGACCATCGCCGCCTGATGGCAGACGGCGTCCACACCCTGCACGGCCCCGGCCACGGCCGCCGCGTCGCGGACGTCCGCATGCCGCCAGTCCACCCCGTCGGGGATCGGCGGGAGCGTGCGGTGGGCGGCAGGCAGCAGCGCGTCGAGTACGCGCACCTCGTGCCCGGCGCCGGTGAGGGCGGTGACGACGTGCGAACCGATGAAGCCCGCACCTCCGGTAACCAGGATCAACATGCCACCGACCGTACGGCCACGGGCCCGCCCGGCGACCGTACGACGCGGGAGCGTCAGGGGTTCGTAAGCCTTCCCGCCGCAGGCCGAGCGCCACCTGACTGTGCGGCCGTCACCGCTAGGACCCCCGTAGGACGGCCCGCAGGCGGGAGCGCGGACGCACCTACGAACGTGGCCGCCCACGGCTGCGGCAGATCCCGCGCGCGGCCAGTACGAGGGCCGTGACCGTCGCCACCGCCACCAGCGTGAGCAGCCAGTTGCGCGGATAGTCCAGCGGCAGGACCGAGGAGTTGGCCGGTTTCCCCGGGCGTAGCAGCACCGGCAGGGCGACCGCCGTCAGCGCGCCCGCCACCAGCAGAGCTCCCCGGACCGGCCTTCGCGTACCGCCGCGGACCAGCACCAGTCCGATGAGCAGCACCAACGGCGCGATCAGCGCGTCGTGCAGCACCGCCGCCCCGCCGAGCCAGACCAGAACACCCGTCAGGTCGGGCACGTCCAACAGCAGGGAGGCGCCGACGCCCATCAGCGTCAGACCGGCCGCCCCCGTGAGCACCCGCGCCACGCTCACCCTCATGACAGCACCTCCAGTCGGCCGACCCACTTGGTCTGCAGCACGCCGGGCCGGTTCGGGGCGATCAGACGGACCGGGTAGCCGTGATCGGGGGAGAGTTCCTCGCCGTTGAGGCGCAGCGCGAGCAGGGTCAGTGAATCGTGGGCGTGCGCATGCCCCATCTCGGAGACCCGGTAGCCGCCCCGCGTCTGCAGCGAGACCACGCGTACGCGGGCGTGCGGCGGAGCGCCCGCACGTTCCAGGAGGTCCATGACCCGCACGCCCGTCCAGCGCGCCGACTTGCTCCACCCCTCCACGCAGGCGATCGGCAGCTCCACCTCGTGCTGCGGCAGACCCCGCAGCTCATCCAGCGTCAGCGTGTAGGGCTGCGGCCCGGCGACCGTCAGGCGGTAGCGCTCGGCCGGAATCAGCCCGACCCCGGCCGCGGCAGCGGTGCGGTTGACCGGCAGACCCTGCGGGCCGTGGTCCGGATGGCGGGGTGCGAGCAGGGTGAGGTCCTTCAGCGGGGTGAAGGACTGGCCCACGGTGGTCACGGTGACCGCACCGACCGCCCCTGCCACCGCGGCCAGCAGCGAGCGCCGGCTGGGCCCGTCCTCCTCAGGCCGGGCCAGGGTGCCCGCTGACCGCCGACTCCAGTGGGCCCGGATCTCGGGGGCTTTGACCGCGAGGTGCAGTACGAGCGATCCGGCCACCAGCCAGGCCACGGCGTAGTGCACCGGCACGAAGGAGAACGGCCACGGATACCACTGCGCGGTGTTCAGCAGGCCGGTGGCCACTTCGAAGACCGCCGCGGCCACCAGCACGGCCACCGACAACCGCTCCAGGGCGTGCCGCACCGACCGCACCGGTGGCCAGACGAAGAGCCGCGGGTACACCGTCCACAGCTTCGCCAGCAGCAGTGGAATCGCCGCGATGCCCGAGGCGACGTGCAGCCCCTGCGTAAGCCGGTAGCCCCACGCCGGGCGGCTCGGCAGGCCATCGGCGAGCCACCCGGGCGGATGCTGCCACGCATGGCTGATCAGACCGGTCACCAAGCACACCATGAAGGCGAGGCCGAGCCACCGCCCGATCGAGGTCGCCGTGCGGGCGTCGTGCAACCTGCCCTTGAACACCGGCGGGAACAAGCGTGATCTCATGCCTCCCATCCCAGCCGCGGCAAGGCCGGCGTGGAACACCTGAACCCCTTACGGAACAGGGACGTCCAAGTCTTGGGCGACTTGCTGTCACGGCCGCCCACGCCTGGACGCCACTACCTGCCTGAGGATCACGGGCGCACCGCAGACACCCGTCAGTTCCGAAGCGCTTTCGGAGGCACCGGCTCATGACGAGAGCCTGACGTCGGCGGGCCGATCCGGGCCCCCGACCCGTGCGGAGCCTACGGTGAGGGTGTGCCCGCCACGCCACCCATGCGCCCCCGGCCCTGCTTGCACGAGCCCGCCGCCCCGGACAGCGGTTGCCCGGACCCCGGCAGCGGCCGCCGCCTCGACCTCGCCGCCGGCGGCGCCGTCCTCGCGCTCTTCGCGGTGGTCGCGAGCGTCGGGGCGTATCTGCTGAGCCGCAGCCCGTCCCTGCACGTGGGCTGGCCGCCGCTGATGGCCGACTGGGGTCCGCACCTGGGCCCCGGCACCCCGGCCGCGGTGGCCGTGGCCGTCCTGGCCGTCGGCTACGGCCCCCGACTGGCCGAGCGGCTGTGGTGGCGGGCGATGCCGTGGGCCGTCTGGGCGGCGGCCATGGCGTGGACGTGGTCGTTGGCTCTGGTCGACGGCTGGCAGCGCGGCGTCGCGGGCCGGTTGACCCGACCCGGTGAGTACCTCCGCGGGGTCGACCGGTTCCAGCACTTCAGCAGCACCGTGCACGACTTCACCGGCCACATCCTCATCAACTCGCCCTCCAACTGGGGGACTCACATCGCAGGTCACCCGATCGGGGCCGTGCTGACCTTCGTGGGGCTCGACCGGATCGGCCTGGGCGGCGGCGCCTGGGGCGGGATCTTCTGCATCACCGTGGGCAGTTCGGCAGCGGCCGCCGTGCTGGTGACCCTGCGCCTGCTGGCCGGGGAAGGCCGGGCGCGGGCGGCCGCGCCCTTCCTCGCCCTGGCCCCGGGCGCGGTCTGGGTCGGGGTGTCCGCCGACGGCTACTTCACGGCGGTCGCCGCCTGGGCACTGGCCCTGCTTGCCCTCGCCGCCACCCGGCCTCGCGGGTGGCGGACGGCAGTTGCCGCCTCGGCCAGCGGCCTCCTGCTCGGCGCGGCGGTCTACCTGTCGTACGGGCTGATCCTGCTGGCGATCCCGGTCCTCGCCGTACTGCTCTGCACCCGCAGGGCCCGGCCGCTGCTCTACGTCCTGCCCGCCTGCGCCGCCGTCGTCCTCGTCTTCACCCTCCTGGGCTTCAGCTGGTGGCAGGCGTACGGCCTGCTCAGGGTCCGCTACTTCCAGGGGTACGGCGGGGTGCGCCCGTACGCGTACTGGATCTGGGGGAATCTGGGCGCGGTGCTGGCGCCCGCGGGCGTGGCCGCCGCGGCGGGGCTGCGCCGGGCGCTGGCGGCCGCACCCGGCGCCCTCCGGCAGTGGCGGCGGCGCGCCGACCCGCAGGAGGTGGCGGCCGTCGTGCTGCCCTGCGCCTTCCTGCTCGCCATGCTGGCCGCCGACCTGTCCGGCATGAGCAAGGCGGAGGCCGAACGCATCTGGCTGCCCTTCACGTGGTGGCTGCCGGCGACCGCCGCGCTGCTGCCGGCCCGCGACCGCCGCGGCTGGCTGGCCGCTCAGGCGGCTACCGCCCTGCTGGTCAACCACCTGCTGATGACCGACTGGTGACGCGCGTACGGCCTGGTTCGTCGCGACTGCCTCCGGTCGTACAGCCGTACCGGTCGCCTGCGTTGAGCGGCCACTGCCGCAGCGTGGTGCCGGTATCCGCCTGCTGGGTCCTCAGCGAGCCGCTGACCTAAATTGATGCTTTCCTTCATCGTCTGACGGTGTCCTCTCGTGCCCCTGGTGACCGGTGTTGACCGGGCTGAAGGGCACGGACGGGGTACGACCGCTCGCGACGCTTGTAGCGCGGTGCCTTTGGCCCGCTGCCTTCTGGTCGCAACTGCTGCTGAACGATATGGGATGCGGGCGTCAGCTTCCGCAGGCGCATGCCGCTGCGGGGGTGGCCTCGGCCGGCTCGCTCGTGCAGCAGCCGCCACCGGTCACGTGGGGATCGGCGCTCTTGCCGAGCGTGTCGGCGTCGGCCTTGACGACGTAGACCTCCCATGGCTCCTTGCCGGGGCCGTGTACCCACACCTTGTCCTGTAGGGCATAACAGCACGAGGTGTCGTTCTCTTCGAACGTGGCAAGGCCCGCGTCCTTGAGTCGGGTCGTGGCCGCCTCTACCTGGTCGGTGGACTCGACTTCCACGCCGAGGTGGTCGAGGCGGGTTTCCTGTCCGGGCTCGCCCTCGATCAGTACGAGCTTGAGGGGCGGCTCGGTGATGGCGAAGTTGGCGTAGCCCTCGCGTCGCTTGGCCGGTTCGGTGCCGAACAGCTTCGCGTAGAAGGTGATCGACGCTTCGAGGTCGCTGACGCGCAGGGCGAGCTGTGCACGGGACATGACGTGACTCCGATCGGCCTACATTGATATTCTTCGATGCAAGCTTGCGCCTTGAATAGATGACTGTCAACATAGAGAAATGTCGAAACAAGAGCTCGTGGTGCTCGGCCGGACCGACGAGACGGGTGCGTGCTGCCCGGGGCTGCTGACCGCGCCCCTCGATGAGGGCCAGTCCGTAGAACTGGCGAAGGTGTTCAAGGCGCTGGGCGACCCGGTGCGGCTGCGTCTGCTGTCGATGATCGCCTCGCGTGCCGGTGGCGAGGTCTGCGTCTGCGACCTGACCCCTGCGTTCGACTTGTCGCAGCCGACGATCTCGCATCACCTCAAGTTGCTTCGGCAGGCCGGACTCATCGATTGCGAGCGGCGCGGCACGTGGGTCTACTACTGGCTGCTGCCCGAGATGACCGACCGCCTCGCGGGCATCCTGACGCGCCCCGCCGGCGAGCCGCTGCCCGTCGCCGCAGAGACTGCCGAGGTGACCGGGTGACCGCCGCACCTGACAAGGCGGTCGCCGGACGCCTGTCGTTCCTTGACCGGTACCTCGCCGTGTGGATCCTCGCCGCGATGGCGTTCGGCCTCGGCCTCGGGCGTATCGTTCCCGGCCTGGGGGACGCTCTCGCCAAAGTCACCGTGACCGGGGTATCTCTGCCGATTGCGCTCGGCCTGCTCGTGATGATGTACCCGGTACTGGCCAAGGTGCGCTACGACCGGCTCGACACCGTCACCCGCGACCGCCGCCTGCTGCTGCCCTCGCTGCTGCTGAACTGAATCGTCGGCCCGGCACTCATGTTCGCGTTGGCGTGGCTGTTCCTGCCGGACCTGCCCGAGTACCGCACGGGCCTGATCATCGTGGGGCTGGCGCGCTGCATCGCCATGGTGATCATCTGGAACGACTTGGCGTGTGGAGACCGCGAGGCCGCTGCCGTCCTGGTGGCGCTGAACTCGGTGTTCCAGGTGATCGCGTTCTCGGCCCTGGGGTGGTTCTACCTGTCGGTCCTGCCCGGGTGGCTCGGCCTTGAGCAGGCCGGCGGGTGGGGGTCTCCCCTGCACGAGCGGAGCCGAGAGCTTGGGGACGTGTCCGTGTGGGAGATCGCCCGAAGCGTGCTGCTCTTCCTCGGTATCCCGCTCGCTGCCGGATACCTCACGCGTCGGATCGGCGAGAAGGCCAGGCGGCGCGCCTGGTACGAGGCGAAGCTGATTCCCAGGATCGGGCCGTTCGCGCTGTACGGACTGCTGTTCACGATCGTGGTGCTGTTCGCGCTGCAAGGTGACGCGATCACCTCGCAGCCGCTCGACGTCGTCCGCATCGCGCTGCCGCTGCTCGTGTACTTCGCCTTCATGTGGGCCGGCTCCATGGCGGTCGGTCGCGCCGCCGGACTCAACTACCCGCGCGCGACGACCCTCGCGTTCACCGCCGCAGGCAACAACTTCGAGCTGGCCATCGCGGTAGCCATCGCCACGTTCGGCGCCACGTCTGGACAGGCCCTGGCGGGCGTAGTCGGCCCGCTCATCGAAGTGCCGGTGCTGATCGGCCTCGTCTACGTCGCGCTGTACGCGCGCCGCTTCTTCACCACTCCCGCACTCGTGCCCGAGGAAGACCCCGCCCATGTCTGACGCCGCCGCCCTGCCCTCCGTCCTGTTCGTCTGCGTCCACAACGCCGGCCGCTCCCAGATGGCCGCCGCGTTCCTCACACACCTTGCGGGCGACCGCGTACAGGTGCGCTCCGCAGGCTCGGCCCCCGCGGACAGCGTGAACCCCGCCGTTGTCGAAGCGATGGCCGAGGTGGGCATAGACGTCTCGGCCGAGGTGCCCAAGGTGCTCACTGTCGAGGCCGTGCAAGCATCCGACGTCGTGATCACGATGGGCTGCGGCGACACCTGCCCCGTCTTCCCCGGTAAGAGGTACCTCGACCGGCAGTTGACCGACCCGGCCGGGCAGGGCGTCGAGGCCGTCCGCCCCATCCGCGACGACATCGAGAAGCGGATTCGCGGTCTGATCGACGAGATCGCCCCTGCGGAGCAGGCGTGAGCATGGCGCCTGGCCCTCGGCGCCGAGCCACAGCTGCGCGGTGACATCCCAACTACGTAACGCCTCAATCGGCCAGTCGGCTTAGATCGCCAACCGCAACCACACCGCCCGGTGCTACCGGGAAGGTCTCACGCCGTCTCGTACACCAGGTCGCGTAGCAGTTCGCTCGCTCCCGCGGCGATGGGGCCGGCCATGGCGTCACGGTACAGCCGGGCCGCTGCCGCGTCGGCTGCGTACCCTCGTGCGCCGTGGAACTGCAGACACGTCTGAGCGGCTGTCACGGCCAGTTCGGTTGCCTGGAGTTTGAGGACGGAAGCGGTATGAGTGTCGAGCCTTCCTTGGGAGTGCAGCCAGGCGGCTCGGTAGCCGTAGTGGCGGACCAGGTCGTAGGAGCTTTCCAGGTCCGCGATCCGGTGGCGCACGGCCTGATGTGTGCCAAGCGGCGCGCCCTTGACCTGGTGTTCGCGTACGAAGTCCTTGAGCAGGCCGAGGCAGTGGCGGACTCCACCGACGGCGAGCAGCCCGGCCACCAGCCGTTCGAAGTCGAGAGCGCGGACGAGGTGCAGCAGTGCCTTGTCGCGTCGGCCCACGAGCCGATCGGCGGGCACGGCGACATCCGTGAAGCGCACCCGGCAGATGTCTGCGCTGTGCCACCCGAGCATCGGCTCTGGTGTGCTGCTGACACCGGAAGCGTTCACGTCGACCGCCAGCAGGCTCGCTCCTGCCAACCCCCCGTTGTCCTGCGTTTCGCGGGTCGTGGCCAGCGTGATGAGGAAGTCGGCCTGGGAGCCGTTGGCGACGTACAGCTTTTCGCCGGTGAGGCGGTAGCCGCCGCCGTCCACGGGGGTCGCACGGGTGCTCAGTCGGCGTAGGTCGGAACCCGCAGTGTCCTCGGTGAGGGCGAGGGCTGCGATCAGTTGTCCTTGGCGTGCGGCAGGCAGGTACCTTTCCTGCTGTTCTTGGGTGCCGAACAAGTGCAGGTAGGACACCGCCATATAGGCGTGGACTGCGACGGAGGCGCGTATGCCGCCGTAACCGAGCCTCCCGAGTTCCTCCAGGAATATGGCGCTGCGCAGGAAGTCGGCGCCGTCGTGTTCCAGCGACAGCAGGCCCGACTCGCCCAGTGCCAGCCAGCCGTCCCGCGCAATGCGGTGAGCGCTCTCCCACTCATCGGCGTGCGGGGACACCACGCCATGCAGTAGGTCCCGGACGTGTTTGCGGAATCCGGCGTGGTCAGCGGAGAGATAGGCGTCGGGGCCGGGTTCGGTCCGGTCGGTCTTCACTTGACCGAGATCACGGTATGCGGCGGCAGGATGTCGGTGATCTTCATCGGGATCTTGAAGACGGCACGCGGTGTGCCCGCCGCCGCCCACGTTTCCCCGAATTGCAGGAGGTCTTCGTCCACGAAGAGTGCGAGTTCCTCCTTGTGCCCGAGCGGCGGCACCCCGCCGATGGTGTAACCGGTTTTGGTCTTGACGAAGTCGGCGTCGGCTTTGGTGATGTCGCTTCCCAGCGCCGCGGCCACGGCCTTCTCATTGACCCGGTTGGGACCGCTGGCCAGGACGAGTACCGGCTCCTCCGTGGCCACGGCGTGGAACACCAGCGACTTGACGATCTGGGCCTTCTCGCACCGCAGCGCCCGGGCCGCGTCGTCGGCCGTGTGCGTCGACTCCGGGAGTTCGACGACGGTCAGGTCGAGGCCGTGCTGGTGGAGCCACTCCTGGTACTGACGGGCTCGCTTGCTGAGACTCATGGCGATGACGCTCCGGAAGGGTGATGAAGGGTCAAAAGGGCGGCGCGATCGACCTTGCCGGTTTCCGTGAGAGGCAGCGACCTGCACACGTGCACGGCGGAAGGAACCATGTACTCGGGCAGCCGTGAGATGAGCGTTTCACGGACCGCGGAAGGCGTGCAATGTGTCGTTGCCGGCACGACGAATGCCACCAGGATCTTCCCGCCGGCCACGGTCTCCGCCACCGTCACATAACTCTGCTTGACGGTCGGATCCTGGTCGAGGTGGTGGGAGATCTCGCCGAGCTCGATGCGGAAGCCGTTGACCTTCACCTGGTGGTCGAGCCGTCCTTGGAAGACCACATTGCCGTCTTCCAGCAGATGACCCCGGTCGCCCGTACGGTAGAGACGCTCGCGAGTGCCGTCGATGTCGCATACGAGGAACCGGTCCCGCACCGATTCGGGTTGGCCGAGATATCCGGGGGAGAGGCCGGGACCGGCCAGCCACACTTCGCCGACCTCACCGGGCGCGCACAGCCGCCCGTTGTCGACCACGTACAAGCGGGTGTTCTGAATGGGCAGTCCGATGGGCAGTGCCGAACCGGCCGGGGGCAGCTCACGCACCGGGTAGAAGGTGGCGAAGGTGGTGCACTCCGTAGGGCCGTAGACGCTGACGAGCCGGTCGGTTCCGTAGTGCTTTAGTGCCTTGGCGATATGCGTGACGGAGTGCGCTTCCCCGCCGGTGAGGATGGTCCGGACAGGGGACAGCGTGTCCGGGGCCTCATCGACCACGGTGTTGAACAACGCCGTGGTCAGGAAGACCGTCGTGACCCTGTGCTCGGCCAGGACCCTCCGCAGCTCGGAAAGACGCACGAAGGGCGACGGGTAGAGCACACAGGTACCTCCGTGCAGCAGCGGTCCCCAGATCTCGAAGGTCGCTGCGTCGAAGGAGACCGGAGCCGCGTGCAGCACCACGCTGTGCTCGTCCAGCCGGGCGTAGCGGGCGCCGAAGACCAGGCGGGCGACACTGCGGTGGCGGATCGGCACGCCCTTGGGGCGACCGGTCGAACCCGATGTGAAGTTGATGTAGGCGAGGTCGTCCGGGCCCGGGCGCGTAGGGGGGTTGCCGTGGGTGCCGGTGGACCTTGTCTCCCCGATGTCCGTCGGAACGACCTGCTGGTCCGGGAAGCGGCGTGCGAGCAGCCCGGCCTGGTCAGTGATGAGCAGTCGGCATCCGGAGTGACGGAGGACTGCGCTCAGTCGTTCGTCGGGCCAGGAGGCGTCTACGGGGAGATAGGCGGCCCCGCACTTCAGCACTGCCAGGAGTGCGGCGATCAACTCCGGCGAGCGACCGATGCACACGCCGATGGTGTCTCGGGGGCGGGCACCCTCCGCGAGCAACCGTGCAGCCATCGCGTTGGCGAGCCGGTTCAGCGACCGGTAGGTGACCTGCCGGTCGCGGTGAATGATGGCTACGGCGTCGGCGTGGCGTGCGGCGCAGTGTTCGAAGAGGTCTTTGAGACTCCTGTCGCTCGGATACGGCTCGGTCGTTCGATTGATCTTGCGGTGAAGTGAGAGCGCCTTCTCACCACAGCTCAGCTGGTCCACCAGACGCTCCCAGTCGTGAGTTGAGGGTGTCGAGCAGCTGCGGATGATGCGTGAGAGGGAAGAAATGCCCACCGGCAACTTCGATCAGCTCGAAGCCGCGGCGGCTGAAGCCTCGCCAGCCGGCCATGCTCGGCTCGTTGTCGATCGGGTCCGTACGTCCGTACACCGCCGTGATGGGTACGTCCACCCCGGTGCCGTGCCGGTCGCCCCACAGCTCGGCGAGCCGGATCTCGCTCCGTATTGCGGGCAGGAGCAGCCGCATGAGCCTGTCGTCGCCGAGAAGCTCAGGAGGGGTGCCCCCCATGTGCAGCAAAACGTCGCGGAAGGCGTCGTCCGGCAGATCATGCATATAGGGACGAGCCTGCGGAGCATCTGGACTGCGGCATCCGGAGACGAAGAGGCGTCGTGTCCGGCCGGGGTGCTCGGCCCCGGCGTGATGGGCAACTTCGTACGCCAAACGTGCGCCGAAGCTGTGACCGTAGAGGGCATGAGGCCGCTCAAGGTAGGGAGAGAACACTGCGGAGAGGTCCGTGAGCAGGGGGCCCCAACTTTCGTAGACCGCTTCCTTGATACGGGGCCCCCGCCCGGGAAGTCTCACGGTGATCACCTCGACGCTGTCGCGCAATCCCTCTGCCCAACTCCGGAACACCTCCGGGCTGCCGCCCGCGTACGGGAAGCAGATCAAGGTGATGCTCGGGGAGCGGGACGCCTGCTTGCACGTCAGGATCCAGCGATCGTGGTCAGACTGCACAGCGGACCTACGAGCCGGTGAGTGGCGCCGGCCGAGACTGGTTGCGCTGGATGACCGAGGCGACGGCGCGGATGCTGCTCTCGGCAAACAGGTCATCGGGTGGCAACGCGTCTTCTCCGAAGACCTCCTCGGCCCGGTCGATCAGCTTCACCGCGCTCAGCGAAGTGCCTCCGGCTGCGAAGAAGTCGTCCTCGGCCGTGGTCACCTTCAGCCCGAGTTCCTGGCACACACCGATCAGCCAGGTCTCCACCCGCTGGTCGTTCGCGATCTCAGACATGGGCACTCCTCCTAACGGACCGGGAAGCGGTAGCCGTTGACCGTGTGGTCCACGAACGTGTTGTGCCGGTACCTGTCCTTGCCGGACACCATGACCGCGCCGTACTTGTCGAGGCTGGCCGCGCCGCCGAACTCCTGCAGCGCATCGGAATGCGGATACACCTGCACCTGCGTGGGCAGGTAGCGGGACGCAAAACCAAGGCGCATGCGGTCGGTCAGACCGCTGTGCGGGTGGGAGGCGTGCATCAGCGTCGACCAGAAGATGATGAACTGCCCTTGCCGCATGACTTGGGAAACGGCCTTGGATTCGTCAGGGGACCAATTCGGGTCCTTCTGCAGCTGCCGGTAGTCGTATCCGAAGAAGCCCCGCCTGATCCCGTCCTTCTCGACCTTGTTGATGGAATCCGGGTCGTATGTCATGACCTTGGACTCGTCGTAGTGCATCGTCTTGTGTGACCCGGGAACGAATTGCAGGCATCCGGTATCGACACTGGCCTCGGTGAAGGCAGTCCACACCGTGATGGTGCCGCCGAATTCTGAATCCTCCGGCCACACGATCTGTGGATGCTTGGAGCCGGCCACGTTCGAGAAGTTGTCCGCCTGGTGCCAGTCCGTCCCTTCGTCCCCCGGGTACTTGGGGAAGAACTCGGTGCGCCAGCAGAGTACGTCCGGGCCGAGCAGGCTCGCCACCCGGTCGACGATCTCCGGCCTGGTGATGTGCTCCGCGAGGAAGTCGACGTCCAGGTGCCGGTCGTAGTTGGCCAGGTTGGTGCTGCCCGAGACGGCCTGCTTCTGGCTGTAGATGGAGGTCTTGGTGTTGATGAGCTTGGGCCTGAGCCGCTGCAGGTTCTGCTCCATCTCGCCCTCGTCGTAGAGGTCGAACGGACCGATGTACCCGTCGCGGTGGAACTTCTCGATTTCCGCGGAATCAAGGGCGAAATCGACGGACTGCTGTGTCATGTGTCGCCTTCTTTTCTGCACCTGTTGCCCACACATGGGCCCCTTAGGGGCACGAAAGGGCAGAGGAGATGCCGGGGAAAGAGGGGTGAGGGGTGAGGGGGAGGAGTGGGGGAGAGTGCGACGCAGCGCCAGAACGTGCCAGAACCCTTTCAAGGCCACCGTTCAGGCGAAGACCGAGGTTTCCCCTATGGAGATCTCAGCGGGAAACGATCTCAATGGAACAGTGGCTCGGGCTTTCCGTCAAGCGCCTCCGGCGCTGACCGGAGCGTGTAGGTACCGGTGTAGGTACGGGTGCGTGGCGGGTATTCCGTGCCTTACGCCGGTCCGCTGTTACGGGGAGGGGAGACCGGCGGTGAGGCGTCGATGGCTCTCCTGGTGAGGTGCTCGTAAATGATGTGGGTCCGCACCTCCATCACCTCTTTGTGCCGGGTCAGACGGTCAGCGACGAACGAGTAGAGCTCGTCGGTGTTCGCCACCGCCACATGGAGCAGGAAGTCGTCGCTGCCGGTGGTGATGAAGATCCCCATGACTTCGGGGACGGTGTGCACCCAGTCCCGGAAGGGTTGAAGGACGGCGCGGGAGGGCGGGTACACGTGGACCGCCACGAGTGCCTGGACGGGCCTGCCCAGCGCGGTCAGATCGAGCTCGGCGGTGAATCTGCGGATCACGCCTCTGCGTCGCAGAGCTCGGAGCCGTTGAAGGGATGTCGAGGGGGCCACCCCGACGGCCGCGGCGAGGTCCCGGTTGGTGCGGCGGGCGTCCAACTGCAGGGCCCGAAGAAGTGCGTGATCGAGATTGTCCAGTTCCAAGGCACTCTCCATCGAAGTCGCCCGATGGGCCGGCCTCGTGCTCGGGTCGTACGCCGGCGCCGTGAGCTTGATCCTGAGTCACCCGCTGCTCTTCGGGCAACTGCGGTGCTGTCGGGGCGCCATGACAGTGGTTTGACGGCCCGCATGCAGGTGGTCCGCGGCGGGCCTGCGGAAGGAGGAGCGGGAGCCATCGCCGCGAGCAGACGGCGCCCGCATGCAGATGTTCGGCGGAACCCGCCGTACGGGGTCGCGCACCGAACCAGTGACGGCGAATATCGACCGTCGCGAAATGCCGTGCCACGGCGGTGGCCGGGGTGCTGGACGGCCCGTATGTTGCAGGGGCTCGTACCCGGTTGTCCCCTCGCGTGCCGGCCGCGACCGCGGCCAAGGCGGGATCGGCACGTGGAGGAATCCCGACGGCTGCTCTCGTGGGTTTTGCCGAACCCGATTGTCGTCCCCACCTGCATCGTGATCACCGAGCTGGTAACCCCATATCCCATCACCTGCATTCGACCCATGCGTCCGATATAGCCAGCAAACCTTCCGCCTCACGTGTCGTCGACCGGTCACGTGAGAGTGTGCAATTACCTACGCGAAGGTCGGTTCTTTACTTGTCGTAGATCAACTGATGGTCGGCGAATGACTCGCGGTCGTCGGGTGATTGGTTAGTTTCGAAACATGACCGTGCTTGCCAGTGGGACCTGACACGCACGGCTTTGCAGGTCAGGAAGCATCCGATGTGCTCCGTCCGGCAGCACGGAGCGTGAGCGGCCGGCACGGATCGTTGATGAAGGGGGACTCTTGGACCGCTGGAATCACGACGCATGCGACAGGGATTCAGCTTCATCGGCACGGGACGACGTACAGGAGACTGTGCAGTCCGTGCCGGTGAGCTCCTTAAATATCGGCAACACACTGAGGCAGGGCGGGATAAACGCCGACCATGCCAGGGCGTTGGCCGAATCCGTGGACAGTCTCCCGCCGATTCTGGTGCATCGCGGCACCATGCGGGTGATCGATGGACTCCACCGGCTCATGGCGATCGAATTCCTGGGGCGCCAGCAGATCGACGTCCGGTTCTTCGACGGCGATGAGGACGAGGCGTTCGTGGCGGCGGTTCAGGCGAACGTCGCGCACGGTCTGCCGCTGACTCTCGCTGAGCGCACGGCCGCGGCCGCACGGGTCGTGCGGACCCACGCGGAGTGGTCGGACCGCAGGATTGCCGCCGTCGTCGGCCTGTCGCCCAAGACGGTGGGTGCGGTGCGAGCGCGGTCAAGTGAGGAAATTCCTCAGACCATGGCCAGGGTCGGTCGCGATGGCCGGGTCAGGCGGCTGCCGGAGCGGAAGCGCAGGACCAGCACGACGGTCGCTGCTGATGATTGCGGGGCGGTCGACAGTAGTTCGGCCGTGCTTCCCCGCCGACCCGTGTCACCCTCGCATCCCGCCCGCCAGCGTGGCGTCACCGTCGGCGACTACCTGGCGAGGTATCAGACCCTGCGCCAAGACCCCTCCTTCCGGTTGACCGAGACGGGCCGGTTCCTGCTCAGGCTGCTTGAGCTCCACTTCGTCCGTGAACGAGAGTGGGACCGCTTGATCGCCAATGTGCCGCCGCACCAGGCCGATTCAGTTGCCGACTTGGCGAGGGAGTGCGCCAAGGCATGGCTTCACTTCGCCGACAGAGCCGAGCAACAAGGCTCTGCGATGGTCCATCGCGCGGTATGAATCCTTGAAGGCGGCCGGGAGAACGGCGGCAGCTGCATGCCGGCAACCGGTCGCCTCCAGGACATGACGCATCGCTGCGGGGCGAGCGAATTCCCTGACACGTGGCATCGTCATGCGACCGACAAATGCCTTCGACCGGACGATGCTTGACGAGCTAAAACCGCTCTGAGTAGCGTCCATGTGCAGCAAATGATCAGGCATCACAGATCCTGTTGATCTGGTTCTGATGCCTTCGAGATACGCGTCGTGCGATATATGACCGCACCACTCGTATATTCCCAGCTTGGTGACTCGACCACCGGAGCGGGCTCCTCGGCAAACGCATGGGAAGGCTGGTCATGTCAAAGGTCCTCCATAAGATTCCGATCCTCGGCGGCCTTCTGAAGAGGTTGTCGATGCGCAAGAAGAAGAAGGACGGCGGCGACGCCACGATGTATCCGCTGTACTGAAGTGCCTCGGTCATCATCTCGCCGCATGTAAAGGAATCGGTCAGATGCCCCACTTGGTACTCGGTATTTCCTCCTACTACCACGACAGTGCAGCGGCTCTGGTCGAGGACGGGAAAGTCATCGCGGCCGCTCAGGAGGAGCGATTCAGCCGGCGTCGGCACGACCCGTCGTTTCCTGCTCAGGCCGTGAAGTACTGCCTCCAGGAGAGCGGGGCGAAGCTCGACGATGTGTCGACGGTCGCCTATTACGAGGACCCGCGGCTGAAGTTCCGCAGGGTTCTGGCGACGTTCGCCACGGCCGTTCCGTATGGCTTCGCTGCCTTCTCAGAGGCGCTGCCGGCCTGGCTCTCCTGGAAACGGCGGGCGGATGACACGGTGCGGCAAGAGCTTGCCGGGCTCGGCCTCGGCCCGGTTCCCGCCCTCTCCTGCCACCGGCATCACGAGTCGCATGCCGCGTCGGCGTTCTTCCCCAGTCCCTACGAGTCCGCTGCGGTCCTGTGTGTCGACGGCGTAGGGGAGTGGGCGACCACGACGCTGTGGCACGGGAGGGACCGCCAACTACGACAGCTCGCCGAGATACGCTTCCCGCACTCGCTGGGTCTGCTGTACTCCGCCTTCACCTATTTCTGTGGGTTCAAGGTGGACTCGGGCGAGTACAAGCTGATGGGGCTGGCGCCGTACGGCAAGCCGCGCTTCGCCGACGTGATCCGGAAGGAACTCATCGATATCAAGCCGGACGGATCCTTCCGGCTGAACATGCGGTACTTCGCGTACCTGCACGGCCAGGTGATGACCGGCCGCCGTTTCGAGGAGCTCTTTCGCGGCCCCCGGCGTAGCCCCGAAGGGCCGCTCACGGAGCGGGAGTTCGACCTCGCGGCTTCGATCCAGCAGGTCACGGAAGAGGTCGTCGGCCGGCTGGCTCGCACGGTGCGCAGGCTGACCGGTGAGCGACGGTTGTGCCTTGCGGGTGGCGTCGCCCTGAACTGCGTCGCCAACGGGAAGCTCGCTGAGCAGAAGGTGTTCGACGAGATCTGGGTGCAGCCGGCTGCGGGCGACGCGGGAGGTGCGCTCGGCGCAGCGCTGTCGGCCGCGATGGAACGCGGCGCTTCCCGGGCGCACCTCGGTACGGGACGCGACGGGATGGCGGGTGCCCTGCTCGGGCCCGAATACGACGACGAGGAGATCCGCGGCCACCTCGACGCGAAGGAGCTTCGGTACTCCCGGCCGGAGCCTGACGCACTGGTCCGGGAAGTCGTCACCGCGCTCGAAGGCGGAAGGGTCGTCGGGTGGTTCCAGGGGCGCATGGAGTTCGGTCCGCGGGCCCTGGGCAACCGGTCGATCCTGGGCGATCCGCGGGACCCGGACATGCAGACCACGATGAACCTCAAGATCAAGTTTCGTGAGTCGTTCCGTCCGTTCGCTCCCTCGGTTCTGGCGTCGGACGCCCGAGACTACTTCCGGCTCACACAGGACAGTCCCTACATGCTGTTGGTGGCGGACATCGAGCACAGCAAGCGGGTGGACAGCAGTCCGTCGGCCGCGCACGCCACCGGTCTCGACCTGCTCCGCGTCCCGCGGTCGGTCCTTCCGGCCGTCACGCACGTCGACATGTCGGCGCGAGTCCAGACGGTGGCCGAGGAGGACAACCCCACCTACCACCGCCTGCTGTCCGCTTTCAAAGAACGGACCGGATGCCCAGTGCTGGTCAACACGTCCTTCAACGTCCGGGGCGAACCGATCGTGAACACGCCGGCCGACGCCGTCACATGCTTCATGCGCACCGACATCGACATGCTCGCGATCGGTGGGTTCCTCCTGCGCAAGGAGGAACAGCCGGCCTGGCACGAGAACGGCGACTGGCGTACCGAAATTCCTCTCGACTGACGGCAGTGAACATTACTGAGGCCTGGGGGTACGCATATGCGCAGAGGCGTCCTGTTCCTTTTCTACTTCCTCGTGCTGACACCGTTCGGACTCCTGTACCGAATACTGCACGATCCGCTGCGTCGTGAATTTCGGCCCGATGCGCAAAGTTATCTGATTCGCGTGCGGCACCACTGACCCGTCAACGCGGACAAGAAGAGCACGAAGCTGTCCACTACTGCATTCCCCGGTGAATGCCTCGATAGTTCGGAGAAGAGATCATGGGACATCTCACGACCGAATACCTGGTTATAGGGGCCGGCCCCGCCGGGCTCCAGATGGCTCATCACCTGCAGCGTGGCGGACAGGAGTACGTGGTCCTCGATGAGGGGTCGGCACCCGGCGGGTTCTTCAGCAGGTACCCCCGGCATCGACAGATGATCTCCAACAACAAGCGGTACACCGGAAGTTCCGACCCGGAGCTCAACCTCCGGGTGGACTGGAACTCCTTGCTCAGCGATGACCCCGATTTGCTGTTCACGCGATACAGCGAGAGCTACTTCCCGCAGGCGGACGACTTCGTGCGCTACCTGTCCGACTTCGCGACCAAGCTCCGACTTCGGCTGAAGTCCGGCCGCCGGGTCACGCGCGTCTCCCGCGACCAGGACGGGTTCTCCGTCACCGACGACCACGGTGATACCTACTTGGCGCAACGGGTGATCGTGGCGACCGGCGTGAGCCTTCCGAAGTTGCCCGACATTCCCGGGATCGAACTCGCCGACCAGTACGCGACGGTGTCGGTCGATCCCGACGACTTCACCGACCAGCGTGTCCTGATCATCGGCAAGGGAAATGCGGCTCTGGAGACGGCCGACAACCTGATCGCGTCCGCGGCGGTCATCCACGTCGCGGGACCGAATCCCCTCAGGCTGGCCTGGCACAGCCATTTCGTCGGGCACCTCCGTGCGGTCAACAACAACTTCCTGGACACCTACCTGCTCAAGGCCCAGAACGCGGTGCTCAACGTAGGAATCGAACGGATCGCAAAGACGGCGGCGGGCTACGAAGTGGACTTCCGGTTCACCCGCGGTGTTCGCCCCATCGCGTACGACCGCGTGATCGCCTGCACCGGATTCCGCTTCGACGCAGGGCCCTTCGACGAGAGCTGCCGCCCGGCTCTCGCGATCAATGACCGCTTCCCGGAACTGACCGGAGCCTATGAATCAGCCAACGTGGAAGGACTGTATTTCGCCGGAACGCTGACGCAGCAGCTCGACTACCGCAATTCCACCAATGGTTTCATCCACGGATTCCGGTACGGCGTACGGGCCTTGCACCGGACCCTCCAGGAGCGTCATCACGGCGTGCCGTGGCCCCATCAAGAAGTCGTGCCGCGCACGGAAGACCTGGCCGCTGCGATTCTCGACAGGATCAACCGATCCTCCGGTCTGTGGCAGCAGTTCGGAATCCTCGCCGACGTCTTGGCCGTTCCGGCCTCGGGCCCGGCCCGCTACTACGAGGAGGTACCCGTCCGCCAACTGGGCGCCCGGGGATTCGCCGACACGGATGACGTTTTCGCGGTGACCCTGGAGTACGGCCCGACGCCGGAGAACAAGGTGCCGTTCGACGGCACCATCCTCCACGCGAGCGAGGGGGCGGACTTCCACCCGGTGATCCGCCATTACCGCGCGGGCGACCTCGTCGCCACCTGCCACCTTGCGAGCGATCTCGAAAACGACTGGCGCCGTCCCGACGCCCATGTCGTCCCGCTCGAAGACTTCCTGAAGAGCTCGGTGGCCGAGCATGCCACGCGATGAGGGTCTGCCTGACGACGCCCGCGACCACCGACACGGAGGGAGGTAGGTCATGAGTGCGTCCGAAGCCGGACCGGCGTTCTTCCTGGCCGTAGTGGTGATCTTGGCGGCCTGCCGACTCGTCTGCTGGGCGGCGGTGAAGATCGGCCAGCCACCGGTCGTCGGAGAGATGATCGCCGGTGTGCTGCTCGGGCCCTCGCTGCTGGGGCTGCTCTGGCCGGGGCTGCAGGGCGCACTGTTTCCCGACGCCATCAGACCGTTGCTCTACGTCGGCGGCCAGATCGGCCTCGTGATCTACATGTTCGGCGCGGGGCACGAGTTCAGCCTGCGCAATGTGCGCGGATCGACCAAAGCGGTCGGCGCGATCTCGCTGGCCGGGAACCTGGTGCCCCTCGGCCTCGGAGTGGGTGTGAGCCTGCTGGGCAACAGCTGGGCCGGCATCCTCAAGCCGGGGGTCTCCCCGTGGGTTTCGACCGCGTTCATCGGCGTCGCCCTGGCGATCACCGCCTTCCCCATGATGGCCAGGATCATCACCGAACGCAGGCTGGCCGGCACAAGGTTCGGGTCACTTGCGCTCGCTTGTGGGGCCCTGGACGACGTTCTCGCATGGATCCTCCTGGCGATCGTCGTGGGCATGAATGCTGGTTCGGCCACTCCTGTGACCCTTGCGGTCGTCGGCGGTGTGCTGTTCGCCCTGCTGCTGTGGCTGGTCGGGCGGCGCTTGTTGGCAAGGGCGCTCGCCACCCCAAGGGTCGACGAGGACCAGCGGGTGCTGATCACGGGGATGGCGTTGTTCGCCGCGGCGTGGTTCACCGACCGCATCGGAATCTACGCGGTGTTCGGTGCCTTCTGCCTCGGGATGGTCTATCCGCGGAATGAGGCAGCCGACACGGTGCTCGCGAAGATCATGCCGCTCGGACGCATCGTCTTCCTGCCGCTGTTCTTCGTTTACTCCGGGCTGAACACCCGTTTCGCGCTGCTCGCCGACTGGCGACTGGCCGCCTTCACCTTGGTGTGCGTGGTGGCGTCGGTGGTCGGCAAGTGGGGGGCGTGCTGGGGCACGGCACGGCTGATGGGTGAGAAACAGCCGATCGCCGTACGGATCGGAGTGTTGATCAACGCGCGCGGACTCATGCAACTCATCGCCCTGAACGTCGGGTTGCAGGCGGGCATTGTCTCGCCCGCCCTGTTCACCGTGCTGGTCATCGTTGCGCTGGTCACCACGACGATGACGGCACCCCTGCTCGCCTGGATGGATCGCAGGGACAGCCGACGGCAAGCCGGAGAGTTCGCCGATATGGACCTGCCCGTGGACCAGGCGGTCCGCAGCTGAAACCTGTGGGAGCCGGAGCGATCCGCACACGCACGTACCACCTACCAGGAAGGCGAGGCGCCATGCCTCATGTGAGACGACCGGACGACGACGCCGGCCGACCCGGACGTATGGATCGCGATGCCGCTGTCTGACCCGGAGCGGACCGCGGTTGAACTCGCCCTGACCCTGACCCTGTACCGCTGGCTCGTCTCCCCGCTGATCGGCTGGTGTGCCGTGCGGCTGGGCGCTGGACGCTATCCCGCGGTAGCTCTCAACGGTGCGTATCCGGAGGCACCACCACGGGCTGCGGAATCGCTCCAGGCGGGCGCCGTGGTCGCTCTTCTCAGCGTGATCGGCTCCGTTGTTGGTTCCGAGCCGACCGGCGACCTGGCGCTGGTGCCGGCCGTCGCATTGGCCCTCGTCCTGTGGAAGTACCTCACCCTGGACTACGACGCGGCCCGGACCCTCGGTTGGCAACGTGCGGACAGGCTGGCGGTGCTCTTCGCCGGCGTGGCGGCGCTGCACTGGCCGAGCCTGGCCGTCCTCGCCGTGGTGCTGGTGTGTGGGCGACTGGGTGGGTGGACGCACCACTCGAACGTCTGCCTCCGGATGGTGAAGGCCACCTTCTGCTACTCGCTCGCCGCCGGAGTGATGCCCTGGCTCGGCGCCACACCTCCTGCGACGTCGAATACGACGCTGGCGGTGCTCCTGGGCAGCGTGTACCTCAGCCACTACGTCACGGCCGCCTGGAGCAAAGCGAAACTGGGACGCTTCCCCTGGTCCTGGATGCTGGAGAACCGGACCGATCTTTTGGTGGCCAGTGCGTACTCCTGGGGGTGGGCGCGCTTCGTTCCGGCATGCAGAGTCGCACGCCTCATCGGCGTTCTGCGTCGCGTCACCGTGCTGCTGAACTCCGGAACCATGCTGGTCGAGCTCGCTGGGCTGCTGGCGTTCGTGAACCTGAAGTTCTTCGTCTTCGCCGTTGCCGGCGCCCTCACGTTCAACTGTGTGGTCGCGTTGACGTCGGGTCTGTTGTTCTGGGAGAACATCGTGATCGGAGTGGTGCTGATAGCCGCGGCCTGTTCCGTTTCCCACACCGGCGATCCGATCCATTTCGGGGTATGGCCATGGGCTTTCAGTGTGGCTCTCATGGCCCTGGTGCTGGCAGGATGGGCCTGGCGCCCCAATATTCTGGGATGGTGGGACACACCACTGGCTGCGAAAGTCCTGTGGACGGTCGAAACCAGCGACGGTGAGGTCTACGGGCTGTACAACGACTTCATGAGCCCGCACGACCGCGAGTACGCGCGGGCCGCCGGAAACGCCTTGGTGCCGGAGCCACTCGTCACCTTTCCGCTCGGTGGCGTCGAGGACGTAGCGATACGTGACCGCCTCATTCAGGCCCGACCGGGCGGTGAAGACATTGAGCGGACCAAGAGCATGTACGGCTCGACGCAATGGAATGAGGAGCGGGCAGCTCGGCACGTGACATACCTGCGGGACTTGATGACCGCCGTTAACTCCGGTAGACCTAAAAGTCCGTTGCCCAGGTTCCTGCGCTGGCTCAAGGCACCGGGGGGACATCTCTATTACTGGGGCGACCTCCCCAGGTACCGAAAACCAAAAGGCAGCGTCTTGAAGGTCACCGCTTGGTATCGTGAAGAAATGTATTCGAGCGAAGAGCGCCAATGGATTCGACTACGCAATCAGTTGCTCTTCGCCGTGGAGATTCCCGTCGTCGGTCGGCACTGAGCCCAGCACATGCACATCGGAGGAGATCTATGCATGTCGTACTCGTGGGACCGCGGGCAGAGATCGTCCGCGGGCTGCGTGCCGACGGGCACGAGATAACCCTGCTGTACGAGCCGGGGCACCGCGACAGGGCGGTCGGTCTGGCGGACCGGGTGGAGCGCATGTGCGCGGTGGACTCCTATCGCAAGGTGGAGTCGCTGTGGTCGGCTCTTCACCACCTCGAACCGATGGATCCGGTCGGCGCGGTGGTCACCACAACGGAGTGGGCGGTCGTTGCCACAGCGGTCCTGGGCCAGCTGATCGGCGCCCGGTCCCTCACCCCCGCCCAGGCACTCGCGTGCCGTGACAAGGGAGTACAGAAGAAGAGGTGGAATGACGCGGGAGTCCCGACGGCCGCTTGGCACGTGCTCTGCAACGGTCTCGCCTCCGCAGCAGAAGCGGAAATCTGCCTCACGCAGACCGGATTGCAGTTCCCGCTCGTGGTGAAGCCGCTTGCCGAAGGGGCGAGCAAGTCGGTGAAGGTGGTGCGGGACGTCGACGAGTTCGTGGCGGCCGCCGGCTCCATCGACGGCGGCCGGGCCATGGTCGAGCAGTTCGTCGAGGGCCGCGAGTGGCATTTCGACGGGGTTATCGAGGGCGGAGAGCTTTCCGCGTTCATGGTCTCCAGGTACAGTGAGCCTCTGCTGTGCACGAAATACGGCAAGCCCATTCGCTCGATCGCTCTGACACCCGCCCTCAATCGCGAGATATACGAGGCAGCGGCCGACCTGACATTAGGGGCCGTGCACGCGTTGGGACTGACGACCGCCGTCTTTCACCTCGAAGCATTCGGTGAGCCCGGGCAGTTCGTGGCCAGCGAACTCGCCTGTCGCCCGGGTGGTGGGATCGTCGGCGTGATGACCGAACGCGTCATAGGAATGGATATCTATGAGGCCAGTGCACGTGTCATCACCGGGGACCCGATACCGCGGTGGCGCGAAGAGACCGAATACACACACGGCTGGACCATACTTCCTACCGCGCCAGGCAAACTGAATACGGTTGGCCCCGAAGAAATAATGAAGTTGCCGGGTGTGGACAGTGTCATCATGCGCCTGGAGAAGGGGAGCCCCATGCGCGATATGGCGGACGCCTCGACCACGGGTGTTGGCTGCGCGGCAGTGAAAGGCATGTCGCCACTTGAGTGCCAGGAGTACATCGACGAGGTGGTGGCCGCCGTGGAAAAGATCCATGAGAGTGCCCCTTTCGAGGCGGTGGAGTCATGAATTCCCCTCTGCACGTCCCTACGACCCATAAGGTTCGCTACGACCCTCTCGACCCCGACACGCTGACGTCCCCCTACGCTCTCTACGCCCACCTTCGGGAGACCACCCCCGTCTTCTGGCACGAACAGATGGAGTCGTGGGTGCTGACCCGCTACCGCGACTGCCGTGAAGTGCTGCGGGACTACCGCCTGTTCGCCCGTGACCGGCGCCGCGTGGGGGAGGACGTTCCGGAGTTCCGCCAGAGCATCCAGTCCCTGGATCCGCCGGCCCAGACCTCGCTGCGCGGCCTGTTCATCAACTCCTTGCGGGCACAGGACTTCGACGGCATCGGGCGGCGTTCGCAGCGCCAGATCGCGGACATCTTCCAACGCCTGTCGGACCGCGCGGAGTTCAACTGGATGACCGAGGTCGCCGCCCCGGTCTCGCTGACCATCACGGCCGAACTCCTCGGTGTCGACGAGCCCGAACTGGGACCGTACGTGCAGATCTCGGACGCGCTCGCCCGCCGGATGGACTCCGGCCTGCTGCCCAGTACGGTCGAGGCCGGGGACCAGGCCCGCAAGGACTTCAACGCTCTGGTCGACTCCTGGTTCGAGACCAACGACCGTCCGGGCACACTGCACGACGTCAGGGAGAACGCAGCCAAGGCGAAGGTCCCCGAGCATTACATCCGCAACACAACCAGCGTGACGTTCAACGCGAGCTTCGGAACCGTGTATGCGACCGCCGGCAATGTGGCGCTCACGCTCCTGCAGCACCCCGAGGCGCTGGAGCAGCTGCGCAACGAAAGCCTGCTGGACACCGGCGTGGACGAGCTGATTCGCTTCGACGGCCCCGCCCAGGGCACGAGCCGGGTGGCGACCAGGCGCACCACGATCCGCGACACGGTGATCGAACCGGGGCAGACGGTGCTCACGCTCATGGCAGCCGCCAACCGGGACCCGGAGCAGTTTCCGCGGGCGGATGAACTCGTGCTGGACCGCTCTCCCAACCAGCACCTGGGATTCGGCTGGGGCCCGCACGCCTGCCTCGGCACGATGTTCGGCCAGCTTGCGGTGAAGCAACTGGTGATCGGACTGCTGAACGCGCCCGCGCCGCTCAGGCTGGCCGGCGCACCTGTACGGCGGCGGACGGCGACGGTGCGCAGCCTGGACGTCCTGCCCGTCACGTTCCGTCAATAGCCGACAGGCCACCCAAACTTCACGGGCGCGGGATGTGCAGCTGGTGACGGCATGCGAGTTGTCGCCTCCCGGAGATCCCCGCGAGCTCCAGGAGATGCACGGCGCCCGTGAGCAACCCCCCGATCGGCAAAGAAGGAGGTGCCCCATGAGCTACGACCACTAAGTGAGAAGAATTGGACGGGCCCGGCGCCTGCCGGGCCCGATCCATATGTGGAACCATCGGTCGGTTTTGCTGTCCTACCGGTCAAGCCGGTATTGACGGCATACGGTCTGCAAGATTTCAAGCCGAAGGCACCTCATCGTCCTTGTCAAATGCAGCCCATGTAACGGTCAATACCGTTGTGACTCGTGTGAGTTGGCGCTGTAGGCTCGTGCGTCTCTCCACCGTGTTTCCGTCCGTATCGAGCAGGATGAGGGAATGAGCCTGAAAACCGAAACCACAGCCGAAGAGCCGGCCGAGGCAGTCGGAAGTCCATTCGGGTTGCCGGCGTTCAGGTGGTTCTTCACCGGTCGGCTTGTCTCGCTGCTGGGTAGCGCGATGACTCCCGTGGCGCTGTCCCTCGCGGTGCTCAACGCCTCGAACAGCGCCAGTGACATGGGTGCCGTTCTCACCGCCAACACGATCCCGCTCATCGTCTTCACATTGGCCGGCGGCGTAGTCGGTGACCGGTTCTCGCGGCGTCTGGTGCTCCTCCTCTCGAACCTGGGCGCCGCCTTGACGCAGGCGATCGTTGCATTCCTGCTGATCTCGGGAAACTACGACCTTGGTTCGCTGATCGTGCTGGAAGCCCTCAACGGCACGATGGCGGCCTTCACGAATCCCGCGCTCCGCGGCATCGTTCCGGATATCGTTCCCAAGCCGCAGATCCAGCGGGCGAATTCCGTACTGGGGTCGGCGAAGAACGCCGCGAAGGTACTGGGGCCGACAGCCGCGGCCACGATCGTGGCCACTGCGGGCGGTGGCTGGGCCATCTCCTTCGATGCCGCCACCTACTTCGTCGCGGCGATCTGCATGGCCCGGTTGAAGGTGACCGGTAACACGCCGCCCCGCAAGGCCAGTGTCTTCGTGTCCCTGCGAGAGGGCTGGACCGAATTCAGGTCGCGGACCTGGGTGTGGACGATCGTCGCTTCGTTCGGCGTGGCGAACTACGTGCAGGTCGGCATCTGGACCGTGCTGGGACCACTGATCGCCAAGGAGCGGATCGGCGAGACCTCCTGGGGATTCGTGCTCAGCGTCAAGGCGGTCGGCGTTCTGCTCATGGCCGTGCTGATGTACCGCATTACTCTCAAACGCCTGTTGCCCGTGGCGCAGACCTGTGCGGCGCTGGTGGGCCTTCCCCTGATCGCACTCGGGCTCGTGGCGAACGTGTACTGGCTTGCCGCGTCCGCTTTCATCGCGGGCCTGAGC
The DNA here is from genome assembly GCF_000720175.1 of Streptomyces sp. NRRL S-337. GTDB lineage: Bacteria > Actinomycetota > Actinomycetes > Streptomycetales > Streptomycetaceae > Streptomyces > Streptomyces siderophoricus. Next base: position 51,369 of record NZ_JOIX01000012.1, read on the forward strand.
CTCGGTTTCTACAGCATCGCCTGGGAGACCACGCTGCAGGAGCAGATCCCGAAGAACATGATTTCGCGCATCTCCTCGTACGACAATCTCGGGTCCTTCATCGCCATCCCGGCGGGACAACTCTCCGCCGCTCCGCTGGCGAGCGTCTTCGGAGCTTCTCGTGTGGCGTTGGTCGGCGGATTCCTGTGGATCCTTCTTACGCTGTGCCCCCTCATGGTCCCCTCGGTACGTGGATTGCGGCACGACGCCTGAGGCCACCGACCGGTGTGTATCTCACACGCGACTGCCCGCGCCGTACTGCTGTCGAGTTTGTTGAGCCGTATCGATGCGTTGCCCGCATGGCCTGTGGCGGCATGCGGGCAACGTTGTTTCTGCTGTTGCGGGATGTCACACCCTTGTTTCCTCTTCCGATCGGTCGATAAAATGGGACACACTTTCCCTCCTAGTCATCGGAGGCTACCGTTTCCCGCATTCTGCTGACCGCAGTTGAACCCTTCGGCCGAAATTCGCTGAATTCCGCATGGGAGGCTTGCCGGCTGGTTGCCGACGACCCCCCGCCAGGGCTGGAACTGGAAGTCGTCCAACTGCCCTGTGTATTCGGTGATTCCATAGCGGCCTTGCGCAAGGAAATCCTTCGCGCTGACCCCGAACTGGTCGTTGCCACCGGCCAAGGAGGCAGCCGTCCGGATATCACCATCGAACGCGTGGCGATCAACCTCGACGACGCGCAGGGGCCGGACAACAAAGGCAACCAGCCCATCGACAGCCCCATCATTCCTGACGGGCCCGCGGCCTACTTCTCCTCCTTGCCGGTGAAGACTTGCACCTCGGCAGTCCTTGAGGCTGGCATACCTGCCTCGCTCTCGCATACCGCCGGCACTTTCCTGTGCAATCACATCGCGTACGGTCTCGCCCACCTCATTGCCACCGAATTTCCGCACGTCCGTGGTGGATTCGTACACGTGCCCTTCACTCCCGCCCAGGCCGCGGACAGGGAAAGGCGACCGTCGATGGCAAGCGCCACCGCTGCAGAGGCGCTACGAGTCGTGCTGACCACCGCCAGCACCACCGATCGGGACGAAGACGCGGAGACGGGACGTAGGGGACCCAAATCCTGGCTGTCCCGGCTGCGGAAGTAGCCCGCCCGTCCAGGAGGGCGCAGTTCCGCACACCACTCCACTGCGAGCGGAGGGAGACAAGCCGTGCGAATTCTTGTTCTCGGCGATTCATGCAGTGCGGGGATCGGGGCTCCGCAGGCTGTTTACCCGTACGTACTGCACACGCTGCTGGGCACAGCACATCGAATCGAGAACCACGCCGTCCCCGGCTTCACGAGCGCGGATGCGGCCCGGTACTTCCGGCGGACGCTCGCACGTCGGCGCTGGGACGTGGTGATCCTCTATCTGGGCAACACCGATGGTGCCCAGTCACGTTACAAGGGTGCCTACAGAGCCTGGAAGGACCTCGACCGGTGGGCGCCCGGCCGGCACCGCCCCCGCCCGGTGGTCCGCATCCGGCAGAGGAACTCAGGTGAGTTCGACGAGAGGGACGAACGGCACTCCGTCGCCACCACATCGGAGGATTTCCGGAAGAATCTTGAGACCATCGCCCGGCTGGCCCGCCGTCGCGGGGCGCGCGTCGTCGCGATCAATCCCATTGCCAACACCCGGTTCCCGGCCGCCATGATGGCGAGCAACGCGGCGTTCTACAAAGTCGTGGGTTTCGAAGCACGGATGGCTGACCGCCTCACCGGGCCAACCGAGCTGTCGAGCCTGCTGATCGACGCCATACGCGACCACGAAGATGGACGCTTCGCAGCAGCAGCCGAAAAGTACCGGGAGCTGGCCCGAGGGGAAGGCCGTGTCGCACCGATCGCACTGAACAACCTGGCTGTCCTGCTCGACCAGCAAGGAACCGAGGACGAACCGGCTTCCTTACTCACGAAGTTGGCCGAGTACCGGGGCGTGTCCGGTGCCGTCGCCTCCTACAACCTGAGCCGTGTGCTGACCCGCAGGAAAGAAGAGGAGCTCGCGCGCAGCTATACGCTCCGTGCCGTGGAGGGCGACAGCAATCTCTATCGCATCAAAGGTGAGTACAGACGAAAGATCACTGCTCTTGCCGCACAGCTCGACATCGAGGTGATCGACCTGGCGGAGCTGCTGTCCCCGGCCGATTTCTTCGACTATTGCCACCCGACCGCAGAAGCACACGAAGCCATCGCAGCGGCCCTCGCTGCACGACTGACCTCTGCCGGGGACGACGGTGCAGGGGAGAGCGACGCCGGATACGTTTGTGTCTACCCCAGCCCGGACGCGTACTTCGACGTGACGCCGACACTGGCCGACCACTTCTCCCTCGACTTCGACGTGCCACCCTCGGAGGTACGGGAAGAGGCACGCAAACTACTGAAGAGCGCCCGTGAGCGAGGGCCGGAGGACTTCCTCACCGGAGAACCACAGTGGCCTGAAGCCGCATCGGACCTTCAAGCCAACATCATCAACACCTTTCGCTACGCCGTAGGCCACCCCCTGATCACTTCGCTGGACGACCTCGAACAATGGCTGCCTGAATACGGCTGGGAGATCGGAAGATTCCCGGAGTACTACCTTTACCGCATCCTGCACGACTACGCCGTGGCCGCCGAAACCCAGCGCACCAGCGACGGACCAGCAGATGACGCCGTCTGCAGACACCTCAGTTCCGCGGTGCAACAACAGCGGGTGCTGCCGGGGATCCCGTCGGATGCGAAAAGCAGGCTGCGGTTCGACACGCCATACGCGAGACGTGTCCTGGAAAAAGCTCATTGCCAACTCTCATGCAGTCCCTCGCTTTTCGAGGATCGCCGCGCGCTGCGCATCGTCACCGTCCGGAACTGGTACCTGCGTGAAGCATTCCGCTTCGGGGCGCATTCACGCTACGGTATGTACTATCCGGCCTGGGACCTGGAGACCTTGATCGAGGGCGCCTGTGTCTCTCACACCATCTCCCGCCATCAGGAAGACGTGGAGACCGCAGGGCGGGCGGAATCTCTGCTGGCAAATCTGATGCGGCTGCGTGGAGTACATGAGAAGTACGCCAAGCAGTATGTGCAGGCCGGGGAGATGATCGGCTGCGAAGAGTATCGCTCGGAACTCTCCGACCTACGGTTGTTGTTCGAGGTTCCGTACCGGACCGAAGTTCGATAGGGACTGGTCTTTCAGCGAGCACTTTCACATGCCGGGCCTTGCCTGTGCCGTCATCATTCGTTGTGAAATTCCCAAGGGGGAGACGGTGACCCGAAAACTGCACCTCAATGCCTTTTTGAGTAGTGTCGGCCATCACGAGTCGGCTTGGCGGTTGCCGGAGAGCGATCCGGTGGCGGACACCGATATCGCGTACTACAAGCACCTGGCCCGTGTGGCCGAGCGGGGGAAGCTCGATTCCTTGTTCCTCGCCGACCACCCCGGGCTGTGGGGCGACATCAGCCGTCGGCCGTCAGCCGCTCTGGAGCCGACGCTGCTGCTGACCGTCATGGCCGGAGTGACCGAGCACATCGGCTTGGTCGCCACCGCTTCGACCACCTACAACGAGCCCTACAACCTGGCCCGCCGATTCGCCTCGCTCGACCACATCAGCGGTGGTCGGGCCGGTTGGAACATCGTGACGACGGCCACTCTCCACGCAGCGCGTAACTTCGGCCTGGACGATCTTCCCCAGCATCAGGATCGATACGCCCGTGCCGACGAGTTCGTGGAGGTATCCCGCAAGCTCTGGGACAGCTGGGAGGACGACGCGATCTTGGCAGACAAGGAAGCGGGGGTCTGGGGGGACAACAGCCGACTCCATCCGCCGGCGCACGAAGGCACGTACTACAAGGTCGCCGGAGCACTGAACGTTCCCCGCAGCCCGCAGGGCCACCCGCTCCTGGTGCAGGCCGGGTCCTCCGAAGACGGGAGGGACTTCGCGGCACGGCACGCGGATGCCGTCTTCACGGTGCAACAGACTCTCGATGAGGCGCAGGCGTTCTACGCCGACCTGAAGAAGCGCGCCGCCCGATTCGGTCGGGACCCTGAGACCGTCAAGATCCTGCCCGGCATCGTCCCCTCGATCGGCGCGACGCAGGCCGAGGCCGAAGAGCTCGACGCCCGGCTGGAACGCTTGATCAAGCCCGAGCACGCGATCCGGCAGTTGGCCAACATCCTCCAGGTGTCCCCCGAGGAACTGCCGCTCGACGAGGAGCTGCCCGCTACCCTCACCGTCGAACGGCACATCGAGGGCGGACAGGGTCGCTACGCACTCATCGTCGGCATGGCCCGCCGAGAGGGGCTGACGGTACGTCAGCTCATCGGGCGACTGGGCGCCGGCCGCGGTCACCGCAGCTTCGCCGGCACTCCGGACCAGGTGGCCGACGCGATCCAACACTGGTTCGAGAACGATGCCGCGGACGGCTTCAACATCATGCCGCCGGTGCTCCCCTCCGGACTGGAGTCTTTCGTCGACCACGTGGTGCCGGTCCTTCAGGAGCGCGGTCTCTTCCGCACCGAGTACACGGGGCAGACGTTGCGCGATCACTACGGGGTGGCGCGACCTGTCAACCAGCACAGGGACGGTGGAGCCGGGTGAGGCAGTGAGCTAGGGTCCGTCTTCAAACGGATCTCGCCCAAAGCAGGAATGCCGCGAGAGTGACGGCCGCTTCGTAGGAGGTGGCGGTCTTTTCGTATCGGGTGGCGATGCCGCGGAAGCCCTTGAGCCGGTTGAAGCAGCGCTCGACCATGTTCCGTCGTCGGTAGATATCGCGGTCGAACCCTGGCGGCCTGCCACCGGAGCGGCCGCGGTTGTGCCGGTGCCGTTGTTGGTCCCTCTTCTCGGGGATGGTGTGTGCGATACCGCGTTTGCGCAGGTAGGTGCGGAAGCCGCGAGAGCTGTAAGCCTTGTCCGCGATGACCTGGTCGGGCCGGCAGCGTGGTCGCCCCAGGCCGGTGCGGGGAACGCGGATCCGTTCCAGGGGCGGGCGTGCGCAGATGCTGTCGTGGCGTTGTCCTGGCGACAGCAGGATTGCGAGCGGGCGGCCCTTGCCGTCGCAAGCGAGGTGGATTTTGGTGGTCAGTCCGCCTCGGGATCGGCCGAGGGCGTGATCATCCGGTTCGTCCTGCCAGTACTGCCCCTTTTTCGCCCGGTCGCGGCGGCGTGCTGGTGGGCACGGACGACGGTGGAGTCGGTCTGGACCAACCAGTCGATGTCGCCGGCCGCGTCCGCGTGGGCCTGGATCTGCTGCAGAGCCCGGGTGAACCCCGAGCGCCTCGGTCAGCAGGTCGAAGCGGCGCCGCACCGCCCGGGGAGCGTCCCCGGCGACGTGGAGTCTCTCCCAGCCGGTGTCCAGCGCCGGCCACAGGTCGAAGCCCGGGTCGCCGACGAGGGGTTCGGGGTGGATGGCCAGCCACGGCTCGCGCTCGGCGGCGAGCACGTTGCCGTAGTGCAGGTCCCAGTGCAGCATCCGGTCGCCGGGCTCGCCGACCAGCTCGGTGACTGCCGACGCCCAGCCGCGCAGCCGCCGCTGGTCCTCGGGGTCCCGCAGGGCGCCGACGGCCGCCGGCACGGACGCCAGCATGTCGCGCGCGACGTCACTGAGGCCGCGCAGGCCCTCGGGCGCCGGGACGGAGTGCAGCCGGGCCATAAGTCCGGCCAGGGCGCTCATGGCCACGTGGTCGTCTTCGACGGAAGCCAGGGTGCGTGAGCCGTCCAGGCGTTCCAGCAGCATGGCGCTGCTCTCCGGGTCGTGGTCGAGCAGTCGTACGATGCCGTCGCCGTTCCACGCCCGCAGCCCGATCAGCGCGGCGGTCGTCTCCTCGCGGGGCATCTGGAGTTTGAGAGCGGCGCGGGTGTCGTCCGCGCGGCGCACCGGTACCACCAGTGAGGCCTCGCCGGACCCGATGCCGCCGTCGCGCTCCAGTTCCCATCGGTCGAGCAGCTTCGCCACCAGCGCGGGCAGCCGGGCGATCCAGGTCCGTTGATCTTCACCACCGTTCCTCGTGTACGACGCGACCAGGGCGTCAGGGACTTCGATGCCTTGCGGCGAACTCATGGGGGGTTGTCCTTCGGGGGAGTGGGCTTTTCACCGCGACCACGGGTAAGGCCGAGGTCATGCGGCGGCTGCTTCGGGGTTGCGGGTCTCGCAGAAGGTTCCGTCGCGGAGCATGCCGAACAGGACGCTGATGCGTTGGCGGGCGAGGCGGAGGAGGGCTTGGGTGTGGGTTTTGCCGCGGGCTCGTTGTTTGTCGTAGTAGATGCGGGAGGCGGGGTCGGCGTTCACAGGCGAAGGCGGAGAGGAACATGGCGCGTTTGAGCTGACGGTTGCCGCCCCGTGGGGCGTGTTCGCCGTGGATCGAGGTGCCGGATTGCCTGGTGGTGGGGGTGAGGTCGGCGTAGGAGGCGAGGTGGGCGGCGGTGGGGAAGCTGGCGCCGTCGCCGATGATGACCAGCAGGACTGCGGCGGGCCTGACGCCGACGCCGGGCATCGACGTCAGGCCCGGGGAAAGAGGGTGTGCCTCCAGCAGGGCGTTGATCTGGGCTTCCAGGGCCCGGCGCTGGGTGTGGACGGCGGCGAACGAGGTGGCCAGGGAAGGCATGACGATGTCGAGGGTGCCGGTGCCGGGGACGACGACGGTCTGTTCGTCGAGTGCGTCGAAGACATCGTCGATCAGCTGGGCGGCCATACGCGGGGCCTTGGGCCGGATGAGGTCGACGAGTCTGCGGCGGCCGGCTTTTCGCAGGGCGGCCGGGGAGCCGTAGCGTTCGAGGAGCCAGGTGACGGCCTGGTGGTCGATGCGGGGGCCAAGGACACGTTCCAGGCTGGGGTGGAACTGGGTGAGCAGGCCGCGTATCCGGTTGCTGGTGCGGGTGGCCTCGGTGGCTAGGTCCTGGTCGAAGCCGGTCAGGACGGTCAGTTCGGCGGTGATCTCGCCGGTCAGTTCCAGCGAGCGCAAGGTGGGGGGCATGGTGCGGACGGCGTCCGCGATCACCGCCGCGCCCTTCGTGTCGGTCTTCGCCTCGCCCGGGTAGAGGTCAGCGATCCGGCGCATAGCCAGGACTAGCAGGTAGGCGACCTTGCAGCCGACGTCGCGGGCGACGGTCAAGGGGAGGGCGCCGATGGAGGCGGCTGGTCCACGATCACCAGTACGGTGCCGAACTTCGCGGCCAGCCTGTCGAAGACGGCCCGCAGTTTCGGCTCGCTGTTGGGTAGCTGCTTATCGAAGACCTTCTTGCCGGCCGGGGTGAGACCGTGGCCGTGGTGAGCGGTCTCGCCGACGTCCAGGCCGAGGAACACGCCCAGGTCTTCGGTAGCGAACATCGGGCCCTTTCAAGGAGTTGCAAGTACCGGCCTCGGTGGTGGTGTCCTACGCGCGCATCCACGTTATGCAGACCTGCCGCCCGCGAACCGTCCGGCGTTGTGCCGGACCGGACGGTGGCCGGACCTCTCATCAGCATCTCCGACGGCACCTCCCGGGCCCGGTGACACCACCCCCCAGGTCATGCCTTCGACAGGTCGCGCTCGGGTCGTCAAGACGGAACATTTTTGGCCTCCGTCGGCCTTGTGACCGAACGGTTCACCGTGCTCAGCAGCACCGCCACCTCGCCAAATGAAAACGACCTCTGAGAGGTCGTTTTCATCTCAAGAGCCCTTGTGTCTCCTGATTTGTGCGGTGCAAGGCTGCGGTATTGGTGTGCCGGCTGATGCGGTTGAGTCTTGATGGCCGGATAGGGTGACGGCTGGGGCAGGATGAGGCTTACGGCTGTCTCATTCCAGGACGCCCGTTCCGTGGCTGTGCTTCCACAGCCGAAGACGCACGCCTGGGCGCACTCGCATCCGGCCAGTACGTCCAAGTCATGAGTGAGCGACGTCCGTATCCGAGTGACCTGTCCGATGCCCGCTGGGAGTTGATCGAGTCGGTCCTGGCCGCCTGGCGCTTCGAGCGCCGCGGCCGGGCCCTGGATTTCGGCCGCCCACCCGAGCATGACCTGCGCGAAATCATGAACGCGATCTTGTACGTGGACCGGACCGGGGTGCAGTGGCGCTACCTGCCACACGACTTCCCACCCCACCAGACCGTGTACGGCTACTTCGCGAAGTGGCAGAAGGACGGCGTGTTCGCCCAGCTCAATGGACTGCTCAGGGAGTTGGTGCGACAGAAGGAGGGCCGGAGGGCGAGCCCGTCGGCCTGCGTGATCGACGCACAGAGCGTCAAGACCTCCACCAGTGTCCCCGCCACGAGCCAGGGAACGGATGCAGGCAAGAAGATCGTGGGCAGGAAGCGGAGCATCGTGACCGACACGATCGGCCTCCTGCTCGCAGTGCTGGTCACGGCGGCCAGCGTCCAGGACTCCGCAGCCGGCACCCACCTGCTCGACCAGGTCGCCGCCAACCACCCCGGCATCCGTAAGGTCTGGGTCGACGGCGGCTACCGCAAGCACCTCGTCGAAGATGCCGCCACCCTCGGAATCGACATGGAAATCGTCGCCCGCACCCCCGGGACCAGGGGATTCACCCCGATACCGAAACGCTGGACAGTCGAGCGGACCTACGGCTGGCTCATGCTCCACCGCCGCCTGGCCCGCGACTACGAAACCCTCCCCGCCCGCTCCGAAGCCATGATCCACCTGGCCATGACCGACCTCATGGCCCGCCGCCTCACCGGCGAAGCGACCGTCTCCTGGCGCGACCCCGCAAAGCCGCATCAACCGCAGATTCCGGGATGAAACATAGGGATAAAACGACCTCTGAGACGGCGCGATGGGCTGTGCCGTGCCGTAACGGCTGACCTTGCCTGGCATGCTCTTGTCGTGCCTGGTCGATCACGGCGTCGGAGGCGTCCTGGCGCCGGTGGTTACGGTGCGCGAACGCGCCCGTCACAGCCCACCGAGGGCCGTCGGCGGGCCCACGACGGGGCCACTGGGTCTGATCCCAGCCGCCTTCATGCGCGCTCGCTTGATCAGGTGGCCGGGGCGGCGCTCAATCTATTCGGGCACGAAGCGGCCAGTCGCCGGCGGTCATCCCTCAGAACATTCGAGGGTCAAACTGCCCTGGTCCAGTCGCTTTCGACCAGTGAGGAGCAGAGTCGTCGCGCACAAGCGAGGCAGGCGCATAGGCTGCGGCCCGTTCCGCTGGCGGAGGAGGTCGCATGGCGATGATGGTCGTCGGTTTTCGGCTCGGCAACGACGAGACAGGTCAGCAGCTGACCGCTGTGGTGACGCAGAGCGGTTACTTCCACAAGAACCACGGGGTGTATGGCCGTGCCGGTCGGTACCGCTGTCACTATGACCCCCAGCGTCTCCCCCTTGAGCACCCCGTTCAGCGGTCAGTCGCGAAGCTCAGGGAACTCCATGGCACGCAACTTCGGAAGGGTCGTTCCCGCTCTCTGATTCCGCCCGCCAGCGTTCGCGTAGACGTGGACGAGCCGGACTCAACCCGGGAAGACGTCATCAACGCCTTCGTGGGAGCCGCCCCGAACGAGCCGAAGTCCTTGGAAGACGCCGTTCGAGCCTTCTACCAAGCAATTGGTGCTCCGATCCCGCCCCTTCGCCAGGACCGTGTTGCTCGTGCCTGGCAGGTCGCTCAGTCACGGAACTCGCGCGCCGCTCAACTCCTGCGGACGCTCACCCACGGTGTGCCGGTTACGTACAGCCGCGGATCGGCCGGCTTCACCGTTTCCGTAGACGCAGTCCGTATCCGGGTTGGCGGTGCCGAAGGAGACCTCGACCGCGCAGGTGTGACTGAGCTGCACGCTGCCCTAAATGCCTGGCTACGGCTGAACGCGGGGAAGGGGGAGAGCATGTGCTGAGGGCTGTCGCTGAGCTAAGGGCCGCCCAAAGGAGAACGAGGACGGAACAGATCCGAAAGGGCCGAACTTGGCGCTGTGCCAGGCTGGTTCGCCAAGACAACTGATGGCGTCGACAGGGGAAGTGTTCGCGTAGCCACAACGACGCGTCGGGACGGCGCGGTCCTCGCTTCCGCCCTTCGGCGCAACGCCCGCAACGTCCGCCGACCGCTCACTCTCCTCGGACGCACATCATCGCGAACCGGACAATGAGCAACCCTGCCTGTGGAGTTCATGTGTTGCTCGGCCAGGTGAGGCGGCGAGCGAAGTGGGCCCAGGCGGCCAGCACCATGAGCGTGGCGGTGAGCCCGCCGAGCGTCATGACTGTAGAGGGAGAGGTCCGGTCCACCATCACGCCGCCCATCAGCGCGCCAAGTGAGATGGTCGCCTGGAAGGAGGCGGTGAAGAGCACTGATGCTGCCTCGGGGGCATGTGGTGTTGCCTTGGCGAACCACGTCTGGGAAGAGACCGGAACGGCACCGTAGGCAGTACCCCAGACAAGGAGAAGGGCCACGACGCCGACCTGCCAGCGTCCCAGGATCGGCAGCAGCAGGGTGGCCGCCGCGATCATTGCAGCCGCGAGACCGAAGGTGCCCCGGGGACAGCGTGCGACCACGGCCCCGCCCAGGAAGTTGCCGACGATTCCTGCGGCACCGTAGACCAGCAGGAATACGGTGATCAGTGGTGAGTTGGCATCGGTGATCTGCTCCAGGAACGGCGTGACGTAGGTGTAGGTCCCGAAGTGCGCCAACACGATGAGGAAGGTCAGCAGCAACGCGAAACGCGTGTTGACGGTCTTGAGCATGCCACGCAGCACATTGAGGCGGGTCGTCTGATGGGGCGGCAGCGGTGGGACAACCAGCACGAGCATGATCAGTACACCGACCGTGAAGGCACCCATCACGACAAAAGCGGTGCGCCAGCCGGCCAGGTCTCCGATGAACGTGCCGGCTGGTACACCCAGCACGGAACCGAGCGGTACCGCAGAGAAGATCACTGCCGTTGCGCGGCTGACAGCCTCGGTCGGCACCAGACGCTCGGCCAATCCGGCGGCGATCGACCAGAAGCCACCGATGACCACACCGACGACGACACGGGAGAGCAGGACAAGCCAGTAGCCGGGTGCTGCGGCGGCCAGGAAGTTTGCCATGGCCAGCAGGAGCGTGAACACGCACAGCATCAGTCGACGGTCGATACGTGCTGTCGCCACGGTGACCACCGGTGCGCAGATGGCCGCGAGGAACCCGGGCATGGTCATCATGAGCCCAGCCATGCCGTCAGAGATGGCGTAGCTGGAGCCGATCTTGGTGAGCAGGCCGATCGGCAGGATCTCAGTTGTGACGATCGAGAAGATTCCCAGCATCACCGAAACCACGGCCAGCCACCCAATCAATGAAGGTCGGGTCGGTAGGCCGGCTTCGCCAGTGTGGTGCCTGGTCGCGGTGTTTGTTGAGGCCATGGGGTCCGTCCTGTGAAGGGCCTGTCGTTTCGCGATCAATGCAACAAACTCCGCACGAGGAAAGCTGGCAGCCCTGCGACATCACCCTCGTAGGGCAAAGGTGATGTCGCAGAGCTGCTGACTTATCAGTGTCCACAGCGTCAGTGATTCCCAAGTTCAGATGACCTGGAAGTCGGCCATCATGGCCATGTCCTCGTGTTCGAGGTTGTGGCAGTGCAGCATGTAGCGCCCCTTGTACCCGTCGAACCGTACGAGGGCTTCCACCACCTCGTAGGGGCGGACGTCCACCGTGTCCTTCCAGCCTGCGTCCGCGGCAGCCGGGGGCCTGCCGCCCCGGGCGAGGACCTGGAACTGGGCCAGGTGCACATGGACGGGGTGGTGGAAGTCGCTGCTGAATCGCCACCGCTCCACGCTCCCCATCCGTGGGGAAGCCAGGACCGCGTCCGTGCTGAACGGTCGGCCGTTGATGGTCCACATCGGCCGGTCGTCGTCACCGGTGGTCGTCCGGCGGAAGTCAAAGACCCGGACCGGCATCGCCGAACTCGGTGTGAGCTGCTCGAAGGAGGCGGACAGGCGGGCCGGTATGCGGCTGTCGTCCCTCTCCTTGCGCACGACGTGGAAACGCATGACGTCACGCATGGCGCCTTCGCCCGCCGTGTTGCGTAGCGTGATTCGGCTGCCGATGGGGTGGTCGGCGAAGTCGATGACCACGTCGAACCGTTCGCCGGGCGCCAGGTCGAGCGTGGTGTGCGGCCTGGGTGCGGCCAGCAGCCCGCCGTCGCTGCCGATCTGGACGAACCGACCGGGCCTGCCTCCTTCGGCCTCCAGTCGGAGCCGGTAGCGGCGGGCGTTGGAGGCGTTGAGGAGGCGGAAGCGGTAGCGGGTGGCGGACACCTCCAGCGCGGGCCAGGGTGCGCCGTTGACGAGTTGGACGTCGCCGAGCACCCCGTCGGGGAAGGCGTCGTGGGCCGGGTAGCGGAAGGAGCCGTCTTCGTCGAAGGACCGGTCGCACAGCATCAGTGGGATGTCGCGGTCGCCGCCGGGCAGGGGGAGTTGGTCCTCTTCCTCGTCGCCGATGAGGAAGAAGCCGGCCAGGCCGCGCCAGACCTGGGGGGCGCTGAAGTCCATGCGGTGGTCGTGGTACCAGAGGGTCGCGGCCCGCTGCGGCAGCGGGTACACGTAGCTACGGCAGCCGAAGGCCATTCGACCGCCGTGGCCAGCCGCCATGCCGTTGTGCGTGTGGCGTGGCTGTCCTGTTGAGCAACGGACGGCGGGAAGCATTAGGTCGGTGGGGTAACCGTCGGACTCCGGTGGGGTGACGTCGCCGTGCAGATGCGTGACGGTGGGAACGGTGAGGTTGTAGCGCACCTGAAGCACGGTCCTGCGCCCTGAGCGGGCGGCGAAGGTCGGGCCGGGGAAGATCCCGTCGTAACCCCAGACGGTGGTCTTCCGGCCAGGCAGGATCTCGACACGGCCCTCGCGCTGCTCGACGTCATAGACGTCCGCACCCCGCTCGCTGCGCACCGGCCGAGCCAGCGGCGGCACCGGCAGCGGAACACCGAACGGTTCGGGCAACGGCCCTCTGCTGGCCAGGATCTGCCCGGTCGATGCCCCGGCGAGGTGGGACCAGCCGGCTGCGCCCACCGTCACCGCCGTACCGGCACCGGCAGCCAGTCCCAGGAATCCGCGCCGACTCACACCACGGGCTCTCACTCGGCCACCCCCACGGACCGGCCCGCCGGCGCCGCCGGCTGGATGCGACCGGTGAACGCCCAGTACGTCAGCACCGTCGCGCAGCCGAAGACCGCCATGCCCAGCGGGATGTGCCCGGCCAGCACCCGTGCCTCACCCAACCCCTGCTGCACAGTCACCAGGGCGACGAGCGCCGCACTGGTAGCGGCGGGCCAGCCGGGCCCGCGCAGCCGACGCCACACCACCACGGCGAGCACGGTCTGGATGACCGTGAGCGCGCTCAGCACACCGGCGTTGGCCGCGTGCCAGGCCAGCAGGTCGAGGTCCCCGGTCACGAACAGGCCGGCCAGGGCTGCCTGTACGAGCGTGTCCAGGAGCACCAGCACGGCGGTGCCCCGTAGCAGCCGCATCGGCCATTGCCGTTCGTATCCCTTGGGTGCGGTCACCGGGATCTGCCCCCGTTCGCCACAGTCCTGTGGGACAGGGCCTGCTCGTACGCCTGGAAGCCGTCCTCGACGCCCAGGAAGATGTCGGCGAAGGTGAGGTAGCCCTCGCTGATGACGGGGGTGTCGCGCAGGGCCTCGACGAGGAAGTAGTAAGCGCCCAGGTCATCGGTCTCCAGTACGGCGAAGTCCGAGACCCGCCCGGTGAACGCCTCGGCGTCGAAGAAGCGGGCCGTCACGCGATCCGCGTAAGCGTCGAAGATCGGCTCCAGATGCTCCCTGCGCATCGCGTTGCGCTCCTCGCGCGACAGCGCCAGCCACCGCGGGGTGACTGTGGGCCGGCGACTGCTGGTCGAGGAAGGACCGGCCGCCGTCACGCTGCGGGCCATCGCCCGCGAGATGGGCATGACGGCGCCCGGCCTCTACCGCTACTACGCCGCCCACCGGGACCTGATCCAGGCACTGACCTCGTCCCTCTACGACGAGCTGGCCACAAGCCTGGCAGCAGCCCGCGACCGCCACCCCGCTTTCGAACCGGGGCGGCAACTGGGCGAAGTGTGCCGCGAACTGCGTCGCTGGGCACTGGCGCACCCCCAGGAGTTCGGGCTGCTGTTCGCCAAGCCGCTCACAGACGCCGACACCGCACCCGGAGCCGCCGCCCACGACCCGAGCTGGCGCTTCGGCGGCATCCTGTTGGAGCTGATGGTCCAGCTGTGGCGCCGCGGAAACATCCAGCCGCCGACCGACCTGGACCCGGCCTGGACCACCCAGCTGGAGGAGGTGCGCGAGCACCTCTCCGGCGAACCCGTGCCCCTGGAGGTCATCTACGTCTTCGTCTCCTGCTGGGCCCGTCTGTACGGAGCCGTGGCGGTGGAGGTCTTCGGCCACCTCGACTTCGCCCTGACCGACCCCGAACCGCTCTTCGACCACACCGTCCGCGACATCCTCACGGCGCTGGGCGAGTCTGCGCCGAAGACGAACGCGCCTTCCAGCGCCGATGGTTGGGCCTGACCGGACGTTCGGCGCGCTCGGCCCGGTGGGTCTGCCGTAGGGGCCGCAGGCGGGGTGCCGGTGAAGCGGGCGGGGCGACCTCCAAACGTCTCCGCAGGTGATTGAGAGCAGCGCGGTGTTCGCTTCTGGCTTTCGGACGGCTTGATGGGCGTCTTGTTGATGACCTTGTCCGCCAAGGCGGTCCAGATTCGCCGAGGTCGTCTGGGCTCGCCAAGTGCTCAAGAGCGCTCTGCAGATGCGGGCGCAACTCCGCGAGGCTGTCGCTCTCCCTGATACCCAAAGTGGTTCGGGCACCGTTGAGGAAGACGACGGCCGAAGACGCTCTGGAGAGTTCGTTACGCTCACTTGCTTGGCTGAGGTGGCTTGGGTGCCCACGTGGAGGTCGACGGCTGGGGGAGGCGAGACGGTGCACCGAGGCCACCAGTCACCGCCGCAGTGGCAGTCGCATGCGCGCACGGGAAGGGGCGGTCCGGCGCCGAACTGATCCCCGCGGGTGCGGGGGCGACTCCACAGGGGCGGGCGGGCCTAAGTGTCCAGCCACGGACGTGTCGACTGTCTGCGCGGGACGGTGCCGGCAGCCACCGAGCAACAGGGCGTGTCCCTATAGGGGCCTTGCTGAAGGGCAGGCGCCACCCTTTTCGGCGTCCGCATGGGCCTGGTTCGCAGATGCCCGTGCAGGTTCCGTCCAAGCCACTGGTTGACCAGTGCGAGCCATTGTTCGTAGGGCAGGGGTGGTGTCCAAGGATGGTTGGCCGATGCCGCTGAATCCCACCCGTCAGGGGGACTTCGCAGCGTGATCGAGCTGTCCAGCACTCTCGTGCTGGCCCATCGTGCCATCGCATATGGGAATCAACCCGAGCAGGTGGCGCCACTGCAGGAGGGTGGAGCAGGATGCCGTCGACGAAGCGGCCCATCCCCACCCCGAGCACCGGGCCCGGCAACTGGATACTCGCCGGTTGCGCCATGCCGCCCCCGGCCTCACCCCATCGTGGTGGCCATCGCTCGTCTCCACCCCTGCTGGCGGCCTGCGGGAAGATGCCGCAGCCGCAGGTTCCCCTCCCGAGCCGCACTCACGGGCCCGCCATCCGGCCCAACCGTGGCCGCATCCTGGGGCCACGCCGTGTCCTCAGCCTCTTTTCCGGACTAAGAGGTCGTCCTGACGATTCCAGGCCCACCGAGGCGGTGCTGCGCGGGGATCCTCAGCGAAGGCTGCGTGGCGCCAGTGCCGATCGGAACCGAGGGTTGATACTCGCTCAATGTGACACTTCGGGCATATTGGGACGCCTGGCGAAGGAGGAGAGTGCGGTGGAGCTGAATCTCGCGGACAAGGTCGCCGTTGTCACCGGAGGGAGCAAGGGCATCGGCCTGGCCATCACCGAGGCACTCGGCCGTGAGGGCGCGCGCGTGGTGGTTGGCAGCCGCATGGAAACATCAGAACTGTCGGCCCTGCGTGAGCAGTACGACGTTGCCTTCCACTCGGTCGATCTGGCCGACACCGACGGGGCCGACACTCTGGTCCAGGCGGCAGCAGACCGGCATGGCCGGCTGGATGTGCTGATCAACAACGTCGGTGCCACCAGCCCACGTTCCAGCTTCCTCGATGTCAGTGATGCAGCATGGCTGCATGCCCTCAACATGACATTTCTGAGCGCGGTGCGCGCCAGCCGCGCGTCGTTGCCGCACTTGCTGGCTCACGGTGAGGGAGCGATCGTCAACATCAGCTCAGTCAACGCCCGCCTGCCCTTCCCCATGGTGGTGGACTATTCAGCGGCCAAAGCCGCCCTGAGCAATCTGACCAAAGCTCTGTCGGAGGAGTTCGCCCCTCGTGGAGTCCGCGTCAACGCCGTCGCTCCCGGCCCTGTACGGACGCCGTTCTGGACTGCCCCCGGCGCCTTCGCGGACGCCGTCGCGGCCGCTGCAGGCGGCACGGCACAGGAGGCCCTGGACGAGGTCGTACCCCAACAGATGGGCATCTCCACCGGACGCATCACCGAACCCCAGGAGGTGGCCGACCTCGTTGCATTCCTGGCTTCCCCGCGGGCCGGCAACATCACCGGTGCCGAATTCGTCATCGATGGCGGCCAGATCAAGACCACCTGACACGGGCTTGAGGAACGGGCCGGGCGCACCGGGGCCGCCGGCCCACCCGCTGAAACAACACCCATAATCCCTCCGAATCCAACGCTCCCGTCAATGGTCATCACGACGACCAGCCCAGTGATCAGGCCAGTTGAGACGTGCTCTCACTTGCTCCTCGTCGCGGTGTGGTCCAGTCGCTGAGTAGAGGGGTTTTCTGCAGGCGGCGGTAGACCGGTCTGATGCAGACCGGTCGGTCGTGCGCCATGGGGACGTAGCTGCTGGCCGTCTTACCCTCGCCCGGTGCGGGTGATGCCTTCCATATGTCGCACACTCCAGGGCATCGTGCGGTAATCCGTGTCGCTACCGGCCGGACCGGGCCGTATTTCAAGAGTCGGTCGCGAAGGGCTGCATGCGTGCGATGAGCACGGCGACATCGTCCGGGTCGGCGGGGAGCCGGAGTTCGTGAAGGAGCCGGTCACAGGTCTCCTCCAGGGTGGGGTCAGGTGTGTCAAGCAGGCGCAGGAGCGTGTTGAGGCGTTCGTCGATGGGGTGATGACGGACTTCGACGAGGCCGTCGGTGTACAGGACCAGCCGATCACCAGGGCCGACGGGGAAGGTTGTGGTCACGAAGGGGACGCCGCCGACTCCGAGTGGGGTGCCGGTCGGCAGGTCGAGCAGTTCCGGGTGCTGCCCGCTGCGGACCAGGACGGGGGGCAGATGGCCGGCGGTGGCGAGGTGGCACTCCGCGCGGTGGGGATCGTAGACGGCGTAGACGCAGGTGGCTATGTACTGCTCGAGTCCTGAGGTGATCTTGTCGAGGTGTTGGAGGACCTTGGCCGGGTCGAGATCGAGGTCGGCGAAGTCGCTGGTGCCGGTGCGCAGGCGGCCCATGGTGACGGCGGCGTCGATGCCGCTGCCCATGACGTCGCCCACGACCAGTGCGGTCTTGTCGCCGTCGAGCGGGAGGACGTCGTACCAGTCGCCGCCGACCTCGTAGGCGGCTTGTGCGGGCCGGTAGCGGGAGGCGACGTCCAAGCCGGGGAGGTGGGGCGGGTGGTCCGGGAGCAGGCTGCGCTGAAGGGTCTCGGAGGCGTTGCGCACCGTCTGGTGCGAGCGGGCGTTGTCGATGCACACGGCGGCGCGGGAGGCCAGTTCACCGGCGAGGGCGAGGTCGTCGTCGCTGAACGGCTGCGGGTTGCGGGCGCGGCTCAGCCCCAGGAAGCCGAGGATCTGACCGCGGGCGGTGAGCGGGAGCAGCATGTAGGAGTGCACGCCGGCGCGGGCCAGCAGCGTGGCGGCGCGGTCGTCGCGGGCGATGCGGGCCAGGGCGGCGTCGTCGATGTGGGAGATCAGGATCGGCCGGCCGGTACGTACGCATTCGGTGGGGAGCCGGTCGGCGTCGTAGGAAGCGATCTGACCAGGCGGGTCGGTGGCCTGGACGGCTTCCGTGACGTAGGCGGCGTGCACCGCGAGGGCGCGGAAGACCGCGGGGCCCTCGCCCAGGGGCGGGCGATGCTCATCGAGGACGGAGTCGAGGACGTCGACCGTGGCCATGTCGGCGAGCTCGGGAACGGTGACACCGGCCAGCTCGCGGGCGGTCTGTTCCACCTCCAGGGTGGTGCCGATGCGCGCGGAGCCGTCGGCGATGAGCGCCAGACGCCGGCGGGCCTCGGCGGCCTCCGTGGCCGCCTGATAGCGGTCGGTGACATCCACCACCAGGTCAGCCACGCCGAGAACCCGTCCCTGGGGATCGTCCAGCCGGTACAGCGAGATCGACCAGGCGTGCACGTGTGGGTCAGCGGGAGTGTGGCCGACGATGGTGTACTCGTCGACCAGGGGAGCGCCAGTCTTGAGGACCTGCCGCATCCCGGCCTCCGGCCCCTCGAACTTCGCCGAGGTCATGATCTCGCGGTAGTGCCGGCCCAGATGATCTTCCGCGGGAATCCCGTGCATCCGCTCCAGCGCGGGGTTGACGGCCACATACCGGAGATCGGCGTCGAGGATCGCCAGCCCGATGGGGGACTGGGAGATCAGCCGGGTGGACAGGGCGAGGTCCCGTTCGACCTCCCGAAGCCTTGACCTGTCGGTGGCCAGGCCAAGGGCGTAGAAGTCGCCGAGGTCGTCCAGCAACCGCATGTTGCGGAACTCCACCAAGCGAGTGCTGCCGTCCTTGTGCTCGACGGGGAACGCCCCCGCCCACCGCTCCCCGGTACCCATGACCTCGTCGAACACCTTGATCATCAGGTCCCAGTGCTGCTCGTGAACGAGCAGCGGCGCAGCGTACTGCCCGAGCGCCTCCTCAGCGGTATAGCCGAACAATTCCTCGGCTTCGGGACTCCACAAGACGATCCGCCCATCGGCATCCAGCAGCACCGCAGCTACGCCGAGAAGGTCCATCAGCCCACTCGGCAGCGAGGATCGCCCCTCCGGCTGACCGGTGCCAGCCGGACGCCCATCGGCTGTGCTCACACGGGCACTCCTTCCATACGCCGGACCACAAGGGCCTCGCTCGCGCCGGCCCGCGGCCCTGCTCCGTACCTATGGAGTGCGTTGGCTTCCATGGTCCACCTTGGAGCGGCCGCGCGCTCACGCACTGGAGCAGGGTGGTCCCTCCCCACCCCTTTCCCAACTTGATCATTCGTGTGAGCACTGCCAGGACCGCTCGCTGCACCGGCTGATGCGCCTCCTCGTCATGGGTGTCACGGTGCCCGTGCCGGCTGGCGGGCCCCGGCGTTGCCGGTGGCCCGTGGCGTGCGGACCACTGCACCTGGCGGTGGTCCGGTACGTGGTCGTCCGCCGTGGCCCCCGCCGTCTTTCTCGTACTGATCACCGCGTGTCGTGCGGGTTCCGTAAGCCGGGGCCCGAGCGCTGCCGTGCCCTGCGCGGCGCACGCGGCTTCCCGGAGAGCGCCTCGCGCGCCTGCCCGCTGGGCGGTCGCGCTTGTCCCCACGGCCCGCCGGATTCCTCCTGCCCTCACGTGCGGTCGGTGCTGACCGGCCGCGGGGTACGACGAAAGACACACCGCAATGACGGACGCCCCGAGCCTGTCCGAAGACAGCTCCGAGGACAGACCGGACCGCACGCCGGAGCCCGAGCCGGACGGCGGCAGCGACCGCGTACGGCCCTCCCGCAATCAGCTGTCCCCTCGCCGGGATTTCCATGCTGCTGATCCTGACGCTGGACTGGCTGATGATCCGCCGGCTCGCTCCGCTGCGCCGCTTCTTCGGCTGAGCAACGAGACGGGGTGGGGAGCACGCGCCGACCGAGCGGCGCCTGCTCCCCGCCCCGCGGAGGCGAACGCAGGTTGTGCGCACAAGGCAAAGCCATGAGCGGCGCCTCATGCAGTGGCGCGAAGGTCCTCGTTGTGTCAGGCCGGCGAGGCGGTCAGGCGGTCCAGTGCGCCGGCCTTTGCCTGGGTGACGAGGTCGGCGAACTGGTCCTCGCTCATCTGCACGTGCTGCCCGAAGTCGAGACGTAGTTCTGGTCGGCCCGGGACGATAACGGGGCGCGGGAACCAACGGGCGTGTTCGTACGACTCTCTGCGGCGGGCCTCGTGCGGTGCGTGGTCCGGCGTGGAGGGAGAGTGCACGTGCACGCAGATCGGTCGTCCCTGCCGTCCTCGATACCGTCGGCTGCCGGGCGTGCGGGTGGTGCGGGCACTGAGCGGGGTGCGGGGCCGGTGGTGACCCTGTTGCTGACCTCGGCGAGGGCTTTTTCCATGCTGCAGGTGATTCTGGTCGGGGCGTTCGGTCCGCGGCTGGTGGCGGATCTGGATATGAGCCGCGCCATGTTGGGGTTGACGACGACGGCGGGGTTCGGAGCCGCTGCCGTGTTGTCTCCGGTGGCGGGGCGGGCGCTGACCGAGCACGCCAAGCGCGAGGCGAACCCCGATGCCGTCGAACAGGCCCACGCCGACTTCACTGCCCTCCAGGTCGGCGAAGTCCCCGGACCCCGCCCCGCTACCCCTGACCCAGCGTCACGCCGATTTCAGAGTGCTACTCGTCACTTCGCCGCAGCTTCGGGAGGACAGGGCCGGTTCGGGGAGCATCCGTCGGGCACCGGGTGGACGCCCTGATCGGCCAGCCGGCGCTGTGCCGCATCCGAACGAAGTGGCCTGCCGCCGCGGGCCGAAGGCTGGGAGGCGGATGTGGCTGGCGGCCGGGTTCTCGCCCACCGGGCCGCGCCTTAGACTGCGACCGCTCCGAAATCTGGCGATCTTTTGGAGGGTGTGCAGGATGAACCGAGCTCTCATGACCACATTGGCGGCAGCAGCGTTGGTCGTGTCCGGGGGCAGCACCACCGCCTCCGCTTCCGATGACCCGCCGCGAACCACGCACGGTCCTTGCCAGTACACCCAGACCCCGGACGAGCCGGCGGCGCGGTGGGTTCCCCTGCCGCCCGATCCGCGGCACACCCCCAGTCACGGCACGGTCGGTATGGCTGTTCGGACCAGCCAGGGCTCGCTCCCGCTGCGTCTGGACCGGGCGAAGGCGCCGTGCACGGTCCAGAGCTTCGTGCACCTGGCGCGGCACCGGTTCTACGACCGTACGGTGTGCCATCGGCTGACGGCGTATCCGACGCTGAAGGTCCTGCAGTGTGGCGACCCCACCAGCACTGGCGAGGGTGGGCCGGGGTACAAGTACAAAGACGAGCTGCCGGTGGACCTGCCGCCGGCACCGAGCGATCCGACCGGCGTCCGTCGCCTTTACGGGCGCGGCTTGCTGGCGATGGCCAACGCCGGGCCGAACACGAACGGTTCGCAATTCTTCGTCGTCTACGGCGACTCCGCGCTGCGACCGAACTACACGGTGTTCGGCACGGTCGGTGCCACCGGCCTGGAGACTCTCGACAAGATCGCTGCTGGCGGTATCGAACCAACTGCGCAGGATCCGGCGCCTGTCGACGGCACGCCCGTGCTGCGGACTGAGCTGCTCAGCGTCCGGCCGTCCTGCCGACCCTGACAAATTGTGGCACGGTCAGCGCGGTCCAGCTACACGACTGGCCGCGCCATGGTGATGCCAGTCACGGCGATGACTGTGTCGTCGGCGTAGGGCAACGGGCCGCGGAGGATGCAGCGATCGCGAGGAGTCCCTACGTTTTTGGTCAAGGGAAACGGGGGCGTTGGGTCCGGGGGGGGGCCGGGCAGCATGGCGGGGTGGCTTCGCGCCCTGTCCGGGACTGCGGTCCGTCTCGCCGCCGCGCACATGGTCCCGCGCCCCGCTCGCCCTAGACCTGGTCACCACTGCCCCCGTCGACGAGCAGACCAGGGCCGCACTGCGACTGCGGGCCCCTGGTCGCTCATCACGCACGATGCCCTCCCTCTGCGCGCGGCGGAAGCCGATGACGACGAACTCGCCGCACTCGTCGAGGCCGGGGTGTGTATCGGACCGGAACCCGTCATCCTCGGCGGCCTCCTCGCCGCTCAGCCCGATGGCCGGCTCGACACGACGTCCGGATTCCTGCTCATCTCCGCCCTCGACGCCGCGGGCAAGCGGTACTGGATGCCGCAGCCAGCCACGTACGGCGACGACCACGCCGGCGGACGCGTGCTCTAGGGATATGCCGCAGCTCGCGTTCGCCCGGTGGACGCCCCCGCCTGTGCTCCCGGCCTCGGGGCCGCGGCCCAACTCGCGCAGCGCGCTGGAAGGATCGCCACGAGCGAGGACGGCCGGTCCGGTGGGTTCCATGGAGTCTGTGTCCTGGATTTCACCCGTCCGCCGGAAGAGCCGCCCGAGGAGCGCACAACGCCGGCAGGGGCACGCAGGCCACTCGAGTTCGGCACGTGAACGGCGGGCGCACCGGAAGCCCGGCGTGTGGATCGGGATCCGCGACAGCGACGGACAACTTGTCGGTCCGGTCTACATGGGACGGCGCCGTGGAGGGCACGACATTCACTCGTGAGCGCCGGTTCTTCCCTCGCACCCGGATCCGCCGCGACCTCCCGCTGGCCCCGACTGCCCCGACCACAGCCGTGTACGAACTCTCGAACTCGGCTGCACGGCATGGTTGTTAGGTCCCATCCGGTGCAGGCCGTCCGCGCGCTGCCTCGGTGGGGACGAGTCCGTCTCCACGACGATGTCCTGGATGTTGGGCCACGCCCACTTCCGTACCCCGGTGGCCTACTTGGCGGCCCAGCGGCCCAAGTTGTTCCGGTTCTCCTCTGCCGCCCGGCGCGGCGCGTCCGGCGATCCCAGCAGACCGTACGGCAGATACCCGGACCGGACACCGAGTTCCCACCCATGGACCTGGACGGCGAGGCAGGCCAGGGCAAGGGTGCCGAGAGGGAGGAGGGACCGGGGCGCGGGATCACCGGCATCGGCCTCGACGCTCTCCCGGTACGCGATCAGCCGGGCGACGAGGGCGTCCTCGAAGGCGTGCTGGTCGTCGTCGAGGAGTACGCGGAGCAGCCGCTGGTCCGCGCTCAGCGCGTCGCCCACCTCGTCGAGCCGCCGGGCGGCCTCCGCGCGCTCCCCGGCGTCCGGCTTGCGCAGCGGAACCGTAGGCCAGTCGCGGGGCAGATGCCCGGACGCCTCGGTGAGATAGGGGCACAGGGCGTCCATGGCGGCGAGGTCGGCGGGGTCGGAGACGGAGGTGTACCGGTTGTAGGGCACGCCGTCACGGATGGCGGGCGCGTAGTCGCCGCGCAGCAGCAGCCCGGTGACCCGCTCCCAGTCCCACACATGCCCGCTGACGACACATATCTCGAACATGTCGAGCCAGGTCCGCGCGGTGGGCGCCTCGTTGACGACGTTCCCGAAGGTGAGGGGACCGTCCCCGAACTCGTCGTCGTCCGGGTCCGTGCTGATCCGCTCCCCGACGAGGGGGAACCGGAGTTCCTGGTCCCCGTCCGGGAAGCACATGATGCTCAGCACTCCGTGCACACACTCCGCGGCGGTGACGGCGACCGTGCCGGCCGCAGCGTCGAGCCCCGGCTCCGTCACTGTTCGCGCGGCGACATGGTCGAGCAGTTCGTCGGCCATGGCCCGGATCAGCGCCGGCGAGATGTTGCCGTACCGCAGCGAGTGCCACCGCGTGTAGGCCCGCCCGTCGATGTTGTCGAGCGCCTCGGCCAACCGCTGCTCGCCGACATGATGGCATGCCACATTCCGCACGTACCCGTCCCTTCATGAACTCCACGACTGGACGAAGCACGTTATCAACGGGCACTGACAGCACTGGTAATCCAGTCAGGAATCGTTGCCTGAGCTGGTTCTTCTTCGGTAGTGGCAGTGCCGGGCGGTGGCTTGGTGGTGTCTGCGTCAGTGGGACCAGTTCAGTGCGTGGGCGATGGGTCATCGTGGGGTCATCGTCGGGTCTGGGGCGGGGAAGGAGAACGTCCAGGAGTCGCCGGACCTCTGCCTGTGCTGGGGACCGGCCCCCCGCCGCCCTCAGGCACTCGTGGCCGCGCCGCTCACGCAACTCCGCCTGGCGGTTGCGCGACCCGACGAACCGTCCCTGGTGTCCGTGCAGAGCACCGCGGGGTTTCGGCGTGGTCGCCCCGCTCGCGCACCCCCGTTGCGGCCGCTTTCGACCATGTCACTTGGACCGAGGCGTCACGGCGGACCCGTCGAGAGAACGCCCTGAGCGCCTGGCCGGCCGCCGCAGACGTCGCCCTGCGGCACTCCCATGGCACCACCACGGCACCGCCATTCAGCCGGTCGCCGCATCAGCCTCCTGGTTCGGCGACGAGCTCAGCGTCCCGTCCAGTTCGCCAGCCCGGCGCACGAATGTCTCCCGCAGGTCACGCGCCGCCTGCGGCACGGACTGGGCTCTGCGTCCTTGCAGCATCAGCAGCACCCGGGGCGGGGCGCCTGCCAGTGGCCGGTAGGTGATGGCGCCGAGTCGTTCCAGCGGATCCCCGATGATGCTGAAGTCCGGCAATACAGTGGCCCCGAGTCCCTCCGCGACCATCAGCTTGCCCATTTCCGCTCCGTCGGTGGAGTACGCCAGGGACGGGGTGCGGCCGTTCAGGAGCCGGTGCACATAGCGGTTCATGACGTAACCGGAGCGCATGGCGATCAGGGGCTGGGTCAGCAGGTCGTCCACGCTCACCGCGGCCCGGGATGCGAGCAGGCTGTCGGGCCGCAGGCACACCACCGGCTGCCCGTGCAGCAGTTGTGTCGACTCCAGGGCGGGCGGCACGTCGTCGCCCTCCAGGTGGTTCACCAGGC
The DNA here is from genome assembly GCF_000720175.1 of Streptomyces sp. NRRL S-337. GTDB lineage: Bacteria > Actinomycetota > Actinomycetes > Streptomycetales > Streptomycetaceae > Streptomyces > Streptomyces siderophoricus. The sequence goes on from NZ_JOIX01000012.1 coordinate 76,075, forward strand.
CGAGGTCGAAACCGCCCTCGGTCAGGGCCCGGTGTATGTCCGTCTGCTGCGCGGCGACCACCTCCACCTGGGTGACGGGGTGCGCGGCACGGAAGGCGCGCACCACCGGGATGAGCAGCGGCACGGTGGCCGCGTTGACCGTACCCACCCGCACCATGCGGCTGATGCGGTGCTGCTCGCCCGCCGCGGCCCGCAGCCGGTCCACCGCCTCCAGTACGCCGACGATGTGCGGCAGCAGCTCCCGGCCCTCCGCGCTCATCGTCGCCCCGGTGCGTTTGCGTTCCAGCAGATCGACTCCCAGTTCGCGTTCCAGGTTTCTGACGGTTTCGCTCAATGCCGGCTGGGACAGGCGGAGTTCCTCCGCGGCCCGGCGCAGCGAGCCGAGACGCGTCACTGCGGCGATGTATTCCAGTTGTTCTGTCCGCACGGCAGCAGAATTCCTACGCCCCGGGACCGGTTCAAGGGTTTCCCTGTCACAGCTTCGTGAAATCCGGTGGTCCGCGATATGGAACCGGTCGGATTTCCCTTGACTGTCCCGAGCGGCCACTGCCACGATCGACGGCATGAAGATGCGACTGGACCTCACGCGGCGACGTCATGTCGACCTCGCGCGCGTCTCCAGCGCCTCCTGTTGCTCAGCGGCCTGATCCTCGCGATCTGCCGCCCCTTGGTCACGCCACGGCTGGCGCCGCACATGCCGCTGCCACGTTTTCACCGCGCCATTTGAACGTGCGCTGCCGCGCGCCCGCCCCTTTCCCAGGATTTGGCGTCCCTGAACAACCATGCATTCCGCAACAGGAGTTCCGCATGCCCGCGCCCATCAAATTCGCCTATTGGGTCCCCAATGTCAGCGGGGGACTGGTCACCAGCACGATCGAGCAGCGCACCGACTGGGGGTACGACTACAACCGCGAACTCGCCGTCCTCGCTGAGAACAACGGCTTCGAGTACGCGCTCAGCCAGGTCCGTTACATGGCCAGCTACGGTGCCGAATTCCAGCACGAGTCGACCAGCTTCAGCCTTGCCCTGCTGCTGGCCACCGAGCGCCTGAAGGTCATCGCCGCCGTCCACCCCGGACTGTGGCACCCGGGGGTCTTGGCCAAACTCGGCGCCACCGCAGATCACCTGTCCGGCGGCCGTTTCGCCGTCAACGTCGTCAGCGGCTGGTTCAAGGACGAGTTCACCGCCCTCGGCGAGCCCTGGCTGGAGCACGACGAGCGCTACCGCCGCTCGGAGGAGTTCATCCGCGCCCTGCGCCAGATCTGGACCGAGGACCACACCGAACTCGCCGGTGACTTCTACCGGCTGCGTGACTTCTCCCTCAAGCCCAAGCCGCTCAGCGCCCCTGGGCGCCCCCACCCGGAGATCTTCCAGGGCGGCAACTCCACCGCCGCCCGGCAGATGGCCGGCCGGGTCTCCGACTGGTACTTCTCCAACGGCAAGGACTTCGGCGGAGTCGTCGAGCAGATCAACGACGTACGCGCCGCGGCAGACCGAGCAGGCCGCACGACACCCAGGTTCGGCCTCAACGGCTTCCTCATCGCCCGCGACACCGAGGCCGAGGCCCGCGACACCCTCCGGGAGATCGTCGCCAAGGCCGACTCCGACGCCGTCGAGGGCTTCGGTGCGGCCGTGAAGCAGGCGGGCCGGTCCACCGCCGACGGCAAGGGCATGTGGCAGGACTCGAACTTCGAGGACCTGGTCCAGTACAACGACGGCTTCCGCACGCAACTGATCGGCACTCCCGAGCAGATCGCCGAGCGCATCGTCGCCTACCGCAGGCTCGGCGTCGACCTCCTTCTCCTCGGCTTTCTGCACTACCACGAGGAGGTCGCGTACTTCGGCAAGCGCGTGCTGCCTCTTGTACGGGAACTGGAAGCGCAGCTTTCCGACGACGAGCCCTACTCCGCCCCCGCGCCTGTCTGACCCGCGCCTGCCTCTCCCACACTGCTCCGCCCCGCGAAGGAGGTCACCCGTATGAGCACCACCACGGCCACCGAATGGCAGACCCGCCCCGCCCCGGCGACCGCTCAGGACTGGATCGCACGCGCCGCCGAGGTCGCGGCGGTCCTGGCCACCGACGCCGCCGCACGCGACCGCGCCGGCACCACCCCGTACGCCGAGGTCCAGCTCCTGAAGGACTCCGGCCTGGTCACCCTGCTCGGCCCCGTCGAGCACGGCGGCGCCGGCCAGGACTGGACCACCGCCTACCGCGTCGTACGCGAGGTCGTCAAGGCCGATGGCTCCATCGGCCAGCTCCTCGGCTACCACTACCTGTGGAACTGGGCCGCCCGTCTGGTCGGCACCCGCGAACAGTGGGAGCACATCGAGGCCGAGGCCGCGCGCAGCCGCTGGTTCTTCGGCGGGGCCGTCAACCCGCGCGACAAGGACGTCGTCGTCACCGAGGAAGGCGACGACCTGGTCTTCACCGGCCGCAAGACCTTCTCCACCGGCAGCAAGGTCTCCGACGTCACCGTCCTCGAAGGCGTCCTGCACGGCACCGACCATCATGTCTTCGCGATCGTGCCCTCCGACAGCGAGGGCCTGACCTTCCACGACGACTGGGACAACATCGGCCAGCGGCTCACCGAGAGCGGAAGCGTCACCATCGACGGCGTCCGCGCACCGTGGTCCTCGGCGGCCGGCTATGTCGACAAGGAGTTCCAGGCGCGCACCTACAACACCCTCAACGTGCCCACCATCCAGCTCGTCTTCGTCAGCTTCTACCTCGGCATCGCCGGCGGCGCGCTGGAGACGGCGGCCACCTACACCCGCAGCAAGACCAGGCCTTGGCTGCACGGCGGCCACGAGCGCGCGGTCGACGAGCCCCACGTCATCGACACCTACGGTGACCTCACCGCGAAGCTCTGGGCAGCCGAGGCGCTCGCCGACGCCGTCGCCGCCGAGGGACAGAATCTGCACGACGACCCCGGCGCGGTCACCGACCAGATCCGCGGTGAGTTCGAGGTGCGCGTGGCGGCCGTCAAAGCCCGCGCCACCGAGGTCGCCCTGGAGATCACCAGCCGCATCTTCGAGGTGACCGGCGCCCGATCCACCACCACCGCCGAGGGCCTGGACCGCTTCTGGCGCAATGTCCGCACCCACACCCTGCACGACCCCGTTGCCTACAAGCGCCGTGAGGTCGGCCGCTGGGTCCTCGAAGGCGCACTGCCCGAACCCACCTGGTACTCCTGACCCTTCCCGGGGGCGCTCGCCATGCGCGGGCGCCCCCGCTCCCCGAAAGAGGACCCATGACCACCGTCCTGTCCGTCTCCGGCAGCCCTTCCGCCTCCTCCCGCACCAACCGGCTGCTGCGCCACCTCGACGACCGGCTCGTCGCACAGGGCCACGAGGTGATCCCGCTGGACGTCCGCACCATCCCGGCCCAGGCCCTGCTCGGCGCCGACTTCCGGCACCCCGCCATCGTGGAGGTCACCGAACTGTTCGCCCGCGCGGACGGCGTCGTCATCGCCACCCCTGTCTACAAGGCCTCGTACTCCGGCGTCCTCAAGGCACTCCTCGACCTGCTCCCGCAGTACGCCCTCACAGACAAAACCGTGCTGCCGCTGGCCACCGGCGGGTCGACGGCCCATGTCCTGGCCATCGACTACGCGCTCCGCCCGGTCCTCAGCTCCATGGGCGCGGCCCACATCGTGCAGGGCTGGTTCACCCTCGACAAGGACATCACCGTGCGCGACGACGGCTCTGTGGCCGTCGTGGCGAGTGCTGCCCAGGCACTCACCCAGGTGATCGACCAGTTTTCGACGGCGCTGGGTAACAGCCCAGTCCTGGCCGCGGCCGGCTGAGCACCATGTCCGCGCACGTGATCGCCGACGACACCGAGGCCCTCGCCGTCACCGCCGCCCTGGCCGAGGAATTCCGCGCTGGAGCCTGCGCACGCGACGCCGAACGCAACCTCCCACGGGCCGAGGTGGAGAAACTGTCCGCCTCGGGGCTCCTCGCCGTCACCGTCCCCGCCGAGCACGGCGGTGCAGACGTCAGCATGCTCACCCTCGCCGAGATCTTCCGGCTGCTGGCCTCGGCCGACGCAAGCCTCGCCCAGATCCCGCAGAGCCATTTCGTCTACGTCAACGTGGTACGCCGTCAGGGCCGCCAGAAGCAGCAGAGGTTCTTCTTCGCCGAGGTGCTCGCCGGACGCCGCTTCGGCAACGCCCAGTCCGAGGCGGGCACCACACACGTCCAGGACATCCGTACCCGCCTCGAACCACGCTCCGACCACTCCTACGTCCTGACCGGCGTCAAGCACTACGCCACCGGTGCGCTGTTCGCCGACTGGATCCCGGTCCTCGCCCGCGCCGAGGACGAGAACCTGCACGTGGCCTACGTCCCCCGAAACGCCCCCGGCCTCAGCGTGATCGACGACTGGGACGGAATGGGGCAGCGCACCACGGCCAGCGGCACCGTGCGGCTCGACGCCGTGCCCGTTCCGGCCGACCGTGTCCTGCCTCATCACCTCACCTTCCAGCAACCCCAACTCCACGGTGCGCTCGCACAGTTGCTGCACGCGGCCATCGACGCGGGAATCGCCGGGGGTGCCCTGGCCGAAGCCGCCGAGTTCGTCCGCACCAAGAGCCGCCCCTGGTTCGAAAGCGGGGCCGAGACGGCTGCCGAGGACCCGCTGCTGATCCAGCGGTTCGGGGAACTCGCCGTCAAGCTGCGGGCGTCCGAGGCGCTGCTGCGCGAGGCGGCCCGCACGGTGGACGCGGCGCGCGCCGACCTCACCGACGACTCGGCGGCCGAGGCGTCGATCGCCGTGGCCGCCGCCAAGGCACACGCGGCTCACGTCGCGGTCGAGGTGACCGGCGCCCTGTTCGAGGTGGCCGGCACCCGTTCCGCGCTCAACTCCCTCAACCTGCATCGTTACTGGCGTGACGCCCGCACCCACACCCTGCACGACCCGGCCCGCTGGAAGATCCAGCACATCGGCAGATACGTGCTCAGCGGCACACGGCCACCGCGCCACGGACTGCTGTGACGGGCAGTGGGCAGCAGACATTCAGATCGGAGACCTCACATGTCCCTCACCTTCCACTGGTTCCTTCCGACCAACGGCGACAGCCGCCATGTCGTCGGCGGCGGCCACGGCACCCCGGCCACCGCGTTCGGACGGGAGCGGCCGCCGACCGTGGCCTACCTGAGCCAGATCGCCCGCGCCGCCGAGGAGCTGGGGTTCGTTGGTGCGCTCACCCCCACCGGCGCCTGGTGCGAGGACGCGTGGCTGACCACGGCCATGGTCTCCCAGCACAGCGAGCGCCTGAAGTTCCTGGTCGCCTTCCGCCCCGGCTTCGTCTCGCCCACGCTGGCCGCGCAGATGGCCTCCACCTTCCAGCGGCAGACCGGAGGTCGGCTCCTGCTCAACGTCGTCACGGGCGGCGAGGGCCACGAGCAGCGCGCCTACGGCGACTTCCTCGACAAGGACGCCCGCTACCGCCGTACCGGCGAATTCCTCGACGCTGTACGCGAGTTGTGGAACGGAAAGACCGTCGACCTGGCGGGGGAGCACCTCCAACTCGAGGAGGCGAAGCTCGCCCGGGTACCCGACCCGGTGCCCGAGGTGTATTTCGGCGGCTCGTCCCCCGTGGCCGGGGAGGTCGCCGCACGGCACGCCGACGTGTACCTCACCTGGGGTGAGCCGCCCGCCCAGGTCGCAGAGAAGATCGCCTGGATCCGGGCGCTGGCCGCGCAGGAGGGCCGCACCGTCCGCTTCGGTATCCGCCTGCACGTCATCACCCGCGACACCTCCGAACAGGCGTGGGCCGAAGCGGACCGCCTGCTGGCGGGCTTCGACCCGCAGACGGTGCAATCTGTACAGGCCGGACTGGCCCGCAGCGAGTCGGAGGGACAGCGGCGCATGCTCGCCTTGCACAGGGGGAGCCGGGAGAGCCTGGAGATCCACCCGAACCTCTGGGCCGGCATCGGCCTCGTGCGCGGTGGCGCGGGCACCGCGCTGGTTGGCAGCCACGACGAGATCGTCGAACGGATCCGCGAGTACCACGCCCTTGGCATCGACGAGTTCGTGCTGTCCGGCTATCCGCACCTGGAGGAGGCGTACTGGTTCGGTGAGGGAGTGCTGCCACGGCTGGCCGCACAGGGCCTGTGGCACCACCCGCACGACCCCCGGCCGGAGCAGGCAGCGCAGGTACCGTTCGCCAGCTGAAACAACATCAGACGCCTACGCACTGAGCACCAGATGTGGAGTGTGGCCGACCACTGCCTGAGGATCCGGCCACGGCCCCATCGACGAGATCGCCTGGGTGATGGGGACTCCGTGCGGCGCCAAGTGTTGCCATCCGGCGCCAGCGAGACCTCGGTGGGGTCGTCGACAGTGCGCTGCGGGTAGCCGTGGGCTGTCGATGGCCCGTTGCCTCGCGGCGTGCCGAGGGCAGTAGGGGACCGGCTCTCGACAAGGGCAAGTCGGTGCAGTACGGCGATGTGCACGGCTCAGGTCCGTCCACTGTGCCAGCGGACGGCGACGGCACCGGCGAAGTCGCCCGGGTGGGCAAATCCTCCGAGAACCACCAGGTCGCCGTCCTCGACCTGTCGGAAGCTGATCGCGCGGTCCAGGGTGATCGGGATCGCCGCGCCGAAGAGGTTTCCGTACTCGTCGAAGGTGTGCAGGTGGCGTTCGGCCGGCAGTTGCAGCGCTTCCCGCCAGTTCCGTAGAAAGGTGCGGTTGGGCTGGTTGGTGATGAGGGCGTCGATGTCGGTGGTTGCCACGCCGAGCCGCCGGCACAGGTCCTCGACCATTTCAGGGACGAGGCGGTTCCCGCGCGCCAGGACCTTGGCGACGCCGGCGTCGGTGAACCCGATCCGCAGCTGGGACTCTCCCGGTTCCCAGTACTTGCGGCCGTCGTCGAGGGCTACGGTCATGTCCCCGGCGTACTCGGCGATGTGCCGGGTCGCCACGTCGAGGACCGGCGCGTCGGAGGACGTCGTCACGTACCCCACACCGCATCCGTCGCCCGGGATCGCGGCCTGGGCGAGCCGGCGCACCTGGGACTGGGTGAACCACTGACCCGCGGCGCTTTGGGCATTGCAGATCAGGGCGCTCCTCGCGTCGGTGGTGGCGAGGATCTGCCGGGCCAGTTTCAGCATGTACACGAAGGAGGCGCAGCCCGCGTTGGCCACGTCGACGAGCCACTCCGGGTTCAGGCCCAGCCGGCGCGCCACTTCGGTGCCTGCGCCCACGAACGGCAGGTCCGGCAACTGGCTGTGCACCAACAGCACGTCGACGCCCCGGATCTCGTCCCTGCCGTGTCGTTCGATCAGAGGCTGTACGGCGCGTTCGACCATGTCCGCGTTGGTCTCGTCGGCAGCCACGTGGTGCCGTAATGGCGGGACCCTGAACATCGGGTGGTCGCGCAGTTTGTCCTCGGCCCCGGGATGCTCGGTGTAGAACTCCGCGGGAACCGGCTCGCCGGGGAGGTAGCTCGCGACGTCGGTGAGGCTGACCGTCGTCACCGCGCCGCCGCCCTCGACGGCGCCGCGCTGACCGGCAGGCCGTTGCGGTGGCGGTGTTCCAGGATCGCCTTGAGGTTGTGCATCTCCACGGTGTGCCCCGCGTAGAAGAGGTCCCAGTAGTCGCCCACCCAGGGCCGGTCCGGGCGGGGCGCCCTCTCGGGATGGGGTTGGCGTCGTAGTAGGGGTGCCGGCAATTGGTCCATGTGATCACCGAACCCGGCCTGTCCAGCACCAGCTGCGCCGGGACGACGCGCATCAGGTAGATCATCCACAGCTTCTCGCCCTGGTCCCAGGAGCAGTGGTAGTCCACGGTCATGGCGTCGGGGTTGGCGACCACCTCGCAGTAGATCCTGGTGTCGTCCTCCAGCCGGTCGAGGCCGACCCACAGCCCCAGTGTGCCGGAGGGCGCGAAGTCCCGCAGGCTGCAGGTCCATTCCTCCAGGTGGTGCCCCTGGCGCAGGTAGTCGTAGGCCGCCTCCGGGGGCAGTCGACGTACTCGTGGAGGGTGCAGTACTGCCCGTAGACCTGATGGTGGGGGTAGACGGCGTCGGTGAGCTCCATGCAGTGGGCGGTCAGTTCCTCCTTGCCGGCGTTCTCGATCCGGAGCAGGCCGGGGATGTCAGCCAATCTGGACGACTCCTCGTTCATCCGAAGTCTGCTTTTTCGTCGTGTCGTTGGGGTGCGTGGTGACGCCGGCGCTGTCGGTGCGGGCCGGGAAGGGGAGGAACGGCGGGATCTCCCGTGGGTCGCAGTCCACCGCGACGAACGCGGGGCCGCTGCCCGCATTTCCGCGCAGCAGTGCCGCGCGCAGCTGCGCCACGTCGCCGGCCCCCGTGGCGTCGAGGGAGGGGAAGGCGGCGGCCACTCCGGCGGCGAGGTCGGTCCGGGCGAACGAGTCGTCGGTGCGGACACCGCCCTGGAAGAACTCCTCGCGCAACGCGCACATGGCGTGGGCGTTGTTGTTGAAGATCACGAAGGTCACTGGTGCCGCGTACTCCACGGCGGTGTGCACTTCCATCCCGTGCATGAAGAAGGCCCCGTCCCCGGCGAGGACGTAGGTGCGTCGGCCGGTGGCGAGCGCGGCACCGATGCCGGCACCGAAGGTGTAGCCCATGCCGCCCATGCCGACGGCCACCACGAAGCGGCCGCGGCGCGGTGCCGGCAGCAGGTGGACGGCGCTGGCCCCCGCGTTGCCGGCGTCCACGAAGACGTGTGCGTCCTGGGGGAGAGCCGCCTCCACCGCGCCCACCGCCTGACGGTGGGGGAGGGTCCGCCCGAGGGCATGGGGAGGCGGGCTCGGCGCGGGGGCGGGACGAGGGCCGGCGTGCCGGGGAAAGGGACGGGGGAAGGCCGGCAGGCGGGCGGTCACCGCGAGCAGCGCCTCCCGCAGGTCCCCGCCCAGCGCGGTGCCTGCCACGAAGGGCGGTTCCGGACCGATGCAGAGGACATCGGTCGCGGCCAGGGCCCGGTCCAGGCTGCCGCGTGCCAGCAGCGGCAGGCGGGTACCGACCAGCAGGCACACGTCGGCCCGTCGCAGGCAGTCTTCGACGTTGTCGTGGCCCATCACCCCGGCCACGCCTGCGAAGCGGGGATCGCGGTTGTCGAAGACGTCCTTGGCGTCCGGGGTCCCCGCGGCCGGGCACCCGGATCCGTGCCTGCTGCACGTCCTTGGGCAGCAAGAGTACGGCTGGCCCGCGTGGATTCGCCCGAGCCGCCGCCACTGCCTGGGGCAGCAACTCCATGAGCGAGTCCGCGTCGTCCACCCGGGCGCAGAACCGGGAGATGGGGGCGAAAACCTCCCGGGCGTCGAAGGAGCCCGCCTTGCCGCTGGAGTCCTGGAACGCCCCGTGGCCTTCCTGGCCGGTCGGCGGCTGACCCACCAGGGCCAGCACCGGCACCCGCGAGGCATGGGCCTCCGCCAGGCCCGGTACGAGATTCACCCCACCGCCCGAGGTGGCGGCGACGACGCCGAGGCGCCCGGTGGTGCGTGCGTACCCGTCGGCCATGGTGACGGCGGAGGACTCGTGCTTGGCGACGATGCCGCGGACGGCGCCGCTGCGGTGCACGGCGTCGTACAGGTCCTCGATGTTCGCGCCGCCGACGCCGAATACGTGGGAGACGCCGGCCCCGGCGAGTTCCGCGACCAGATGGTCGACCAGGCGTGCCGTTTCCGCGTCGCGCAGGTGGGAGGTCGTGCCGGACCCCAGGCCAGGCGGCCCGCCAGGAGTTCGAGTACATCCGCCACGGCACCGCATCCCTCATGGCCGCGCTCGACGTGAGCACCGGCGAAGTCTTCACCGAGGTGATCGCCCGCAACAACGCGGTGACCTTCACCGGCTTCCTCGACCGGATCGACACGCTCATCCCCGACGGCACCGACATCCACGGCGTCCTGGACAACGGCTCTTCCCACACCGCCAAGCACACCAAGGCGTGGTTCGAGGCCCACCCACGCTGGACGCTTCACCCCGCCCCACGCCTCGTGGCTCAACCAGGGGGAACTGGTCTTCTCCGCCCTGACCCGCAGCGTCCTGCGGCACGGCGACTTCGCCAGCCGCCAGGACCTCATCGACAAGCTGGACAGCTGCATCATCAACCGCAACGAAACCGCGAAACCCTTCCGCTGGACCTACGACGGCACCCCGCTCAAGGCCGCCTGATCGATACTCCTCCACGGAGTTCCCGGCGCAGCATTAGCGCCGCGCCCGAGTGCCGAGGGCAGCGAGGCCGAACAGCACACCGCCCGCCAGGAACCACGGCTCGTACAGGAAGGTGGCGAAGCGCTCAAGGTCGGTCAGTTCGTCGGCCGCCCGGGCGCCGACCGCGAGGGCGGCCCAGTCCAGCACCGAGGGTAGGGCGTGCACCACCAGCAGGGCGGTGGTGCCCCAGGCGGTCGTCCGCAGGAGCCGACGCGGGATCAGGGCGCCCCACGGCCGGATCAGGGCCAGCGCCAGGACGGTGGCGACCAGGGAGAGCGGGATGGCGACCACGTCGATGATCAGCAGCGGCAAGTTGTCGCCCAGCGACAGCCCGCCCGGGAGGCCGGTCCGGCCGCCGAGCAGCCAGTACAGGTGGACCAGGGCGAACGCCAGACCCCAGGCGGTGGCGCCGTAGGAGCCTGCCGTAGCCCACCAGGAGTTGGCGTTCCGGTAGGAGATGTACTGAGTGGTGGTTGCCATGCGGACCACGATGCCCGTAGCAGGATGGCCCCGGCATCGTCCGGGCGGACCATCCGCCTCCCTCCCCAGGGGGAAGCCGAGGTCGACCCAGGAATTGCGGGGACATGAATTACACCTGCGTGCCCTTGGAGGAAGGACCCTGCGATCTCTCCAGGCGGCACGGCAAACATGCAGGTCAGGAGGACTTTTGGCGCCCCTTCGATCATGCGCAGGTGTGGGGGAGTGAAAGCGGGTCTGGCAGGATCGATGCTGACCCAATGCTGACTTTCCTGACGCTGTGTCAGCTACTGAAGCGGGGTGGCGGATGGGCCTCAGGGGGCAGGATTGCGCTGCGGGATTCCGACTCGCTCGCTCTCTGGAGGTATGTGCCAGCGCACCCCCTATGCGGAACATGTGTTCGACGCGGATGATGAGTGGATCGCGTGCCAGTTCGGTACGCCGCTCGTTACACAGACCGGCCGAGGCGCACACTGACCGCGAGCTGAGGCTTTCGCCTCACGGCAGGAGGGGCAGCAATGGGTGATCGCAGTTCGATCGAATGGACAGAGGCCACGTGGAATCCCACGACGGGGTGCGATCGGATATCGCCAGGCCGGAAGCACCGCCCATCAAGGCCGTAGACCGCAACGGTGCCGCGCTGACCGAGAAGGAACACCCGGCGCTGCGCGACGTGTTCTCCAGCCTGCGCGAGCGGTACGGGGACAAGGCCGGCGGCGCAGCGGGCGTGGAGCTGTGGATCGCGCGCGCCAACAAGACCGACGCCGATTCGGGCTCGGGTACGCCAGTCGACGGCAAGGACCCCGAGCGCCTTGACGAGACCCTCAAGGTGCTCTCCAAAGGCACGCCCGGCACGCTCCGTACGACACTCGACTCAAACCTCCAGGCGGTCACCGAGGAGGCGGTGGGCAAGCGCGCGAAAGCCGCGGCGGTCGTGCTCGACCCCGCCACGGGCGAGATCCTCGCTGCCGCCAACTCCCCTGCCGACGGATTCAACATGGCCTTCCAAGGCTCCTTCGCCCCCGGCTCCACGATGAAGGTCATCTCGGCGGCGCTGCTGATCGACAAGGGTCTCGCGGCCTACGGCGAGCCGCACCCTGCCCCAAGTACGTGACATACGGCGGCTGGAAGTTCCAGAACGACGACAAGTTCGAGATCAAGAACGGCACCTTCGAGCAAGGCTTCGCCCGCTCCTGCAATACCGCCTTCATCAGCCAGGCCGAGAAGCTCGACGACGACGAGCTGACCAAGGAGGCGCGGGACGTCTTCGGGATCGGGTTGACCTGCTGGGGCGCCGGAGTGCCGAGTTTCGACGGTGCGGTGCCGACGCAGACCGGCGCCCCGAAGGCTGCCTCGCTGATCGGCCAGGGCGGAGTTCGGATGAACCCGCTCACCATGGCGTCGGTGGCGGCCACCGTCCGTTCGGGGGCCTTCCACCAGCCGTACATCGTCGACCCGTCGGTCGACAACCGGCAGCTCGCCGAGTCGTCCCGCCCGCTGTCCGCGGACACCGCGAAGCAGCTGCGGTCCCTGATGCGGCTGACCGCGACCTCGGGCACCGCGGCCGAGGCGATGGCGGGGCTCGACGGGGAGATCGGTGCGGAGACCGGATCGGCGGAGGTCGACGGGCAGAAGAAGCCCAACGGCTGGTTCACCGCCTACCGGAACGACCTGGCCGCGGCAGCGGTCGTCCCCGCGGGCGGGCACGGCGGATTTTCGGCGGGCCCGATCGTCGCGCAGATCCTGCGCTCGGCGGACTGAGCGTGCGGTAGGTGGCTTTATCGAGCAGTAGTGACGTCACTTGTCGATGGGTTTGAGTTCGGGAGGCACCGGTTCTGTTGCCAGGGCGGCTCGGTATGCCCTTGGCGAAAGGTCCTGGTCATGCCGCAGATGTAGCGACATCCTTGCCCGTACGCCGCTGTCCGCCGCCGCAGCCCAACCGCTGCGGCGGCGGAACGCTTGCAGCATGTACCGAGACCAGGAAAGCCGGGTAGTCAATGAGGGGTCGTTTCACGACCATGCTGGTGGCCAACGCCGCGGTGCTGTGCCTGGTCTCGGCCTGTGGCGATTTTGATGAAGATGATTCGGGGCCTTTCCGCCCGCAACGGGTCATCGGGCACTGGAAGGGTGACTGCGGGTCGACGCTGGACGTGGGCAAGGACGGCACGTTCCGTTTCGCGGACTTCCCGGTCGAGATCCCGCTTGGCAGATCCGAGCCAGTGCGGGTGACCGGCAGGGGAAAGTGGTCCATCGAGAACGAGGGGTACTTGTCTCCGTCGTTCGAGCTCGAACACAAAAAGCAGTTTTACGGTCTGGAGTTCGTGCGCGTTCATGGAGCTCCGGCTCTGAGGCGCCTGGTCGATGTCGACGTAGAGGTTGACTGCCTTTTCCGCAGGACGGACGTTCCTGCCGAATAGCCGTGCCCAGAGCCAGCTGTCCTACGCTGGAGAACCTTCGGCAGAAACGAGCGAGGAATCGAGTATCTCCTCGGCTGTCGTGGTCGAGATGAGTAGCTTGGAGTCTTCGTAAGATCTCCCGTCCGCCATTCGCAGCCACGACAGTGCCGTCATTTCCCCTCAACATTCACGAGCCGGTTGATCACCGACTGCCTCCGGAAGGCGTCGAGACACGCCGTTCATAGAGATGTACGAAGCCAGGTAGGCGAGCCAGGGAGCTCACAGCTCTACGAGACGTCGCGGCAACGTCGACCTGCCATCCCGGGTCTGCCTTCACAGTCGCGGTTGAACAAGCAGCACCGGTGCCGGACGGGGCAACGGGTCGGTCAGAGCCCGCTTACGGGAACCCGTCGGGTCTCGATCGCCCTCAAGCGGGGACTAGGGTGCTGGTGCGAGCAAGATGGGAAGGGTCGAATTCCGTGAACAGGCGTTACGAAGCCCACCTGCGCCAGGCTGGGCGGTGGTGGAACGTCGACATTCCTGAACTGGCTCTCTACAGCCAGGGGCGCACTCTGGGGGAGGCCGAAGCTCGCGCCCGCGACATCATTGCAGGGGCGCTCCAGGTGCCGGCTGATGACATCCGTGTGGATCTGGTCATCCCGGAGGCAGCAGGCCCATTGCAGCGCGTCCGACAGGCTCGCGCCGAACTGATGTCGGCCATCGCCGCAGAGCAGCAAGCATTGGCCGAAGCCGTCCATGTTCTCGTCACGCAGCTCGGTCTGAGCCAGCGGGACGCGAGCCGGATGCTGGGCATCCCGCAGGAGCACGTCTCTCAAATCGTTGGCGGCCAACTCTGACCTGATGCGGCGCGGCTCTGCAGGCACGATCGCGGTGCTCCCGGGACCAAGCAGCCACATCTCGGCGATGCACCGACCGCGGAAAACGAACCTGACGCTACCTTTTGGGGCCTCTGCGCCCCTTCCGCCGCCCGGAATGTCACATGCTGTCCGGCGCTCGCGGAGTGTCTCCGCCTGCACTCGCTGCACCAGCGTCCAGCAACAGGCTTTGGCTAGCAGAACCAGCCTCGGAAGGGCTTTTCGCCCTCCTCCTCCGCGTCGGCGTTCCGCCGCGCCACCATCGCCAGCAACCGCTCGACCGAGCGCTGCCATACAGCGGCACGCGTCGGTTCTCCCGCCTTCGCCCATGACGGAACGTAACGCTTGCGCCGCCGCGGCTGGTACGGACGGCGGTCCGGGGCCTCGGCCGCCGCGCCGAAGAAGTCCCCGCCCTTGCGCTTGAAGCCGTCCGTGCCCGGCGCCTGCCCCTGGTCCTGCTCTGCCGACGCCTTCCGCAGGTGCGGAATGTGCTTGGCGCAGTGGATGTACGCCTCCTCAACGGTGATCTCGACCCACAGTTGGGCTCGGCGCCCGGGCACGGGGTCGACCGGCAGCTCGGGCTGGGCGCGGCGCATCTCCTCGTCGGAAACGATCCGGGCCCGCCCGTTGATGTGCAGGCCGATTCGGTCCTGCAGGAAGTCGATCATCAGGATACCGACGTGGGGGTTTTCCTCGATGTTGCCGAGGCTGGCGAGCACGCCGTTGCCCCGGTACTCGGGGTAGACCAGCGTCCTGTCGTCGAGGACCTGGAGGAAGCCGGGCGGACCGGCCCGGAAGGTGCTGTCGCACTGACCGTGCCGGTCGGAGGTGGCCAGGAAGCACATCTCCTGGCGCGCCACGAAGTCCCGCATCCTGGTGTTGAGCCGGTCCAGGACCTGCTCGTCGTAGAACTTGTCGGCGCGTGCGGTGGTGCCCATACGCTCCTGGAGCTCGTGCTCGCCATCGCTACCGGGGCGGACACGGCGGTCTGCAGCGGGCATTGGATCCACCGTGGGCATCCGGCCTGCCGTGGCCATCTGGTCCGGCACTCCCACCTGGTCCTCCCTGAACGCCGCCTGAACGCCGCCAGCTGCCCCGGCGTTCACTCGTATGTTCACGTCCACATCTCCTCCGTTCCCTAAACCCGTGCCACGCCGAGCTCTTCAAGGGAGTCGCGCCGTATGCGGTGAGCAGGGCAGCAACGTGCGGGTCACACCGACGCCGAGACGTAGATGCCGGACGCGGGCGGGGCTGGGCGGGGGGCTCCATCCCCGCCCACGTCAGGCGCGGATCCTGCCGTACGGGGGGACCTCGGATCCGTTGGGTGCCGACGATCAAGTCGGCACACTCGGTTCTGCGCCGTCGGCTGTTCA
Organism: Streptomyces sp. NRRL S-337; assembly: GCF_000720175.1. GTDB lineage: Bacteria > Actinomycetota > Actinomycetes > Streptomycetales > Streptomycetaceae > Streptomyces > Streptomyces siderophoricus. The sequence goes on from NZ_JOIX01000012.1 coordinate 91,377, forward strand.
AATGTCACACCGGCAGGTCGAGCGACTGACAGAATTACTGTGGGCGCCCATATCGGATGTATTGCGCTCGCCGGGTAACGCAACGGCACCCTTCTGACGCAGAGCTGAATGCGGGCGTGTGTGCAGCGACCCGTATGCGGCCACAGTAGGGGTGTCTCTCGCGAAGAAATCCACTCTGACTGCGGCCTCTCGCTCTTACCGCCAAGGCGGTGTCCACATCCGATCGGACTCCAGTGAATAACACCAACCCCATGCCGGGAAATCAGCCATACGACCACAGCCAGGGCAGCAACCACCGGCGCGACCGTAACCGGGACGGCTCCACCACAAGGCGCACAGCCCTGGTCATCCACACCATCGCCGACATCGCCGCCGTGTTCCTGGGCCTATGGATCCTGCTCTACCTGCTCGAAGCCAACCAGGCGAACGTCTTCGTCGAGTTCGTGGAAGGCATGGCGGACATGCTGGCCTGGTGGTCACAGGACATCTTCACCATGGACACAGACGGCGTTCGCGTTCTCCTCAATTACGGCCTGCCGGCCGTGATCTATCTGCTGACCGGACGCGGAATAGCCGCACGGATACGCCGCCTCTGACCACTTTGCCACCAATCCAGACCTGTGAAGAAACGAAGGCGGTTCAGCAACAGGTCTGAAACCGGGCTACTTTCACCTCCTCCACAAAAACGTGACGACGAACTCAAGACTCCTGTACGGCCCCTCGCACGGAACGCCGTTCTCGTCGATCGCGACGCAGTGGTGGTGGGTCTTGCCTGCGTCGATGCCGGCCCAGATCGTGGCCATGGTGCCTCCGTGCGATGCGGTGTGCTGATACCTCCCGACGGACGACCTCGCTGTCGATTCCCTACCGAGCGATCATTCGCAATTCCTAATTGGCAGCCGAGTCGTCGTGGGGCGTCGGGCGGCCAATCGATGGAAGCCACAAGCGGCAGAACCTTGAAAGCCACACCCGACGCCCCTGGGTGGGCCAACCATACGAAGGGCTCGCCCAGTCCCGTGGAAGAACGTAGGGAACCTTGAGCGGTGGGCGGGGCTGTGACCAGCACTGGCCCGAGAAGTGTTGAGCTGTCGCTGACACACCGCTCAACGTTCGGTACACGGGACAACGGTGCGGCAGGTTGCGGCTCGTCGCGCTCCGTTTCTCCCGATCGGTCTGCTCTTCCATGCCCGCTGCCACGGCCTGTCCGATAGTCCTGACCGCCGCCGAGCGTAGACGGCTGAAGAAGGTAGCCTGGGGCCACAAGACACCCCACCAACTGCGCATGCGCGCGCAGGTCGTGTTGCACGCGGCACGCGGACGCTCCAACGCGCGCATCGTCCGCGAGACGGGGCTGCACCTGGACACCGTGCGTACATGGCGGGGCCGTTTCGCCGACGGCGGCCTTCCCGCCCTCGCCGACCGCAAGCGGTCCGGTCGGCCAGCCTCGTTCACCGCGTTGCAGGTCGCCGAAGTTAAGGCGCTGGCCTGCCAGTTACCTGCCGAGACCGGCACCCCGCTGTCGCGCTGGTCGTGTCCGGAACTGGCCCGGGAGGCGGTCGACCGGTCGACCGCCGGGTCGATCTCGCCTTCCACCGTGCGGCGCTGGCTCAAGCAGGACGCGCTCAAGCCCTGGCATTACCAGTCCTGGATCTTTGTGCGCGACCCCGCCTTCCGGCCCAAGGCCGCGCGCGTGCTGGACCTGTACGCCCGCACCTTCGACGGCGCCCCGCTGGGCGAGGACGAGTACGTGATCTCCGCGGACGAGAAGACTTCCATCCAGGCGCGTTGCCGCTGCCACCCGACCCTGGCACCCGGGCAGACCCGGGCGATGCGCGTCAACCACGAATACGACCGCGGCGGCGCGTTGGCCTACCTGGCCGCCTACGACGTCCATCGCGCCCGTGTCTTCGGCCGCTGCGAACCTAAGACCGGCATCGTGCCCTTCATGAACCTGGTCACCCAGGTCATGACCACCGAGCCCTACGCCAGTGCCAGACGCGTCTTCTGGATCGTCGACAACGGCTCTTCCCACCGAGGGATGAAGGCCACAGATCGCCTCACCAGGGCGTTTCCGAACGCTGCCATGGTCCACAACCCCCGTGCACGCTTCCTGGACGAACCAGATCGAGATCTTCTTCTCGATCGTCCAACGCAAGGTCGTCTCGCCCAATGACTTCCCGGACCTCAGCGAGGTCCGGGATCGGCTCCGAGCATTCGAAGACCGCTACAACGCCACGGCACAGCCGTTCCAGTGGAGGTTCACCACCTCCGACCTGGACGAACTGCTGGTCCGGATCGACCGACACCCAATCCGTCGGCAGGAAGAATCCTCCGCCCGTCCCGCTGCGTGATCGATCAACCCCCGAAGGACTTCGAGCGTCGACCACTGGTGTCCCGTCTGGCCTAACCCTGATGGTGTACGTCATACGGACCAGCCACGATTACTGAGGGGTCGACTCCGTCACGTAGGGAATCCGCAGACATGAGAGCAACAGACGTGGGAGCAATTCGCACCGTGCCCAGGGCCCGCCGCCTGCGCCACCTCGCCGTGGCAGCATTGCTGACCGCGACGGCGACCACGATGAGCGCCTGCGGCACAAGCCGTGATGGAGCCACCCCGGGTACCACCCAGGGTATGGCGGCGGTGACCGCGGACGCCAAGTACGTGCCGTGCGGCAAGCCGCCGCAGAAACTGGAGAAGATCGACCAGGACTTCCTGGACCAGCTCGCGGCCGCCGACGGCAAGCCGCTGTACGACCTGTCGTACCCGGCCGCCCGTGGCGTGCTGAACAAGCTCCAGGCGGGCCCCGTCCCGATGCTGCCCGCGCAGATCACCGAGCGCACCGTGCCGGGCGGCCCCACGGGGCCGGTCAACGTGCATATCGTGCGCCCCGCGGGCGTCAAAGGGAGGCTTCCCGGCATCGTCTACATCCACGGCGGCGGCTGGGTTCTCGGCAACTTCAAGACCCACGAGCGCCTCGTCCGTGAACTCGCACATGGCGCCCGCGCCGAGGTCGTCTTCGTGGACTACACGCCTTCTCCGGAGGCCCAGTTCCCGGTTCCGATCGAGCAGGCGTACGCCGTCGCCAAGTGGGTCGGCGCCCACGGCGCCGAGATCAGCCTGGACTCCAGCCGGCTGGCTGTTGCCGGTGACTCGGTCGGTGGCGACATGACCGCCGCGGTCACGATCATGGCCAAGCAGCGCGGTGGCCCGCACTTCCGCCAGCAGATCATGCTCTACCCGGTCACCGACGCCAACTTCGACACGGCGTCGTACCGCCGCTACGCGGAGAACTGCTGGCTTGCCCGGCCCGCCATGAAGTGGTTCTGGAACGCCTACGCTCCAAAGGTCGCCGACCGCGCCAACCCGCTGGCCTCGCCGCTGAAGGCGACCGTCGGGCAACTGCGCGGCCTGCCGCCGGCCTTGGTTATCACCGACTCCGACGTGCTGTTGGACTCCGGCAACTCCTATGCCGCGAAGCTCAGGTCGGCGGGAGTGCAGGTGACCTCGTCGTACTACAGCGGAGTCACCCACGACTTCATGATGCTGGACGCGCTGCGCGACACGCAGGCCAACAAGGCGGCGGTCGCCCAGACCACGGCGACCCTGCGTGAGGCGCTCTACGCGCGGACGACCCCCGTCGCCGGTAAGTAGGGCGGCAGCAGACCCGGTTCCGGACGACGGAACGCGGCGGCGCGATGACGAGACCGCCGCGTTCCGAGCCCTCCGAAGCCCCGTGCCGGCCCGGCCCTCCCGCGCCGGGCTCGCTCGCAAAGGGCCTTTGTGGTCTTTGACGCAGGTGCGTAGATGCCGGGACACAGACCCTCGCCGCAGGGCGAGGGCCTAATCATGGGGCCTTCCCGAGCAAGCTGGGAAGGGCGGTGTCACGCGAGGATCTGGGCGGCCGTCTTGCAGGGCCGCGTTGGCGGCTGTGTCGTGGCCGCCCTCGGGCCGTACGAACACGCGGTCGTTGGCGAGGAGCCGCCACCCGGCGCGGGCAAGGAGGAATGCAGTGGTGGTCTTGCCCGCCCCCTTGTCGCCTGGTCCTCCCGGTGATCCAAACGAAACGGCCTAGTGGTCCCGCTCGTCGGCGGAGCGAAACCCACCTCCGCTCCCTGCTTGGTCCAGCCGAATACCCGCCTGTGGGTGGAGCCGATGTCGATGAACGCGACTTTGGCCGCATCGGGCTGCACCCGTGCATGCGCCGCCAGTTCGGCCAGAGGCGTGCGGTGCACCGCGTGCAGTTGCAGGCCATGGCCGTGAGTCAAGGAGCGCAGGAACGTGCCGTGCTCCCTTCTTTCCGGCGAGTTTGCTGCAGAGATCGCCGAACGCGGCCTTACTCAAGACGGCGCGGATGTCCCTCTGTGGTGGTGCGAGTTCGAAGCGGGCGTGGCGAACAGCACGGGTGGGGCGAAAGGGCCAGTTCGCTTACGGCTCCGCCACGCCGCCGCGCCTGGTCCCTCGGCGACTGATCGAAGGTAGATGCTCATTGCTTCGGCCAGCGCTCCTCGGGGAACGTGTCGCCGTACATCGGCAGTCCACTCAGTGAGTTCGCGCGGGATGCCTCGTCCTCGATGATGTCCCAGTGCTCCCTGAGCAGCCCATCCTCCATGCGGACGAAGTCCGCGGCGATCCAGGGCACCGGTTGAGCGTGCCCGGAGAACCGCCCGCGGACCACCACCATGTCGCCTTCCGCCATGATGAAGTCGACTTCGTGCCGTAGCTCGTCCGGCAGGATCTTGACCAGATCGAACAGACCATCTCGGCCGGGCTCGATGTGTGCACTGTGCTGTGTGTAGTCCGGGGACCAGAACTTCTCGGCCGCTGCGTAATCCCGCTTGTTGAAGAGTGTGTCGAACGCCTCCCGGACGATCTCCTTGTTCCTCTCTTCCACGGTCTGTCCCATGAGAGTTCTCCCTCCAGGTGATGCCGGAATGCTTCTCTCCGGCAGATCCGACGAACAGCGAGCACAGCCGCAACGCGGGGATCGACCCTGCCTTTGCGTACGCTGACGCCTCGCCGAGTGGCCTCCCGTGGCGCAGTACATGGCGTCAGCCACAGTGCGTGGTGGGGTGGTTTCATTGAACTCGCGGGAGGAGCCGAGACTCCCCGGATTGCCGGAGTCCAACCTCAGACTTGAGCCATGCCGCCGTCGACGCTCAGGTCCATGCCTGCACAGAAGCTGCTCTCGTCGGATGCGAGGAAGAGGGCGGCTGCGGCGACTTCCTCGGGGCGTCCCATGCGCCCGAGGGGAATGGCGGAAGCGAAGGCTGCTCTGATCGCGTCCGCGCCTTCCTTGGAGTGTGCTTGGCTGTCCATGATCGGGGTGTCGATCGGGCCGGGGCTGAGGGTGTTGACACGGATGCCGCGGTCCTTGAGTTCCCTGGTCCAGGTGCGGGCGTAGGAGCGCACGGCGGCTTTGGTGGCGCTGTAGGTGGTGTACCCGTCGTGGCCGGTGTAGGCGGCGATCGATCCGACGAGGATGACCGAGCCGCCGTCTTTCATCAGTGGCAGCGCATTTTGGGCGGTGAAGAGGGTGCCGCGGGCGTTGAGGTTGAAGGTGCGGTCGAAGCTCTCTTCGGTGATCTGGCCGAACTCCTGCGGGTCGACCAGACCCGAGTTGGCAACGACGACGTTGAGCTTACCCTTCTGCTTCTCGATGGTCTGGAAGAGCCGGCCGAGGTCGGCGGGGACAGTGACGTCGCCCTGAACTGCCGTGACGTTCCTACCTATCTCGTCCTTCGCCTTGTCCAGTTCGGGCTGGCGACGCCCGGTGATGAACACGTAGGCGCCCTCCTCCACGAACCTCTGCGCGATCGCGAATCCGATCCCGCTGCTGCCGCCGGTGACGAGGGTGACCTTGCCGTCCAGCCTGTTCATGGCTGTGACCTTTCATGTATGAGTCATGGGGGATCCGGTAGCCGGGCCCCGTGGGTTTCTCGCCTGATCCGGCCTTCTGCCGGGGCGTCCGCGGCATACGGTGGCCGACGCGAGCCGGTCGGGGAGAACGCGATGCGCCCAGCGGTGCCCCGCGCTGCGGGACAGGCAAGTGCCCTGTTGGCAAATGTGTTCGCCGGGTCCGGTGCGTACTGCACGGCTGGTTCCGTTCTCATCCGGCGATGAGGTCGAATTCGTTGCCTTCGGGGTCGGCGAACGTCGTCCAGCGGGCGGAGCTCTGCGTCACGTCGCGGATCCGGGACGCGCCGAGCGCGAGCAGCCGCTGTGACTCTGCCTCGAAGGCGGGGCTGATGAGGTCGAGGTGCAGCCGGTTCTTCACCGACTTCGGCTCGGGGACCCGGTGGAAGCTCAGGCGAGGGGCGGCCCCGTCCGGGTCGAGTGTGGCGAATTCGGGGCTCGCGCCTGAGGCGACGTCCCTCCCGAGTACCTCGGCCCAGAAGCGGGCGAGCTTCTCGGCGTCGGCGGTGTCGACGCTCAGGCCGTACACGATGTTGCTCACGAGTGTTGTCCTCTTATGGGAGGCAGGTTCAGATGGCGGTGCGGCCGCCGTCGACGGCGATGGTCGCGCCGGTGATGTAGCCGGCCTTAGGCGAGACGAGGAATGCGACAGCCTCGGCGACCTCGGCGGGCTGGGCGGCTCGCTTCATCGCGGTGGTCTCGGCGAGCGCGTCGAACAGGTCGCGGGCCTCGGGCCGGGTGTAGACCGGACCGGGGGCGACGGTGTTGAAACGGACGCCGCGGCCGCTGTACTCGGCCGTCCATCCTCGTGTCAGTGACGCCAGTGCGGCCTTGGTCGCGCCGTAGGCGGCGCCGGTGGCCAGACCGAGGCTGCCCGCCATGCTGCCGATGTTGACCACACTGCCCGATCCCTTCGTCGCCATCGCCGGGGCGAACGCGGCCACGAGGAAGAACGGTGCGCGGACGTTGCCGGCGAACATCGCGTCGTAGTCGGAGACCTTCATCTCCTCGGTCGGTGCCCAGACGGCTTGCCCGGCGTTGTTGACCAGGACGTCGACTTCGCCGACCTCCGCGGCCAGCTGGTCGACACCGGCCGGATCCTCCAGGTCCGCCTCGATGAACCGGGCCTCGCCGCCGGCCGCGGTGATCTCCTTGACGGTCTCGGCGCCGCGCTGGGCATTGCGGCCGGTCACCACGACGGACATTCCGTCGGCGGCGAGCCGCTTGGCGACCGCCCGGCCGATACCGGAGGTGGCCCCGGTGACCAGAGCAGTGAGGGGATGCAGGCCGAGGTTGTCTTCGCGCTCCACAGACATGGGATGCACCTTTCCGAACTATCATCCAGACCGGTCTGTCTAGCAACAACTCCAACCTAGACAGACCCGTCTGGATATGTCAACGGTTGCAGGCAACCGATTGAAGACAGACAGACCTGTCTGCTACCTTGTGGCTATGTCTGAGAAAGTGCTCTCACCACGAGAACGCAGTGCGGCGGCGCGGGCGCGGCTGCTGGCCGCCGCCGACGAGCTGTTCTACGCCGAGGGAGTCCAGTCGGTCGGCATCGACCGGGTCATCCAGCACGCCGGAGTTGCCAAGGCAACGCTGTACAGCGCCTTCGGCAGCAAGGACGGCCTGGTCCGCGCCTACCTGCAGGCACGGCATGCCGCGACCGTCGAGCACATGACACGCGAGCTCGAAGCGCGCTACGAAACCCCGAAGGAGCGCCTGGTCGGCGTGTTCGAGGTGCAGGGGCTCTCGTTCATCGAGCCGGGCTTCCGTGGCTGCGCGTTCATCAGCGCGAGTGCCGACGCCCCACCCGGCGGCGTCGTCGAACAGGCCGCGAACGACTACCGCACCTGGCTGCGCGAACTCTTCTTCGGCCTCGCCCAGCAGGCAGGCGCCAAGGACGCGAAATCACTCGCCCAGCAACTGGTACTGCTCTACGACGGCGCCGGGATCAGCGCCTGGCTGGACCGCGACCCCAGCGCCGAAACAGCCGCCCGCACCGTAGCCGCCGCCCTGGTCGACGCTGCCATCCCAGACTGAACCAGCCCACCTCGACCGCGATCACCAACACTCGATCCCACCGGCGTGTGGGGTGGCCTCGCCGCGTCGGTCGGCGGTTCACGGCCCTACGCGGCACCGGTGCGGCTGTGCAGGTCGGTGCGTGCGCTGTCGAGGGTTTCGTCGGCAAGGGCGGGGTCGGCATCGGCGACGGCGCGTGACAGAAGCAGGGCTCCGGCCATCTCGCTGAACAATGCAATGAGCCTTTTCCAACCTCACTTTGAGGCGTTGGGGTGGAGGGTGAGGACCGCCTGGACGAGGCTGGTGATGCGGGTGGCGCTGGCATCGCAGCTTGCGCAGGAGCCTCCAGGTTTTGAGTGTGGCCATGGCCTGTTCACCGAGCGCACGGATCTTGGCGTGGGAGATGTTGGCGGCCTGCTGACCTGCGGACAGCTTGTTCCAGCGACCGCGGTAGGGAACCCGCACGGTGCCTCCGGCGCCTTGGTAGCCCTTGTCGGCTCAGCAGCGCACGCCTGACTGGGCCAAGGCGTCGATGATGCCGTGGGTGCGAGCGGCTCGGATGTCGTGTACTGCGCCGGGCAGCGCAGGTGAGGCCCACAACAGGTTCCCGAATGGATCGACAAGGACCTGGACGTTCATGCTGTGCTTCTTGTGCTTGCCGGAGTAGTACGGCCGGTCGACGGCGATGCGGTCGATGGGCAGCAGCGTGCCGTCGAGGATCAGATACGCCTTCCGCGCCGCCGTGTGGACAGCGGTGGTCAGATCCGGTGCCAGGGCCGCCAGGAGCTCGATGGCCTCGGCCACGTACCGGTAGACCGTGGCGATCCCGATGCCGAAACCGGCTGCCAGTTGGGCGTAGGTGTGACCGCACCGCAGGTGGGCCAGTACCCGCAGGGCCTGCCGGTCAGCGGGGAGTCGGCGCCACCGGATGCCGCGCTCCAGACGCCGGGCGCGTAGCAGGCCGGACAGGAACCGAAGTGCTGAGCTGGACAGATCGATCCCCGATGGGTAGACAAGCACGCGAATCTCCGGGCGGACAGGTTGCTCTTGGTCGCCCCCCATCTACCAGGAGCCTCACCTCTTCCCGCGCCCAGCGCTCACACCAACTCAGCACGTCACCAGTCAGGGTGGGAAAGGTCGCTGGCTGCCCTCACATCAGAACAACCTCTGGCGGGCCGTGTTCACGGAACGCGATGGCCGATGGCGCAGAGCTGATGGCGACCTGATCCAGTGAGCGGCTTGCTCCCCTAGGCGGAACGGAAGTTCGCACAGTTAGTGGCACGGTTTCCACTACGGAAAGCCCGTCGAGTCAGTGCTCTGCGCACGCACTGAGCGGTCATCGGAATACACACGGCTCACGACGTAGGTTCTGAACACCCATTGACTCTGACGTTCACTCCCATGGCCCACGTTTGTGACCCGGTTAGAGGACGTGGCCGCGCTTGCCGGTGCGGATACCTGAACACTCGGGTGCCGTAGGTCTGACGGAAAGAGAGAGTCTCATGACAGCATTTCCGGTACTCGGCTCACGGCGCCGAATACGTCGCATACACATCATGGCAGCTGCGTGCGGCATAGCCCTGTGCACGACCGTGGCGGCCCCTGCCGCCGCGGACGGCGGCACGACCACGACCAAACCCACCATCGTGCTGGTGCACGGGGCGTTCGCGGACGCCTCCAGCTGGAACGGGGTCGTCGAACGGCTCGAACGCCGTGGCTATACCGTCATTGCTCCCGCCAACCCGCTGCGCGGGCTGTACAACGATTCCACCTACATCGCCTCGGTCCTGGACAGCATCAAGGGCCCGATCGTGCTGGTGGGCCACTCGTACGGCGGCGCCCTGATCAGCTCGGCCGCCGCGGGCAACCCCCGGGTCAAGTCGCTGGTGTACGTATCGGCACTGATGCCCGACGTGGGCGAGAGCGGCATGTCCCTGGCCGCCAGGTTCCCCAGCGAACTCGGCACCGCCACGAAGTCCGTTCCCTACCGGGCCGGCGGCGTCAGCGGCACCGACCTGTACCTCAAGCCCGACAGACTCCATCAGGTCTTCGCCGCCGACCTGCCGCAGAGCACCACCAGGGTCCTGGCGGTGACCCAGCGGCCCGCGGCGACGACCGCGTTCTCGCAGAAGGCCAAGGTGGCGGCCTGGAAGCACATCCCGTCGTGGTTCCTCGTCGCGAAGCAAGACAAGACCATCAACCCCGACCAGGAACGCTTCGAGGCGAAACGCGCGGGTTCACACACGGTGGAGATCGACTCCTCCCACGTGGCCATGATGGCCCACCCCGAAGCGGTCACCGACCTCGTCCTCCAAGCCGCCACGGCGGCTGATTCCGCCCGGTCTGCGCTGGCCGCCACCGGTTCCGCACGGGCGGAGACCGAAATCGCCGGCATCGCCGCCGCCTCGTTGATCGCGGGGGCGGGAACAGTCCTCCTGGGCCACTGCCTGAGGCGCCGCGCGCGCTGACGGCGCTCCGGGACAGCGTCCCTTCCTGTGCCGTGCGGCACCACCCGCATCACCGGCCTCGTCCAGCCGGTCCTCACCCTCCACCCCAACGCCTCAAAGCGAGGTTGGAAAAGGCTCAGGGGGCAGCTCGGATGCGGCTGCTCATCGGCCACGGCGCCGAATTGCGAGGCCAGCCGTCCGCCCTGCATGAGCGATGGAGCGGACACGGCCCCACAGGCCGTCCGGTGCTGGACCCCGCGTCATGGCAGACATCCGCTGACCAGGCAAAACCGGACTGCGGTGGACCACACAGAAGCGCCGCTCACACGTGACGCTGCGGCCCGCGCACCCCGTTGGGGGCCTTCCGCCGGCCCAGCCGTGGGAACACCTGGGACGTCCACCCATGAAACCCCGGAACCGAGAGCGTCTACGTCATCGACGGGACGCTGCATTACCACATCAGCGACGCGACGGTCGAATGCCGTCCCGGGTCCTTTATCCATATCCCTGAGGGCACATTGGAGCGGTTTGAGCCCACCAGCACGGTGCGGCTCCTGACCACCTACACGCCGGGCGGTATCGAAAAATTCTTCGCCGAGGCGGGTGAACCAGCCCGGCGACGGGAGCTGCCACCCCAGTCGGACGCGCCACCGGACATTGATCGCCTCATCGAGATCGGCAAGCGGCACGGAATTCAGATGCGGCCCATGCCTGGTGCTTAGAAGTTGCGCGATATGGCATGACACGCGAGAGATGATCGATAAGCAGAGCCAATCCGAGGAATGAAGGCTGTGAACATGACTTCCGCAGACCTGGAAGGACGCATTGCCCTGGTGACCGGGGCGACCAGCGGCATTGGCGCGGCGACCGCCTCAGTGCTCGCCGAGCGGGGCGCGCATGTGCTGGTCGCGGGCCGCGACCGTACCCGCGGTGACGGCGTGGTCGACGTGATCCGGGGGCGACGCGGCAAGGCGGACTTCGTGGCCGCCGATCTGCGGGACGCCGAGGCAGTCCGGCGGCTGGCCCGTGAAGCCCGACGCATCGGCGGTGGCCGGGTCGACATCTTGGTCAACAATGCGGGCATCTATCCGTTCGGGCCGACGGAGCAGACACGCGAGAGTGACGTCGACGCTGTCTATGCACTGAATGTGAAGGCTCTGTTTTTCCTGGGGGCGGAACTGGCGCCGGCGATGGCCGAGCGCGGCAGCGGAGCGATCGTCAACGTCAGCACCATGGCCGCCGAGCTCGGCGCCTCTGGAATGGCGCTGTACGGGTCGAGCAAGGCGGCGCTGAACCTGCTGACCAAGGCATGGGCTGCCGAGTACGGTCCGCGCGGGGTTCGGGTCAACGCCGTGCAGCCTGGCCCGACCCGGACGGAGACCACGGCCGGCATGGCAGAGGACCTCCAGGCCCTGGCCTCCCAGGCGCCCGCCGGACGGCCCGCCACCGCGATGGAGATCGCAGAGGCGATCGCGTACCTGGCCGGCGACGCGGCGAGCTTCGTACAAGGCGCGGTCCTGCCCGTCGACGGAGGACGCACGGCCGTATGACGCCTCGGCTCAGCCCGCGATCCCAGCGACGGTAGTCGACTGGACGGGCTGTGGCAGTCCACGCAGACCTTGTCCGTCGCTTCACAGCCAGGGCGCCGGTTGCCCCGGAAGATTCGGTTGCATTCAGGCAGTGGGGGTGTAGCGGGCCCGCATGGCGTCACTGGCGGCGGGTCCTGCGGTGAAAACGTACGCGTTGCCGTCGTCAAGTCGGCGGCCGGTCTTGGCGTCGACGACCACGGGTTCGACCTCTTCGCCGCTGTGCGCATCAACGAGGATCATGCTGCGCTCATGCGGCGCGAGGCGGGAGTTGCCCCACGCGGCCAGGGCGAGGATCACCGGGCGCAGGGAACGTCCCAGCTCGGTGAGGACGTACTCGTGACGGACGGGGTTGCTCTGGTAGGGCCGGCGCTCCAGCAGTCCGGCTGCGACGAGGGTCTTCAGCCGAGTGGTGAGCATGCTGGAGGAGATGCCCAGATTCTCCTGGAAATGGTCGAAGCGGGTGTAGCCGTCGAAGGCGTCATGGAGGATCAGCAGCGTCCACCACTCGCCGACGTGCTCCACCGTCGTGGACAGCGGGCATTCCCGGTCCTCCAGTCTGATCCGGCTCGCCACCGTGATCACCCTCCCAGTTACTGCTAAAGTCGAAGCTAGTGGCTTCTATTTTAGCAGCAACAAGGGGAGCGGCGTCTCATATGCCCCCCGGGAACGGAGAGGCTCCATGACCACCACCCTCAGCGAATCCCTCGAAGGCCGCCGCGTCCTGGTCACCGGCGGCACCAAGGGCACCGGAGCGGCCATCGCCCGGCGCCTCACCGAGTCCGGCGCGAGCGTCCTCGTCACCTCCCGCAGCCGCCCCGACGATGTTGAGGAGGAGACGTTCATCGCCGCCGATCTGTCCACCATTGAAGGCGCCGCCCACGTGATCGCCGAGGTGGACGCGCGCTGGAGAGGTGTCGACATCCTGGTCCACACCCTTGGCGGCTCCGAGGCGCCGGCCGGAGGGTTCGCGGCGCTGCGCGAGGACGACTGGACCCGGGAGCTGAATACGAACCTGTTGGCCGCCGTCCGCCTGGACCGCGGCCTGCTCCCCGGCATGATCGCCAGCGGCAAGGGCGTGATCGTGCACGTCACCTCGATCCAGCGCCGTATGCCGCTGTGGAACGGCACCCTGGCCTATGCGGCCGCCAAAGCGGCACTGACCACCTACAGCAAGGGGCTGGCCAACGAGGTCGCCCCGCACGGCGTCCGCGTCAACACCGTCTCACCAGGCTTCATCCAGACCACTGCCGCCGACAATCTGGTCGCCCGGATCGCAAGCGAAGCCGGCGTCACCCGGGAGGCGGCGCTGGGCCAGCTCATGGACTCCCTCGGCGGCATTCCCCTCGGGCGCCCCAACCGGCCCGAGGAAGTCGCCGAGCTCATCGCCTTCCTCGTCTCCGACCGTGCCTCGTCCATCGTCGGCGCCGAGCACGTCATCGACGGCGGCACCACACCCACCGTCTGACCCCCTCACCACCCACAGGACCGTCATGCCTGAACAACAGCCCCGCACCATCGCCCCGCACACACTGCCCGAGACGATCACCCGCTACCTCAAGGCCCACCGCGCCCACGACACCGCCACCGCGGTCACCACCTTCACCGATGATGCCACCGTGACCGACGACGGCAAGACATACCAAGGCGCCACCGCAATCGAGCGGTGGCTGAGCCGCTCCGCCACCGAGTTCACGTACACCATCAATCTCACCAGCGCCCAGCAGATCGACACGACCCACTACATCGCCACACACCACCTCGAAGGCAACTTCCCCGGCGGGACCGTTGACCTGCGCTACCAGTTCACACTCCGCAACAACCTGATCGAGCGGCTCGTCATCGAAGCCTGAACCACGCTCTTCCCAATGCCCCACCCGGCCCCGACGAACGCGCCGAGGCAGAAGTATTCCAACGACACCCGGCACTCGAACCTGCTCAGGACGCGCGACTGATCGCACAGCACTGATTCATTTTGCTAGAGATTGTCCCGTATGGGGTGTGCCTTATCTCGTGAGGGCGAGGTTGTGCAGTCGGGCGACGCCGAGCATGGCCTGGTGGACGCCGTTGCCCTTGAGACGGCAGTCCCGCAGGACCTTCCAGCTCTTCAGCCGGGACAGGGCATGTTCCACTCGGGCCCGGCGGTGCACGGCGTTTTCCGCTTCCTGTTGCGGGCTCAGGCGCTGCTGACCTCGGCGTCTGCGGTGCGGAATGAGCAGTCCCGTGCCCTGGTAGCCGCCGTCGGCGATGGTCGGTGCACGTGGCAGGCTCGGTCGACCCCTGATTCCGTGAATGCCAATGCGCGAAGCGGGTGGGTCACTTCGCGCAAGCAATCCGCGTACCAACCGCTGCAGTGCCCGCAGTACGCACCGATCCAAGTCCCTGCATCGAACCGCCGATTCGAGAGCTGTGTCGCCCACCGTGCCAGTGTCGTGCCAGATAGGGCGGTAAACAACGGTCAACAGGGGCTAGGCATACGGCGGGACACCGCCTGCCGGTGCGGCATCTTCGCTGGTCAGGACGGCGTATGGCACCCGAAAGCCCCCTGATTCCCACGCTCAGAGCGCGGCTTCGATTCCCGTCACCCGCTCCATGCAGAAGCCCTAGGTCAGCGGCCTGGGGCTTGTTTGTTGCCTAGACCATTTTTGGGTCGCGTGCCATTCGCGTGCCATAACGGACCGATTGCCGTACCGAGTTGGCCGGCGCAAGGCTTCCGCAGGGCCTTTGACGCCACGTCGTCCCGAATATCGAGATCCACTTCCTGCGGCGTGCGTCACATGCCCTGCGCTGCGGCGACCGTATGCGGCCGCAAAAAGCCTCGTCGCTTCACCCCCTGCAACGCATGAGAGGTCGTCACATCGGATCGTGACGGAAGCCGACCAGACCCGAGAAGCGGTCCGGGACTCCGAGGGCGGCCACGGCGCCCGTGTGACCGTGCCGGCACGCTCGGTGTGAACCTCGAAACGGCCCCGGTGAAACCGCCGGGGCCGTCCTTTCAGGCGCAACACGTGAGAGTGCGCAACCCACAACCCACGGTACACCTGCAGGTATTTCCGACGTGATTCCGCAGGCTGACGCAAAGCGTGAGCACATTCCGCTCGGAGCTCAAGCACCGACGACCGGGCTCGGCAGCCGGCAGCGTCGGGCCACCGGCAGGGTGGTGCTTGCTATTCCGCATTACCGTGCCACTGCCCCTGGACACGGAACCAGAGCCCCGGAGCGTAGATCGAATCGACGACAGCGGCTTCGCCCTTGGTCACCCTGAGGATCCGCAATGCACCGCTCGGAAGCAGGTCGTACTCGTACGTGGCGGGCGACTCACCTTCGGTGATGTCGTCGTACGAGACATCTGCAGCCACCAGCTCCGCGTATTCCTTGGGAGGCCGGTTCTCCACCAGCTTGATGAACACGCTCATACCTTGACGATAGATCCCCCGCGATTTTCCCGCTCTCGCTCTCCAGAGACCCTTTTGCGGCAGGCGCCTTCCGGCCCACGTCCAAGAGATCCGGGAAGTGACATGCCGCCTGCGGAGCAATGGATCAGGCAGAACCGACAACCGCTGCACGCTGCTCTCATCGATCACTGCCGTGCCGGGAGTTCATGTGCGCACATCATTCAAGAGGATTCCTGAGAACGTCCGACCTCGTATGGCCCGCGCCACCGCGGGCACCACCCCTGCAGGCTGCCGGCAAAGGGCCGGCGATGGCAGGAGGTGAACGCCGACCCCGGACAGGGGGCCTGGGCCCGTCGGAAGGATTCGGGGAACAACTTCTGGGGACCTTGCTGGACCGGGGGCATGAGTCGCCGCCGCATCTGCTCGGTCCGCTGATCGCGGAACAGGTGGGCCGGCTCGGCGGCCGCGAGATCGCGATCCTTCTGCAGGACTACGGACAGCTGCTGCTGGTGCCGGTGCCGGGCGAGGGGCTGATGGCCGGTGAGCCGCATCCGATCGACGGTTCCGACGCCGGCCGGGCCTTTCTGGAGGGGCGTCGCGTCGAGGTGGGGCAGGCCGACGGTGTGCGGGTCCACCTGCCGCTGCTGGACGGCGGGGACCACGTGGGCGTCATGGCCGTCACCCTGGACAGCGTCGACGACGACGACCGGCGGCTGCTGCGCAGGATCGCCGCCTTGACGGCCGACATGCTGGTGACCAAGCACGGATACACCGATTTGTTCTTCCGGGTCCGGCGCAGGGAACCGATGAGCGTCGCCGCGGAGATCCAGTGGTCGGTCCTGCCACCACTGGCGATGTCCGTGCCCCGGGTCGCGGTGGCCGGGATGCTGGAGCCCGCGTACGACGTCGCGGGCGACAGCTTCGACTACGCCCTCAACGGCGACATCCTGCACGTGGCCGTGGTCGACGCGATGGGCCACGGTCTGGACGCCGCCACAATGGCCACGGTGGCTATCGGCGCCTACCGGCACGCCCGGCGCATCAGCATCGGAATCTCCGAGATCTACGCGTTCATGGACCGGGCGATCGCCGACCAGTTCGGCCCCGACCACTTCGTGACCGCCCAGATGATGCGGCTCAACACGGCAACCGGGCACCTACAGTGGGTCAACGTGGGCCATCCCGCGCCCCTGCTCATCCGCGGACAGCACGCCATCCGGCGGCTCCACAGCCCGACCACCCTGCCGGTCGGATTCGGTGGCCAGGAACCCCGGATCAGCGAGCTCGCCCTGGAGCCGGGCGACCGCGTCCTGTGCTTCACGGACGGGTTGATCGAGGAGCACGTAACCGGCGGGGAGGAGTTCGGCGAACAACAGCTCATCGACTGGGTGGACCGCATCGCGCGCACCGGGACCGAAGTGCGGACGGCGGTCCGCTCCCTCTCCCACACCCTCATGCGGGAACGGGGCGGAATCACCACGGACGATGCGACTCTCCTCCTGATCGAGTGGCGCGGCTGACCGGGCCGCACGACGCCACGGACGATCACCGGAGCGCCGCTGAGGGGTCAGGGTGCCCGCACGGGAGGCCGGGTGCCGCCGTGCAGGGCCTCCCGCGCGGTCGTCACGGCGGGCTGGGCACCGGATGATGGAAGTACCTCCAGCACTCGGAGCCGACTCATGACGAGCTGGCTTGTCAGGGACTACTCCGGGGACGACCTCGAAGCGGTGATCCGCGTCGACGCGGAGAGCGGCACGACCGGGGAAGCCCCCCTGTTCCACCTCTCGGACGTCGTCGCCGCCCTCCAGGCCCCCCATCCGGCCGTGGTGGCCATGGCCGACGAGGTCATGGTGGGGGCCGCAGTGAGCCATGTGGAAGGCGACCGGGCCTGGATCCTCCGTATCTGCGTGCTGCCCTCCTGGCGACAGCAGGGGCTGGGCAACGCTCTGCTCACCGCGCTGGAGCAACGGCTGTTCACGGGTGGTGTCCGCACGGTGCACGCGGTCCTTTCTGACGGGGAGACCGGCGTGACCGCCCTGCGCAACTGCGCCTTCGAAGCCCGCTCCGGCCTGGTCTTCTTCGAAAAACGCGCACCTGTGAGACCCCAGATGATCAGCCTGCTGTCGTCGCTGGGAGCGGAGCTGCCGCCGGGCGGCCTGTGGCAGCAGGTCGCCGGGATGGAACACGAGAAGCGGCTCATCGAGCGCCGCCTGGTGCTGCCGCTGGCCCATCCCCAACTGGCCGCTGAACACGCCACCACGCGCCGTCATGCTCTTCGGTCCGCCCGGGACCGGCAAGAGCACCTTCGCGCACGCGATCGCCGACCGTCTGGGATGGCCCTTCCTGGACCTGTTCCCCGCCCGCCTCGCCGCCGAATACGGACTGGCCACCGGTCTGAACCGACGCTTCGACGAGATCTCCCAGCTCGACCATGCCCTGGTCTTCATCGACGAGGTGGAAGAGGCGGCCGGCGAACGCATCGGCGCGGACGCGACCGCGGTCGGCATCGTCAACGAGCTGCTCAAGGCGATCGTCCGCTTCCGCAGCCGGGACGGCAGACTGCTCGTCTGCGCCACCAACAACGTCACTACCTTGGACCCGGCCTTCCTGCGCCACGGCCGCTTCGACTACGTCGTCCCCCTCGGCCCACCCGACCAGCAGGCCAGGGCCGCGCTGTGGGAGAGCTTCCTGACCCGCGCGGGCGCACAGGCCGATGTCTCGGCACTCGTCTCCGCCAGCGAGGGCTTCACCCCGGCCGACATCGGCCACGCCGCACGCACCGTCTCGCAGTCCGCGTTCGAGCGCACCATCGACACCGGTGCCCGGACCCGCCCCGCCACGGACGACTACCTGGACACGATCCGCAGCACCCACGCCACGGTCAGCCCGGCCGTGGCCAAGGAGTTCGCCGAACAGCCCGAGAGGTTCGCGCGCATCTAGCGCCTCGCGGAACGGGTGCTGGCTTCCGGCAGTACGTGCCCTCCGCGTGCCCTGACGGGCGGTGAACCCCGGTCGATGCGGGTGCCTCCCGGCCCACCCCAACCCTCCACATGGACCGCGTTTACGCAGTTCAGAGGCTTAGAAGCGACTAAGCGCCCGGTGATTCCCAAGCTCAGAGCGCGCCTCACTCAGCCACTGAGCAGCCCCTGCCAGCACGATCAAGATCGCTGCGGGATGATGCTGACATTTTGCTGACCTCTCAGCGTGAGCTATTCCCTGCTTTGTGCCGAATGGAAATCCCGGAGAGGTTGCCGATTCACCGACAGGGTCCAGTGCTCTTCGAGTTGAACCCTTTCGCGAGAGGCGAGAATGATGTTTGGGATCTCGCCAATTCCTAATTAGGAAATTGTGGGGACATGGATTACACCTGCCTGCTCTTGGCAGGAGGGCCGCCTGTGTTCTCCCCGGGCAGGGCGCCAAACTTGCAGGTCAGATCGATCTTTCACTGCCCTTCGATCATGTGTAGGTTCACCGGTGTGAAGCCCGGTCTGGTCTGGCAGGTTTGATGCTGACTCGATGCTGACTTTCGTGATGGTGAGTCAGGTGAGAGAGGCGGTTTTTTAGCGTGCTCAGACCGCCGGGCGTGAAGCTGCTGCCGTGGCCACGGGTCGGCTGGGTCGCCTGTCTGTCATCCGACCTGGCGGGTGACGGCATCCTGAGCGCTTGTGCCTGCTCACCCCTGGGCAGGCACAAGACCGGTTGCCTGTGGGTGTAGTGGCCGTCATCGAAGGGCCACACTGTGATCACGGTGCGCGGACCGAACTGGTGAGGGTGTGCGGACACAGCGGCATGCACAAAGGCGAGGACTACGCGTTCGTGATGGGTGTCACCGGATGGAGCGCCAGCGCCGTGCCGCTCCGCAGGCCGGGCGGCTGCCCTGCCCCACCCTGGCATGTGGGGCAGGGCAGCTGAAGCCGATGGCCGGGCCGATGTTGAGGCTGGTGTCCGGTGGGAGGGGACTGCTTGGTCAGCCTGTGCGCGGCACGGTCCAATCAGTGGCTTCGTTGTGTGTTCCACTGGGGCAGGTACTCGAAGAGGGTGACGGCCTCCTCGCGCCAGTGGGAATGCCATGATGCGGCTTCGGCGGAGGCGGCTTCGGCGTATCGTTCGATGGCGTCCTGCAGTTGGGCGTGAACGCCGTGACGGTAGGCGATGTCACGGATACGGTCGATGGTTTGCGGCGTGCAGCCCGGGTCGCCGAGTGCGGCCTGGACCGTGTCGTGATCGCTCCCGCTGGTAGCGGTCAGCAAGGCGCGGAGAACGTAGGTGTGGCGGCCGGCCCGCACGTCGCCGCCGGAGGGCTTGCCGGTGGTCTCCGTATCTCCGAATAGATCGAGATAGTCATCGCGCATCTGGCCGCTGATGCCGGCCAGCGTGGAGTAACGGAGCACATTCGCCTCGTACTTGGTCAGGTCTTCACCAGCGGCCAGGAGTCCCAGGGCCATGGGAGCGAAGATGGCCTGTCGACTGGTCTTGTACTCGCTCACGGCGTCGAGCAATTCCTCATCGGGCGCGGGGGTGACGTCGCGTTCCAGGTCGAGGATCTGGCCGACGACGGTGTCAGTCGTCATGGCGTACTGGACGTCCAGCATGGCGAGTTTGCGCTCGGCAGGGATGTTGGCCTGGAGCAGGACGCGCATTGCCAGGAACCCGGCGAGATCGCCGGCCATCATGGCCAGTCCCAGAGCGGTCTGCGGGTGTTCGGGGAAGTCACTGCGGTAGGCGTAGTAAGTCGAGGGCCCACCGCGGCGCACCGGCGAGTCGTCGATGATGTCGTCGAGGACGAGCGCGTGGGTCTGGAGCAACTCGGTGCTCAACGCGGCCTCTTCGATGCCGGGCACCTCGTCGTCGGTCACGAGGCGAGCCGCCTCATGGACCAGGGCTACCCGCATCCGTTTGCCGCCGCGCAGCGAAACCTCCGCCAGCAGTTCCAGGCAGCGGGGAGCGAAGCGGCTCAGAGGCGGACTGCTGACCTCGTGAGATAGCTCGGCGAAGTACTTCGCGAAGGACGCGTCGAACCGCTGCTGGTGCCCGGAGAGACGTTCCAAGGCGGTCAGTGCACTGCTGTTCATGAGCGTGGGGGCTGCCCTTCCTGAGGGATTGTCGCAGGTAAGCATGCCAGGGACCTTGAGCGCGTGTTGTTGAGCCGATGGCGCGGTCGACCGACTGCTGACGAACAGACCACAGGGAGGCCACCGGCGTAGTGCCGAAGCGGCAGGGGCCTCTTTGCACATCTACGAACTCGTGCATGGTTGTCGGTGAGGCGTCGAGCTCTTAGAGGGTGTTCTGCGCGCTTTCGCCTGAATTCAGATTGAGTTGGCCTTCGGGGTGACGGTGCTGGCTTGCTGAAGGTGCACAGGATGCGATTCAAGGTGACTCGCTGCTTCGCCGCAATCTCAGGGCGTCGCCGGGCTGCTGACTCATCGCCGGATGTCAGTTCGTCCACTTCGCCGCGCCTCCCGCGAGTTCCGGGGCGGTCCCGTCGAGGGGTACGCGAAACCGCCCCACTTCGAAGATGTGAGGCAGATCACGTCCGTTTTGCCGGATTACCGGGTCTCCCGGGCCCGCCATGATGCCTGGAAGGAAGCAACTCAGGGACGGGGTTTGGCAAGTGGACGACAATCAGAGTGTCGGGTCGTGGCGGGAACTCGGCAGCCATTTCGGCACCGTCGTAGTGCTGGGCGGGGGCGTACTCGTCGGCGCCGTCAACATTTACCTGGCCGCAAGTCTGCTGCCGACGGCGGTCGCGGACATTGGCGGTGAACGCCTCTACGCATGGAACATGACCGTCTTCCTGACTGCCCAAGTGGTCGCGACCATGCTCGTGAGCCGAACTCTTTCCCGGCGCGGCAACGTCGGCTCCTATCTGGTCGGCTTTGGCGTCTTCGCCGTCGGATCGGTTGTCTGCGCGGCCAGTCCGGTCATGCCGGTGCTGCTGGTCGGCCGTGGCGCGCAGGGACTCGGTGCGGGCTTGTTGACCGGCCTGGGGTTCGCCCTGATCTATTCGGCACTGCCGCGCCATCTGTGGGTGCGGGGCAGCGCGTTGATCTCCGCCATGTTCGGCCTGGGCAACTTCGTCGGTCCGACTCTGGGCGGCCTCTTCGCCCAGTTCGGGTCCTGGCGGCTGGCGTTCGTCGTGTTGGCTGTTGCCGCGGGAGTGATGGCGGCGTTTGCCCCCCACGTACTTCCAAAAAGCGGCAGGACCGAGGCGGAGGCGGTTCCGGTACCGCTGGGGTCGTTGATGCTGGTCATCGGGGCCGCAGGGGCCGTGAGCGTCGCCGGAATCCTCTCGAACGACGTCATGATGGGGGTGTTCATCGCGCTGGCACTGGCTCTGGTCACCGCCTTTGCGGTGACGGAGAAGCGAAGCCAGGTCCGAGTCCTACCGCGCCCCACCTACCAGACTGGCTCCGCATTGCGGTGGGTCTACCTGACCATCGTGTTCCTCGCGGCTGGCGTTGCTGTAGAGACGTTCCTGCCGTTGTTCGGTCAGCGCCTGGGCGGACTGCCGCCGGTGGCTGCCGGGTTCTTCGGAGCGGCATTGTCGCTCGGCTGGTCGGCAAGCCAAGTCGTCAGCTCCTCAGCACACCAGCAGCGGACGATCCGATGGCTCCGGGTGACCGGTCCAGGTGTCCTTGCAGCTGGGTTCGCCGTGCTCGCGCTGTTGCAGCACCGCAATGCACCGCTACTTCTGGTCATCGCATGGCTGCCACTTCTTCTCCTCGCCGGCACGGGGATCGGCCTGGCCATGCCCCACCTGTCCGTTGCTGCGATGGCCAGCACGCCGGACAAGGAAGAGGGAGGAAAGGCCGCCGCGGCGATCGCGACTGTGCTCACCATGTCGACAGCGTTCGGTGCGGCGGTCGCCGGCCTCCTGGTCAACCTGGGTGGCCCTTCGATGGTTACCTCCGCGCGCTACCTCCTGCTGGGCTTCGCTGCTATCTCCACCCTCGGGATGCTCACCGCGCTGCGCGCCAACCACCTCGCTCAGCCGACCGAGGCGCGGCGCGGGACCGAGGCCACGCAGACCGCAGGAAATGACTGACGAGGACGTGAGTGGGCGTTGTGAGGCGCTTCGTCAGGTTTCAGCTTGAGTTGGTGTCTGGGGTGGCCGGTGTCGGCTGGGTGAGGGTGAACAGGCCGGGTTCGGGCTCGGTGAGGATGTCGCGGTCGACCAGGCGTTTCAGCTTGGCGCGGACGCTTTCGGTGTGCCGCGGCTCGGTGCCGATGCCCAGAATCTCGCAGACCTCTTTCGCACGGAGCCCGCGCCCGGCCCGCTCGAAGGCGGTGAGGACCTCGCGGTAGCCGGGCGGCAGCGGCTCCGGTGGCTCGATGCCGTCCTCGGCGGCCAGTTCCAGCATCGTCTCGCAGGTGATGTCCAGGCGTTCCAGAGTGCGTTCGGCGGCGGCGAGTTGTTCGGTGAGGAGCCCGATCTGCTCACGCAACTGTCCGGCCGTCTCGCGTACCAGCTGCTGTCGGGCCTCGATCTTGTCGAGGAGATGCTTCACCGGGGCTCCTGCACGTCGGGGGTGCGGGGTGCTGGGCGGACGGGTCGCGTCAGGTCGCAGTGGTGGTGCGGGTGAGGCGGCGGAGCATGAGGTCGGTCATGGACCAGTGGATCCAGGCCGCCGAGCTGGACGGTCTGGTTTCGTAGTCACGCACGAGACGTCTGTGCAGCATGAGGGTGCCGAGAGTCTGCTCGACCACCCACCGCTTCGGCTGCGGGGTGAACCCTTTCGTACCCGGCTCGCGTTGCACGCTCTCCACGTCGATACCGAGGCGGGCGCCGTGCTCGACGACGACCTCCTTGAACCCGGCGTCCACCCACGCCTTGGTCACGGTGGGCGCGCTGGCTGCGACCTTGTCGAGCAGAGTGGTTCCGATCGCGTTGTCCTGCACGCTCGCCGCCACCACGATCACTGCGATGACCAGGCCGATCACGTCGGTGGCGATGCCTCTTTTCCGGCCCGGGCTCCTCTTGCCCGGATCCAACCCGGTCGTCTCCTTCGGCGCGTTCACCGAGGCCCGCACCGTCTGCGAGTCCAGGACCACGGCGGAGGGGTCCTCCCGCCGTCTGCGCATCTCTCGGGCCAAGCAGCGCAGCAGCTCGTGGATGGTCTCCGCGGTCCCGTCGTCGCGCCACAGGCCGAAGTAGTAGTACACAGCGCTTTTCGGCGGCAGATCATGCGGGAGATACCGCCACTGGCAGCCGGTCCTGGCCTGGTACAAGAGGGCGTTCACGATCTCCCGCATGCCGTAGTTGCCCTCATGCCCGCTGACCGAGGGATGCCGGCCCTTCCACGCGGTGATCACCGGCCGGATCAGCTCCCAGGCTTCATCCGACAGGTCGCTCGGGTATGGCTCACGCCCATCCACGCCCACCAGCACACCGCGCGTCCGGCCGATCGTGAAGTCCCGGAACCGGACAACCCACCGTCAATCGCGACGAGTTCGCCGAGCACTCGCAGAACACCCACTTAGAGCGACCGAGGATAGGCGTCGTCCTTGCGGTGACCGTGCCCTCTGCGGACTCTTGCCCGTGGGTTCGATACTCAGCGCGTGCGTACCCCGTCGATGGCGAGGGCTAGCAGTTGGTCGGCCTCGGCCGGGCCGTCGGGTTCCTGCTCGGTGGCCAGGGCGATGGCGCTGACGAGTTTGAGCAGTTGAGTGGTGGTGACCTCGGGGCGTACGGCGTGCACCTGGCGGGCGCGTGTGAGGAGTGCGTCGCCGGCGTTGACGATCATGGTGTGGCAGGCGCTCCCCAGCGTCGGATCCCCGCCACGGGCGCCGTGCATCAGTGATGCCCCCAGGCCCCGATTGGCTACGGCGTGTGCGCCGACGGCGCGGAGCCAGGTGACGAGCGCGGCTTCGGGATCGGGATCGGAGAGCAGGTCTTGTGCCTTGGCGCAGAGCGCCTCCACCCGTCCCTTGAAGACGGTCTCCAGGAGTGCCTGCCGGGTCGGGAAGTGCCGGTGCAGGGTCGCGGAGCCGACTCCTGCGTGGCGGGCGATCTGCTCCAGGGAGGCCTCGGCGCCGTGTTCGGCGATGACGATCCCGGCGGCGGCCACGATCCGGTCGTAGTTACGGCGCGCATCGGCGCGCATCGGCTGCGGGGCAGCGGGGTCCTTGGGCACGGGAACTCCTGGCAGCTTGATAACCGGGGTGGTCCCCCATATCGTAGCGAACGAGAAACGGGGGGCCACCCCAGTTACGAGGTGGTCTCTGTCGCCATGGGTGAGACAAGGGGAGAGACCGTGGAGTCAGCAGGGAAGACAGTCGCCGTGGTGGGGGCTACCGGCCTGCAGGGCAGGGCGGTGTCGCGGCATCTGCTCAGCAGCGGCTGGCAGGTTCGCGCACTCACCCGCGACCCGGACGGGCCCTCGGCCGTGGCACTGGCGAGCGCCGGAGCGCAGGTCGTACGCGCGGAGATGGAAGACCTCGCCTCTCTGGAGGCTGCCGCCGACGGCGCTTACGGCGTGTTCAGCGTCCAGCCCACGGTTGGCTCCCCCGGCACCGCGCCGGGCTTCAGCGCCGAGGATGAGGTCCGCTGGGGGATGAATGTCGCCAAGGCCGCACATACCGCCGGGGTCTCGCACTTCGTTTTCACCTCCGTTGCCGGGGCGGACCGCCACGGCACCGAGGCGCTGCCGCAGAACCTGGTCAGCAAGTGGCGGATCGAGCAACGCATCGCCGAACTCGGCCTGCCCGCGACGATCCTGCGGCCGGTGTCGTTCATGGAGAACTTCACCGGTGGTTACGCCCTGCAGGGCGGGGCGTTGGCCACTGCCATCGCCCCCGACACTCCTCAGCAGATCATGGCCGTGGACGACGTCGGCTTCGTCACCGCGCTGGCGTTCTCCCGGCCCGAGGACTGGATCGGCCGTGCCGTCACGCTGGCCGCGGACGAGCTCACGCCGGTCCAGATCGCTGCGGCCATCGAGAAGGCGCTCGGGCACCCGCTGCCCTACGTCCAGATCCCGATCGAAGCGATCCGGGCCCTCAGCGAGGACTTCGCGTTCGCCATGGAATGGCTCAACGAACGTGGCTACCGCGCGGACATCCCCGCCAGCCGGCGAATCCACCCCACCGCGATGGACTTCCGTACCTGGCTGCGGCACACCGGCGCAGCCCAGATTGCCGCGTTCCTGGCCGCGCGGCCTACTACGGAGCAGCACGCGTGAGCACCCGTATGCCCGGCCTCGGACGCGTCGGGATCTGGGCGGGCGACAATGACAACTACCGGGCAGCCGATCTCCGCGCTGCCGCAGCGGCGGCCGAAGACCTCGGCTACGGCGCCCTGTGGTTCCCCGAGACCACCGGGCGAGAGGCCATGGCACAGGCCGCGATCCTGCTGTCGACCACCCGGCGGATCACGGTGGCCGCCGGCATGGCAGACATCTACGCACGCGACGCGGTGACGACCGCCGCCGCCCAGCGCACCCTGGAGGAGGCGTTCCCCGAACGGTTCCTGCTCGGCCTGTGGGAGAGCCATCCCAGCCTCGCCGAAGACGTGCGCGGTCACCGCTTCCGGCCCGCGCCGGCCACGATGCGCTCCTACCTTGAGGCGCTGGACGCCGCCCCGTTCGGGCCTCCCGCAACACCGGCCTCGCCGCACCGCGTACTGGCAGCCCTGGACCCAGACATGCTCTCGCTCGCCGCCGAACATACCTGGGGCGCCAACGTGTTGGGCATGCCCGTCGAGTACACCCGCACGGCCAGGGCGGTGCTCGGCCCCGAGGCACTGCTGGCCGTCACCCAACTCTGCGTCCTCAGTCCCGACCGCTCCCGGACGGCCGAGCTGGCCCGCGCCACGGCAGCGGCGGCCCTGCCCAACCGCCGCACGCTGCTGCACGAGCTGGGACACCAGGACGCGGACGCGCTCGGCGAGCGGCTCGTCGACGCGGTCGTCGCCCACGGCCACGCCGAGGCCATCGCCCGCCGCGTCCACGAACACCTCGATGCCGGAGCCGACCACGTCAGCCTCCACCTCCTCACCCCCACGCCCCACACCCCACCCGCGTGGCAGTGGGAGCAACTGGCCGCGCACCTCCCGACCTGACCAGGCGTCTGCAGGTGGGAGCCGCAGCAAGAACACGGCTCCCACGCAGGCAGGCCAATGCCGACGGCGTTCCGGCCCGCTCCGCGCCGTAGCTGGCACGTTCATTCGATGGTCAGGGTGCAGGCCCGATGCTGGCCGCGCCTGCCGCAATGCAAGTACCGGAGGGGCCCCGTGCCTGCCATACCGTCATCCCTCTTCGAGCCTCTTTGGGAGCAGTTCTCGGCGTTACTGCCCAAGCGATCCGAGTTCGATCCGGCGCATCCGCTGGGCTGTCACCGCCGACGCGTACCCGACAAGACCGTATTCCGGCTGGTCGTAGAGGCGCTGGTGCACGGCTCCGGTCGACTTCGTGGAAGTCGCGCTCGCGGTCTGTCCACCGTCCGTCTTGCTGGAGCCAGCAAGCTGTACCGGCGTCCTCTGTTTCCAGCAGGGCCGAGACACTCTCTTCCCGCCAGCGGAAGAGCAATGCTCAGAACCTGTGGATCGGCTCGGTGAGGGCGCACCCTCCCGAGTGATCGATTCGAAGGTCACTGAGTAGGCCGGCGTTGGCGCGTCGGCTGGGAGGGCACGCCCATGCTTACCGTAGTTGATGCCGCCGGAACGACGCCGAACGGCTTCCTGATCGACGAGATCGTCCGGGAGGGCGCCCGGCGGAAACGCCGTCAGGGCGTTCGCGAAGCAGTATGGCGCGAAGTTCCCCAAGTCCGTGGCGAAGGTCGTCGACGACGAGGACGTGCTGCTGGCGTTCTACGACTGCCCGGCCGAGCACTGGATCCACCTGCGCACCACGAACCCGATCGAGTCGACCTTCTCCACTGTGCGGCTGCGCACCAAGGCGCCGGGTCGCGGTCGGCCGCTCTGGCGATGACGTTCAAGCTGATCGAGTCCGCCCAGGAACGCTGGCGCGCGGTCAATGCGCCGCACCTGGTCGCCCTTGTGCGAGCCGGAGCCCGATTCAAGCGCGGGTCCTCGTCGAACGGGAGGACGCCAGCGCGGCCTGAGCCGCGTCCCGATCGCGGGATTCGAGAGCCGCACGTTCGTGCCCGGCTTCACACCGAGGGTGTACCTCGTCCGAGCAGCCGGCTGAGCTCGTGGGCCAGGGCGACCGAGGCGTCGATCTCGACCTTGCGGATGGATACGCTCTCCACGAGGAAGCCGAACGGCATGCCGAGCTTGCGGCAGAAGGCGATCAGGTCCCGGGCGTTCGCCAAGCAGTGCTGGTATGACTCGGCCAGGGTGTCGTCCGCATGGCGCAGGGAGTTCTCCAGCCAGCGCGGGACGCCGACGCCGAGCCATTGGAGGAACGCCAGCGTCTTCACCGAGCCGCACACCGAGAGCGTGAACAGGACGGGCCTCGGTTCGAGGTCCCGCTCGCGGCAGGCGTAGTAGTAATCGGAGACCATGCTTTTCGCCGCGTCGGCGCTGTAGATGACCTGCGAGATGAAGTACGCGCACCCGGCCACCTGCTTGGCGACGAGCCGCAGATGCTCCTCGGGGCGTTCGGTGATGGCCACGCCACCGAGCAGCAGGTCTGGGCGGACATCGCGGCGCAGGTCCTGCGCCTCGGACAGGCCGGTCCGCACCGCCTTCCCCTTCGAGGACGCGCCGACGAAGACGCCGAGCAGCCGGTCGGCGTCGGCCGTCCGCAGCCAGGTCCGCAGCTCCGTCTGGGAGTACTTGCCGACGCACCGGTAGACGACCACCGGACGGTTCCACTTGCCGAGATAGTCCGCGTGGTACACGGCAGGGTCGATGGTCGGCAGATACGGAAACGGCCGCTGCGCCGGATTACGGTCGCTCTCATCGTCGATGTCGTACAGCGCCAGACCGTCGACATCGAGGGACTCCAACCGTGCCAGGGTGGCTGCGGTGATCTCCCGGATCCGCTCGGGAGTGTTGCTCAGGCGGGGCGGCGTGATGCCGAACAACAGGACACCGCTGTCGGCATCGGCCACCCGGCTTCGTAGATCTGTGCCGTCGCTCTGGTTCGCCATGACGCGGAAGTTAGCAGCTCATCCGCCATACGGCAGGCGAACACCACCCTGTGAGACCGGACTCGGTTCTGAACCAACTGACGTCCGGCCGCGCGGACCAGATCCACAGGATTTGACAATTGCTCCAAGGCCGGAGAGTCGCCAGTCAAATGGTCGCCCCCTGGGCTGTCGGCCCACCATGACGGCCAGCATCGGGGAGGCTCTGTGAGGTCGGGGCGGCTGCTCCGTCACTGCGCCCGCGGCGGGCCCAGCCAGCCGCCCCACCATCGCTCACTCTGCCACACCTCTTACCGGAGCTTGTCAGGGGAGACGAGCTCCGGTAGCTCTCCTCGCCGTAGGTCTCGACGTCCGGCGGAGACTGCTCAGGCCAGTGAGCTGACGATAGATGTGGAATAGTTCTTCAACGTTGCGCCCACGCAAGTCCCCTGTCGGCCTCCGGTTGCGGTCTGCCGTACCGTCATCCGCCTTCCCTCACGGGGTTCGCCGTCCGAGCCGGCCAAGCGCGCCGCCTGTCGTTGCCGACCGAGGTTCCGGTACAGGACGGGCACTCCCGGGCGCCACGCAGTGAGCCCGGCAGTGGGCGAGGGGCCTCCGCACCGGCAAGATGCTGCAGCGTACCGGGCTACTTCACAGACCACCTAAGGGGTTGGTCGTAGAAGCCCTGGGAGTACGTGACGTACTTGATCTTGGCGTTGGCAGGAATCAGGTAGGGCTCACACATGGTGCGCTCCTCGCCCCGCTGCCAGAGGTCCTCGTCTTCGATGTCCTTGACGGCATCGAAGCGCTTGCAGTCCTTCGGCATGGCGGTGAGATCGGCGATGAGGAGGAATCTGGTGGCAGGGCTGCCATCGGTGGTTTCAGCCCCGATGTTGACCATTGGCTCGGGCTCCTTCACGGCAGAGCCTCCAACGTGCTTGGCTCGGACGTAGACCCACGCGATCTTCTGGCCGTCGAATTTGCTGTCGTTGAGTTCCTTCAGGTCCTTCGGCTTGCCTTCGACGACTTTGGTGGGGGTGATGGTGAATCTTCCGGTCTTGTTGTACTTGGTGATCTCCTGCTCCTGGCTGGACTGGCCGAGTGTGAGCACCGCTGAGGCCGTGCTTTTTATGGCACTGGGCTGGTTGTCCTGGAAGAGGTTGCCAGCTCCTGTGCTGCACGCGGCGACGGTGCTGAGGGTGGTCATGCTGGCGGCTATCAGTCCAAATCGTCGGAGCTGCGTTCTTTTCGGGTTCATGTTCTTCCTGCGGCTTAGTGGACGTCTCGGGTGGTGGGGCCGGGGAAGTGCTGGGTGGCCTGGTGGTCGTCCATGATCTGCCAAGGTCAACGGTTGTGCTCAGCCCGGGAGTTCCTCCTACGACAGAGGGATGAGGAGGCCGTTGCCACCGTCACCGCCCGCAGCACCAGTCCCCCCCGGCACGCTGCCTCGGTACGTTCGGCCGCTGGTCGCCTCGCCGGCCTTTCTGATCTGTGAGTTGACTTCTGTGTTGTTGGTCGGCGTACCCCTCAAATTGCGTTCACGTCACCGCGGCGGGGTCGTCGTATCGTGGAGAGCCTGGCCTGGAGCGCCGCTCTCGGCACATGTGGCGTCCGGGTTCGTGTCAGGCCATAGGCGCTGGTCAAGCGCAGCTGCGGCGGTCGTCATCTCGGCGTGCGTGAGCTGATCTGTCTGCGGGTCAAGGACTGTGGGCGGGTGCGGGCTGTCCCTTGTGCCGCGTGAGATCGACGAGTTGAAGGGGGACCGGCCCAGGACAGGTGTGCCATAGCGGGCAAGTTGTTCCTCGACAGCCAAGTCAAAGTCCTCGACGGGGCCGCTCCAGTCGGTGCCTGGCTCCGCCCATCAAAACGCCTGCGGATCCGCTACGAGATACGCGCCGATCTCCATCTCGGCCTGCTCCAACTCGCCTGCGGCATCATCTGCTTGAGGAGACTCGGGATCTCATTTTGAAATCATCAGTAAGGGCAGGTGAGGAGATGAAGGTGGCCATCTCGGTGGTCCGGAGCCCGCCGCCCAGGACTACCCGAGCGCGTTCGTGCTGGTCAGCGGGCTAAAGAACTCCTAACAGAATGACTTCAGGCGTCACAGTAGGCTCCTGTCATGACGCTCGCGTACTGGGAACGGCACCGCTTCGACGACGCGGCGATGGCGGCCGACCGGGACGAACTGCTGAAGTCGGCGGACCAGAACCCTGACCCGCGCGCCGCCTTCCTCAACCTGCTGCGCTCCGGGCAGCGGGACGCGGTGTGCACGGCGCTGGAGTACTTCCACTACGAGGACCGGCAAGCTCGGTGGGGTTTTGGTAATCCGCTGGACGAGCATGCTGTGGAGGTGCTGGACCGTGCCCGGTGGGTGCTGCGCGGTACGCCGCTGCCGGAAGCACAAGGGCAGGACCGGGCGAGCGCGCTGTGGGCAGTCCAGAACCACGCCGAGGCTGTGGACGCCCCATTGATCATCGCCGCGCTGCGCGCCGTGGACGGCGACGTCGTCGACGATGGCGCCGTGTCCGCCGCCGGGCAGTGTCTTTACGCCTGCGATGTCCCTGAGGATCCGGAACTTGTCGCCCAGCTGGGCGCGATGGCCCTGGACGAGTACCGCCCCCTGCGAGTCCGCGAGGCGTGTGCAAGGGCGCTGGCCTCGGCGGAGTCCGACCAGGCCGCCGAGCTCGCGCTACGGCTGACCGGCCTCCCCGAAATCGAACTCCAGCTGGCTGGCGCCCTTGTCCTCACCGCCCACATCGACACGCATCGCCTCCTCCTCGAACGCCTGCTGGCCACCTGGCCCCCCAACACCCCCCATGCGGACGACATCCGCGACGCCTTGGAGGAGGATGAGGATGACGCGT
This sequence comes from Streptomyces sp. NRRL S-337, assembly GCF_000720175.1. Taxonomy (GTDB): domain Bacteria; phylum Actinomycetota; class Actinomycetes; order Streptomycetales; family Streptomycetaceae; genus Streptomyces; species Streptomyces siderophoricus. Next base: position 122,640 of record NZ_JOIX01000012.1, read on the forward strand.
GACGTATGCGTGAACTCCTGACGAATGATCTTCGAGGTGGTTGGATCACCCTGGGATTGATGATCCGGGGGTGCGGGGTGGCTCGGCCGAAGCCGTGGGATGTTGATGACGAGTTGTGGGCGGTGATCGAGCCGCTGTTGCCGAGAGTTGAGCGTCGGATGCGGCATCCCGGCGCAAGCGGCATCCGGACCGGCTGGTGTTTCAGGGCATCCTGTTCGTGCTGCACACCGGGATCGCCTGGGAACACCTGCCGCAGGAGCTCGGCTTCGGTTCGGGGATGACCTGCTGGCGTCGCCTGGCCGAGTGGACCGAGGCCGGTGTGTGGCCCCGGCTGCACCAGACTCTGCTGGCGAAGCTGCGCGGCGCGAACGCCCTGGACTTGTCCCGGGCGGCGGTCGACGGCTCCCACATCCGGGCGTTAAAGGGGGCTCCAAGACGGGACGAAGTCCTGTCGACCGGGGTAGAACAGGCAGTAAGCACCACCTGATCATCGATGCCACCGGCATCCCGCTCGCCGCCACCTTGACCGGCGGCAACCGCAACGACGTCACCCAACTGATCCCACTGCTGGAGGCGGTCCCGCCCGTGCGCGGCAAGCGCGGCCGGCCCCGGCGCCGCCCGACCGCGGTGCTGGGCGACCGCGGCTACGACCACGACAAGTACCGCCGCCTGGTCCGGGATCTCGGCGTGAAGCCGCTGATCGCCCACCGCGGCACCGAGCACGGCTCCGGCCTGGGCACCCAACGCTGGGTCGTAGAGCGCGCGTTCGCCCACCTGCACTGGTTCCGCCGCCTGCGGATCCGCTGGGAGATACGCGACGACATCCACGAAGCCTTCCTCACCCTCGGATGCGCACTCATCTGCTGGCGACGCCTGAAGTCATTGCGATAGGAGTTCTAAGAGGGCTGGTCATGGCTGGCAACGCGGCTCTGGAACAGGCGACGTTGACCTTCGAGGACGTCACCGTCGGGCGAGAGCCGCCCCTGCCGTCCGGCGCCGGGTCCGGAAGGCAGGGGCTCCGCATGCCGCGGCTCAGGCAGTGGGTGGCCGGAACGGGATGACGTTGTCAGCGGCCGGAACCGGTTCGGCTGGCGTGTCCTGCTTCTGGGTGAGAACCGCACTGGCCAGCGTCAGGCGGGTCACCAGCTCGCGGAGCTCTTTCAGCTCGGCGTTCTGGTTCGCGATCGTCTTCTTCAGCTTTGCGACGGTCTCCCGCAGCCGCTTCTCCGGCTCCAGGACCTGGCGGGTTTCGGTGTGCGGACGCGTTCGTAGAACTCGTTCTTCAGGTCCGCGTGCCGCTCCATGAGAGCCATGCGGTGGACGCTGGCTTCGGCGGCCAGGGCGACGACGGTGAGGCTGCCGTTAGAGGTGGTGGGCTGGCCGGTCAGGAGCCGGTTCATGGCCTCGGGGATGCGGGTGCGCTCGTCGTGGTGCTGGTCGTCCATGTGTCACCGGAGACCAAGATCATTTGTTGATCAGAAATTTGTGCACTTTTTGCAGTGCCTGGAGGCTCGCCGTGAGCGGCTTCGAGGGCGCCAATGAGTCACAGGGCGCCGGCGAGGGCGACGAGGAGGGGCTTCCACGTCTTCTACCGGGCCTCGCCGAAGGTCCGTCGGTAGGCGCCGGGGGTGGTACCGACGGAGGCCCGGAAGTGGCGGCGCAGGTTGACGGCGGACATGAGCCCTACCCTGGTGGCAATGGCCTCTACCGGCAGGTCGGTCTGTTCCAGCAGGACCTGTGCTGCATAGAGGCGTTGGCGGAGGAGCCACTGACCGGGGCTGGTGCCGAGCTGTCGGGCGAAGCGTCGGGCGAGGGTTCGGCTCGACAGTCCGGCGTGTTCGGCGAGCCGGTCGAGGGTCAGCCGGGTGCCGAGCCGAGAGGTGGCCCACTCCAGCAGGGGTGCCAGTGACTCGTCCGCTCTGGCGGGGATGGGCTGTGCGGCGTACTGGAGTTGGCTGCCCTCCCGGTGTGGCGGCAGCACCATGCTCCGGGCGACTTGCGCGGCGTACGCCGCCCCGTGGTCGGAGCGCACGAGGTGCAGGCACAGATCGATGCCGGCGCCGGTCCCGGCGCTGGTCGCCACGTCGCCGTGGTCCACGTACAGCACGTCCGGAACCACCTGCACCTTGGGGAATTCCGCGGCGAGTTGGTCCGTGCGGCGCCAGTGGGTGGTGGCGCGGCGGCCGTCGAGCAGGCCGGCCTGGGCGAGGACGAACGCACCCGTGCAGATGGCGACGATCCTGGCCCCGCTGCGGTGTGCCCCCAGCAGCGCTTCCAGGATCGCGGGCGGCACCGGGGCGCCGGGCGGCTGCCAGCCCGGGACGACCACGGTGTCCGCCTCCTCCAGGGCCTCCATTCCGGCGTCGACGAGCATCGAGTAGCCGACGGTGGTCGTCACGGACCCGGGACGCTCGCTGCACACCCGGAAGTCGTAGTGCACCGGCAGGTCGGGCCGGACGGTGCCGAAGACCTCGGCGGCGCAGGCGAGTTCGAAGGGCGACTGGGGCGAGTTGAGCAGGGCCACCACCCGATGACGGTTCATGGCAGGAATGTACCCGTGGATGTCTTTCCGGACTCTCGGGCTGGGGGCCTCGCCTGGCCCACAGTGGTGTCATGAGCGAATCCACCCAGGCCGAAGCCCTGAAGATCACCGTCCAGGTCGAGGACGTCGCACCGGCCGAAGTCGTGCCCGGAATCGTGCGCCGAAGGCTCCCGGGGTCCGAGTACGCCAGGGGCTGGCTGATCGACTTCGCCCCGGGAACCGAGTGGCCGGAGGTCGACCTGCACGACAGCGAGGAGCGCTACTACGTGCTGAGCGGCGAGGTGATCGAGGGAGAGGAACGCCACGGGCCCGGGACATACGTGGTGTTCGCGCCGGGCAGCCGCCACCGGCCCCGCACCGAGAAAGGCGCACGGATGCTCGGGATCACAGTGCTGCACCGCTGACCACGCTGTCTTCATCCGGCCGTCTCCGCCGTCCGGACACGCCTCGTGGCGGCGGGTGACCGGAGTCATGTCCTGCGCCAACTGGCACTCCCGGCAGTTTGGATCACCATACGGCACTTCGGTACTGACGTCCTCACCATCGCCGACGAGCTCACCGAGGCGTATGTCACTGTCTTCACTGCCCCGCCCTGGGGAGACCGCGACTCCGAGGCGACCAGGACGGCATTCCGGAAGCGGATCGAGACGGACGCGCGCCGCCCCGGGTTCCGGGCCGTTGTGTCCTTGGCGGACAACGGCGATGTCGACGGCTTCGTCACGGGCTGGACCACCCCGGCTCCTTTCCGCGCCGACCGCGCTTACAGCAAGGTGACCGAACGGCTCGGCCCCGACCGGGTGGCGGAGCTTCTGGTGGGGCGTTTCGAGATCGACGAACTGGGAGTCCGGCCACATGCCCGTGGCACCGGTCTGGGGCGGCTACTGCTGTCCGCCCTCGTCGGCACCGTACCCGGCGGTCGGGCATGGCTGCTCACCTGGAACCAGGCGCACGAAACCCTCGCGTTCTACCGCCGGAACGGCTGGCGGGAACCCGAGCCACTTCCGGGCAGGGAGACAGATATCGTCGTATTCCTGTCTCCTGCCTGCTGACGCAGTGCTGCGACGCCCGAACGATGACTGGTCCGCTGTACGAGTGGGTGGTCGGACAGCGTGGGAGGGTGGCCCATGGGTGGGGGCGAGGGCGCCTGCCTTGGCCCGCCCCTGACAGCCGGGCTGTGGTCGGCCAGTGCGGCCGGCTCGCGGTAGGCCCGACCGCGGGTCGGGGGCCTGATCCACCTGGGCCGGCTGTGCGCCGGGCCGGGCGTCCCGCTCGCAACGACCCACCGCTGCCGGATCGGTCTGCAAAAGCGACCGCGCCGGAGTCGAGCGGCTGACGGACGAGGCCCTGGAGCTGCCGCGCATCGCCTACGAGCGTTGCCATGGGCGCGACTACCGCTTCACCTGCGTCCGAGGCCGACTGCTACCCCGGTGAGCCGGTCTTCGTCCAACTCCACCACGACGTGACGAAGTCAATGGACGCGCCCTGACGTCAATCCGGAAGCGGTTGCTTGACGGGCGCGAGGTGTAACTGAAATTGTTCTTTCAAGGAGGCTTGATGGCTGCGAACAGCAGGCTCACCGTTGCCGTTCACGTATTGGTCTGGATGGCACTGGTGCAGGGGCGAGGCCGGGACCTGGTGACTTCGGAACAGGCCGCCGACAGCGTGAACACCAACCCGGTCGTCATCCGGCGCAGTCTCGGCGCGTTGCGCCGAGCCGGCTTGGTCGAGGTCCGCCACGGCGCCGGCGCCGGCTGGCGGCTGGCCCGCGAGCCGGACCGGATCACCTTGCTGGAGGTCTACCAGGCGGTCGAGGACGAGGCGCTGTTCGGCCTGCACCGAAGCGAGCCGAACCCGCGGTGCCCGGTGGGCGCGGGCATCCGCCCTGCCCTGCAGCGTGCCTATGGCGAGGTCGAGGAAGCGGCGCGGAAAGCCCTGGGGCGGACGACGATCGGGGACATGCTGCGAGAGACGCTGGCTGCACGGCCGGCATAGCCCTACCCGGCGGACACCCGCCGTTTTTTCACGCACATTGATGTAACAAGAATTGTTCTCTCTAGGGAAGAGGAGAGCCCGGTGCATGGGATCCAGTACCGAGAGCACGGAGGGTACGACAAGCTGCGCCTGGTCGAGATGGAGGTTCCCGAACCGTTGCCCGGTCAGGCACTGGTCCGAGTGACCGTCGGCACGGTGAGCCCGCTGGACGACACCGTGCGCGCCGGGCGCATGTCACCAGCCCTGTGCAAGCCGCTTCCGATCGTTCCGGGTGGAGCCGCCGTCGGCGTGGTGGTCGACGCGGGGGCAAGCGGCTTGACCGAAGGCGCCCGAGTAGCGATCAACGGACAGGGACGCGGCCTGAGCACGGACGGCACTTGGCGGGAGTACGTTGCGGAGTACCCTGAGGCGCTCACCCCGCTGCCCGGCGAAGTCGGTGATCGGCAGGTGGCCGCGATACTCGCGGGAGCCGGATACTCCACCGCCTATCTTGCACTCACCGAACTGGCCGGCTTCCGGCCGGGCCAGAGCATCCTTGCGCCGGGCATCGGTGGCGCGGTCGGGATGGGAGCTGCCCACGTCGCCGCGCAGCTGGGTGCCTCGATGGTGATCTCCACGGCCGGCCGCACCGACAAAGCCGAGCAGGCCCGGGCGGCCGGTTTCGACAACATCATCGACCTGTCGCAGGAGTCCCTGCGTGAGGGCGTGGCGCGACTCACCGAAGGCAGGGGCGTCGATGTCGTCCTCGACGGCGTCGCAGGCCCACTGCTCGGCGACGCACTTGCCGCACTGGCCCACGGCGGCAACTACATCGCCGTCGGCTACTCCGGAGGTACCCGCGGCACGGTCGACGTGACCGACCTCATTTGGAAGACCGCCCGCGTCCACGGCTACAAATTCGACATGTTCCCGGCAGACGTCACCCGTGCCGCACGGCAGACCCTCGTCGACTGGCTGGTCGAGAAGCGGTTCGAGCCCATTGTCGCAAGGGAGTTCCCCCTGGCTCAGGCGGCCGAGGCGCAGCGCCACCTGATCGAGGACAGGCCCTTCGGCCGGGTGCTCCTGACCATGGGCGCCAGGGACTGAACGACAGCCATCACCAACGGAGCGCCTCAGGCTGCCCCCACTCACTGAGCCGGCACCTACTGACCGGCGAGCAGCCGGCTGCGCCTTCACACCGGCAACGAGGTCAACCGGCTCATCGTCACGCCAGCCACGCATAGCCACGCACAGCCACGAGCAGGCCGCAGCTCACCTGCTCGACATCCAGCAGCAGTGGACCCGGCGCGGCCACGGCCTGTGGGCCGTCGCTCACCCCGTCGAAGACATTGACGCCGTCGTCGCCGGTCTGCGAGCCCCGATCCAGCAGGCCCGCAGAGACCGCCCGTGCCGGGCACGGCCGGCAGCTCGCCTCACTCGGCGGAGAGGGGCGTGGTGCGGCGGGCCCTGCCCACCACGAGCAGTGCCAGGGTGGCGAGGACGGCGCCGATCCACAGCACGCTCGTGGTGGCGATGCCGTCGACAGCGAGGCCGCCGAAGAGCGCGCCGAGCGCGATGGACAGGTTGAACGTGGAGACGTACAGCGAGGAGGCGGCCTCGGTGGTGTCCGGTGCCGCGTCCAGGATCCAGGTCTGGAAGCTGACCGGCACCGCGCCGTAGCCCAGGCCCCAGAGGATCAGGATGGCGCCCGCGGTGACGGCGTCCGTGTCGACCAGCGCGAGAAGCACCATGGCCCCGGTGAGGACCACGGAAATACCGGCGACGGTCTGCCGCAGCCGCTTGGCGATGAGCGCTCCGGCGATGAAGTTGCCGCAGATGCCGGCGGCGCCGAAGGTGAGCAGCAGTGCGCCGATCATGTTCTCGTCGGTTCCGTCATCTTGGAGGATCGGCCGGACGAACGTGTAGGCCAGGAAGTGGCCGGTGATCACGAGGAAGGTGATGGCGATCCCGGCCCGTACGCCCGCATTGCCCTTGAAGACCTTCGGTAGGTCCGCGAACGTGATGGTCTGCTCGGCCGGCAGTTTCGGTATCAGGAAGAGCATGCAGGCCAGAGCGGTCAGTCCGAGGATGCCCACGGCGGCGAACGCGGTGCGCCAGCCGCTGTGGTCACCGATGATCGTCCCTGTGGGGACGCCGAGGACGGACGCGGTCTCGACGCCACCGAAGATGACCGCGGTGGCCCGGGGGACGTGCTTCTCCGGCACCAGTCGCAGCGCTATGCCGCCGGCAATGGACCAGAAGCCGCCGACGCCGATGCCGATCAGGAACCGGGCGGCCAGGACGATTGCGAAGCCGGTCGCGAAAGCGGAGGCCAGGTTGGCCGCGCCCACCAGGCCCATCAGGAGCGTCAGCACGATACGGCGGTCGATGCGACCGGTGGCCACGGTGACCAGGGGTGCCGAGACGGCGGCGACCAGGCCGGGAACGGTCACCATCAGTCCTGCGGTGCCCTCGGAGACGTCCATGGCGGAGCCGACCGGGGTGAGCAGGCCCACGGGCAGCAGTTCGGAGGTCATCAGGGAGAAAATGCCCAGGGTCACTGCCAGGACGGCGAGCCAGCCCTTGACCGGCGAGCGACCGATGGTGGTGGACATTGGTGTGTCGACGGTTGTCACGGTTTCGTGAGCCCTTCGCTCAGGAATTCGGGCAGGCCATGGCATGCCACGGGCGGTGGCCTCGATGGGGCCACCGCCAGTGAGGGGACTGTCGGTTACTCGGTACCGGGCGTCTTCCGCGTGGTGACGTTCATCCGGTTCCACGCGTTGACGGTGACGATGAGCGCGATGAGCTGGGCGAGTTCCTTCTCGTCGAAGTGCTTCGCGGCCTCGTTGTAGACCTCGTCCGACACGCCCTGGGGCAGGAGGGTGGCGGCCTCGGTCAGCGCCAGTGCGGCCCGCTCCTTCTCGGTGTACAGGCTCGACTCCTCCCAGGCGGAGAGCTGGTAGATCCGCTCCTCCGTCTCACCGGCCTTGCGGGCGTCGGAGGTGTGGTAGTCGATGCAGTATGCACAGCGGTTGACCTGGGAAGCCCGGATCTGCACGAGCTCCAGCAGGACGGGGTCGAGCCCTGCACGGGCGGCGGCGTCGAGGGCCAGGACGGCCTTGAAGACCTGGGGGGCGACGGCGGAGAAGTTCATGCGCTCAGGTATCTGAAGAGTTGTCATGCCTCGACCCTAAGAGCGGAAACGACCCAAGGTATGGTGCATTTTCATGGCAGAAACATGGGTCAATTCTCCGGAGTGCAAAGCCGGTGGGACGGGACCGGGCCAGGTCACGGGAACCGACCTCCACCTGGAACTCTCCGGAGAGGGAAGCCTGCGCCGCCAGCTCATGCAGGCCCTGCGGGAGGCCATCCGCTCCGGCCGGCTCGCCCCCCGGCACCCGGTTGCCCCCGGCACCCGGTTGCCCCCCTACCGCAGTCTTGCCCACGACCTGGGCATCGCCCGCAACACCGTCGCCGACGCCTACGCCGAACTCGTCGAGAAGGGCTGGCTCTCCGCCCGCCAGGGCTCCGGCACCCAGGTCGCCCGGCGGGCCGCACCGCTCCATCCGGGCCAGGCGCGCCGCCCGCAGCGCCGGACCCGCCGCCGCACCCTGCACGACCTGATGCCGAGCTCTCCCGACGCGTCCTCCTTCCCGCGTGCCGCATGGCTCACCTCCGCGCGCAGGGCCATCGCTGCGGCCCCCAACGACGCCTTCGGCGTCGGCGATCCGCGCGGCAGGGCGGAACTTCGCGAGGCGCTCGCCGAGTATCTGGCACGCGCCCGGGGCGTGCGCACCGAGCCCGACCGGATCGTGATCTGCTCCGGCTTCGCCCACGGACTGAAGTTGCTGGGCAGTGTGCTGAACGGCCCTGTTGCGGTGGAGACCTACGGACTGGACTTCCATCGGGGCCTGCTCGAAGACGCGGGTATGCGCACCGTCCCGCTGACGGTCGACTCGTACGGGGCCCGGATCGACGAGTTGCCGGGCACCAGCGCTGCGGCCGTACCGCTCACGCCCGCACACCAGTTCCCCACCGGCGGCCCCCTGCATCCAGAACGCCGGGCGGCGGTCATCGACTGGGCCCGCTCCTGCGGTGGACTGGTCGTGGTGCGGCGGTTGCGGTGCCGAGGTAGACGTAACGGCGTTTGCCGTAGCGGGTGGCGACTGCCCGGTGCTGCTTGAGGCGATTGATGGCCCGTTCGACGGCGTTGCGCCTCTTGTAGCGCTCCTCGTCGAGGCCCGGTGGTCGTCCGCCGCGTGAGCCTTTACGCAGGCGGGCGGCCCGACTGTCTGTTTTCTCGTAAATGGTGTGCCGACACCGCGACTTCGCAGGTACTGGCGGCAGGGTCCGTTGCTGTAGGCGTATGTCGGCCGCGATGCTGTCCGGCGTCTTGCGCGGCCTTCCCGGCCCGATCCGCGGGACGCGGATCTTCTCCAGGACCGCCTTGAACTGGGTGCAGTCCGCCCCCGCTGGCCTGGTGTGACGACCAGGGACAGCGGGCGGCAGCGGCCATCGGCACTCAAGTGGAGCTTGGTGGTGAAACCGCCGCGCGAGCGGCCCAGGCCCTCACCTCCTGCACCACCTCCACCAGGCGGGCCTGCAGGCTCTGCCACGCGCTCTCGCCCTGGTGTTCTGCCGGCTCGGCCCCCTTTGAACCGCGGGGCGGCGGTGCGTCGGTGCGGGCACCGGCAGCGTGCTGATGAGCCCGCACGATGGTGGAGTCGACCGAGATATCCCAGTCGATCTCTCCTGCCGCGTCGGCGGCAGCCTGGACCTGCTGGAGCAAACGCTCCCACGTCCCGTCACCCGACCACAGCCGGTGCCGTTCATAAACGGTCTTCCACGGCCCGAACCGCTCGGGCAGGTCACGCCACTGCACGCCGGTCCGGGCCCGGTGCAAAATCCCGTCAATCACCTGCGGTGGTCCCGCCACCTGCCACAACGCCTGTTGCTGACCGGCAGGAACGGCCGTAGCCGTTCCCATTCGGCATCGCTCAGATCACCCCGCCCCATGGCCACATCAACGACCGGTACACGACGCAGTCACATGATCGACCGGACAAGTCCTTCCTCCGCCGTCGCCGCGATGAAAGACACGCTCACGCCCATGACAGGCAACCCCCCTTGCCGTACCGCATGTTCGACTCGTTGACCGAACGACGACGAC
>NZ_JOIX01000013.1 GCF_000720175.1 Streptomyces sp. NRRL S-337
CCGCCACTGTCGGTGGCCGCCGCTACTCTCGCTCGTATGGCTGTCTCCCCCTCCCCCCAAAAACCGCTCCCCGCCGGCGAGGGGGGCCGGGGAGGGCGGGGCGGCGGGCTGAGGGCGGCGGGCTGAGGGTGAGGCGGCCGCCACTGTCGGTGGCCGCCGCTACTCTCGCTCGTATGGCTGTCTCCACGTCCCCCGAAACGCCGATCCCGGTCGGCGAGGTGTCCCGGCTCATCGGCGGCTGGATCGACCGGCTTGGCGCGGTCTGGGTCGAGGGGCAGATCACCCAGCTCTCCCGTCGCCCCGGCGCGGGCGTGGTCTTCCTGACGCTGCGCGATCCGTCCCACGACATCTCGCTCCGCGTGACGTGCTACCGCCAGGTCTTCGACAAGGTCGCGGACGTGATCAGCGAGGGCGCCCGGGTGGTGGTGCACGCCAAACCGGAGTGGTACGCCCCGCGCGGTCAACTCTCCTTGCGGGCCGCGGAGATCCGGCCGGTCGGGGTCGGTGAGCTGCTCGCGCGGCTGGAGCAGCTGAAGAAGTCGCTGGCGGCGGAGGGGCTGTTCGCGGCGGACCGCAAGAAGCCGCTGCCGTTCCTGCCGCAGCTGATCGGGCTGGTCTGCGGGCGGGCGAGCGCCGCGGAGCGGGACGTGCTGGAGAACGCCCGGCACCGCTGGCCGGCCGTCCGCTTCGAGGTGCGCAACGTACCCGTGCAGGGTGTGCATGCGGTGCCGCAGGTGGTCGCGGCGGTGCAGGAGCTGGACGCGCTGCCCGAGGTCGACGTGATCATCGTGGCCCGTGGCGGCGGCAGTGTGGAGGACCTGCTGCCGTTCTCCGACGAGCAGCTGGTCCGGGCGGTGAGCGCGGCGGTGACGCCGGTCGTCTCGGCGATCGGCCATGAGCCGGACACGCCCCTGCTGGATCTGGTGGCCGATCTGCGCGCCTCGACTCCGACGGACGCGGCGAAGAAGGTGGTGCCGGACGTGGGCGAGGAGCTGTCCCGGGTGCAGCAGCTGCGGGAGCGGGCGCTGCGCGCGGTCGAGGGCTTCCTGCAGCGGGAGCAGCGGGGGCTGGCGGCGGCGCTGCAGCGGCCGTGCATGGAGCGTCCGCAGCGGATGGTGGACGAGCGCGAGGAGCAGGTCACGGCCCTGGTGGAGCGCGGCCGGCGGACGCTGGGGCATCTGCTGGACCGGGCCGATTCGGAGCTGACGCACACCCTCGCGCGGGTGGTCGCGCTCTCGCCCAGGGCGACGCTGGAGCGCGGCTATGCGGTGCTCCAGAAGGCGGACGGGGCGGCGGTGCGCTCCCCGGGGGAGGTCAGTTCCGGGGAGGAGCTGCGGGCCCGGGTGTCCGCGGGCGAGTTCCAGGTCCGGGTCGACGGCGTCCAGGGCGCTGTCAGTGACCCCGAATAGGGTGGGAGACATGGCGAAGGCGCAGGCGAAGACGGAGCGGGAGACGGACGGCGTGGCGGAGACGGAGCAGGGCCCGGCGGCCGGCGCGGACACCGGCGCGCGGGCCGCCCAGAGCGCGGAGCCCGCCGCGGAGCCGGGTCCGGACGCCGCCGGGCCGCAGCCGGGCGCGCCCGCGGCGGCGGACGCGGTGCCCTCGGTGGAGTCCACGCTCGGCTACGAGCAGGCGCGGGACGAGCTGATCGAGGTCGTCCGCAGCCTGGAGGCGGGCGGTACGACGCTGGAGGAGTCGCTGGCGCTGTGGGAGCGCGGCGAGGCGCTGGCGAAGGTGTGCCGCCGCTGGCTGGACGGCGCCCGTGCCCGGCTGGACGCGGCGCTGGCCGAGGAGCGGTAGGCGCGGCGGTCCGGGCCGCGCGCCGCGCGCGGATCAGGCGTCCCCTCACACCCATTCATGTGAACCGGCTCACAACACCCTCGATTTAGTTGAACATTAATCTACCCGCTTTAGAGTGGAGAGCACGGAGAACCGTGCAGTATGTGGACTGCGATATCCGCATCGTGGTACTCACCGCATCCGCGGCGGCTACCGCAGACCCGTTTGACCACCGAGCTGACCACCGAGGTGCCCTTTTATGTCTCTCGCCCTTGACGCCGCCGCCCAGGACCTGCTGTTCCGCGAGGCCCAGACCGCCAACACGTTCACGGACGAGCCGGTGACGGACGAGCAGGTCCAGGCGATCTACGACCTGGTGAAGTTCGGCCCGACCGCCTTCAACCAGTCGCCGCTGCGGATAACCCTGGTCCGTTCGCCCGAGGCCCGGCAGCGCCTGGTCAACCACGCCATGGGCGCCAACGGCCCGAAGACCCTGACCGCGCCGCTGACCGCGATCCTCTCCGTCGACCTGGACTTCCACGAGAAGCTGCCGGAGCTCTTCCCGCACGCCCCCGGCATCAAGGACAGCTTCTTCGCCGAGGCCGCCGTCCGCGAGGTCGCCGGCACCCAGAACGCCACCCTGCAGGCCGGCTACTTCATCGTCGGCGTCCGCGCCGCCGGCCTGGCCGCCGGCCCGATGACCGGCTTCGACTTCACCGGCATCGACAAGGAGTTCTTCGGCGACGGCAAGCAGAAGTCCTTCCTCGTCATCAACATCGGCAAGCCGGGCCCGGACGCCTTCTTCCCGCGCGCGCCGCGCCTGACCTTCGACGACGCCGTCACCACCGTCTGACGCCTGTCACCGCCCTCCGACAGCCGTCACCACCGTCTGACGGCCGTCGGAGAACCACGCAGGGGCCGCCGCACCCAGCCCGGGTGCGGCGGCCCCTGCGCGCTTCGCCTGCGTCAGCCCTACTTCGCCACCAGCGCGGCCGCCAGGTCCGCCAGCCGCCCGTACGGCGCGGTGCCGGTGACGACCGTGGTCACGCCCTTCTCCTCGCGGACCAGCGCCTTGTACCTGTCGCCCTCGTAGCGGTCCCACTTCTTGCTGCCGACGGCCTGCTTGCCCTCGGTCCTGGTGGCGCCGAGCGTGACCTCCTGGATGAACTTCCGCGCCGGCGCGTCACTCTGCTCGACCGCCGCGTACTGCTCCTCCGGGTCGAGCATGCCCAGGTGCCAGGCACCGCCCTTGCCGTCGTCGCTCACCTTGTAGGAGACGGAGGTGGCACGCCAGGTCTTGGGGAGCCCCTGGGGTGCGGCGACCGGATAGGGCGCCGCGCGCCGGGCGGTGATCAGCTCGACGCGGTAGTCGACCGTCTTCACCGCGTTCTTCGCCGCGTCCGCGCTCTCGTCGTGCGGGATGAAGATGTAGATCGCCCCGACCAGGACGCCGATCACTGCCAGCGACAGGACCATGTCCCGCACCGTTTGCCTGCCTCGCATACCTGCCACGCCCCTATGGTCCCCCATCCCGGCGCCGGCCCCGACAGGCCCCCCGGTGACGCCCGTCACCTGCGCGAACGCCGTGTCGCGCATCCCCCGGTCGGCCGCTCATGCGAAGGGCCCTCTGCTCATTTTGGCGACGTGCGGATACTGTGAACCTCTGGGGGAGACCCCCGCGCCCCCGCACAGCCACCCTCACTCCTCCACGGCCGTCGCCGTACAGAAAGGTGCGCTCGATGACCGAGCATCATCTCCCGTCCCAGCTCGAGGTCAGCCCCGAGGCCCCGGACCGCAACCTCGCCCTGGAACTCGTCCGGGTCACCGAGGCCGGTGCCATGGCGTCGGGCCGCTGGGTGGGGCGGGGTGACAAGAACGGCGCGGACGGCGCGGCGGTCAAGGCCATGCGCGCCCTGATCCACACCGTCTCGATGAACGGCGTGGTGGTGATCGGGGAGGGCGAGAAGGACAACGCCCCGATGCTCTACAACGGCGAGCGCGTCGGCGACGGTACCGGCCCGGAGTGCGATGTGGCGGTGGACCCGGTGGACGGGACGACGCTGACCGCCAAGGGCATGGCCAACGCGGTCTCCGTGATGGCGGTCGCCGAGCGCGGCTCGATGTTCGATCCCTCCGCGGTCTTCTACATGGACAAGCTCGCCACCGGCCCGGAGGCGGCGGACTTCGTCGACATCACGGCCCCGGTGGCGGTGAACATCAAGCGGATCGCCAAGGCGAAGAAGTCCGCGGTCGAGGACGTCACCGTCGTCATCCTGGACCGGCCCCGCCACGACGGCTTGGTCAAGGAGGTCCGCGAGGCCGGCGCCCGGATCAAGTTCATCGCCGACGGCGATGTCGCCGGCGCGATCATGGCGGCCCGCGAGGGCACCGGCGTCGACCTGCTGCTCGGCATCGGCGGTACGCCCGAGGGCATCATCGCGGCCTGCGCGCTGAAGTGTCTGGGCGGTTCGTTCCAGGGCAAGCTGTGGCCCAAGGACGACGAGGAGCGGCAGCGTGCGCTGGACGCCGGGCACGACCTGGACAAGGTCCTGCAGATCGACGACCTGGTCCGCGGCGACAACGTCTTCTTCGTCGCCACCGGCATCACCGACGGCGAGCTGCTGCGCGGCGTGCGCTACCGCGCCGAGACCGCCTACACCCAGTCCCTGGTGATGCGGTCCAAGTCCGGCACGATCCGGCAGATCGACTCCCAGCACCGGCTGTCGAAGCTGCGCGCCTACAGCTCGGTGGACTTCGAGCGCCCGAGCTGACGGCTGACCACCGGGACGACCCCGGACGCACTTCGCCCCCGCCGGAGAGGCTCCGGCGGGGGCGAAGTGGCCCATACGCGCGGTCGGTTCAGCCGGCCGCGGGCATATGGGCCGTACGCTGCAGCTCGGACTCCCGACGCCGGCGCCGGGTCAGCACGACCCTGCGCTCGGCCGCGGTGAGCCCGCCCCAGACGCCGTACGGCTCCGGCTGGAGGAGCGCGTGCTCCCGGCACTCGACCATCACCGGGCAGCGGGCACAGACCCGCTTCGCGGCTTCTTCCCTGGCCAGCCGCGCGGCGGTCGGCTCCTTCGACGGGGCGAAGAACAGCCCGGCTTCGTCCCGGCGGCACACCGCCTCGGAATGCCAGGGACCGGCCTCGTCGCGCGCAGGTACTCGCGGGGACGGAAGGACAGCGGCATCCTGCAGGGGCTGATGCGGTAGCAGCACGGTCTACTCCTGACGACGGCTTCGGCGCGAGAATCACCCTTGCCCGTCTCGCTGCGCACGGCCTTTTTCCGCACCCCGCAGCCGTACGAGAGACGATGCACCAGCCCTACCCGCTGTGCGCACGCTTATGCACACCGTGGCGATCGTGCGGAAAGGAGATCACGCGACAACGCGAAAAGTCGTACCGCGCCCCCGGGACGTCCGTGCGTCACCGGCCGCCGTCGAACCTCCCGCGGAAGCGGTCCCGGCGCTCCTGCCGCTCCAGGCGCAGCCGTTCGTGCCACTCGCGGTGCCGCTCGCGGTGCTCGTCGCGGAGCTGCCGGCGCAGTTCGCGGTGGTTCTCCCACATCCGGTCGCGCAGGTCGCTGATCAGCGCCCCGCGCTTGGGCCGGGCCTCCACGCTGCCGAGGACGGCGTAGCCGTTGACCTGGATCTGCGGGGCGTCACCGTCCTCCGCCTCGTGGGTGTCGATCTCGAAGGCACCCAGGATCCCGGAGCCGCTGCTGCGCAGCGTGACGTTCTCCGGCACCCGGATCTCCACGGAACCGAAGAGGGAGGTGACGGTGATCTCGACCTGCTGCTGCGGGAAGACCGCCTCGGTCAGGTCGATCTCCACGGAACCGAAGATCGCGACGGCGTTGATCCGCGCCGGGACGTGCCAGCGCCCCTTGCGGGACGCGGCGCTGAAGATCGCGACGAGGTTCTGGTCCGGAGGCGGCGCACCGGCGCCGGAAGCGGTCGCCGCCGCGCCCGCTCCCGGCTGCGGACGGCCGCCGGCCGCCGGCAGGTCGCGTACGACCGGCTCCAGCTCGCCCAGGGTCTTGGCGCGGTAGACCGTGTCGATCCGCTCGGCGTGCTCCTCGGGATCGAGGCGGCCCTCCGCCAGCGCCTCCCGGAGTATCGCGGCGATCCGGTCGCGGTCCGCGTCGGACGCCCGGATGTGGGCCTCGGCCGCGGGCGCGCCCGCTGGCCTGGTCGCGGCCTTGGTCAGGTCCACCGTTCGCGGGTTCTCGGGGCCCACTCGTCCCCCGTTGTCTGCATCCACGGCGCCAGCGTAGCGAAACGCGATAGATCGCGACTAGATATCGCGGGAGCGGACCACACATCCGCCCGAACCGGAGCGCGCACCTCCGCCGAACCGGAGCCTGCCGCCGACTGAGCCTTACCTCACAGCCCCGTCCGCGCGCCAGGGTTCTACGCTGTTGGGGCGCTGCCGCAGATGTCAGCCGAAGCCATCGTCGAGTAAGGATTGGCCGCGATGCCGGAATTCGCCTACACCGACCTACTGCCCACGGGAGAGGACAAGACCCCGTACCGCCTCATCACGAAGGAAGGTGTCAGCACCTTCGAGGCCGACGGCCGGACGTTCCTCAAGGTCGAGCCGGAGGCGCTGCGCAAGCTGGCCGAAGCGGCGATCCATGACATCCAGCACTACCTGCGCCCCGAGCACCTCGGGCAGCTCCGGAAGATCATCGACGACCCCGAGGCCTCGGCCAACGACAAGTTCGTCGCCCTCGACCTGCTGAAGAACGCCAACATCGCGGCTGCCGGCGTGCTGCCCATGTGCCAGGACACCGGCACCGCGATCGTGATGGGCAAGCGCGGCCAGAACGTGCTCACCGAGGGCGGCGACGAGGAAGCGCTCTCCCGCGGCATCTTCGACGCGTACACCCGGCTGAACCTGCGCTACTCGCAGATGGCCCCGCTGACCATGTGGGAGGAGAAGAACACCGGCTCCAACCTCCCGGCGCAGATCGAGCTGTATGCGACCGACGGCGGCGCCTACAAGTTCCTCTTCATGGCCAAGGGCGGCGGCAGCGCCAACAAGTCCTTCCTCTACCAGGAGACCAAGGCGGTCCTCAACGAGGACTCCATGATGAAGTTCCTGGAGCAGAAGATCCGCTCGCTCGGTACGGCCGCCTGCCCGCCGTACCACCTCGCGATCGTCGTCGGCGGCACGTCGGCCGAGTACGCCCTCAAGACCGCCAAGTACGCCTCCGCGCACTACCTGGACGAGCTGCCCGCCGAGGGCTCGCCCACGGGCCACGGCTTCCGGGACAAGGAGCTGGAGGAGAAGGTCTTCGAGCTGACGCAGAAGATCGGCATCGGCGCGCAGTTCGGCGGCAAGTACTTCTGCCACGACGTCCGCGTGGTCCGCCTCCCCCGGCACGGCGCCTCCTGCCCGGTCGCCATCGCGGTGTCCTGCTCCGCGGACCGCCAGGCCGTCGCCAAGATCACCGCCGAGGGCGTCTTCCTGGAGCAGCTGGAGACCGACCCGGCCCGCTTCCTGCCGGAGACCACGGACGAGGAACTGACCAAGGGCGCCGGCCCCGACCTCGACGCGGTCGCCATCGACCTCGACCGCCCCATGGACGAGGTCCTCGCCGAGCTGACCAAGCACCCGGTGAAGACCCGGCTGTCCCTGACCGGCACGCTGGTCGTCGCCCGCGACATCGCGCACGCCAAGATCAAGGAGCGCCTGGACGCCGGCGAGGAGATGCCGGAATACCTCAAGAACCACCCGGTCTACTACGCGGGCCCGGCCAAGACCCCCGAGGGCTACGCCTCCGGCTCCTTCGGCCCGACGACCGCGGGCCGGATGGACGCCTACGTCGAGCAGTTCCAGGCCGCCGGCGGCTCGAAGATCATGCTCGCCAAGGGCAACCGCTCGCAGCAGGTCACCGACGCCTGCGCCGCCCACGGCGGCTTCTACCTCGGCTCCATCGGCGGCCCGGCCGCCCGCCTGGCCCAGGACTGCATCAAGAAGGTCGAGGTCCTGGAGTACGAGGAGCTCGGCATGGAGGCGGTCTGGAAGATCGAGGTCGAGGACTTCCCGGCCTTCATCGTCGTCGACGACAAGGGCAACGACTTCTTCCAGGACCCGGCCCCGGCCCCGACCTTCACCAGCATTCCGGTGCGCCAGGGCGCCTGACCCGCCCGGCCCTCCCCCGGGCCGCCGCACACCACACCACCGCCCCGCCGAGCGAACTGCCGGCGGGGCGGAGTGCGTCGGGCCGGGAACAGATCCCCTCCGCCGGGCACTGTCATAGGTATGAGTGACACGAGTGCAGTGGGTGACGGCGGCGGGTTCCGGGTGGAGCACGACTCGATGGGCGAGGTCCGGGTGCCCGCGGGGGCCAAGTGGCGGGCGCAGACGCAGCGCGCGGTGGAGAACTTCCCCGTTTCCGGGCAGCGGCTGGAGCGGGCGCACATCGAGGCGCTGGCGCGGATCAAGGGCGCGGCCGCCAAGGTGAACGCCGAACTGGGGGTGC
Source organism: Streptomyces sp. NRRL S-337 (assembly GCF_000720175.1). GTDB lineage: Bacteria > Actinomycetota > Actinomycetes > Streptomycetales > Streptomycetaceae > Streptomyces > Streptomyces siderophoricus. The sequence continues at coordinate 8,271 of NZ_JOIX01000013.1, forward strand.
TGGACAAGGACGTCGCGGAAGCCGTGCAGGAGGCGGCCGCGGCGGTCGCCGGGGGTGAGTGGGACGCGCACTTCCCGGTCGACGTGTTCCAGACGGGCTCCGGGACGTCGTCGAACATGAACACCAACGAGGTCATCGCCACGCTCGCGAGCGAGCGGCTGGGACGGGACGTCCATCCGAACGACCACGTCAATGCGAGCCAGTCGTCCAACGATGTGTTTCCCTCGTCGATCCACATCGCGGCCACGTCGGCGGTGCTGAACGATCTGATTCCGGCGTTGGAGCATCTCGCGGCGGCGTTCGAGCGGAAGGCGGAGGAATTCGCGGACGTCGTGAAGTCGGGGCGGACGCATTTGATGGATGCCACGCCGGTGACCCTGGGGCAGGAATTCGGCGGATACGCCGCCCAGGTGCGGTACGGCGTGGAACGGCTGCGCAGTGCGGTGCCGCGGCTGGCGGAGCTGCCGCTCGGCGGTACGGCCGTCGGGACGGGCATCAATACCCCGCCCGGGTTCTCCGCCGCGGTGATCGCGGAAGTGGCCCGGGCCACCGGACTGCCGCTGACCGAGGCCCGCAATCATTTCGAGGCGCAGGGCGCGCGGGACGGGATCGTCGAGACCAGCGGGCAGCTGCGGACGATCGCCGTCGGGCTGACGAAGATCGCCAATGACCTGCGGTGGATGGCGTCGGGGCCGCGCACCGGGCTCGCCGAGATCAACCTGCCGGATCTCCAGCCCGGTTCGTCGATCATGCCGGGGAAGGTCAATCCGGTGATTCCGGAGGCGGTGCTGATGGTCGCCGCACAGGTCACCGGGAATGACGCGACGGTGGCCGCGGCCGGCGCGGCCGGCAATTTCGAGCTCAATGTGATGCTCCCGGTGATCGCGCGGAACGTCCTCGAATCGATCCGGCTGCTCGGCAATGTGGCGCGGCTGCTGGCGGACCGTACGGTCGACGGCATCACGGCCAATGCGGAACGGGCCCGCGAATACGCCGAATCGTCGCCGTCCGTCGTCACCCCGCTGAACAAGTACCTCGGTTATGAAGAGGCGGCCAAGGTGGCGAAGAAATCGCTCGCCGAGCGGCGGACGATCCGTCAGGTGGTCCTGGACGAGGGGTACGTGGAGCGCGGGCTGCTCACCGAGGAGCAGCTGGACGAGGCGCTGGACGTGCTGCGCATGACCCGGCCGTGACCCGCCCGCGGGCCCGCCCGTAACACCGCGAGCAAGGTACGTTACCGCGCCCGTAACGCGCGCTGCGTCTCATGTCACGGCGGGCGTCATACGGCACCTCTAAAATCTGCCCATGACAGCGGACATGGTGGACACGACGGAAGGCGAGGCGGCCGGCGGGCGCGGGACGTCCGGGGTGCGGCAGGCGGCGGCGGACGGCGCGGCGGGCAGGTGGGCGCCGGGCGACCACGTCCTGTGGCGCTACCGCGACAACGCCGACCCGGGGCGCTTCCACATCTGCCGGCCGATGACCGTCGTCCAGGACACCGAAGAGCTGCTGGCGGTGTGGATGGCGCCGGGGACCGCGTGCATCAGGCCGGTGCTGGCCGACGGCACGCCGGTGCACCGCGAGCCGCTCGCCACCCGCTACACCAAACCGCGCCGGACCACCCGCGACCACTGGTTCGGCACCGGCGTGCTGAAGCTCGCGCGGCCCGGCGACCCCTGGTCGGTCTGGCTCTTCTGGGAACAGGGCTGGCAGTTCAAGAACTGGTACGTCAACCTGGAGCAGCCGCGCCGTCGTTGGTCAGGGGGAATTGACTCCGAGGACCACTTCCTCGACATCTGTGTCTATCCGGACCGGCACTGGGAGTGGCGGGACGAGGACGAATTCGCACAGGCGCAGCGGGACGGGCTGATGACGAAAGCGCGGGCCGCGGAGGTCCGGTCCGCCGGACGGGCCGCGATCGCCCAGATCTCGGCCTGGCGCGAACCGTACTCGGACGGGTGGGAGGACTGGCGGCCCGACCCGGCCTGGCAGGTCCCCCGGCTCCCGGAGGACTGGGACCGCCCGCCGGAGTGTTTGCGGTCGTGAGGCAGTGAAGGGAAACGGGGTACACCGAGTGGGAGTGAAGGGGGCGGACCATGGAAAGGTGCGCCTTTGGGCAAAGCTGTTTCCCGCGGGGCGAGGAGCCGGTCCGAGCCCCCTTGCTGCGCCCCGGGTCTTCAAACGTAGGATCGTCCTCCGCAAGACTGCACAGGCGCAACTCCAGAACTGGAAAACGAACTTGACCGCGGTCGCAGGAGGGGCGAGGTCGTGAGCGCGAAGAGCTACGACGAGTACGAGGGCCTGAACCGGTTAGCGCTGGACCGGGCCGGGCAGGCCGACGCCTTCGACGCGATCGGCGACCGCTACAACGACGCCTTTCCGCACAAGGAGGGCCAGGTGTCCTCGGGCGCCTGGCTGGCCGGTGCACTGCCCGCCGGCGCCCGCGTCCTGGACGTGGGGTCCGGTACGGGCCTGCCGACCGCCCGTCAGCTCTCCGCGGCCGGGCACCGCGTGGTCGGTATCGATCTCTCCCCCTCCATGGTCAAGCTGGCCCGGGACAACGCCCCGGGCGCGGAGTTCCACCGCCTGGACATCGCCGATCTGCGGGGCGGCCGGCTCGGCGGCCCCGGTTCCTTCGACGGTGTCGCCGCTTATTTCTCGCTGTTGATGCTGCCCCGTGCGGAAATCCCTTACGCACTGGGCCTGCTGCATGATCTGCTACGACCCGGGGGCCTGATGGCCCTGTCGATGGTCGAGGCGGACGTGGACGACTTCCCGATCCCGTTCCTGGGCAACACGATCCGGGTATCGGGTTACCTGCGGGACGACCTGCGCCGGGTCGTGCACGACGCGGGTTTCGACGTCGTCGGGGAGGACGCCTACGCCTACGCCCCGGCGAGCACGGACGTACCACCCGAGATCCAGCTCTTTCTGCACCTGCGACGCGCCTGAAACGCAGCGCGTCGGGCGCGTCCCGTACGGGCTGCGCGCCCGGAACGCGGCGCGTCGGACGCGCAGCCCCGGACGGATGGAATCCCACGCGTGACGGAGCATCCCACCTCCCACGAATCGCGGCGGTCGGCCCCGACCGCCGCGCCCTCGGCGTCCCCTGCGCGGGGGCCGGGCCGGACACCGCCGCTGGGCGCCGTCCCGGACCCGCGCGGCGCCCTGCAGCAGCCCGCCGCGGCCGGCTTCGTCCCGGCGGGGCCGCCGGCCGGCCGGGCCGACGGCGAGCCGCCGGCGGACCACGGTGCGGCCCGGGACGACGCGGCGATTCCGTACGGGGAGGCGTACGGGGACACCTTCGGCGGCGCGGGCGCGTACCGTGGCGCGGGCATGTACAGCGGCGCGAACGCCTATGGCGGCGCGGACACTTACGGCGGCGACCCCTGGGGCGCCGACTCTTACGGGGAGGTGGCCATGCCGGCGAGCGGGCGGCCGGGCGGCGCACCGGACGGGGAGCGCGAGGCGGCCCCGGCGCGGCGGCGGGTGGCGCAGGGCGCGGTGGGCCGCGCGGGCACACCGGATCCGGCTGAGGAGCCGCACCGCGGCGAGCGTCCACGGCCCGGCGGCGAGGGCATCGGGCGGCCGCGGGACGGCGGCGCCGGACGGTCCCGGGCGACGGCCGGGGAGGCGACCGGGGCACAGGTGCCGGCGCCGGCCGGGCCGCCGCCGGGGCCGCCGCCCGCTCCGCTGCCGCCGGCCGGCCCGGCGCGTTCGGCGCATCCGGGCGAGAGCGGTGAGGTCGCGGCGGCCCGTCAGGCGGGCGGTGACCGGCTGCGGTTCATCGGTGCGGCGACCCGGCGGATCGCCCGTGGCATCGACCTCGACGAGATCGTGCTGGGGCTGTGCCGGGCGACGGTGCCGACCTTCGCCGACGCGATCCTGGTGTATCTGCGTGATCCGCTGCCGGTGGGCGACGAGCGGCCCACCGGGCCGGTGGTGCTGCGGCTGCGGCGTACCGACCGGATCCCGGAGGAGCCGGACACCAACGGCGGGCGGCTGCCGGTGCTGCCGGCGCAGCCCGATCTGGGTCCGGCGATGGGCGGCAGCGCCGCGGAGCTGGCCGAGGTCCGGCCCGGCGGTCCGCTGGCGGAGGTGCTGCGGGGCGTACGGCCGCTGTTCGGCGAGGCGCAGGCGGCACGGACCGCGCTGCCCGAGCTGCTGGGGCCGGATCCGCGGCTGCCCGGCGGGCACCGGGTGATCCTGGCGCCGCTGCGCGGGCGGCGGCGGGTGATCGGTGCGGCGGTGTTCCTGCGCAGGCCCGACCGGCCGGCGTTCGAGCCGGACGACCTGCTGGTGGCGGCGCAGCTGGCGACGCACACCGCGCTGGGCGTGGACAAGGCGGTGCTGTACGGCCGGGAGGCGTACATCGCGGACGCGCTGCAGCGCACGATGCTGCCGGACTCGCTGCCGCAGCCGACCGGGGTGCGGCTGGCCAGCCGTTATCTGCCGGCCGCCGAGACGGCCCGGGTGGGCGGTGACTGGTACGACGCGATCCCGCTGCCGGGCAGCCGGGTGGCGCTGGTGGTCGGTGACGTCATGGGGCATTCGATGACCTCGGCGGCGATCATGGGCCAGCTGCGCACCACCGCGCAGACCCTGGCCGGGCTCGACCTGCCGCCGCAGGAGGTGCTTCACCACCTCGACGAGCAGGCCCAGCGGCTGGGTTCGGACCGGATGGCGACGTGCCTGTACGCGGTGTACGACCCGGTCGCGCACCGGATCACGATCGCCAACGCGGGCCATCCGCCGCCGCTGATGCTGCACCGCGGTGGGCGTGCGGAGGTGCTGCGGGTGCCGCCGGGCGCGCCGATCGGCGTAGGCGGGGTGGACTTCGAGGCGGTGGAGCTGGACGCCCCGGCGGGGGCCACGCTCGTGCTGTACACCGACGGTCTGGTGGAGTCGCGGATCCGGGACGTGTGGACCGGGATCGAGCAGCTGCGGGAGCGGCTGGCGGAGACGGCCCGGCTGACGGGTCCGCATCCGCCGCCGCTGGAGCCGCTGTGCGACGAGGTGCTGGACATGCTCGGGCCGGGCGACCGGGACGACGACATCGCGCTGCTGGCGGCCCGGTTCGACGGGATCGCGCCGAGCGACGTCGCGTACTGGTACCTGGACCCGAAGGCGCAGACCGCCGGGCAGGCCCGCCGGCTGGCCCGCCGGGCGCTGGCGCGCTGGGGCCTGGACGACCTCACCGATCAGCTGGAGCTGCTGGTCAGTGAGGTGGTGACGAACGCGGTGCGGTACGCGGAGCGGCCGATCACGCTGCGGCTGCTGCGCACGGACGTGCTGCGCTGCGAGGTGGGGGACGATGTGCCGCAGCTGCCGCGGCTGCGGCAGGCCCGGCCGTCGGACGAGGGCGGGCGGGGGCTCTACCTCGTCAACCGGATGGCCCGGCGCTGGGGTGCGACCCGGCTGAGCATGGGCAAGGTGGTCTGGTTCGAGCTGAGCATGCCGCCGGGGACGCCGCGGCGCTGACCCGGTCCCGTACGACGAACAGCGCGGCCCCCGCCGGTTCGGCGGGGGCCGCGCTGTTCGTCGTGGCGGACGGCTTCCGGCGTCAGTTGAAGCCCGGCAGGCTGTTGGCGCCCTTGGTGCCGCCGTTGCCGTCGCCGCTGGTGCCGCCGTCGGCGCCGCTGGTGGTGCCGCTGGTGTCACCGCCGTCCACGCCGCCGTCCGGCGGGGAGGCCGAGCCGCTCGGGGTGGTCGGGCTGCTCGGGCGGCCGCTCGGGGTGTGCGACGGGCGGCCGGACGGGGACGACGGGGTGCCGCTGGGGGTGCTGCTCGGGGTGCCGGTGGGCGACGGCGTCGTCGACGGGGTGGCGGTCGGCGACGGGGTGGTGGTCGGCGGGATCGCGGCGCCCATGTCCGTCTCCAGGTCGAAGTCGCCGCCGTCGCCGCCGCCGAGCGCGCTCTCCGTGTAGTCCGCCCACACCTTGGCCGGGTAGCCGCCGCCGTTGACCCGGCCGCCGCCACCGGTGCCCTTGAGGGTCACCTGGGCGCCGCCGTTGGGCGACTCGCCGAACATGCCGACCGCGGTGACCAGCTTGGGCGTGTAGCCCACGAACCAGGCCGACTTGTCGTCGTCGGAGGTACCGGTCTTGCCGGCCGCCTTGTAGGCGGTGTTCTTGACGGCCTCCGAGGCGGTGCCGTCGTTGACCACGCCGGTGAGGACGGAGGTCACGGTGTCGGCGGTCCGCCGGTCGAGGACCTCCGGGCCGATCGGGTCCTTGAGCTGCTGCTCGGTGTCCACGCCGTTGACGCTGTGCACGGCCTTGGTCACGAGGGTGGGGGTGACCTTCTTGCCGTGGTTGTCGAGCGTGGCGTACGCGCCGGCCATCTGGAGCGGGCTGGCGCCCATGGTGCCCAGGGTCATGGCCGGCTTGACGTCCATCTTGGAGCCGTCCATGCCGAGGCTGACCGCGGTCTTCTTCACGTTCTCCAGGCCGACGTCCTGGCCCATCTGCGCGAAGACCGCGTTGACGGAGTTGTTGGTGGCCGTCTGGACGGTGATCCTGCCGTAGTCGCGCTCGTCCTCGTTGGGCGGCGCGAAGGGGATGGTGCCGCCGACGACCGGACGGCGGTTGTGGCCGTCGTAGATCGTGTTCGGGGTGATCGGCACGCCGTCCTGGGTCTGCGCGCTGTTCTGCATCGCGGAGGCGAGGATCAGCGGCTTGAACGTGGAGGCCGCCTGGTAGTCGGAGCGGGTCGCGTTGTTGGTGTAGTGCTTCGGGTAGCCGGCACCGCCGTACATCGCCACGATGTGGCCGGTCTTGGGGTCGACGGAGGTGGCGCCGAGCTGGGCGTCCGCGTCGACCTTGCGGGCCTTGGCGTTCAGGTCGCGGGTGAGCTTGCGCTTGACCGCCCGCTCCAGCGCCTTCTGCTTGTCCCTCTCGATGCCGAGGGTGATCGTCCAGCCGCCGGCGTCGAGCTGCTTGCCGTCCACGCCCGCGGCCAGCAGCTCGCGCCTGGCCTCCGCGACGAGGTAGCTGGTCTGCCCGCCGACGCCGGGCAGCGGCTTGGGATCCTTCGGCTTCTGGAACTTCTGCTTGGCGCGCTGCTGCGGCGAGAGCCAGTGCATCTCGACCATGTTGTTGAGCGTGTACGCCCAGCGCTCCTGGGCCCGCTTCTTGCCGTCCGCGGTCGCGAGGGACCAGTCGTACTGGTTCGGCGCCTGGAGCAGCGCGGCGAGGTAGGCGCCCTGCGAGACGGTGAGCTTGTCGACGTCCACGCCGTAGTAGGCGCGGGCGGCGGCCTGGATGCCGTAGGCGCCGCGGCCGTAGTAGCTGGTGTTGAGGTAGCCGGCGAGGATCTTGTCCTTGCCCAGCTTGTTGTCCACCTTCAGCGAGATGACGATCTCCTGGAGCTTGCGGCTGACCGTCTGCTCCTGCGTCAGGTAGTAGTTCTTGACGTACTGCTGGGTGATCGTCGAACCGCCCTGCTTCCCCTTGCCCATCAGGGTGTTGAGGATGCCGCGCGCGGTGCCCATCAGGTCGACGCCGGAGTCGTGGTAGAAGTTCTTGTTCTCGGCGGCGACGAAGGTGCGCTGCACGGCCCACGGGATCCGGTCGAGCGAGACGTTCTCGCGGTTGACCTGTCCGGCCCGGGCGAGGATCTTGCCGTCGGCGTACTTGTAGACGTTGCTCTGGAGCTGGGCCTGCTTGTTGCCGTCGTTGGGGATGTCCACGTACAGGTACAGCCCGATGAAGCCGAGGATGCCCAGCAGGCACACCCCGAGGAAGGTCCCGAGGATCTTCTTCCAGGTGAAGAGGCGGCGTATGCCGGACTTCTTCTGCTTCGTCTTGGCCCGGCGGGCGCTCCCCTGCTGCGCCCGTCTCGCTTCGGCTCGGCCCATCGCTTCGACAACTCCAGTCGTTCCGCCCCCAGCTAACTCAGCTGTTGAAGCTAACACCGCATCTGTCAACAAATACTCATCGATCAAGGCTTTTCCCGACGTGACAAACAGCACCCGGCCCGACGGAACCAGGGGGTGGGTTTTCTGCGTCGCCCGGCTCCCACCTGCGCACTTGTCGTAAATCGGGCTCGGCGCGGGGGCTGGACGCCCCGGCCACCCGTCCGTTAATCTGCTATCACTTTGCTAGACCAGCGACATCATCGAATGCGGTGGACATCACGCGCCGTATCGGGAGAAACGGGGATCTTCATGTCCGAGAAGCCAACGGCCGACCACCTCACCGGCCCCACCTCAGGCCGCACCGCCACCGCCGGCGACGACCTCGCCGTCACCGGCCCCGAGATGCCCGGCCCGCAGATCCGCGAGGTCAGGGCGCACAGCATCGCCGGCGGGCTCGCCCTGCTGCTGACCGTGCTCGGCGTGGCGCTGGGCGTCGGCGGGATCGCCGTCGGCGGCATCCTCGCCGACGGCGGCAACAAGGCGGCCGGCATACCCCTGATCCTCGCCGGGGCCGCGATCCTGCTCGGCTCCCTCTTCTGCATGACCGGCGTGAAGATGGTGGCCCCCGGCGAGGCCCGGGTCATCCAGCTCTTCGGGCGGTACGTCGGCACCATCCGCACCGACGGCCTGCGCTGGGTCAATCCGCTGACCACGGCCCGCAGCATCTCCACCCGGGTGCGCAACCACGAGACCGCGGTGCTGAAGGTCAACGACGCCTACGGCAACCCGATCGAGCTGGCCTCGATCGTGGTGTGGCAGGTGGAGGACACCGCCCAGGCGCTGTTCGAGGTCGACGACTTCCTGGAGTTCGTCGCCACCCAGACCGAGGCGGCGGTCCGGCACATCGCGATCGAGTACCCCTATGACGCACACGACGAGGACGACCTGTCGCTGCGCGGCAACGCCGAGGAGATCACCGAGAAGCTGGCCCTGGAGCTGACCGCGCGGGTCCAGGCGGCCGGCGTGCGGATCATCGAGTCCCGCTTCAGCCACCTCGCCTACGCTCCCGAGATCGCCTCGGCGATGCTCCAGCGCCAGCAGGCCGGCGCGATGGTCGCGGCCCGCCAGCACATCGTCGAGGGTGCGGTCGGCATGGTGGAGCAGGCGCTGGCGAGGATCAGCGAGCAGGGCATCGTCGAACTGGACGAGGAACGGAAGGCTGCCATGGTCAGCAATCTGATGGTGGTGCTGTGCGGCGACCGGGCCGCCCAGCCGGTGCTGAACACGGGCTCGCTGTACCAGTGAGCACCGGGACCCCGGAGGAGTCCGGCGCCGAAGGCGGACGGACCCCCGCGCGACGGCCGCAGCAGCGCAAGCAGGTGCTGCTGCGGCTGGACCCGTTGATCCATGACGCGCTGACCCGCTGGGCGGACGACGAACTGCGCAGCGCCAACGCGCAGATCGAGTTCCTGCTCCGCAAGGCGCTCTCCGAGGCGGGGCGGCTGCCCCGGGGCGCGGGGGCGATCCCGCGCCGGGGCCGCCCGCCGAAGAAGCCGGACGGCCGGCAGTAGGGCCGCACGCCACGACGGGTGGCGCCGCCTCCTCCACCTATACACCTGGCGTATACACCGCCGTTACACCGCCAGTAGGGTGGTCGGCATGTCAATCGGTCACACGCTGCTGGGCCTCCTGGAGTCCGGCCCCCGTCACGGCTACGACCTCAAGCGGGCCTTCGACGAGCACTTCGGCCAGGACCGCCCGCTGCACTACGGGCAGGTCTACTCCACGATGTCCCGGCTGCTGAAGAACGGCCTGGTCGAGGTGGACGCGGTGGAGCCCGGCGCCGGCCCGGAGCGCAAGCGGTACGCGATCACCGACGCCGGCGTCACCGATGTCGCGCAGTGGCTGACCCGCCCGGAGAAGCCCGAGCCGTACCTGCAGTCGACGCTCTACACCAAGGTGGTGCTGGCCCTGCTGACCGACCGCAACGCCGCCGAACTCCTCGACGCCCAACGCGCCGAACACCTGCGGATGATGCGCGGACTGACCGAGCGCAAGCGCACCGGCGACCTCGCCGACCAGCTGATCTGCGACCACGCGCTGTTCCATCTGGAGGCCGATCTGCGCTGGCTGGAGCTGACCGCCGCCCGGCTGGAGAAGCTGGCGGAAGCGGTCCGGACATGACGCCCGAGGGCTCCCTGCTCGCCGCCGAGGGGCTGCACAAGGCCTACGGCCGCACACCGGCCCTCGTCGGCGCGGACTTCTCGATCCACCCCGGTGAGGTCGTCGCCGTGATGGGACCCTCCGGCTCCGGCAAGTCGACCTTGCTGCACTGCCTCGCCGGGATCATCACCCCCGACTCGGGCACGGTCCACTACGGCCCGCACACCCTCACCGGCCTGACCGACGCCCAGCGCAGCGCCCTGCGCCGCACCGACTTCGGCTTCGTCTTCCAATTCGGGCGTCTGGTACCGGAGTTGACCTGCCTGGAGAACGTCGCGCTGCCGCTGCGGCTGAACGGCACCCGGCGCAAGGAGGCCGAACGCCGCGCCCACGAGTGGCTGGAGCGCCTGGAGGTCGAGGCGGTGGCCGGCCAGCGGCCCGGCGAGATCTCCGGCGGCCAGGGCCAGCGGGTCGCGGTCGCCCGGGCGCTCGCCACCCGGCCCCGGGTGGTCTTCGCCGACGAACCCACCGGCGCGCTGGACTCGCTCAACGGCGAGCGCGTGCTGACCCTGCTGACCGACACCGCGCGGGAGACCCGTGCCGCCGTCGTCCTGGTCACCCACGAGGCCCGGGTGGCCGCGTACTCCGACCGGGAGGTCGTGGTGCGCGACGGCAAGGTGAAGGACATGCTGGCGGGCCTGATATGAGCCCGCTGCGCTCCCGCACCGGCACCTACGGCGCGGGCGGCGAGGGCCGCGGCCCGCTCGGCGCCGCCCGCTTCGGCCCCGGCGTCTGGGCCCGCGACCTCGCGATGGGCATGCGGTTCGCGGCCGGCGGCGGCCGCGAGGGCTGGATCCGCACCGCGCTGACCGCCGCCGGGGTCACCCTCGGCGTGGCCGTGCTGCTGCTCGGCGCGTCCGTCCCGCACCTGATGGACGCCTGGCACGGCCGGGAGAAGGCCCGCGAGAACCTCGGCCAGCGGCACCAACCCCGGCCCTCCGACACCACCCTGCGCTACGCCTCCGCCGACACCACCTTCCGCGGCACCGAGGTCCGCGGCCGGCTGGTCCGCCCCGACGGCACGCACCCGCCCGTCCCGCCCGGCATCGACCGCCTCCCCGGCCCCGGCCGGATGCTGGTGTCCCCCGCCCTCAAGGACCTGCTCGGCTCCCCCGGCGGTGCCCTGCTGCGCGACCGCCTGCCGTACGAGATCGCCGGCACCATCGGCGACGCGGGGCTGCTCGGCCCGAAGGAGCTCACGTACGTCGCGCAGAGCGCCACCCTGGCCGCGCCGGACGGCTACCGCATCGACCACTTCGGCAAGAGCTGGGACCCGCGGCCGATGAGCGCCCCGGCCGTACTGCTGGTGATCATGACCTGTGTGGCGCTGATGACGCCGGTGATGGTCTTCATCGGCACGTCGGTGCGGTTCGGCAACGAGCGCCGCGAGGAGCGGCTGGCGGCGCTGCGCCTGGTCGGCACCGACGTCCCGACGACCCGCCGGATCGCCTCCGGCGAGGCGCTGTTCGGCTCGCTGCTCGGGGTGGCCGGCGGTGCCGTGCTGTTCCTGGCCGCCCGCGGGCTCGCCCCGTACATCACGCTGTGGGACATCAACGTCTTCCCCGCCGACATCACCCCCGGCCCGCTCGCCGCCGCCCTGATCACGCTGCTCGTCCCGGCCGCGGCGGTCCTGGTCACCCTCCTCGCCCAGCGCTCCGTCACCGTCGATCCGCTCGGCGTCGTCCACCACCGCCGGCCGGTCCGCCGCCGGCTGTGGTGGCGGCCGGCGCTGCCCGCCGTCGGTGCGCTGCTGCTGGTGCCGCTGTCCTGGGAGGGGCCGTGGACCGACAACCCGCTCAACACCGTCCGCCTCGCGGCCGGTGCGATGCTGCTGCTGCTCGGGGTCACCGCGCTGCTGCCCTGGCTGGTGGACGCGGTGGTCGGCCGGCTGCACGGCGGGCCCGTCTCCTGGCAACTGGCCGTCCGCCGCCTGCAGTTGAGCAGCAGCTCGGCCACCCGCGCGGTCAGCGGGATCACCGTCGCGGTGGCCGGCGCGATCGCCGTCCACATGCTGATGACGGGCATGCAGGCCGGATACGCCGCGGCTTACGCGGAGTCCGGCAAGCTGCCGCGGATCGGCCTGTGGGGCAACGCGAAGGACTGGCCCAGGGCCCAGCGGGCGCTCACCGCGCTGCGCGCCACCCCCGGTGTGACGGACGCCCGCGGGACCATCGACGGCCTCGCCGGCCCGCTCCCCACCGACCGCGCCCCCGTCTCCGCCACCCACCCCTCCACCTTGGCCATCGGCAGCTGCGCCGAACTGCGCCGGCTCGCCCAGCTGCCCTCCTGCCGGGACGGCGAGGTCTTCCTCACCTCCCACAACCCGGATCCCGACCCCGCCCTGGTACCCGGGGCCCGGCTCGACCTCAACCCGCCGATCGTGCGGGGCGACCGGCTCGACCCGCACCCCTGGACGATCCCCCGGTCCGCCCGCACCGCCCGGCTGCTCTCCCCCGGCCACGGCCCCGAAGGGTCCTTCTACGACCTGCTGGTCACCCCGTCCGCGCTCGACCCGAGCCGGCTCAACGCCCCCAGCATGGAGCTCCGGGTCGACTTCGACCGCTCCGTCCCCGACGCGGTGGAGCACATCCGCACCACCGCGTCCCGGCTCGACCCGGCCGTGCAGGAGTCGTCCGCGGTCGACAATCCGCACGACGGCCAGTACTCCAGCGTCCGCAACGCCCTGTTCGCGGGCGCCGTGGTCACCCTGTTGCTGATCGGCGCGGGCCTGATCATCACCACCGTCGAGCAGCTCCACGAGCGCCGCCGCCTGCTCTCCACCCTCGACGCCCACGGCATCCGCCGCGCCACCCTCGGCCGGTCCCTCCTCTGGCAGACCGCCCTCCCCGTCCTCCTCGGCCTCGCCCTCGCCCTGGCCTGCGGACTCTCCCTCGGCGCCCTGCTCCTCACCATGATCGACAGCGCCGTCACCGTCGACTGGCCGGTCGTCCTCGCCATGACCACCACCGGCGCCGCCGTCATCCTCTTCGTCACCGCCCTGAGCCTGCCGCCACTGTGGCGCATGATGCGACCGGAGGGGCTGCGGACGGAGTGAGGTGCGGTGCCCTCGAACGGGTGAACGCTGTCGTACAGGACGCTTACGGCCGGTTCTGCCTACGATGATGGCCTCGGCACAAGCCAACGGGAGGCATGCATGTCCGCAGCAGCTGTCGAGGGTCCCTACGCGCACGGCCGCGCGCCTCTGACACTCCTCGAACAGGCCGACCAGCTCATGAAGCAGCTCCCGGGCCACCGCGTCGAGATCCTCGGAGGCGTCCTCACCGTGACCCCACCCCCTGACCCTGCCCACGCCAAGGGGCTCTCCCGCCTCCGGCGTCCCTTCGTCTCGGCGGGGCTGGACGGCGGCCGGACGGAGGTACTGGAAGGTCTCGGCATGTGGCTGCCGGGCGGCCCGGACGATTTCGCCGTTCCCGACCTCTCCGTGGTGGACGCCGACTTCCAGGATCACGTCGTCGAGTACGGGTGTTGTGACCCGGCGGTCTTCCGTATGGTGCTTGAGGTCACGTCCGGGAACTACGCGAACGACCTGCGCACCAAGGTGGCCGCCTACGGTGGCGCGCGGGTCCCGGTGTACGTGATCGTCGACCGCAGGCATGAGCGCCTGCACGTACTCACCGAACCCATGGCGGACGGGTACTCCGTGCACCGCATTCACCTGGCCGGGGAGAAAGTCACCCTGCCCGAGTCGATCGGCGCCGAAGTCGTGCTGGATGTGGGGCAGGTGCTGGACGACGCCCGGCCGCCGGCCCGCCGTAGCTGACCCTCACCCCTTCACCATCCGCACCGGCAGCCCCCGCAGCGCCTCCCGCAGTGCCGCCGCGAACTGCTCGAACTCCTCCTGGCGGGCCGCTCCCGTGCGCATGGCCAGGGCGATCCGGCGGGACGGGGCCGGGTCGGCGAAGTAGCCGGTGGTGAGCTGGTCGTTGCGGCCGGTCTCGACGCGGAGGGCGGTGCGCGGCAGGAGGGTCACGCCCAGGCCGCCGGCCACGAGCTGGACGAGGGTGGAGAGGCCCGCCGCGCTCGTCGTGACCGGGGTGTTCTCGTCGCGGCCGGCCTCCCGGCAGATGTCCAGGGCCTGGTCGCGCAGACAGTGGCCCTCGTCGAGCAGCAGCAGGTCGAGTTCCTGGAGCGCCTGGCGGGGGATGTCGCCGCGGCCGCCGAGCCAGTGGTCCTTGGGCGCGACGAGCACGAAGTCCTCGTCGAAGAGCGGGAGTTCGGTGACCTGGGGGACGCCGAGGGGGACGGCGAGCAGCAGCAGATCGAGGCGCCCGTGCGCCAGGCCGTCGAGCAGGGACGCGGTCTGTTCCTCGTGGACCTGGAGGTCCAGGTCGGGGTAGGTGTCGTGGACCAGGCGGAGCACGGCCGGGAGGAGGTACGGCGCCACGGTCGGGATGACGCCGAGCCGGAGGACGCCGGTGAAGGGCGCACGGGCCGCCTCGGCCTCCTCCATCAGGTCGCCGACGGCCTCCAGGACCGTACGGGTCCGGGCCGCCACCCGTTCCCCCGCGGGCGACAGCAGCACCTTGCGCGTCGTACGCTCCAGCAGCTGCACCCCGAGGGCCTCCTCCAGTGCGGAGACCGCGCCGGACAGTGCGGGCTGGCTCATGCCGATCTCGGCCGCCGCCTCGCGGAAATGCAGATGCTCGGCCACCGCTGCGAACGCCCGCAGCTGGGCCAGGCTGGGCTGGCGGGTCCGGCCGCCCTGGCTGGCTGGTGAAGCCACTGATAACCACCTCCGATCAACATCAACCAGTCTAGCTATTTCCCTGATCAATGCGTCCTGTGGCACTGTGACTTCCGTCCAAGCCTCAAGGAAAGCCCCAAAAGGGACTTTCTACGCAACAAGGAGAGCGCGTGCTCACTGTCGGTGACAAGTTCCCCGAGTTCGACCTGACTGCCTGTGTCTCGCTGGAGAAGGGCAAGGAGTTCGAGCAGATCAACCACAAGACCTACGAGGGCAAGTGGAAGATCGTCTTCGCGTGGCCCAAGGACTTCACCTTCGTGTGCCCGACCGAGATCGCCGCGTTCGGCAAGCTGAACGAGGAGTTCGCCGACCGTGACGCGCAGGTCCTCGGCTTCTCCGGCGACTCCGAGTTCGTGCACCACGCCTGGCGCAAGGACCACCCGGACCTGACCGACCTGCCCTTCCCGATGCTCGCCGACTCGAAGCACGAGCTCATGCGCGACCTCGGCATCGAGGGCGAGGACGGCTTCGCGCAGCGCGCCGTCTTCATCGTCGACCAGAACAACGAGATCCAGTTCACGATGGTGACCGCCGGCTCCGTCGGCCGTAACCCCAAGGAGGTCCTGCGGGTCCTCGACGCCCTCCAGACGGACGAGCTGTGCCCGTGCAACTGGAGCAAGGGCGAGGACACCCTGGACCCGGTCGCGCTGCTGGCTGGTGAGTGAGACCCATGGCCCTCGATGACCTGAAGTCCGCGGTCCCGGACTACGCCAAGGACCTCAAGCTGAACCTCGGTTCGGTGATCGGCAACAGCGACCTGCCGCAGCAGCAGCTGTGGGGCACGGTCCTGGCCTGCGCGATCGCCTCCCGGTCGCCGAAGGTGCTGCGCGAGCTGGAGCCCGAGGCGAAGGCGAACCTCTCCGCCGAGGCGTACACCGCCGCCAAGTCGGCCGCCGCCATCATGGCGATGAACAACGTCTTCTACCGGACCCGGCACCTGCTGTCGGACCCGGAGTACGGCAACCTGCGCGCCGGCCTGCGGATGAACGTCATCGGCAACCCGGGCGTCGACAAGGTCGACTTCGAGCTGTGGTCGCTGGCCGTCTCGGCCATCAACGGCTGCGGCATGTGCCTGGACTCGCACGAGCAGGTGCTGCGCAAGGCCGGTGTGGAGCGCGAGACGATCCAGGAGGCGGTCAAGATCGCTTCCGTCCTGCAGGCCGTCGGCGCCACCCTGGACGCCGAGGCCGCACTCGCCGAGTGACCCGGTAGCCCTACGGCGCCCGAAACACGCCAGAACCCCGCGGACGTTCCGTCGTCCGCGGGGTTCTGCGTGTCTTTGTCCGGGTGCTACTCCCGTTCACCGTCACCGTCGTCGTCGCTCCGGGCCCGCCGGACCGGCGGCGGGGTCGGCGCCACCCCGATGGCGGTGGCGCCGCGCGGGGCCACCGCCATCCGCACCGCCTGCTCCCGGGAGTACGAGCGCAGATACCCGACGACCGTGTTGGTGACCGCCACCAGGGGCACGGCGACGACCGCACCGCCGATCCCGGCGATCAGCCCGCCGGCCGCGACCGAGAGGATCACCGCGAGCGGGTGCACCCGGACCGCCCGGCCCAGGATGAACGGCTGCAGCACATGGCCCTCGATCTGCTGCACGGCCAGCACCACCGCCAGCACCATCAGCGCCGTGAACACGCCCTGGGTGACCAGCGCGACCACGCACGCCAGCGCGCCCGAGACCACCGCGCCGACCAGCGGGATGAAGGCGAACAGGAAGATGAAGACGGCGAGCGGGACGGCCAGTGGCACGTTGAGGAAGTACAGCCCGATGCCGATGAAGATGGCGTCGATGAGCGCCACGATCACCGTGCCGCGCACATAGGCAGTCAGGGTGCGCCAGGCCCGCGGCCCGGCGCCCGCCACGCCCTCCCGGGCCGCGCCCGGGACGAGCTTGAGCACCCACTCCCAGATCCGCCGCCCGTCGTAGAGCAGGAACAGGGTGGTGAACATGGCCAGCAGGATGCCCGTGAGGACCTCCAGGACGACGGTGACGCCCTCCAGGCCGACCGAGGTGATCGCCTCGGTGTTGGCGCCGATCGCGTCCTGCAGGTTCTTGGCGATGCTGTTGATCTGACTCTCGGTCACATGGAACGGGCTCTTCAGCAGCCAGCCCTTGAGCTCGCTGATGCCCTCCTGGATGCGGCTGGAGACCGAGTCGATGTTGTCCTGGACCTGCCACACCACGAACCAGCCGACCAGGCCCAGGATCACGAAGCCGCCGATGAAGGTCAGCGTGGTGGCCGGCCCGCGCGGCAGCCCGCGCCGGCGCAGCCAGCCGACCGTCGGCTGGAGCAGCGCGGTGATCAGCATCGCCGCGATGAAGGACAGCACGACCAGCTGGATCGTGGTGATCACCCGCGCCAGCACCCACAGCGTGGCGGCCAGCACCAGCAGCCGCCAGCCCGCCTCGGCGGCGACCCGCACGCCCCACGGCACGGCGTCGACCGGATCGGGCGGGGCCGCCACGGCCGGCGCGTACGAGGGCGGCGCGGGCACCGAGTCCGGTGCCCGCGAAGGGGCCGACGGCGCCGCGTCCTCCGCGCCCGTGCCCGGATGCGGTACGCCGTCCCCGGCCCCCGGCAGCTGCGTGCGGGGCACGGCGAGCGTGGCCACCGGCGCGTCGGCCACCGGACCGTCGAGCGCCGACGACGCCGAGCGCTCGGCACGCCCCAGCTCGTCCGCGTCCTCGGCTGCTGCGGCGGCGGCCTCGGCGCGGCGGCGCTGTTCCTCCAGCCGCTGCGAGAGCCGCGTCAGACCGGCGCCGAGGCCACCGACCCACTGAGGCAATCTGGACATCTGCCTTCCTCTTCCCCTCCCGTGCGCCACGTTGACGGGCACGACGTTACCCGTGCGCGACGCACGAAACCCCCGACGCGGTGCGTTCGGGGGTTTCGAGAGGCGCGGTGTGCGGCCGGACGGGCCTAGTACCAGCTGTTCGCCTGCCAGAACGACCAGGCGCCGCAGGGGCTGCCGTAGCGGTCGTTCATGTAGTTCAGGCCCCACTTGATCTGGGTCGCCGGGTTCGTCTGCCAGTCGGAGCCCGCGGAGGCCATCTTCGAGCCGGGCAGCGCCTGGACGAGGCCGTAGGCACCCGAGCCGGCGTTGGTGGCGCGGTAGTTCCAGCCGGACTCGTGGCTCACGATGTTGCTGAAGCACTGGAACTGGTCGCCGGCCATCATCTGACGCGCGATGGCCTGCGTCTCGGCGATGGTGTACGAGCTCTTGCCGACCAGGTCGCCGAGGTCGGTGCGCGCGGAGGAGCGGGACGCGGCCAGCTCCTTCTTCTTGCGCGCGTCGGCTTCCTTCTTGGCCTGCTGGTCCGCGGCGTCCTTCTTGCTCTGCGCGGTCTCCGCGGCAGCCTTGCGCGCGGCCTCCTGTGCGGACTTGAGGGCTGTCGCGTCCGCCTGGGTGGACGCCTCGTCCGCCTGCTGCGTCAGGGAAGCCGTCTGCACCTGGGCCTGAGCGCCTGCGGGGATGTCGGCAATGGTCGTCGCGTCGGCAGCGGTGGCCTCGGCGTTGACCGTGGCGGGCTGCCCTGCAGCGACGCCGACGACGGCGCCGACGGTGGTGACCGCGGTGGCGGATGCCACGGCGAATCCCCGGACCGAGATCCGGCTCACACGTTTTCCTTCCAGCATCGCCCGCTTAGGTGACCTCGCGGACGCAATCGTGCCCCTGGCGCTGGTCTCCCCTTGTTCCGGGCCCTGTTGAGCGGGCGGGACCGGCTGGTCACGGGAGGCACTGGCCCGGTACGTCCCCCTCGGGGTCCGCGTGGTGCTCGGGCGGCATACGGCAACTCACTATGAAGTTCGGTTGTTCTGCACCGCTGGGGGTGCGGATGCCGTATGCGGGGCCTGACAGGACCCAGACTCTGCCCGAACGACACACCGGGAATCAATTCCCGGCCGGGTGTGAAAGCTCACACCTCGTTTACCCCCGGGTATTTTCGGATATCGGCGCGCAGCAGAACGCCGCCCGGCTAAGCTCCTTCGCTTCGCCGGGCGGCACCGCCTTACAGCGGGTCAGATCCGGACAACTGGCCCGATCCGAGCGGTTGTCCAGGTCTGGTGGGTCAGATCCTGACGTCCTCCAGCATTTCGGTCACCAGTGCCGCAATCGGCGACCGTTCCGAGCGGTTCAGGGTGACATGGGCGAAAAGCGGATGTCCTTTCAGCTTCTCGACGACCGCGACCACTCCGTCGTAACGCCCGACCCGGAGGTTGTCCCGCTGGGCGACGTCATGGGTGAGCACAACCCGGGAGTTGGCCCCGATACGGGACAGAACCGTCAAAAGGACATTGCGCTCCAGGGACTGGGCCTCGTCCACGATGACGAACGCGTCGTGCAGCGACCGCCCGCGGATGTGGGTCAGCGGCAGCACCTCCAACATGCCGCGGCCCACCACCTCTTCGATGACGTCCTTGGTGGTCACCGCGGACAGCGTGTCGAAGACGGCCTGCGCCCAGGGGCTCATCTTCTCCGCCTCGCTGCCCGGCAGATAGCCCAGCTCCTGCCCGCCGACCGCGTACAGCGGACGGAACACCATCACCTTGCGGTGCTGCCGGCGCTCCAGCACCGCCTCCAGGCCCGCGCACAGCGCCAGCGCCGACTTGCCCGTGCCGGCCCGCCCGCCCATCGACACGATGCCGACGTCCGGGTCGAGCAGCAGGTCCAGCGCGATCCGCTGTTCGGCGCTGCGCCCGTGGATGCCGAACGCCTCCCGGTCGCCCCGGACCAGCCGGACCGTGCCGTCCGCGGTGACCCGGCCGAGCGCCTTGCCGCGCTCGGACTGCAGTACCAGACCCGTGTGCACCGGCAGCCCGGCCGCCTCCGGTACGTGCACGGTCTCGGCGGAGAACAGGTCGTCGACCTGCTCGGCGGGGACGGCCACCTCGGCCATCCCGGTCCACCCGGACTCGGTGATGGCGAGTTCGGCGCGGTACTCCTCGGCCAGCAGGCCCACCGAGGACGCCTTGATGCGCATCGGCAGGTCCTTGGAGACGACCGTGACGTCGAACCCCTCGGCCTGGAGGTTGCGCGCGACGGCGAGGATCCGCGAGTCGTTGTCACCCAGCCGGCTGTGCCCGTTGATGAAGCCCGGGGGCAGGATGCCGGGGTCGGAGTGGTTCAGTTCGACCCGGAGCGTCCCGCCGAGCTCTCCGATGGGGATGGGCGCGTCCAGCCGCCCGTGCTGCACCCGGTACTCGTCCAGCCGGCGCAGCGCCTGCCGGGCGAAGTAGCCGAGCTCGGGATGGTGCCGTTTGGCCTCCAGTTCCGTGACCACCACGACCGGCAGCACGACCTCGTGCTCGTCGAAGCGGGCCATGGCGCCTGGATCCGCCAGCAGCACACTGGTGTCGAGGACATAAGTGCGCCGGTCGTTGTCACGGCGCTGCTTGCTGTTCACCACGGGTGGACGAACCCCCTCGGATGAGGTTGGGGTGCGACGGCGTCGCGGGGCGATGTGCTCCCGGGGACGTGGTGCGCCCAGCGGCTGCTGGGCAGCGTCCTCGGGACCCCCGGCCATCTCATGACCGGACCGGGCTCAGGCCACGATGCGCGGGCCGAGCGCCGGCCCCTCGCGTCGCCCGTGCGGTGCGCACGGATCTCCGTGATGTGCAAAGGGCCTCCCGGGCGGACGGCCCCATGCCGTCCGCTGAGATGCGGCGCCCGATGGCTTGTTCCGGACGCCGACCTGGATGGGATATTCCCTCGAACCCCCGTCGCCATGCCACGGCATATGACGCACGGTCGATGAACCTTGGGTTACGCGTGATCGCTTTGCCGGGGCCGGCCGGCGCGGGCGGCGCAAGAGGGGCCGACCGGGTGGTTCCCGGCGAAGACGACGTCAGAAAAGCCCCCGCCGGGGCCCGTTCGGGGCCGGCGGGGGCTTCGCCGCGAGGAGGGTGCGGCCTGCTAGAACCCGTAGCGGCGGTGCCGGGCCGCGTAGTCGCGCAGCGCACGCAGGAAGTCGACCTTCCGGAACGCCGGCCAGAAGACCTCGCAGAAGTAGTACTCCGAATGGGCGCTCTGCCACAGCATGAAGCCCGACAGCCGTTGTTCGCCGCTGGTCCGGATCACCAGGTCCGGGTCGGGCTGGCCGCGGGTGTAGAGGTGCTCCGCGATCCGGTCGATGTCGACGATCTCGGCCAGTTCCTCGAAGGAGGTGCCGCGCTCGGCGTGTTCCAGCAGCAGCGAGCGCACCGCGTCCGCGATCTCCTGCCGGCCGCCGTAGCCGACCGCGACGTTGACCAGGATGCCCTTGTTGTCGAGGGTGGCCGCCTCGGCCTCCTTGAGGACCGTCTGGGTGGCCTCGGGCAGCAGGTCGCGGTTCCCGACGTGGTGCACCCGCCAGCGGCCGTCGGCGGCCAGGTCCCGCACGGTGTTCTCGATGATGCCGAGCAGCGGCTTCAGCTCGCCCTCGGGCCGGTCGAGGTTGTCCGTCGACAGCAGCCAGAGCGTGACGACCTCCACATCGGTCTCCGCGCACCAGCCGAGCAGCTCGCCGATCTTGGCCGCGCCGGCCTGGTGGCCCTGCTCGGTCGTCCGCCCGTCGGCCCGCGCCCAGCGCCGGTTGCCGTCGAGGATGACGCCGATGTGCTTGGGCACCTGGGTGTGATCCAGGCGACCCTCCACCCGCCGCGCGTAAAGCCGGTAAACCAGATTCCGCAGTGCGGGCGGATACGGGATGCGCATCCCGGAAGATCGCAGCATGTGTGGTCCAGCCCCTCCGTGCCAATGGCGGTCGCCCCGTCGCCTCAAGTGGGCAACTTTACTTCTCGGCTGTCGAGACAGCCCCATCAGGTAGGTCACAGGTACGTGATAGGGAGATGAGCATGACTGGCACCGACTACCGCGCCGCGGATTCCCGCTACGACTCGATGAAGTACCGGCGAACGGGGCGCAGCGGACTCAAACTCCCCGCTATCTCCCTTGGACTGTGGCACAACTTCGGGGACGACCGCACCCTGAGCTCCCAGCGGGCCATCCTGCGACGCGCCTTCGACCTGGGTGTCACCCACTTCGATCTGGCCAACAACTACGGCCCGCCGCCCGGCTCCGCCGAGCTGAACTTCGGAAAGATCTTCGCGCAGGACTTCCGCGGCTACCGCGACGAGATGATTCTCTCCACGAAGGCCGGATATCTGATGCATCCGGGCCCCTACGGCGAATGGGGTTCGCGGAAATATCTCCTCTCGTCGTTGGATGCGTCACTGAAGCGGATGGGTGTCGATTACGTCGATATCTTCTACTCGCACCGCTTCGATCCGGACACCCCGCTGGAAGAGACGATGGGCGCGCTGGCCTCCGCCGTCCACCAGGGCAAGGCGCTCTACGTCGGCATCTCCTCCTACAACGCCGAGCAGACCCGGGACGCCGCCCGCATACTGCGCGAAATGGGCGTACGGCCGCTGATCCACCAGCCGTCGTACTCGATGATCAACCGCTGGACCGAGGACGACCTGCTGCTGGACACCCTCGAGGACGAGGGCATGGGCTGCATCTCCTTCGCGCCGCTGGCCCAGGGCCTGCTCACGGACAAGTACCTCGACGGCATTCCCGAGGGCTCGCGCGCCTCCCAGGGCAAGTCCCTGGACCCGAACCTGCTCTCCGAGGACGTGGTCCGCCGGCTGCGCGGCCTCAACGAGATCGCCGGCCGGCGCGGGCAGTCGCTGGCCCAGCTGGCCCTGCGATGGGTGCTGCGCGACGAGCGGATGACCTCGGCGCTGATCGGCGCCAGCAGCGTCACCCAGCTGGAGGCCAATGTCGCGGCCCTCGACGCCCCGGCCCTCACGGACGCCGAGCTCGCCGAGATCGATCGGTTCGCGACGACCACGGACGGCGTGAACATCTGGGCCCGCCGGGGCTGACCCGGCCGGCGGGCCACCGCCCGGAGGCACTGCTTTCCGGCCATCTCCGAGGGCGGTCCGCGACCCGCTCGCGGGCCGCAAAGAAAAGCGGGCCGGTCCGTGGGGGGGATACGGACCGGCCCGAGGGGGGGTTTCCACCATAACCCCGCGGAAGGGGTGCTGTGTGCACCGGCGCGCGCGGCGGCGTGGCTCCGGCGCGGCGACGGGGGTGGAAGGCGGGCCGTGCGCCCCTGCGCCCGCGCGGGCGTACGGGCCCGGCGGCGCCCCGGCGAGGGGGTCAGCGGGCCGCCAGTGCGGCCGGCAACAGGCCGCAGAACGCCCCGGCGATCAGGAAGGGCCCCAGTGGTACGGCGGTTTTCCGGGCGCCGCGCCTGACGATCAGCAGTCCGGCGGCGTAGAGCCCGCCGAGCAGCACCCCGGCCGCGCCGCCGGTGACCAGGGTGCGCCAGCCGTACCACCCAAGGGCGACCCCCAGTCCGAGCGCCAGCTTGACGTCACCCAGTCCGAGTCCCGCCGGGTTGACGAGGTGCAGGATCAGGTAGCAGGCGGCGAGCACGAGACCGGCCAGGAGGGCCCGCCACCAGGCGCCGGTGTCGCCGGTGAACCGGCCGGCGAGGCCCAGTGCCGCCGCGAGGACGGCGGCCAGCGGCAGCGTCAGCACGTCCGGCAGCCGCCGCACCCGCCAGTCGACGATCACCAGCAGCACCGCGGCCGGCGCCGCCAGCAGCCAGGCGACGAGTTCCGGCCGCGGCCCGGTGGCCGCCGCCAGAGCCACGCAGACCAGCGCGGTGACCGTGGCCGTCGGCGCCCCGGCGGGCCCGTACGCCCCGCAGGCCGGGCAGCGCCCCGGTCCCAGCCAGCCGCGCGCCGCGCCGGTGATCGGGTGTCCCCCCGGGCACTGCGCGCGCCACTCCTCCTCGGGGCCGACGGCCATCCGGTGGGCGGGGCGCGGTATGAGCAGCCCGGCCGCGGCCCCGTAGGCGGCGGCGAGCACCATCAGCATCACTGACACGGTCCGACCCTATGGGGGCGTCTCCCGGGGCAGGCCGGGAGCTGATAGAACGCGGGGCATGGCGCGTTGGAGGAACGGACCGGGGGTGCTGTACGGCGCGGAGCGTGCGGTGCCGGTGGAGATCGCGGCCTCGTACCGTGCCCGGGCCCGCGGTCTGCTGGGCCGCGACGGCATCGAGGGGGCCCTGCTGCTGACCCCGGCGAGCGGGGTGCACACCTTCCGGATGCGGTTCGCCATCGATGTGGCCTATCTGGGCCGGGACTTCCGGGTGCTGGCGGTGCGCACCATGCCGCCGGGCCGGCTGGGCCGCCCGCGGCTGCGCGCCCGGCACGTCCTGGAGGCGGCGGCCGGTGCGATGACGGACTGGGGCCTGCGCCCGGGAATGCGGCTGCGCGTCGAGCCGACGCCCGCGCCGGAGGCCGCCGGGCGCTGAGCCCCTTTCCGTCGGGCGCTGAGCCCCGTACCGCCGGGTGCGGTCACTGCTGCCAGTCGGCCACCAGCGCCAGCAGTCCGGGGAAGCGCGCCTGGAGGTCGTCCACCCGGACGTGGCTGCGCCGCTCCAGCCCGTACTGCCGCTGCCGGATCAGACCGGCCTCCCGGAGCGTGCGGAAGTGGTGGGTGAGCGAGGACTTGGGCCGGTCCAGGCCGAACCAGCCGCAGGTGTGGTCGAACTCCTCGGACTCCAGCAGCAGCGTGCGCACGATGTGCATCCGCAGCGGATCGCTCAGCGCGCCCATGACGACCTCCAGCCGCAGTTCGTCCCGCGCCGGTTCCGGCAGCGGTTCGGGCGCACCGGCCGGCACCGGTCGCTGCGCCGGCTCGGTCCAGGCACGTGGGGTGGACGACATGGGGGCGCTCCTCCGGTTCGGGGCGGTCGGGCGGCAGTTGGCGGGCGGCCGCTCCGCCGCCCGGCACAGCCCACTTCGCAGTACGACTTGCATCGTACTGCGGCATGGCTGTACGAATCTCTTCGTACAGCCTGTACGACTCAACTCGTACAGGCCGATGAGGAGGGGACACCCATGCCCGCAACACCCACCGCGGCGCCCGGAACCAGGCCCACCGCGAGTCCGGCGCCGGCCGCGACCACCGCCGTACCGCCCGCACGGGAGGTCTGGTTCGCCGCCTGGCCAGTGGTCGCGATCTTCGTGCTGTCGAACGCGGCGATGCCGTTGTACGCGCTCTGGCAGCGCCAACTCGACTTCAGCTCCGGCACGTTGACGCTGATCTACGCCGCGTACGTGGTCGGTCTGCTGGGCGCGCTGCTGGTGGCGGGCGTCGCCTCGGACCGGCTCGGGCGCAAGCCGGTGCTGGTCCCGGCGCTGCTGCTGGCCCTCGTCGCCTGCCTCGTCTACGCCACCGCGCCCTCGGTGGCCGCGCTCGCCGTCGCCCGGCTGCTGACCGGCGTGGCCACCGGCGCCGCCGTCTCGGCCGGGATGGCCGCGGTCACCGACCTGGCCGCGGGCCGCCGGATCGGCCCGCTGCTGGCCTCCACCGCCATGGTGCTGGGCGCGGGGATCGGCCCCGTACTGGCCGGGGTGCTGTCACAGACCGCGCCCGCGCCGACCGTCACCGTCTTCGTCGTCGAGGGCGTCCTGCTGGCCACGGCGCTGGCGGCGGTGGTCCGGATGCCGCTGCCGGGTCGGAGCGGGACGGCCGGCGCCGCGCCGGGCGGCTGGGTGCGGCTGCCCGGCGTACCGCGCGCCAACCGTCGCCATCTCGCCCTGGGGCTGGCCGCGTTCGCGCCGGGCATCAGCGCCACCGCCTTCGTGCTGTCGCTCGGGCCGTCGCTGCTCGCCGGACTGCTCGGTACGACCGACCGCGCGCTCGCGGGCGGGCTGGCGCTGGCGATGTTCCTGTCCGCCACGGGCGTGCAGTTCGCGCTGCGCCGTCTCGCGGTCCGTACGGTCCTGCTCGCTTCCGGCGCGGCCACCGTCACCGGCACGCTCGCGCTGGTCACCGCGGTCCACACCGGCACCCTGGCGCCGCTCGTCGTCGCGGTGCTGCTGGCCGGGGCGGGCCAGGGTGCGGGCCAGCTGGGCGGGCTGACGCTGCTGAGCCGCGAGGTCCCGGCCGGCCGCCGCGCGGAGGCCAACGCCGCGCTGAACGCGGGCGGTTACTTCCTGGCGGGCGCCCTCCCGGTCGCCGACGGCTACCTCAGCGACGCCATCGGCCTCCCGGCGGCCGCCACCACCTTCGGCCTCGCCGTCGCCGCGCTGGCCGCGGGAGGTGTGGTGCTGGTGGCGCTACGGGGCGGGCAGGCGCGGTAGCGAGCGGGGCGGCCCGGGCTCCCGGCCCGTACCGCCCCGAGATCCGGCCGTCTGCTCAGAACGCGCTCATCGCCGCGTCCGCCACGCCCTCCAGCGCCGCGCGGCCGATCCCGGCCCGGGCCGAGACCCGCAGCCCGCCGATCGTGGCGATGACGAGGTGGGCGAGCGTGCCGGCGCCCGTCCGCGAGGTGAGGTCGCCGGCCCGCTGCCCCGACTCGATCACCGCCCGGAGCGCCGCCAGCCGTGCGGCGTAGTCCCGTTCCAGCGTGGCCGCGACCGACGGGTCGTGGGCCGAGATCTCGATGCAGGTGTTGACGACCAGACAGCCGCGGCCGTCCGCACCGGCCGCGCACTCGTCGTCGATCGTCCGCTGGAGCAGCGCGCGGATCTTCTGCCGGGCCGGCAACTCGCTCTCCAGCAACTCGTACGTCTGGGCGTTCCTGCGCTCCATGTAACGGGCCAGGGCCCGTTCGAACAGGTCGTGCTTGCTCTTGAAGGTGTTGTAGATGCTGCTGCGTCCCAGCCCGGTGGCGTCACAGAGGTCCTGGGTGGACGTCGCCTCGTAGCCGGTGATCCAGAACGCTTCCATCGCGGCGTCGAGCGCCCGGTCCTCGTCGAACTGCCTGGGTCGCGCCATGGCATCAACGTAGCACGATTTGAATCGCTCGGTCCAATATTGTCCGGCCGGTCCCTTCGGGCGGCTTGCCGTCCCCCGGTCCCCGAGTGATCACATGCGCGGATGAACGCACGCCCTCCCGTCCTCGCCGACCCGGACCGGCGGCTGCTCGCCGTCGTCATCGACGTGGTGATCGCCGCCGTCGCGCTGTCGGTCATATCGGCGGCCGTCGGCCTGGCCGTCACCCTCGGCCGCTCGGCGGACAACTCGCCCTTCTACCTGACCCTCCTGACGGCCGTGGCGATGGTGTTCCTCTACTCGCCGCTGCTGACGGCCCTGTGCGGGGGCACGGTGGGCAAGCTGATCTGCGGTCTGACCGTCGTCCGGGTGGCCGACGGCCGCCGGCTGGCCTACGGGACGGCCCTGGCGCGGCATCTCGCGCACCTGGGGATGTGGGCGGTGCCGGTGCTCAGCCAGGTCGACGCGCTGTTCTGCCTCTGGGACCGGCCGTACCGGCAGTGTCTGCACGACAAGGCCGCGGGCACCCTGGTCCTGCGCACCCGGGAGCCCGCCCCGTCCTTCCCGCCGCCGTACCCGCCCCCGGGCACCTACCCTCCGCCGGGCGGCTGTCCGCCCCCGGCGCCCTTCCCGCCCCCGGCTACGAACCCGCCCGCGGGAAGCTGACCTCGACCCTGCGGTTCTTCTTGCGGCCTTCCTCGGTGTTGTTGTCCGCGATCGGGTACTGCTCGCCGTAGCCGCGGATCTGGAAGCCGACCTCCGAGCCGAGGTCCTTGGCCAGCTCCTCCTGGACGGCGGTGGCCCGCTTCTTGGACAGCACCAGGCCGTGGCTCGCCGAGCCGAGGTTGTCGGTGAAGCCGAAGACCCGCAGGGTGGTGGCGCGCTGCTTCCTGACCTCGTCGGCGATGGTGCCGATCCGGGACACCGCGTCCCCGGTCAGCTCGGCGCTGTCCTTCCCGAACAGCACCTCGGCCTGCAGCGCGAACGTCACGTTGTCGTTGGTGTCCTGCCGCCGCTCCGAGCCGTCGTCGGTCTCCACGATCGACTTGATGTTCAGCACCTTCGCCGGCGCCAGCTTGGCCCCCTGCACCATCCGCAGATCGGGGTCGTGGGGGTCGATACGCACGGGTGGGCCGGAGTCCTCGGTCACCCCCGGCGGATCGGCGTGGGCGGGGGGCGCCGACAGCGCGGCGGCCAGCAGCAGCGCGACGACGGCCGGGACGGCGCCACGGGGCATCCGGTGCGAACGGGGGGAACGGGGCGTGGGGTTCACGGTCATCGGGCGGCCCGCTCAGTCCGTGATCTGCACGGTCGCCGGCGGCATGGTCGGCAGCTGGAAGTCGACCTCGGTCACCTTGGCCGGTGGCGCCGGGAACTGCGCGAATATCGGGCGGCTCGCTCCCGGCATCAGCCCGCTCAGGCCCGTCGTGCACAGGCACTCGCCGTTGGTGTCCCGCAGCACCAGATAGCGCTTCTTGCCCGCCTTGTCGACCAGAGTGGCGCCCGAGATGGACGAACGCGACCGCAGCTCGGTCTCGTTGGAGCGCCAGTCGATGGCGTTGAAGGCGCGGCTGCCGTGGTTGCTGACCGTGCCGTTGACGGTGACGAAGCCGCCGGAGTCGCGGACCACGGAGTTCAGGGTGACCACGATGCCGTCCGCGCCCTTCATCTCGCCGATCACCTTGCTGGAGTCGGCCGCCGGGGTGCCGGGGCCGCCGTCCTTGGGCGTGCTGCTACGGGCCGGCGGCTTCTTGTCGTCCGTCCGCGCACCGCCGTCCCCGCCGCCACCGCAGCCGGACACGACGAGAGCCAGGCCGACAGCGCTCGCCATGGCGACCGCTCCCCTGGCGGCCTTCGTGGTGCGCCGAATGCTCATGGATGCGATTCCTTCGATCGTCGGGTGCCCGGTGCGGGTCGGTGTGGTGGTCTTGGGCGGTCAGTGGGCCAGCCGTACGGAGAAGAGGTCGGAGGCGTCGGGGAGGTGCGTCGGGTCGCCGGCGTCGAGGGTCCATTCCTTGCCGTCGCAGGTGATCGTGACGGGGGCGGGCCCGGGGTCGTCCTTGCCGCCGCCCTTGCCCGCTCCGCCGTCCTTGCCGCCCTTGCCGCGGCCGTCACCCTTGCCGTCCTTGCCGTCCTTGCCGCCGGCGTCGCCGCCGGCGGGTGCGGGGGCGCAGCGCGGGCCGACCACCGAGGTCGCCTCGGCCGACGCGTGCTTGCCCGCGGTACCGGGGATGACCGAAGCCCCCACGGTGTTCCGGGTCCTGACGGTGACCGCGAACGAGGTCGGCCAGGAGTCCGGGACGCAGCCGGAGACCTCGGCGTCGTTGCGTCCGGCGAACCAGTCCGCGCTCTCGCAGGCCGCCGGGGAGGGGGCACCGCGCCCGTTCAGCAGGTCCTCCCAGGCGGCCTTGTCGGTCTCGTAACTGCCGTCGCGGACGCCGTCGAGCACGCCCTTGGCCAGCAGGTCGCGGTACTTCTGCCCGGCGGCGAGCGCGGCGGCGTCGGCGGCGGTCTGGGCGCCGTTGCGGGTGGCCGCCGCCTGCCCCACGGCGAAGAAGGCGAGCGCGAGGAAGAGCAGGCCCGCGACCGCCACGAGGTAGAGCGGGAAGGCCTGCCCGGCGTCACGCGCGCCGCGGCGCGGTTCGGCGACCGTCATGGCGGTGGCGGCCCGGGGCCCTAGATGCCGACGACGTCGGAGATCTTGTTGGCGATGGCATTGGCGATCTGGCTGCCGAAGTCCGTGGTCGACAGGACCAGGACGATCGCCACGACCACCGCGATGATGCCGAGGTACTCGATCGAGGTCTGTCCCCGGTCGTTCCCCAAAAACCGCTTCGCCATCGTCTTCCCCTCCATGGGCGGCCGCACCGCTCTGGTCCGGCTGGTCTGCCCCCGTGGTGTCGGCGCGGTCGGCCGCGCTCATGACACCAGAAAAGTACGCCGGAACGGTGTTCCCCGGACAGGGATTCCGTACCCAATCCTCTTTCGGGGACACGGGCGGAAGATACAACGGCGCCTTTCGGCCACGCTCATGCACCTCGTCCACCCCCGCTCCCCCTCCGGACCGCGTCCCGGCGCCGATGCCCATGCGGACCGGCCGGCCTCCCCGCGCCCGAGCGCGGCGGTGACCGCCGGTCCACCCACTGTGACACAACTCGTTGCTGTTGCGAAGGCGTTGACGGGAAAGCGGGTCGTGCACCGCATGCATCCGGCCGGACCCGGCACGGCATTGCGCCGACCGCCGTACGCCCGGACCGTCCGTCGCCACGGCGTCGCGCGGGCGCCGCCTCAATCCCCCATCAGCGAGCCGAAATTGGTGCCCGAGCCGAGGAAGAAACCCGCGATGAGCAGGATCATCGTCGCCGGCACCATGAACGTGGTGACGACCATGGTGGCCTTGGGGACGGCCCGGGCGGCGCGGCGGCGGGCGTTCTGGGCGTCGGTCCGGCGCATGTCGTTGGCGATCTGGATCAGGGTGTCGACGATGGGCGAGCCGAGTTCCTCGCCCTGCTGGAGGGCGGTGACGAACTGGGCGACCTGTTCGGAGTCGTTGCGTTTGCGCAGTTCCTCGAAGGCGGCACGACGGCTGACGCCCATGTCCATCTGCCGCAGGGTGATCCGGAGTTCATCGGCCCACGGGCCTTCGTATTTGTCCGCGACCCGGTCGAGTGCCTGGCGGAAACTCAGCCCGGCGCTGACGACGACCGCGAGCACGTCCAGGAAGTCCGGCAGGGTCCGCTCGATCGTGTCCTTGCGCTGGCGGATCGCGGCCCAGATGCCGACCTCGTTCCAGAAGAGGCCGAAGAGCACCATCAGGACGCCGAGAACCGGCTGACCGCGCAGGAACATCACCAGCGCGCCGATGAAGCCGAGGGCGCCGTAGACCGCCCGGCGAGCGGCGTAGCGGTCGACGGTGAGGCCGCCGGGGTTGCCTGCCAGGTCGATCCGGCGGCGGATGCGGGCGGTGCGCTTCTCGCCCATCAGGCGCAGCACGAGCGGGGCGTAGCGCATGCCGAGGCGGTCCACGGCCGAGCCGACGGCCGTCGTCCGGGTCGCACCGACCTCCAGGGACAGCGCCAGGTCGGGCGGCAGCCGGGCCTCGCGGCGGTACAGGGCGACCCCGCACGCGATGCCGACGACCGAGAGGGCGAAGGCCGCGGCCAGCAGAATTCCGATTCCCATCCTGTTTCCCCTCCCGGTCCCTCAGACGTCGATCTTGGACAGCCGGCGGATGAAGAAGAAGCCCAGCCCGTAGAGGACGAAGGCGACCACGACCGCGAGCTGGCCGAGGAAGGAGGACGTCATGCGGTCGATGGCACCGGGGGCGATGCGGTTCATCAGCAGCAGGGTGCCGACGCCGAGGAGCGGGACGACGTAGGCGGTGACGGTGACCTGGGAGAGCTGGGTGCGGACCTCGCGACGGGTCTCCTTGCGCTCCTCCAGTGTCGTGGTGAGGTTGCGCAGCGAGCCGACGACGGTGCCGCCGGCGCGGTTCGAGAGGACGAGGGTGGTGACGAGGACGACCAGTTCGCGGGAGGGCAGGCGTTCGGCGAGTTCACCGAGGGCCTCGTCGATGGAGTGGCCGACGGCGAGCTTGGCCGCCACCTTGGCCAGTTCCTCGCCGGCCGGGGCCTCCAGTTCCTCGGCCGCCATCCCCAGGGCCGTGCGCAGCGCCAGCCCGGCCTGGGTGGCGTTGGCCAGGATCCGGGAGAGTTCGGGGAGCTGGTTGATGAACCTCTCGATGCGTTTCTGGCGCTGCCAGTTGAGGAACGCGAAGGCCGCCCAGATCGCGACCAGCGCGGCGATCGGCCCGAAGAAGGGGGCCAGGACGGCATGCGCGACCAGCCAGAGGGCCACGACCGCGACGAGCATGCCGACGAAGAACTCGCCCGGGGTGACGTCCAGGCCGGTGGCGGCCAGCCGGAGTTCCAGGCGGCGGCCGAAGCGGGTGCCGCGCAGGGCCCGGTCCACGGACGGGAAGCGGCGGCGTTTCCCGGTCGCCGGCAGCCCGTGCTCGTCGGCGAGGCGGTCGACGACGGCCTGGCGCTGGGCCCGCCCGGCCGCGTAGCTGCGGACGCCGGCGACGGCGAGCACCGCGCACAGCAGCGCGGCCCCGATGGTGAGCTGGACGAGGGGGCTCGTGGAGGACGTGATCGGCCCCCCGGCGGCGGTGGTCAGGGCCCAGCCGGTCATGAGGTGGCCTTCCGGGTGGCGAGTTGGTCGTCGGTGGCCGCCACGCCGAAGGCGGGCGGGGTGGGTTCGCTCGCCATGAAGAGGCGCTCGGCCACCCGTCGGGGCAGCGGGAAGTAGCGGAAGCGGCCGTGCACGATCCGGTCGGCGCCCATGGGTTCGGCGTCGAACCGGCAGACCGTCGCGATCCGGTAGTCCTCGTGGCCGCGCGAGTCGAGGATGGCGATCTCGCTGATCCGGCGGGAGCCGTCGGCGTGCCGGGTGAGCTGGACGATGCAGTCGACGGCGCTGTTGATCTGGTCCCGCAGCGCCTCGAAGGGGATCTTCACGTCCGACATGGAGGCCAGCGTCTGCAGCCGCATCAGGGCGTCCTCGGCGCTGTTGGCGTGCACGGTGGCGAGCGAGCCGTCGTGGCCGGTGGACATCGCCTGGAGCATGTCGAGGGTCTCCCCGCCGCGCACCTCGCCGACGATGATGCGGTCGGGGCGCATGCGCAGGGAGTTGCGTACGAGGTCGCGGATGGTGATCCGGCCCTTGCCCTCCACGTTGGGCGGCCGGGCCTCCAGCCGGATGACGTGGGTCTGCTGGAGCTGGAGTTCGGCGGCGTCCTCGACGGTGATGATCCGCTCGCCCTCCGGGATGAGGCCGGAGAGGGCGTTGAGCAGGGTGGTCTTGCCGGCGCCGGTGGCACCGGAGACCACCACGTTGAACTTGGCGCGCACCAGCCCTGCCAGCAGCATCAGCATCTGCTCGTCGAGCGTGCCCCGGCCGATGAGTTCGGCGAGGGTGTAGGCGCGCGGGAAGCGGCGGATGGTGAGCGTGGCGCCGTTCAGGGCGAGCGGCGGGATGATGACGTTGACGCGCTCCCCGGAGGGGAGGCGGGCGTCGACCATCGGATTGGACTCGTCGACGCGGCGGTTGACGGTGGAGACGATCCGCTCGATGGTCTGCATCAGCTGTTCGTGCGAGGCGAAGCGGACCGGGACGAGCTCGACCCGGCCTGCGCGTTCGACATAGACCTGGTCGGGCCCGTTGACCATGATCTCGGTGATCGAGGCGTCTTCCAGCAGCGGTTCCAGCACGCCCAGGCCCAGCGCCTCGTCGACCACCCGGCGGATCAGCTGGGCCCGTTCGGCGGTGGAGAGCACCGGGCCCTCGCGGCTGATGATGTGGCCGAGGACGCGCTCCAGCCGGGACCGGCGCTCGGCCGCGGCCAGCGAGGACATCTCGGCGAGGTCGATCTCCTCCAGCAGCTTGGCGCGGTAGGTGGCGACCAGGTGACTGTCGTGGCGCGGCTCACCGGCCGGCTCGGGCGCGACGATCCGGGCTTTCAGACTCATCGCGGGGGTGCTCCTTCGTACGGGCTCGCTGCTGCCGCGCCCTGCGGGTCGGCGGGGCGGGGCATGGTGGCGCTGCGGCTGGCGGAGCCGAAGTCGTCGACGCCGGGGATGATCGAGGGGATGGTGACGCGTGCGGTCGCGCTGACCGCGTCGCCGCCCTCGCTGACGGAGATGGTCGCGCGGTCCGCGACCCAGCCGCTCATCGCGGCCCGGCCGGCGGACCGCGGATCGGTCTCCCGGTCGGCCCGGTCCATCGAGGCGGTACGGGCCGCGGCGCGCGCGCCGGTGCCGGCCTGCTGGACGGTGTAGGCCGCCAGGCCGAGCTGGACCACGGCCAGCGCGACGACCAGGAGGATCGGCAGGAAGCCGAGGAACTCGATGGAGGCCTGGCCTCGGTCGCGGCCGTGGCGGAGCCTTGGGGCGGGACCGCGGAGCCCTCCGGGGGCCCCGGCGGCACGACGACGGGGCACGGTTCCGGAGCGGCGAACCGTCCTCATCGGCTGTCCTCCTTCGCGGCGCCGGCCGAGCCGGTGAGGTGCCCCGGGAAGCTGGCCAGGCCGGGGAAGAGCACCGGGACGCTGATCCGGACGGTGGCCTTCCACAGGCCGGCCTCGGTGGTGCAGGAGGCCGAGGAACCCCCCTGCCAGGCGGGCGGCAGCTGGTCCACGGCGGCGGTACGGCAGGCGCCGGCGCCGCCGTCCCGGGTGGCGGTGGCCGCCCGCGCGCCCCGGTCGGCGGCGTGCGCGGCGAGCGAGTAGCTGTACCCGACCAGCACGAACTGCCAGAGCAGCACCAGGACCAGCAGGATCAGCGGCAGCAGTCCCAGGAACTCCACGGAGACCTGTCCGCGGTCGTCGCCGCCCAGTGGGCGCCGCACCGCTCAGCCCTCCTCGTACGGGCCGGCCGGGTCGAACGGCCCGGGCCCGCCGGCCGCCGTCGCCTGCCCCCGCCGGACGCCGAACCGTCCGGCGCCCGACCCCGGTACCGACCCCGACGCGGCCCCGGAGGCCGCGCCCGGACCCGTCCCGGAACCGGAAGCCGCCCCCGTGGTGAGCGCCTTGCGCTTGCGCCCCGTCAGCGACGGACGCGCCCGGTGGCTGCCCCGGCCCTGCCGCGCGGCCGGTGACTCGACCAGCCCCAGCTCACCGGCGAGCGCCCAGAGCGCCTGCTTGACCGTCGACCGGGCGTCCAGGTCCTGTATCCGGCCGGCGTCCACACACGGCTGGAGTTCCTTGTACGCCGCCGGGACGTGCGCCCGGGCCGTGCGGGTGCCGGTGGCCTTGGCGACCACCGGCGGCTGGATCTCGGTGCTGCGGGTGAGCCGGTTGACGACCGTGGTGGTGTCCTCGGCCTTGCGGATCTGCAGCCGGTCCCACAGCCGCACCTGCCGCTTGGCGGCCCGTACGGCGACCACGTCCGGGGTGGTCACCAGCAGGGCGACGTCGGCGAGTTCGACGGCCGCGGCGTTCGCCGACTGCATCTGGGAGCCGCAGTCGACCACCACGACCTCGTAGCGGGAGCGCAGCGCGCCGAGGATCTGCCGGGCGGCCCGGTCGTCGACCTCCTCGCCGCGCTCGCCCTCCTCCGGCGCCAGCAGCAGCGCCAGGCCGGTGTGGTGGTCGTGCACCGCGTCCTGGAGGACCCGTACTGACAGGTCCTGGATGCCGGCCAGGTCGACGACCGAGCGGCGGAACTGGACGTCCAGGTAGGAGGCGACGTCCCCGGACTGCAGGTCGAGGTCCACCAGCGCGACGCTGCGGCCCGCGGCCCGGGCGGCCAGCGCGAGCTGGACGGCGGCGACGGTGGTGCCGACGCCGCCCTTGGCGCCGGTCACGGTCACCAGCCGGCCGGCCGGTCCGGGCCGGGCCTCCGGGTTTCCCCCCAGGTGCACCCGTACGCCGGCGGCCCACTGGGCGGCGGCCTGCACCCGGGCGGCCAACTCGTCGTAGCCCAGCGGCAGTCCGACGACGCCCCGGGCGCCGGCGTCCATCGCCGCGGAGAACAGCGCGGGCCCGGCGTCGGTGGTGATCAGTACGACGCCGACGGCGGGGAAGCGGAGCGCGATCTCGCGGATCAGCTCCAGCGCCGGTGCCGGCCCGATCCGCTCATGGACCAGGACGACCTCGGGCAGCGCCTCGACGGCGGGGCCCGGGCCGGTGTCCACGGCGGGCTGCGCCGCGGCCCCGGCCAGGGCGTCGAGCAGTGCGGTGCCGTCGGCGACCACGGGCGCCGGTTCGGCGTCCGGCAGCTGGTTGAGCAGCGAGGTCACCGCGCGGGCGGCGTCCGGGTCGCCGATCGCCGGGAGGATGCGGATGGTCACCTGGGCCTCCGGGTCACTTGTCGCCGTCGAGGGTGTAGGTGCGCTGGCTCGGCGGGATGGTGGCCTCGCTGCCGGGCGCGAGCAGCGCCAGCCGTACGTGGGAGGCGAACGACTCGGCGTACGCGACCCGCTGGGCGTCCTGGGTGTTGAGCGCGAAGGTGATCGGCACGGCCTCGCCGGCCTGCCGGTTGGCCGCGTTCGTGTCGCCGGGGTCCTTGGCCTCCAGGGGCGTCAGCTTGCCGACGTCGATGACCTGGGCGGCGGACACGATCACCTTGGAGACCGGCTTGTCCTCGGGGCGCTTGCCCTCGAAGGTGGCGTAGATGTTCACCCGGGCGCCGGGGTTGATCTTGCCGGCCACGCCGGTCGCGGCGTCGATCATGATGGCGATCTCCTGCTGCCCGGCCTTCAGCGCCGGCCGCTCGACGATCATGTCGTCCTGGAGCAGCGACCCCTTCTTCAGCGGGGTCACCGCGATCTTGCCGCTGACCTGGTCCAGATCGGTCACGGCGGTGGGCGGCAGCCAGCGCTGCGGCATCTTCACCTTCTCGAACTGCCCCGGATCCAGCGCTTTATAGGCCGCGACGTCCGTCTTCAACCGGTACGCGGTCTTCTCGGGACCGACCTTGGACTCGACGTTCCTGATCACCGACAGCACGCCGACGAACGCGCCGACCGCACAGAGAACCGACAGGAGCAGCAGGATCACTCCGCGGCGCTGGCGTGAGTTCATGGGGGAGGGACCTCGATCGGGACGGGGGTGGGGCGGGAAGGGGGCGGGGACGAGGACGGGACGGTCGGGTCGGCGGGGCGGTTCGGTGGGCGGTTCGAGGGTTGCCGGATCGGCCGGTGTCAGCGGGCGCGGGCCACCGTCCGTGGGGCACCGGGGGTTCCGGGAACGTTCGGTGTGTCCGGTTCACCGGCGAAGTCGGGGTGGCCGGGGAGGTACCGGCGGCCGGGGGCGGAGCGCGGGACGTCGGTCGCGTACGGATTGCCCGGGACGGGGCGGCCGGACCCGTAGGGGTTCCCCGGAACTCCCGCCCCGGGGACGCCGTTCGGGAGCTCCGGCCCGCGGACGTCCACCTGCCCCGGCGCGCGCCAACCGGCGGGCGGACCACCGTATCCGTCCGTCACCCCCGGCCCGCCGGGCACGCCCGACGGCGCCACCGGTGCCAGTCCCCGCTCGGCCCAGGGCACGGACGGCGGCGGACCGGACTGCGGTGCCGGGCCGGAAGGCGGCGTGGTGGACGGCGGGGCGGACGGGGCGCGGGAAGGGTCGGCGGCGGGGGCCGGCTCCGCGGGCGCCTCCGCCGCGGGTCCCGGGGCCGCGGGCGACTCGCCGGCCGGGCCGGGGGCCGGGAGCGACTGCGGGCCGGGGCCCGGGGCCGGGAGCTGGTCCGCCGCCGGGTGCGGGGCGTTCGCCGTCCCGGCGCCGGTCTCCGCTCCCGGCCCGGCTATGGCCGCGGGGCCGCGCCCGGCGGGGCCGCCGCCTCGCGCCGCCCGGTCCCTGGCCAGCGGTGCCGTGCAGAACGCGCACCGGTCGCCCAGCACTTCCAGCCCGCACCAGCCGCACTCCTCGCGCCGTACCGACGCGACCAGTTGGCACAGGACCGCCGGGTCCGGGATGCCCGCGGCGAATTCGATCAGCTTCTGGGTGCCCCACCAGCGTGCGGACTCGGCGGGCAGCCGCACCTCGTACGCCCCCTGCACCTGCCAGGCCGGGGCGAGGGTGCCGGTGACCCAGTCCGCGGTGAGCTGCCCGCGGGCCACGGCGAGTTCGGTGGCGAATCCGGGCGGCCGCAGTCCGGCCTCGGTGGCGTGCCGGTCCAGGTGCACCAACTGCGGTGCGGGGTGGGCCAGGACGGCGAAGTGGGCGCCCGGCAACCAGGACTTCACATGGGCGCGCAGATCGACCTCGATGTGGTCCAGCCCGGTGACACTGCCCAGCAGGGCACCGGCATGGATGTAATGGCTCAGCAGCCGGGCCGCGCTGGCCAGGACACCGGGGCTGAAGTCGTACAGGGACAACTGCCGCAGCTGACGGGCCAGCAGGGCGACGCCCAGCGGCGGCAGGGACACCGGGACGATGGCGATCCGGTCGCTCTCCAGGACGGCGCGGAGGGTGTGCAGCCGCCGGATGTGCTCGGGCGGGCAGGCGGAGGAGTACAGCACGACCAGATGGCCGTGGTGTTCCAGCACCGCGCTGGTCTCCGTCAGGGCGTCGTCCAGGGGCGTCAGGTGCGGGGCGGGCAGGACGACGGCAGCGGGTACCTGCCGGTTGGTGGGGGCACTCCCCCAGCTACCGCCGGGGGCACCCCCACCCTGCTCGAACGAAGTGGAGAGCAGGGGGGACGGCAGCGTGAGGTCAGGGCTGGTGACTGCAATCGCGGTCGGCACGTCGCTCCCCCACTCCCTCCGGCCGCCGGGGGTCCCGGGACCGCGGATCGGCACAGCTCTGCGCCATCGGCGCCATACGCTCAGCACTTTATCCACAGAGATACGTCCCGGAGAACACGTTCTGGGCTACTCGTCTTGACCATCGCGACGGTCGAAGTGACCACCGCCGCCATGACCCACCCGATGACCTTCGCGATGACCACCGGCCGGCGGCAAACCCCGCATACGGACTCGAACGGCGAGAACGGCAACTCCCGTTTCCGGCACGGCCCTTGACAGGAGCATTGGTCTGGACCACGTTGTACGGCACGCACACACAGGGGCCCCTGAGCGCGCATCCGTACCACCCGTCTCACTTCCCCCACTCCCCCCACGGAGGCAGTCGTGGTTCGCGCACGATCAGATGCGGTTCGCGCCCGGTCAGGCTCTCGCGGCACCCGGCCAGGGTTCGTTGGCGCCCGGTCAGGTCCGGACGTACGCAAGGTCAGGAGGAGGCTGCTCGCCGGGCTGGCCGCCGCGGTGCTGACCTCGGGCGGCCTCGTCGCCGCCGGCACGGCCCAGGCCATGGAGGAGCACCCGGCCGCCGCCCCGGCCGCCCGCTTTGCGGCGCACCCCGCCGCCGTCCCGGCCCACGCCCTCACCGGCTACTGGCAGAACTTCAACAACGGCGCCACGGTGCAGAAACTCAAGGACGTCGACGACGCCTACGACATCATCGCGGTGTCGTTCGCCGACGCCACCGACCGGCCCGGGGCCATCACCTTCCACCTCGACCCGGCCGTCGGCTACGGCTCCGTGGACGACTTCAAGGCGGACATCAAGGCCAAGCAGGCGGCCGGCAAGTCCGTGATCATCTCGGTCGGCGGCGAGAAGGGGGCGATCTCGGTCAACGACGACGCCTCCGCCAAGAACTTCGCCGACTCGGTCGACACGCTCATGGACGAGTACGGCTTCGACGGCGTCGACATCGACCTGGAGAACGGCCTCAACGCGACGTACATGACCCAGGCCCTGAAGGCCGTGCACGCCGTGCACGGCGACGTCGTGGTGACCATGGCCCCGCAGACCGTCGACATGCAGTCACCCCAGAACGAGTACTTCAAGACGGCGCTCGGCATCAAGGACTTCCTGACCGCCGTCAACATGCAGTACTACAACAGCGGTTCCATGAACGGCTGTGACGGCAAGGTGTACGCCCAGGGCTCGGTGGACTTCCTGACCTCGCTCGCCTGCATCCAGCTCGAGAACGGCCTGGACCCGTCGCAGGTCGGCATCGGCGTCCCGGCGTCCGACCGCGCGGCCGGCAGCGGCCACGTCGCCCCGTCCGTCGTCAACGACGCACTCGACTGCCTGACCAAGGGCACGGGCTGCGGCTCGTTCAAGCCGTCGAAGCAGTACCCGGGGCTGCGCGGCGCGATGACCTGGTCGACCAACTGGGACGCCGCCAGCGGCAACGAGTTCGCCCACCAGGTGGGCGCCCACGTCCACGGCCTCCCGTAGGGAGGGCCGCCGGAAAGTGCTGCCAGGTCCCGCGCACACCGTGCACGGGACCTGGCTCCGCTCCGTTCCGTCAGCGCCTGCGGCAGATCACCTCCGCACGCCCGCCGGCTTCGGCAACGCACAGCCCGCCGCGCTCAGGTCCAGCTTGTTCCCGGCGCCGAAGCACTTCGGGATCCCGTAGGTCTCCTCGGCGTAGTTGGTGCCCTGGTGCACCGTGACGTTGCCGTTCTCGTCGACCTCGCACGGGTTGTTGACGGTGCACTTCTCGCCGTCCTCATTGCCCGTGTTGTTGATCGCCGCGACCTTGCCCGTCGTGGTGTCGACCACCGGCGAACCGGACGTGCCGCCTATGGTCTTGCACTCGGGGGTGTAACGGACCGAGTCCTTCCAGGTCCAGTCGCCCTCCTTGAGGGTGGGCACGAACCCGTCGATGCTGCAGGTGTAGATCTTCTTCCAGTATCCGGAGACCACACTGATCCCGGCACCCTTGGCCGGGTGCTCGGTGGCGAGTTCCAGCGGCTTGATCCCGTACTTCTGCTCGATCTGGGCGTATGTGGAGCCGGTCTGGTAGATCGTGACGTCGGTGTCGGTCATCGTCGCGTAGGCGACCTTGGTGGCCCTGATCGTGCCCACGCCGCGCGCCGACTTGTCGAGAAGGGTGAAGCTGCGGCGGGACGGCTGGTCGACGATCACCTCGCCCGGGCCGGGCATACCACTTTCCAGACAGTGGCCGTTGGACATCACCAGGGCCGGGTCGTTCGCCTGCGAGGTGGGCATCCGCACCACCGAGCCGGAGCAGTTGCTCAGCGCCACGGTGCCGGCGAAGTTCACCGCCTTGGTCCTGTACTGCCCGTGGTGCGACGCCGCCCGCTCGGGCGCGGCCTGCGCCGTTGGGACGGTGCCCACCAGGGCTGCGGCTCCCAGCACGGCCGTGGCCAGGGTGCCGACGAGAGGTCTGTTCATGTGGGGGTCCTCTCAGCTCTGTCACCGAGAGCCCGCACGAACCCTCGGTTTTGTCGTGCGCATTGTCAGCGCCACACCCCACCGGGGCAACCAATCCGCCGAAATCGATGGGAAGTTGACGGACATCGCAGCCGCCCCGGGCCCTTCCACCCCCGCCACATCTGGCCGTCCCGCACCTTGACCCGCCCATGCCAACCCCAAAACACTGGCGGCGTCGCTTCGCCTCACACCCCACAGGAGACCGCATGCGACCACGGATACGCGGCGGACGGTCGACCGTCCTCGCCGCGCTGCTCTCCCTCGCGCTCGCCGCCCCGATCACCGCCGCGCAGGCCCTGGACTCTCCGGCCGGGGCCGCCGCCGGTGCCACGGCGCCGGGTGGCGCGGACCGGACCAACCCCGACCGGCAGCCCCATCAGTACGAGGTGACCGGGCCGGCCACACCGGCGGCCCGTACCGCGCTCGCGGCGACCGGTGTCAGCATCGACGAGGTGCACGCCCGGTCGGTCGTCATCACGGCCGACCGGACCCAGGCCGGCACCCTGCGACAACTCGGTTATCAGGTACGGCAGTTGCCCGACCTGCCGACGGCCCGTCCGGCCGCTCCGGGTACCCGCGTCAAGGACTTCCCGGCCGGCTACACCGGCTACCACACCTACGCCGAGGCCACGAAGGAGATCGACACGCTCGTCGCCAAGTACCCGGCGATCCTGTCCAAGCAAGTCATCGGCAGGTCCCACGAGGGCCGCAACATCCTCGCCCTCAAGCTCAGCAAGAACGTCACCAAGGACGAGAACGAACCCGAGGTCCTCTTCACGGCCCACCAGCACGCCCGGGAACACCTCACCGTGGAGATGGCCCTCTACCTCCTGGGCGAGTTGACCTCGAAGTACGGTTCGGATCCGCGCGTCACGAAGATCCTTGATTCCCGCGAGATCTGGATCGTGCCGGACCTGAACCCGGACGGCGGCGCGTACGACATCGCCTCCGGCAGGTTCCGGATGTGGCGGAAGAACCGGCAGCCCAACGCCGGGACCAGCGAGGTCGGCACCGACCTCAACCGCAACTGGGCCTTCAAGTGGGGCTGCTGCGACGGCTCCTCCGACGACCCGGCCGACGAGACCTACCGCGGCCCCTCCGCCGCCTCCGCCCCCGAGGTGCAGGTGGTATCGAAGTTCGTCCGCAGCCGCGTGGTCGGCGGCAAGCAGCAGATCAAGGCCGCCATCGACTTCCACACCTACAGCGAACTCGTGCTGTGGCCGCAGGGCTTCACCCACGACCCCACCGGCCCCGGCATGACCCAGGACGAGCACGACACCTTCGCCACCCTCG
The DNA here is from genome assembly GCF_000720175.1 of Streptomyces sp. NRRL S-337. Classification (GTDB taxonomy): domain Bacteria; phylum Actinomycetota; class Actinomycetes; order Streptomycetales; family Streptomycetaceae; genus Streptomyces; species Streptomyces siderophoricus. The sequence goes on from NZ_JOIX01000013.1 coordinate 49,949, forward strand.
GCAAGAAGATGGCCGCCACCAACGGCTACACCCCCGAGCAGTCAAGCGAGCTCTACATCACCGACGGCTCCATCGACGACTGGCTGTGGGGGGACCAGAAGGTCTTCGCGTACACCTTCGAGATGTATCCGTCCTCGGGCCACGGCGGTTTCTATCCGAAGGACTCGGTGATCGCGAAGGAGACCGCACGCAATCGTGAGGCGGTGCTCCAGCTGCTGGAGACCGCGGACTGCGTGTACCGCGTGATCGGCAAGGAAGGGCAGTACTGCAAGGGCAGGTGAGCCGGAACACGCACGGAAGGCACGGGCCGCCGCGGCGCCGCGGGGATGCCGGGATGCGGCGGCCCGTGCCCTCACACCACCAGGCTCACCAGGGCCGCCATCGCGAACCCCGCGACCGACAGGACGGATTCCAGCACCGTCCAGGTCTTCAGCGTGTCGCGTTCGGTGATGCCGAAGTACTTGCTGACCATCCAGAAGCCACCGTCGTTCACGTGCGAGGCGAAGATCGAGCCCGCCGAGATCGCCATGATGACGAGTGCGGTGAAGGGCTGCGAGTGGTGGCCCGCCTCGATCAGCGGCCAGACGATGCCGGCCGTGGTGACGATGGCGACGGTCGCCGAGCCCTGGGCCACGCGCAGGACCAGGGAGATCAGGTACGAAAGGACGATCACCGGCAGGCCGATGCCCTTGAAGGTGTCGGAGAGGGCCTGGGCGATGCCGCTGCCCTTGAGGACCGCGCCGAAGATCCCGCCCGCGCCGACGACCAGCAGGATGTTGCCGACCGGCTTCAGGGAGGCGGTGGACACCGTCTCCAGGGACGTGCGGGACCAGCCGCGGCGGATGCCGAGCAGGTAGTACGCGAGCAGCAGCGCGAGGGTCAGGGCGACGAAGGGGTGGCCGAAGAACTCGATGACCGAGCGGCCGGTGGAAGGGCCGAAGGCGATCGAGGAGAAGGTGGCCAGCAGGATGAGCACCAGCGGCGTGCCGATGATGGCGAAGACGGTGCCGAGCGGGACCGGCTTCTCCGTCGGTGTGACGCCGGACTTCCGCTGTTCCTCGGTGAGCGCGGCCTTCGCCTCCTGTGCGGCCTCGACCATGTCCTGCGGTACGGGCACGAAGATCCGCCTGCCGATCCAGGCGGCCCAGCCCCAGGCGGCGAGCACGGCGGGGATGCCGCAGACGATGCCCATGAGGATGACCCAGCCGAGGTCGACGTGGAGCAGGCCCGCCGCCGCCACCGGGCCCGGGTGCGGGGGCAGGAAGGCGTGGGTCATGGACAGGCCGGCGAGCAGCGGCATGCAGTAGAGGACGATCGACCTGCCACCCCGCTTGGCGGCCGCGTAGACGATCGGTGCGAGGACGAAGATGCCGACGTCGAAGAAGACCGGGATGCCGAAGATCAGGCCGGTCAGGCCCATGGCGAGCGGCGCCCGCCGTTCGCCGAAGAGGCGGAGCAGGCGGGCGGCCAGCACCTCGGCGCCGCCGGAGACTTCGAGCACCGCCCCGAGCATGGTGCCGAGGCCGATGATGATCGCGACGTGGCCGAGGGTGCCGCCCATGCCGGACTCGATGAGCGAGACGGCGTCGGACTTCTGGACGGTGCCGAAGAGTTCGGTGACGGAGAGGCCGGCGCCGAGGCCGACGGCTGTCGAGACCGCCAGGAGGGCCACGAACGGCTGGAGCCTGACCTTGATGATCAGGACGAGCAGCAGCACGATGCCGAGCGCGGCGACGGTCAGCAGTCCGGCGGTGCCGCCGAGGAGCGGGAGGATGCCGCCGGTGTGGGGTGGGGCGGGGGTCGGCGCGGGGGCGGCCGCGGCGAGGGAAGACAGGGCCATGAGGGGGGACCTCGTAATTCCATGAGTCTTTCTCGGTGGGCAGGGGGGATCGCGGCACGGCGCACCGGGAGGGGCGCCGAACCGTGACGATCTACGAACTGCGGGGCGAGCAAAGGGAGTTGAGCCGGTCGGTCGGCTCAGCTCAGGACGGCGAGGGCGTCGATCTCGATGAGCAGGCCCTGGGGCAGGCCGACGTAGACGGTCGTGCGGGCGGCCGGGGCCTCCTTCAGGCCCTGCTCCTCGAAGTACTGGTTGTAGATCTCGTTCATCTCGGCGAAGTGGTCGGTGTCCGTGAGGTAGACGCGCATCATCATCACGTCGTCCCAGGTGGCGCCGCCCTCTTCGAGGATCGCCTTGACGTTCGCGAAGGTCTGCAGGGTCTGCTCGCGCAGGGTCGGGCCGGCCGGGGTGGGGGCCTGGCCCGGGGCCGCGGGGAGGAAACCGACCTGGCCCGCGACCTGCAGGATGTTGCCCTTCTTCACACCGTGGGAGAACTTCGCGGGCGGGGTGGTGTGGGTGGCCGGGGTGAGGGCGGTCTTCTCGCTCATGCTCATGCTTCCTTGGTCGGTGGACTGCCGGAGTACTCCCGGCTGATGGCGTCGGCGGTGCGGCGCACCAGGGGGAGCAGGGTGAGGAGTTCCTCGGCGGAGACGACGACGTTCGGCGCGGAGACCGACATGGCGGCGACGACGCGCCCGTCCGTGCCGCGGACGGGAGCCGCGACGCAGTTGATGGACTCCTCGTGGCCACCGAGGTCGGTGGCCCAGCCCTGTTCGCGGACCTTGGCCAGTTCGGCGAGGAAGGCCGTGGCGTCGGGGGTCGAACGGGCCGTGTAGCGGGGGTAGTCGAGCGTCGCGGCGAGGGTGCGGCGCTCGGCTTCCGGAAGGTCGGCGAGGAGCAGTTTGGCGACCGCGGCGACGGTGATCGCGACGGGCTTGCCGATCCGGGAGTACATCCGGACCGGGTAGCGGCTCTCGACCTTGTCGATGTAGAGGACCTCGTTCTCCTCGTGGACAGCGAGGTGGACCGTGTGCCCGCACTTCTCGTTGAGTTCGACGAGGTGCGGGTGGGCGATCTCGCGTACGTCGAGGTTCTCGACGGCCTCCTGGGCGAGCGCGAAGAGGCGGGCACCGAGGCGGTAGCGCTGGTCGGCCTGCCGGTGGACCAGGCCGTGTTCGTGGAGGGTGCGCAGCAGCCGGAGGGCGGTGGACTTGTGCACGCCGAGCCGGTCGGCGACCTGGCCGAGGTCGGCGGGTCCTTCGGCGAGCAGCGGCAGGATGCTGAGCGCGCGGTCGACGGTCTGGCTCATGGGCTCGGTACCTCCTCGGCGGCCCTGCGGTCGGCTGCGACGGTCCAGCCGGGGCCGAGGTGCAGTTTCCCCCAGGCGGCGTCGTCGAGCGCGGCCAGCCCGTCGGCGAGGGCCCGGCCGGGCGGGGCCGCGAGGTCGCCGGGGACGGTGAGGGCGGCGGCGGCGAAGAGGTGGCCGTATCGGGCCCGGGCGCGCAGCGGCAGGCCGCGGAGGGTGGCGGAGAGGAATCCGGCGGCGAACGCGTCGCCGGCGCCGACGGCGGCCACGACCTCGACGTCGAGCGCGCGGACGGTGGTGGCGGTGGCACCGTCCGGGCCCCCGTCGTGGAAGACGACGGCCCCTTCCGCACCCCGCTTGACCACCAGGACCTCCGGCTCGGGCAGGGCCGCGCGGATCGCCCGGCTGCCGGTGAGGCCCCAGGCGTCCCGGGCCTCGTCCTCACCGACGAAGACCAGGTCGGCCCCGCGCGCGAGGTCGAGCAGGACCCGCGGGCCGAGGGGGGTACCTCCCTGTTCATGGGGGCGCCCCCGCTCGGACGAAGTCGAGAGTGGGGGCGGAGCCGAGAGCTTGGGGGAGCCGCGCCACAGGCCGGGCCGGTGGTTGACGTCGAACGAGACGAGGGGGCGGCGGCCGGGGCGGCGCGCGGTCAGGGTGCGCAGCAGGTCGAGGCAGTCGGTGGACAGGGCCGCGGTGATGCCGGAGAGGTGCAGGATGCGGCCGTCCTGGAGGGCGCCGGTGTCCAGGGTGGTCACGGACATGGCGGAGGCCGCGGAACCGGCGCGGTAGTAGGCGACCTCGTGGGCGTCGGTGGCGCGGTCGCCGGCGGTGCGGAAGTAGATGCCGGTGGGGCGGGCCGGGTCGCGGCGCACCGCGGAGGTGTCGACGCCGTAGCCGGCGATGGTCGCCACGAGGTGGTCGCCGAAGCCGTCGGCGCCGACCCGGCTGACCCACTTCGTGCGGTGGCCGGCGGCGGCGAGCATGCAGGCGACGTTGGACTCCGCACCGCCGATGGCGCGGTGGAAGGAGGGGACGTCGGCGAGCCGTCCGGGCCGGCCGGGCAGGAAGGTGACCATGGACTCGCCGAGGCAGACGACGTCGGCGGCCGGGGCGGGGGTGCCGTCCGGGCCGTGGGTGCCGCTGCCGTCCGGGGTCGCGGTCACGATCGTGTGCACTCCTTCGCTGGGCTTGTCCGGGCGGGCCGTGCGTGGCCCGCCGGCACCGGAGGGTCTTCCCGACGATGTCTGCAACTTCCTGCGGTTTCCTGCGGTTTCCCGCCGTGTTTCCCACCATTGACCGGGCGATGGCCCGGATGTTAGACAGCTGCCAGCGATATGCGCAATGGTCGTTGCAGAGCATGCAACACGATCTTTGAGGAGGCCCCATGACGGGGGAGCGGCTCGCGCAGGGACTTGCGGAACTCGCCGACGAACGCGTCGACCACCGCTTCAAGGGGCTTCCCCCGGACGCCGAGGGGCTGACCGTCGGCGAGCTGGCCGCCGAGCGCCGCAACCTCTTCGACGGCGGGTTCACCACCCCCGTCCTGGCCCTCTCCGCGGAGGCCGTCGAGCACAACCTGGCCGCCCTGGAGACCTATTCCACCCGGCACGGCCTGGCCTTCGCCCCGCACGGCAAGACCTGTATGGCCCCCCAGCTCTTCGCCCGCCAACTGGAGCACGGCGCCTGGGGCATCACCGCGGCCGTCCCGCACCAGGCCCGGGTCTACCGCACGTACGGCATCCAGCGGATCTTCCTGGCCAACGAGCTGGTGGACGCCGCCGCGCTGCGCTGGCTGGCCGGTGAGCTGGCCGCCGACCCCGACTTCCGCTTCGTCTGCTACGTCGACTCGCTGCCCGGCATCGCGCTGATGGACACCGCGCTGCGGGAGGCCGGCGCCACCCGCCCGGTCGACGTGGTCATCGAACTGGGCGCGGGCGAGGGCGCCCGCACCGGCGTCCGTACCGAGGCCGAGTGCCTCGAACTCGCCGACGCCATCGCGGGCGTGGACACCCTCCGGCTGGTGGGCGTCGCCGGGTACGAGGGCGAGGTGCCGGACGCCGACGGCGAGCGGGTGCGCGCCTGGCTGCGCCGGCTGGTGGCACTGGCCGTGGAGTTCGACAAGGCCGGCCGGTTCGCCGATCTGGACCGGATCATCGTCAGCGCCGGCGGCAGCGCCTGGTTCGACGCGGTCGCCGAGGTCTTCGAGGAGATCCCCGCGCTGTCGGCGCCGGTCCTGAAGCTGCTGCGCTCGGGCGCGTACGTCTCGCACGACGACGGCCACTACCGCCGGCTGACCCCCTTCAACCGCGTCCCGGAGGAGGGCGATCTGCAGCCCGCCTTCCGGCTGTGGGCGCAGGTCGTCTCCCGCCCCACGCCCGGCCAGGCGTTCCTCAACGCGGGCAAGCGCGACGCGGCCCACGACCTGGACCTGCCGCGGGCCCAGGTCGTGCGGTCCGGCCGGGACGGCACCGAGCGGCCGGCGGACGGGATCACCGTCACCGGGCTGTCCGACCAGCACGCCTGGCTGGCGACGGAACGTGCCGGTGACGTCGAGGTCGGCGACTGGGTCGGGCTGGGGCTGTCCCACCCGTGCACGTCGTTCGACAAGTGGCAGCTGATCCCGCTCGTCGAACGGGACGGCACGGTCGTCGACTTCGTCCGCACCTTCTTCTGATCGCCCGCGTCCGCCCGGGCTCTGCTTCTCCCCTTCCGCCCTCCCCAAGAGGACCCGCCATGGACCTGGTCATCCGCGACGTACGCGTCCTCGACGGCACCGGCGGCGCCTCCTACCGGGCGGATGTCGCGCTCGACGGCGGCCGGATCACCGCCGTCGTGCGCGAGGGCACCGGCCGCCGCCCCGCCGCCCGCCGCACCCTGGACGCCGGCGGCCTCGCCCTCTCCCCCGGCTTCATCGACATGCACGCCCACAGCGACCTGGCGCTGCTGCGCGACCCGGCGCACGAGGCCAAGACCGCCCAGGGCGTCACTCTCGAAGTCCTCGGCCAGGACGGCCTGTCGTACGCGCCGGTCGACGACCGCACCCTCGCCCAGGTCCGCCAGGCCATCACCGGCTGGAACGGCGGCGGCCCCGGGGACACCTCCCTCGACTTCGACTGGCGGACGGTCGGCGGCTACCTCGACCGCCTGGACCGCGGCTTCAACGGAGAGGGCATCGCGGTCAACGCCGCCTACCTCGTCCCGCAGGGCACGGTCCGGATGTACGCGGTCGGCTGGGACGACCGGGACCCGACCCCGGCCGAGCTCGACCACATGAAGCGCCTGGTCGCTTCAGGCCTGGAACAGGGCGCCGTCGGCATGTCGTCCGGCCTCACCTACACCCCCGGCATGTACGCCAAGGACGCCGAACTCACCGAACTGTGCCGGGTGGTGGCCGCGTACGACGGCTACTACTGTCCCCACCACCGCAGTTACGGGGCGGGCGCCCTGGCCGCGTACCAGGAGATGGTCGACCTCACGCGCACCGCCGGCTGCGCCCTCCACCTCGCCCACACCACCATGAACTTCGGGGTGAACCAGGGCCGGGCCGCCGACCTCCTCGCCCTCCTCGACGACGCGATCGCCGCGGGCGCGGACATCAGCCTCGACACCTATCCGTACACCCCCGGCTCCACCACTCTCGTGGCGATGCTGCCCAGTTGGGCCAATGAGGGCGGCCCGGATGCCACCCTCGCCCGGCTCCGCGACGACGGGACCGCCGAACGCATCCGCCACCACATCGAGGAGCTCGGCTCCGACGGCTGCCACGGCGTACCGATCGCCTGGGACACCATCGAGATCTCCGGCGTCGCCGACCCCGCCCTCGCCCCCTGCGTCGGCAAGACGGTCGCGCAGGCCGCCGCCGCACGCGGCGAGACCCCCTGGGCCACCGCCCGCGCCCTCCTCCTCGACGACCGTCTCGGCCCGACGATCCTCCAGCACGTCGGCCACGAGGAGAACGTCCGCGCGATCATGAAGCACCCGGTGCACACCGGCGGCAGCGACGGCATCCTCCAGGGCGACAAGCCGCACCCGCGCGCGTACGGCACCTTCCCGCACTACCTCGGCCACTACGTCCGCGAACTGGGCGTGCTGTCCCTGGAGGAGTGCGTGGCCCATCTGACGGGCCGACCGGCGGCCCGGCTGCGGCTGCCCGACCGCGGGCTGATCCGCGAGGGACACCGCGCCGACCTGGTCCTCTTCGACCCGGACACGGTGGCGGCGGGCTCGACGTTCGAGGCCCCGCGCGCGCTGCCCGTCGGCATCCCGCACGTCCTGATCGACGGCCGCTTCGTCATCGAGGACGGCCGCCGGACGGACGTCCTCGCGGGACGGGCGGTGCGGCGCGGCACCCCTTAAGGCGCCTCGGACCGGCCCCGCTCCCGGAGGGCGGCCAGCACGAGGTCGGTCAGCTCCTGGGCGTTGTTGGTGAGCGAGGCGCCGAGGGCCGCGGCTCGTTCCTCGCGCTCCGGGGACCGGCGGATGGTGAAGAAGACCACCGGTCCGTCGTACTGCCCGTCCTCCTTGAGGCGGTCCACCATGGCGAAGCCCTCGGTGTGGTCCCGCCCCCTGCTGATGTCGGAGATCAGCAGGTCGGGGGTGCGGGTCCGGACGGCCTGAACGGCGTCGGCGCTGTTCTCCACATGCCTCACCTGCACCCCGAGCCCCTCCAGCACCGTGCGCACCACGGCCTTGCGGTCCGGCTGGTCGTCGACCCACAGGGCGTCCAGCGGCGGTGCCTGGTACCCGCGGCCCTGCTGCGGATACCCGCCCTGCTGCGTCTGCGGCGGATACGCGGGCTCCTGCACCGGCTGCGGGTAGCCGCCCTGCGGCCCCGGCACCGGGTACCCGGACTGCCCGTACGGGGAGGCGGGCTGCTGCCGGGCCGCCGGTGCCGGCTGCGGCGGCACCCCGTATGCCTGCTGCTGCCCGTAGCCGCCCACCCCCGCGTACGGGTCCTCGCCCGGCCAGGCCAGCGGCGGGCCGAACCCGGTGGCGTAGCCGTCCGCGCGGCCGTCCGGCAGGCTCTGCCACATGGGCGCCCACTCCCGGGACATCCGGGTCGGCTCGCCGCCCGCTCCCTGCGGGCCCTCGCGCAGCCGTTGCAGCAGCCGGTCCGCGTCCGGGCGGGCGGTCAGCTCGTCGACCAGCGAGGTGAACGCCGGGTTGACCACCAACGCGGGGAATTCCGTGGGGAGTTGACGCTCCAGCGCGGTCAGCACCGCCTCACCCGACCCTCCGAGCGGGTCCGGCGCCAGCAGGTCGTACGAGGAGAGGAAGGTCCGTACCCGCGTGAGTTGGTGGTCCGGGGGCGGGGCCGCGGCCGAGGCCAGCAGCGTGCGCCGCACCTCGCGGTAGGTGCGGAACTCGGCCACCACATCGCCGTCCACCGTGCCGGACGGGCCGGTCATCATCCGGTAGAAGTCGGGATAGAAGTACTGCAGCAGCAGCGTCCTGACCACCGCGTCGGGGCCGAAGTCCCGCCAGACCGGGTTCAGGGTCGCTTCCAGGACGAAGCCGTTGACCAGGCGCTTGATCCGGCGCGGGTTGCGGTCCGAGCGCTGGACCAGCAGATCCACCAGGGCGTCGTCGAGCAGCGGCTCGATGCCCGCGGTCCGGGCGCACCACCGGATGTAGTCCTTGACCCCGTGGTTGTCGGGGGCCGGGATCCGGTAACTGGTCTGGAAGATCTTCTCCATGAACGCCGAGCCGGCCGGCGACAGGTCACGCAGCAGCCCGTTGGGCCCCAGCGCCGACCGGTCGCAGCCGATCATGAAGGCCAGCCCCGGCACGTCCAGATAGACCTTCACCGCCTCGCAGACCGCGAGCACCGTCTCCTCCGAGCAGCGGTCGAGGTCGTCGATGAAGACCACCAGGAGCCGGCGCGGCCGGTTCTCGGTGTTCTGTGACCACTCCTGCACCAGCTCGCCGATCGCCCCGCGCATCTCGTTGCGCGCCTGGGAGTCGACCGAGAGGCTCTTCCACAGCTCGTCGACGAGACCGGCCACCCCGAGCGGCCCGGCGACGACCGTGGTCAGCGCCCGGGCCGCCCGCAGCAGGGCGCGCCGCTCGCTGACCCGCGCCAGGCCGCGGCGCAGCACCCGCCGGTCGAAGCGCATCAGGACGGACTTGATCAGCCCCTCCAGCGCGTCGGCGCCGGTCGAGGTCCAGGCGTTGTACCAGACCGTGTGGACATCGGGGGCGAGCGCCAGGTCCGCGTCGACCAGCCGCATCAGGCTGCTCTTGCCCATGCCCCAGCCGGCGTCGACGGCGAGGGTGAAGGGGGTGGACGCGCGGGAGGCGACGAGCAGGCCGGCGAGCTGGCGGGCGGCGCGTCCGGCGCCGAGCAGATCCGCGCCGGACTCGGCCACCGGCTCGTCGTTGAGCAGTGCGAACGGCCCGTGCGGCAAAGGCGCGGTCAGGGCTGAGGGTGCGGGCGCGGCGGGGACGGGCGCGGCGGGAGGTAACGGAGCCGAGGTGGGCATGCGCCCGGAGCGTACCGGGGCGGCCGTGCCCCCGCGCACCCCGCCGCGAAATCAGCAGCGACCCGGCCGGCCTACCCTGTCGGCCGGCCGGGTCGGGAGCGGCGTCCACCCTCCGGCCATCACGGCGCGTGAGGAAACACACACCCTGGGCTGATCAACGTGGGGAAAAACACCGGGCGGGCGGCGAAACACGCCCGTAAGGTGGCGGACATGCAGGTGATCCAGTCAACGAAGCTCGCCAACGTCTGCTACGAAATCCGTGGCCCGGTGCTCGAGGAGGCCATGCGGCTGGAGGCGGCGGGTCACCGCATCCTCAAGCTGAACACCGGCAACCCGGCGGCGTTCGGCTTCGAGTGCCCGCCCGAGATCCTGGAGGACATCCTCCGCACGGTCGGGACGGCGCACGGCTACGGCGACGCGAAGGGCCTGCTGTCCGCCCGCCGCGCGGTGATGCAGCACTACCAGACCAAGGGCATCGAGCTCTCCGTCGACGACATCTACCTGGGCAACGGCGTCTCCGAGCTGATCCAGATGTCGATGCAGGCGCTGCTGGACGACGGCGACGAGGTGCTGGTGCCGGCCCCGGACTACCCGCTGTGGACCGCGTCGGTCTCCCTGTCCGGCGGCACCGCCGTGCACTACCGCTGCGACGAGCAAGCCGACTGGATGCCGGACCTGGCCGACATCGAGCGGAGGGTCACCGACCGCACCAAGGCCATCGTCGTCATCAACCCCAACAACCCCACGGGCGCCGTGTACGACGACGCGCTGCTCCAGGGCATCGCGGAGATCGCCCGGCGGCACAACCTGATCGTCTGCGCCGACGAGATCTACGACAAGATCCTCTTCGACGGGGTCACCCACACCCCGTTCGCCGCGCTCGCCCCGGACCTGCTGACGCTGACCTTCAACGGCCTGTCCAAGGCGTACCGGGTCGCCGGCTACCGCAGCGGCTGGCTGGCGGTGTGCGGCCCGAAGGCGCACGCCTCCTCGTACATCGAGGGGCTGACGATCCTCGCCAACATGCGGCTGTGCGCCAACATGCCGGCCCAGCACGCGGTCGCCACGGCGCTCGGCGGCCGGCAGTCGATCAACGATCTGGTGCTGCCCGGCGGCCGGCTGCTGGAGCAGCGCGACACCGCGCACGAGCTGCTGACGCAGATCCCGGGGGTCAGCTGCGTGAAGCCGAAGGGCGCGCTGTACGCCTTCCCGCGGCTGGACCCCAAGGTGTACAAGATCAAGGACGACCGGCAGATGGTGCTGGACCTGCTGCGCGCCGAGAAGATCATGATCGTGCACGGCACCGGCTTCAACTGGCCCGAGCCGGATCACTTCCGGCTGGTCACCCTGCCCAGCAAGGACGACCTGGCGGACGCGGTGACCCGGATCGGCACCTTCCTCGACGGTTACGGACAGTACTGAGCCGGGCCGACTTCTATACGACCCACAACTTTAGACAGCGTCTAAGCTAGGATGGCTTCCTGGACTTTTTTCAGGAGGCCGTCCCATGTACGAACCGATCCGCACCAAGTCGGTCCACACCATGGCCGCCGCCCCGGAGTTCCCGCACCGCTCCCGCGAGGAGGAGCTGGACATCCGGCTCGCCGGACAGCTGACCGCACTGCTCACCGTCACCGACGAGCTGCACGCCCTGGCGCGGCGCCCCGACGCCCGCCCTGCCGGCGCCCCCGGCACCGGGCCGGCCCTGGACGCCGCCGCGCTGGCCGACGCCGCCGAGCGCATCGCCGAGCAGGTCGCGCGGCTGAGCGGCGGCCACTACCCGCTGCGCGCCGAACCCTCGGACGCCGGCAGCCCGTCCCGCGCCGCGGCACTCCAGCAGCGCGCCCGCACCCTGGCGGGCAACGCCCTGGCGGTCGCCACGTCCCGGGGTGACACCACGGTCATCGCCCTGGCGGCCGAGCGCATGGAGGCCCACTCGGAGCCGGTGCGCGACCTCGCCAGGACCTGAGCCGGCGTGAGGCGGCCGGTTCACTCCACCGGCCCATCGACCCCGACCCACTTCACGGCCGCCCCGCTACGGCCTCCGCCCGTTCGAACAAGGCATGGGCCCCGCACCATCGGTGCGGGGCCCATGCCGGATGCCCGGCGGCAGCGGCGACGGTCAGCCGAGCCGCTTCACCAGCGCGCGGTATTCGTCCCACAGCTCCTTCGGCGTGTGGTCACCGAAGGTGTTGAGGTGCTCGGGGACCAGCGCCGCCTCCTCGCGCCACACGTCCTTGTCAACGGTGAGCAGGAAGTCGAGGTCGGACTCGGACAGGTCCAGGCCGTTCGTGTCCAGCGAGCCCTTGGCCGGCAGCACGCCGATCGGGGTCTCGACGCCCTCGGCCTTGCCCTCCAGCCGCTCCACGATCCACTTCAGGACGCGGGCGTTCTCACCGAAGCCCGGCCAGACGAACTTGCCCTCGTCGTTCTTGCGGAACCAGTTGACGTAGTAGATCTTCGGCAGCTTGGACTGGTCCTTGTCCTTGGCGACGTCGACCCAGTGGCCCATGTAGTCGCCCATGTTGTAGCCGCAGAACGGCAGCATCGCGAACGGGTCGCGGCGCAGCTCGCCGACCTTGCCCTCGGCGGCGGCGGTCTTCTCGGAGGCCACGTTGGCACCGAGGAAGACGCCGTGGTTCCAGTCGAAGGACTCGGTCACGAGCGGCACCGCGCTGGCGCGCCGGCCGCCGAAGAGGATCGCCGAGATCGGCACGCCCTTGGGGTCCTCCCACTCCGGCGCGATGATCGGGCACTGCGAGGCGGGGGTGGTGAAGCGGGCGTTGGGGTGCGCGGCGGGCTCGGCGGAGTCCGGGGTCCAGTCGCGGCCCTTCCAGTCCGTCAGGTGGGCCGGGGACTCCTGCGTCATGCCCTCCCACCACACATCGCCGTCGTCCGTCAGCGCCACGTTGGTGAAGACGGAGTTGCCCCACAGGGTCTTCATGGCGTTGGCGTTGGTGTGCTCGCCGGTGCCGGGCGCGACGCCGAAGAAGCCGGCCTCGGGGTTGATCGCGTACAGGCGGCCGTCCTCGCCGAAGCGCATCCAGGCGATGTCGTCGCCGATGGTCTCGACCGTCCAGCCGGAGATCGTGGGCTCCAGCATGGCGAGGTTGGTCTTGCCGCAGGCGGACGGGAAGGCGGCGGCCACGTACTTCGGCTCACCCTGCGGCGGGGTCAGCTTGAGGATCAGCATGTGCTCGGCCAGCCAGCCCTCGTCGCGGGCCATCACCGACGCGATGCGCAGCGCGTAGCACTTCTTGCCGAGCAGGGCGTTGCCGCCGTAGCCGGAACCGTAGGACCAGATCTCGCGGGCCTCGGGGAAGTGCGAGATGTACTTGGTGGAGTTGCACGGCCACGGAACGTCGGCCTCGCCCTCCGCCAGCGGGGCGCCGAGGGTGTGCACCGCCTTGACGAAGAAGCCGTCCTCGCCGAGCTCGTCGAGCACCGGCTGTCCCATGCGCGTCATGGTGCGCATGGAGACCGCGACGTACGCGGAGTCGGTGATCTCCACACCGAGGGCGGACAGCGGCGAGCCCAGCGGGCCCATGCAGAACGGAACGACGTACATCGTCCGGCCCCTCATCGAGCCGCGGAAGATGCCGCCCTCACCGCCCGCGCCGGTGAAGATCTCCCGCATCTCGGCGGGGGCCTTCCAGTGGTTGGTCGGGCCGGCGTCCGCCTCCTTCTCGGAGCAGATGAAGGTGCGGTCCTCGACGCGGGCCACGTCCGAGGGGTCGGAGGCGGCGTAGTACGAGTTGGGGCGCTTGATCGGGTCGAGCTTCTTGAACGTGCCCTTGTCGACGAGCTCCTCACACAGACGCTCGTACTCCGCCTCCGAGCCGTCACACCAGACGACCCGCTCGGGCTGGGTGATCGCTGCAATTTCGTCGACCCAGGCGATGAGGCCCTGGTGACGGGTCGGGACGGTGGGAGCCGCGTTGTCGCGCGCCACGATCGCTCCTAGATGAGGGTGTGGACGGATATATGCCCGGTGTGCCGGGAAAATCCGCTTCTTTTGGTTGTTGCCCCTTGGGGGCCGCGACCCGGATGCTTCGTGACCGCTCATCCGGTGCCGTCCGCACTCATTTGATCATCCGACCCGAATACCGATCTGTCCAGAGGGCGCCTTCGTGACCGTCACCACTCGTGGACGAACCGGTAACCTACGGTCGCGTAGCTAGCATTGCGCCATGACTTCCGCGCCCGACGCCGCCGAGAACCGGCCCGCAACCGCGTCCCCCGCGATCGCGGCGGTCTCCGCCGCGACCGAACCGCTCAAGCCCAAACTCCGTGGCTGGCTGCATGCCGGGATGTTCCCCGCCGTCCTGCTCTCCGGCGTGTTCCTCACCGCGCTCGCCGACAGCCCCCGCGGCCGCCTGGCCTGCGCCATCTACACCCTGACCGCCTGCCTGCTCTTCGGCGTCAGCGCCCTTTACCACCGCGGCAATTGGGGCCCGCGCGCCGACCGCGTACTGCGCCGCCTCGATCACGCCAACATCTTCCTGATCATCGCCGGCACGTACACCCCCTTCACCATGCTGCTCGTGCCCGGATCACGCGGGCAGGTGCTCCTCTGGGCGATCTGGGCGGCCGCGCTCGCCGGAATCATCTTCCGCGTCTTCTGGGTCGGCGCGCCCCGCTGGCTGTACACCCCCTGCTACATCGCCATGGGCTGGGCCGCCGTCTTCTTCCTCCCCGATTTCCTGCGCACCGGCGGGGTCGCCGTCCTCGTGCTCGTCGTCGTCGGCGGTCTGCTCTACAGCGCCGGCGGCATCATCTACGGCATCAAGCGCCCCAACCCCTCCCCCCGCTGGTTCGGCTTCCACGAGGTCTTCCACTCCCTCACGCTCGCCGCCTTCGTCGTCCACTACGTCGGCATCTCGCTGGTGGCGTACACGCACGCCTGACACCCACGCCTGACACGCACGCCCGAGACACCGGCACCCCACGCAGCACCCGCCGTTCACGGAGCTCAGCCAGCTCTCGACTCACGCTCCGTGGACCGCCTCGCTTCACAGAGTGACAGACGCCACTGACAACGGCGGCGGCTCGGCCGCGGTGCGGACCCGGTCCCGGCCGTGGCCCGCGCCGCGGCCGGTGCCCGAGAATGCTGTGCATGGTCTCCGCACGCACCGCCGCCACCCGCACCGGAACGCCGAAGCCCGGGCTGCGGGAACGGAAGAAGATCAAGACCCGGCAGGCGATCCGGCGGGCCGCGTACCGGCTCTTCGCGGAGCAGGGCTACGACGCGACCCCCGTCGACCGGATCGCCGAGGCCGCCGACGTCTCGCCGAGCACGGTCTTCCGCTACTTCCCCACCAAGGAAGACCTCGTGCTCACCGCCGAGTACGACACCGTGCTGGCCACCGGGCTGAGGTCCCGGCCGGCGGACGAGCCGATCGTCGAGTCGGTCCGCCAGGTCACCATCGAGGCGCTGCACCACCTGTCCCCGGAGGACCGCACCGACCTCGTGCAGCGCATCCGGCTGGTCCGCGAAGTGCCCGCCATCCGCGGCCGTACGGCGGAGCACACCGCCCGGGACACCGCCACGATCAGCGCCGTCCTGGCCGAGCGCACCGGCCGCCCGGCCGACGACCTGGAACTACGGGTCATCAGCGCGGCCGTCCTGGCCGCCCTCCAGGAGGCGATGCTGGCCTGGGTGGCGGGGAGCGGGGCGTCCGGGGAAGGCCGAACACCCGGGGAGGACCGGGCTCCCGGTCTGGAGGAGCTGGTGCGGCTGATCCACCAGACGATGGACGTGCTGGCGCGCGGGCTCACGCCGTAGCGGCGGGGGCCTCCGGCGGCGGCGCGGAGCCGGGACCGTCCACCGGCTCGCCCAGGCGTGCCGCGAGCCGCGCCCGTAGTTGGGAGAGCCGCTCGATACGGTCGTCCAGGTCGGCGAGCCGGCGCCGGGCCACCGCTTCGGCCGTCCCACACCGCTCCGCGCGCGGGTCCTTGGGGATCAGCGCGGGCACGCCCTCGGGCGGCACGGTGCGCAGCAGATGCGCGAAGGCCCGTACGTCGCCCACCGTCAGCCCGGCTTCCCGCAGTTCGCGGACCGCCCGGAGCCGGCGGATGTCCTCGGCGTCGTAGACCCGGTGCCCGGAGGGGGTCCGCCGGGCCGTCACCAGGCCCTGCTGCTCGTAGTAGCGCAGCGCCCGCGGCGTCATCCCGGCGGCCGCCGCGGCGTCCCCGATCCGCATCGGCGTCTCCCGTGGCGGGACGGCCGGTTGGCTCTCGTCCCGCGGGCTCCCCCGGCCCTCCGCCCCCTTGTGGTCCCCCGCCCCGCCGTTCAGCGCCCGCTCGCCCCCTCGCCACCCGCCCCGTTCAGCACGCGTTCGATCCCGGTGGCCGCGTCCAGCAGGGCCTCGTCCGCACCTTCGGCGGCGACGAGTTGGAGCCCCAGCGGCAGCCCGTCGGCGGCCCGTCCGGCGGGCAGGCTGAGGGACGGCAGACCGGCGTTGCTCCAGGGCAGGCACATGATCGACGTGCCGGTGGTGGTGAGGTCGGCGGGGGCCGGGCCGGTGGCCGCCGGGGCGAGCCACAGGTCGGTGCCGGCCCCGGCGGACGCCGCGGCGAGCTCCGCGCGGAACGCGGCCCGCCGCGTCCGGGCCGCTTCGTAAGCGGCGTCCCCGATCGCCTGGCCCTGCCGGATGGCCGCCGTGGTCTGCTCGCGGTAGCGGTCGCCGAAGCGCGCGAACCAGTCGGCGTGGGCCCGGGCGACCTCATAGCGGTTCATCGTGAACAACTGCTCCACGACCGCGTCGAAATCGTCCATCACCGGGACCTCGCGGACCTCGTACCCGGCGGCGCTCAGCAGCCCGCGCTGCTCCTCGAAGGCGCGCAGCGCCTCCTCGCCGGCCCGCTCCAGATAGGGGCCCACCGGCACGCCCAGCACCGGGCACGAGGCCTGGCCCGGGCGCGGGTCCGGCTCCGGACGTCCCGGGCCGCCGCGCCCGCCGCGCCAGCCGTCGAGCAGCACCGAGGCGGCGAGGGCGACACCTGCCACGTCCGTGGCGTACCACCCCAGGGTGTCGAAGCTGAGGGCGTTGGGGATCACGCCGTCGAGCGGTATCCGCCCGTAGGTGGGCTTGAAGCCGACCACGCCGCAGAAGGCGGCGGGCCGGATCATCGAGCCGACGGTCTGCGTCCCGATGGCCAGCGGCACCATGCCGGCCGCGACCGCGGCCGCCGAACCGCTGCTGGAACCCCCTGGCGTATGGGCGGTGTTGTGCGGGTTACGGGTCGGGCCGGGCGCCGTCACGGCGAACTCCGCGGTGACGGTCTTGCCCGCCACCAGGGCGCCGGCCGCGCGCAGCCGGTCCACCACGACGGCCTGCGCGCCGGCCAGCACCTCGGGCGGCAGGGCCGATCCGGCGCGGGTGGGCAGGCCGTCCGCCCGCACGATGTCCTTGACGCCGACCGGTACGCCGTAGAGCGCGGGCCGCCCGGCGGGGTCCGGCGGGCCGGCCGCCGCCAGCTCCCGGGCCGCCTCCAGGAGCCGCGTACGCCGCCCCTCCTCGGGCACGAAGGCCCGCACCCGCGGATCGACGGCGTCGATGCGGTCGCAGGTGCGCCGCACCGCGTCGACGGGGTCGTCCGCGCCGGACCGCAGCGCCGCGGCCTCCTGGACAAGGGGCCGGTGCCCCAGCAAGGTCGTCACGCCTGCAGGCTACAACCGGCCGCTGACAACGGCCGGTTGGGCGACGGCTGCGGCGACGGCCCGCGCCCGGACCGCTGCCCGGCCTCACAACTCCACGACGACCGCGCCCAGATGGCGTCCCTCCGTGAGCTCGCGCAGCGCCCGCGGTGCCTGTCCGATGCCCTGCAGCCGGGCGTGCGGGAAGGTGAGGGTGCCGTCCCGGAGACCCGCGGCGAACCGCCGGTTCCACTGGGGGATCAGGTCCAGGTGGTTGTACAGGGCGATGCCGCGCAGGGTGATGCTCCGGATGAGCAGCGAGAGGCTGTCGACCGCCACCTTGACGGCGGTCGTGCCGTCCTGGGAGAGCTGGCTGGCCAGTGCGCCCACGATGGCGACCCGGGCGTTGCGGTTGGCGAGGGCGAGGGCGGCCTCCAGCTGCTCGCCGCCGACGTTGTCGAAGACCGCGTCGATACCGTCCGGGGCCGCCTCGCGCAGCTGCTCCTCGATGGGGCCCGCGCCGCGGATGACCACGGCGTCATAGCCCAGTTCCTTGATCAGGCGGTCGGCCTTCTGCCGTGACCCGGTGCTGCCGATGACCCGGGTCGCACCGAACTGGCGGGCGACCTGGCCGGCCAGGGTACCGACGCCGCCGGCCGCTCCGGTGACGAACACGGTGTCGCCGGGGCGCACTTCGGCGCCGCGCTCGATGCCCATCAGGGCGGTGGAGCCCTGGGAGAGGTACGCGGCGGGGTCGGGCATCAGATCCGGGTCGAGGCGGGTCGCCGCGTCCGCGTCGAGCAGCGCGTACTCACGCCAGCCGAGTTGGTGTTCCACCAGGTCACCGGGGTTGAGGCCGGTACCGGGGGCGGCCACGACCTCCCCGATGGCATGGCCGTGCAGCGGTGCCCCGACCTCGTAGGAGGGGATGGGCACGTCGTTGTGCTCGTCCATCAGGCTGCGCATCACGGCGCCGAGGCCCATATGGGTGTTGCGGACCAGTACCTGGCCGGGCCCGGGTTCGGGGACCGGCACCTCCACGATCTCGAAGAGGTCGTCGGTGACCGGCCCCGTGGGGCGGGCGGCCAGGCGGACTTCACGGTATGTGCGGTTCGTCATGACCCGAGGCTAAAACTTGACGCGCACGTCAAGGTCAAACCGGTCATTGGTCCTAGGACTTGGGACGGTGGTCCCACGACGTGAGCCGAACGACCGGGCCCCGGGGCCGCCCCTGGGCGGCCCCGGCTCACGGCGTCACCCCCGGAGGCGCTCCGCCAGCTCCTCCGGGTCCGTGGTGGGCCGCTCGCAGGTGAAGTGGCGGCACACGTAGGCGGCGGGTCGGCCGTCGACCAGTGGGCGGTCCTTGAGGAGCGGCACCGCGTCGGCCTCCTCGGTCCCGGGTGTGCCCACCGCGAGGACCGCGCCCGGTGCCGGGCCGAGCAGCGCGGCGCGGTGCAGGGCGGCGGTGGCCGGATCCTCCTGCGGGCCGAGGACCGCGATCTCCCGCGGCCCGTCCAGCGCCGCCTCGGCGACCGCGAGTCCCCAGCCGATGAAGCGCGGGGCCCGGCCACCGAGCGCGGTGACGATGCCCAGGGCGCGTTCCGCGGCGCTCCGGTGGAGGTCGCTGCCGGTCAGCGCCCCGTAGGAGAGGAGCGCACCGGCCGCCGCGGTCCACCCGGAGGGCGACGCGTTGTCGGTGGGGTCCTGGGGGCGGCGGATCAGCGACTCGGCGTCGGCTGCGGTGTCGTAGAGGGCGCCGTCCTCGGTGGTGAACTGGAGCAGCACGGTGTCCAGCAGGAGCCCCGCGAAGTCCACCCAGACGCCTTCGCCGGTGACCGAGGCGAGGGCGAGGAAGCCCTCGGCGACGTCGGCGTAGTCCTCCAGGACGCCGGAGTTGGCCCCGGGCGCCCCGTCGCGGGAGGTGCGGTGCAGCCGGGCGTGCCAGTCCATGTGGACGCGGACCAGCAGGTCGGCGGCGTCGGTGGCGGCCTGGACGAGATCGGGGCGGTCGAAGTAGGCGCCGGTCTCGGCGAGTGCGGCGATGGCCAGGCCGTTCCAGGCGGCGACGACCTTGTCGTCCCGGCCGGGGCGCGGCCGCTGGTCACGCGCCGCCAGCAGCCGCTGCCTGACGGACACCACCCGTTCGGCGTCGACCGGTCCGTCCGCGTCGGGGAGTTGGAGCACCGAGGCGCCCTCCTCGAAGGTGCCCTCCTCGGTGACGCCGAAGTACCTGGCGGCGAACTCCGCGTCCTTCTCCCCCAGTACGGCACGCAGCTGCTCCGGCGTCCATACGTAGTAGGCGCCCTCGACGTGCCGGCCGGTGCCGTCGTCGCTGTCGGCGTCCAGGGCCGAGGCGAAGCCGCCCTGGTCGGTGCGGAGTTCGCGGACCATGAAGTCGGCGGTCTCCACGGCGATCCGGCGGGCCAGGTCCGAGCCGGTGGCCCGCCACAGGTGCGCGTAGGTCCGGCACAGCAGGGCGTTGTCGTAGAGCATCTTCTCGAAGTGCGGCACGGTCCAGGTGGCGTCCACCGCGTAGCGCGCGAAACCACCGCCGAGCTGGTCGTAGATGCCGCCGCGGGCCATCGCCGCGCAGGTCGCCTGCACCATCTCCAGGGCCCCCGCCGAACCGGTCCGGGCGTGGTGGCGCAGCAGGAATTCCAGCACCATGGACGCCGGGAACTTGGGCGCTCCGCCGAATCCGCCGTGCACCGCGTCGAAGTCGCGGGTCAGGCCCATCAGGGCGGCGTGCAGCTCCTCGGGCCGGGGCGGGCGCCGGTCGGCGGGCAGCGACTCGGTCAGCGAACGGCCGGCCAGGTCGGCCACGATCCGCCCGGCGACCTCGCCGACCTCGTCCCGGCGGTCGGCCCAGGCGGCACGCACCCCTTCGAGGATCTGACCGAACGACGGCATGCCGTGTCGCGGCTCGGGCGGGAAGTAGGTACCGAAGTAGAACGGCTCGGCGTCGGGGGTGAGGAACACGGTCATCGGCCAGCCGCCCTGGCCGGTGGCGGCCTGCACGGCCTCCATGTACACGGCGTCCACGTCCGGCCGCTCCTCGCGGTCGACCTTGACCGCGACGAAGTGCTCGTTGAGCAGCGCGGCGGTGTCCGCGTCCTCGAAGCTCTCGTGGGCCATGACGTGACACCAGTGGCAGGAGCTGTAGCCGACGCTGAGCAGCACCGGTACACCGCGCCGGCGGGCCTCGTCGAACGCCTCGGCGGACCACGGCCACCAGTCGACGGGGTTGTCGGCGTGCTGGAGCAGATACGGGGAAGTCTCATGGGCCAGGCGGTTCGGCATGAGTCCATCCTCTCCCACCGGGGCCCGCCGGGGCGGGAGCGAAGGGAGTTATCCACAAGCCTGCCGGAATCCGCGCGGAGGCGGAACACTGTTCGTACGGCGAAGATCACCGCCGGAGACTGCGGTAACTGCGGAGGGGGACGTCATGCCGGTCTCACTGGCTGCGCTGCGCGAGGACCATCGCGCGGACGCGGAGGCCCTGTTGACCAGGGCCGTCGAGGAGGAGGTGCGCCGCTCGGGCGGGCGGCTGGACGGGGCGGCGCTGCTCGGCAGGGCACGGGCGGCGCTGGACGGTGTGGCGGGCAGCGCCGCCGAGGAGTACACCGCCTATGTCCGGGCGCTGGACGAGGCGGCCGCCGGCCGGCCGTCGCTGGGGCGGCGGCTGGCGCCGAAGGAGCTGGCCACGCCCGCGGTCGCGACGGCCGTCGCGGCGGTGGCGGCGTTCGGCACGGACCTCGCGTACGGCACGGGCGGCGGCGCGGCGCTGGGGGTCGGGGCCGCGGTGCTGGTGGCGGGCGCGGCGGCGACGGTCCTGAAGCTGACCGCGGGCCACTGGCCGGCCGCGCACCGTGAGGCGGGGCGGCGGGGACAGCCCGGCGGTGCGGAGCAGCTGCGGCTGCAGTGGCTGACGGCGCTGGAGGTGCGGGGCATCCGGCCGTTCCTGGACCAGCAGCGGATGCTGGCGGCGGCGGCCCGGAACGGCGGGACGAAGGACAAGGCGGCGACCGCGAAGACCACCCGGGGGCCGCAGCTGCGCGGCGCCGACCGGAGCGCGGCCGCCCGGCAGCGGTCCGTACTGGAGCACTCGTTCTCCCAACTTCCGCAATCGGACGGCCCCTTCGCCGGCCGGCGGGCCGAGCTGACCCGGATCGCGCAGTGGGTGCACGCGGCCCGCGCGTCCACGGAGACCCGGCCGACCGTGGTGGTGCTGCACGGCGAGCCGGGGTCGGGGCGTACGGCGCTGGCGGTGCGGGCCACCCATCAGCTGCGCGACCAGTTCCGCGGCGCCTGTGTGGTCGATCTGCGCGGCGACACCCCGGGCGAGGTGCCGCTGCCGACCCGGGACGCGCTGCTGCATCTGCTCAACCGTCTCGGCGCGCCGCGCGAGCAGCTGCTGTTCCGCGAGCGCCCCTCCCAGGAGCAGCACGTCAAGCGGCTCACCGAGCTGTACCACCAGCATCTGACGGGCCTGCCGGTGACGGTCCTGCTGGACGACGCCGCGGACCCGGAGCAGGTGCGCACGCTGGTGCCGGAGCGGTCCGACAGCCTGGTGCTGGTGACGTCCCGGGAGCCGTTGAAGCTGCCCGAGGACCTGGAGGCGTGGGTGCACCACCTCCCGGTGGGGCCGCTGGACGCCGCGGGCACCGAGGAGCTGCTGCGCGCCGCCGCGGCGGCCGGCGAGGGGACGGCGGGCGCGCCGGATTCCCGGGCCCGGCCGGCGGACGCCCCGGCGGAGCCGTACGACGCCCGGGCGCTCGACGAGATCTCCCGGCTGTGCGGCGGTCTGCCGCTGGCGCTGCGGGTGGCGGGCTCCTCGCTCGGCTCGCGCACCCCCGCCGAGCTGGCCGCCGTCCTGGCGGCCGGTCCCCCGGCCCCGCCGGTGGACCGGGCGCTGGCGCTGGGCTACGCCGACCGCCCCGATCCGGCCCGGCGGCTGCTGCGCCGGCTGGCGCTGGTGGGCCGGGCCAGCCTGGGGGCGGCGGCCGCCGCGGCGCTGCTCGGCGTGGCGAACGCCGAGGCCGAACGGCAGCTGACGGCCCTGGCCCGGGCCGGCCTCATCGAGCACGTCCGCGGCGAGCGGTACCGCCTGCACACCCTGGTGCACGCCTTCGCGCACGCCCGGCTGGTGGACGAGGAGGAGCCCGGCGAGCGCGGCGCGGCCCAGGAGCGGCTGATCCGCGGCTATGCGGAGCTCGCCGACTCGGTCATCCGGCTGGTCGACGGCCGTACCTCGACCCGCGCCGACCGCTTCGGTTCGCACGGCTTCACGTCCCTGGACGCGGCCCTGCAGTGGCTGGACGACGAGTCCAGCTTCATCACGGCCGCGCTGCGCCACGCCGACCAGGACGTCGACCAGGCCGCGGTCTCGCACCTGCTGGGCGCCCTGGCCGACTACTGCCTGCTGCGCGGTGACCTCTACCGCCTCGGGGAGCTGAGCGAGCTCACCCGGGCCGTCGGCCAGGGCCTGCTGGTCCGCTCGGTGCAGTGGCGCACCGGTGTGGCGGCCCGCCAGCTCGGCGAGCTGGACAAGGCGCGGACGACCCTGTCATCAGTAGTCGATCTCTACTTCGAGGCGCAGCATCCGGCGGGCGCCGCACGGGCGTTGCGCGATCTGGGCATCACCCTCCAGCAGCAGGGCAATCTCCAAGAGGCCGCGGTCAAGCTCCGGGAGGCGCTGGAGTTGCAGTCCGGTCCGGACATGCACGGCGACCGGGCCTGGACGCTACACGCCCTGGCGGCCGTGGAGCGGGACCGTGCGCAGCTCGCCGAGGCCCTCGCCATGCTGCGCGAGTCCCTGGAGCTGCACGAGGAGAGCGAGAGCCTGCACGGTCAGGCGTGGGCGCACTTCCAGCTCGGCCAGGTGTATCTGAGCACGGGCGAGGTTCCGCGGGCCGAGCAGGCGCTGCACGCGGCGCTGGAGCTGTACGGCCGTACCCAGGACGAGCGCGGCGCGGCCTGGGCGATGACCCAGCTGGCCCGGGCCCGGCTGGTGGCCGGCGAGCCGGGGCCGGCGGCCGACCAGCTGCGGCAGGCGCTGCCGCTGCACCACCAGCACGAGGACGCCCGTGGTGAGGCGTGGACGATGTACTACCTCGGCCAGGCGCTGGAGGAGCGCGGCGAGCGGGACGCGGCACTGCGGCAGTTGGAGCGCTCGCGGACGATGTTCTCCCGGATGCAGGACGGCTACGGCCTGGCCTGCGCCCGGCACCACTCCGGGCGGGTCACCCGCGATCTGCGGGCCGAGCAGACCGGTTCGCTGCGCAACAGCGGCTTCGCCCGGCAGTTGCTGCAGGACGCCCGCAAGGACTTCGCGCGGATCGGGGTGCCGCACGGGGAGGCGTGGTCCTGCCTGGAGCTGGTGATCATCGACGCCGGCAACGGGCGGGCGGCCCAGGCGCTGGAGCTGGCCGACGAGGCGGCCGGGACCTTCGCGGGCTACGGCGACCGGCGCGGCGAGGACTGGGCGCGCTTCCTGCGCTGCACGCTGCTGCCGTTCGCCTCGGCGGGCGGATCGGTGGTGGGCACGGCCGTCGCGCAGGAGGAGCTGGCCGGGCTCATACGGGACAAGCACCCGACCCGCGACGCGAAGCTGGAGGACTGCGCGGAGGCGTTCGCCCTGCTGCTGGAGCGCGGCGTGGAGCCGGAGACGGGCTGGCAGGCCTGGCGGCTCGGCATGGTCCCGGACCGCCACGCCCGCGAGGTCATGGGCGTCCTGGCCACTCCGGCGGTCGGGGACTGAGAAGGCCGGCGACCGAGGCGATCGGGGACCGGGGCGGTCGGGAACTGACGGCACCCGCGGGGAGCGCACGCCCACCGGCGTTCCCGGCAGGGCCCGGCCCCGGCCTTCAGGAGCCGCCCGCGAGCACCCACCGGGCGGCCCGGCCAGACACCGCGTACGTGACACCCGCCCCCACCCGTACGCAGACGACTCACCGCCGTACCGAACCGGCCCGCGGCGGGACGGCCCGCGGCAGACCGGCCCGCGACAGATCGGCTCACGGCGGGCACGCACAACAGCTCGACGGGCCGGCCACAACAGCTCGACACCGCATGCGACAGCTCGACGCCGGGCACAACAGCCCGTCGCCGCACGCGACAGCCCGTCGCCGCACGCAACGGCTCGCCGGCCGCTTGGGCCGGCGAGCCGCCGGGGCGGTCAGCCGGTCGCTGCCAGGAGACCAGCCGTCGACCGCGCCCGGCCTTCGGGCGTCCTCAGCCGGTCTTCGGCTTCGCGGCGGACGGGGTGGCGGAGGCGGCGGCGCCCGCCTCGCCCTCCTCCGGCTGCTCCTCGAAGTTGACCTTCTTCATCTGCTTGTTCATGGACTTCATCAGCAGCCACACGGCGCCGCCGATGACCGCGAAGACGATGAAGCCGAGGACGCCGGGGGTCACCTTGTCCTTGTCGAAGCTGTCGGCAAGGGTGACGAAGTGCGTCAGGGCGAGGGTGCTGGTCGCGCTCATCATGGGGTCAATTGTTGCGGATGCCCGCGAAGAGGTCGTCCTCGGGGAGGGAAGTGTCCACGAGCGACCTCGCGAGCTCGTACTCCTCCGTCGGCCAGACCTCGCGCTGGATGTCCATCGGCACCCGGAACCACCCGCCGTCGGGGTCGATCTGGGTGGCGTGTGCGATCAGCGCCTTGTCGCGGATCTCGAAGAACTCGTCGCACGGGATGTACGTGGTCAGCGTGCGCTCGCGGCGCTCGAACTGCTTCCAGCGCTCCAGCCACTCCCCGTACGGCGACTCCATGCCGCGGGCCAGCAGCGCCTCGTGCAGCGCGATGGTGCGCGGCTTGTTGAAGCCCTGGTTGTAGTAGAGCTTCTGCGGCTGCCAGGGCTCACCGGCCTCCGGGTACTTCTCCGGGTCGCCGGCCGCTTCGAAGGCCACCATCGTGATCTTGTGGGTCATGATGTGGTCCGGGTGCGGGTAGCCGCCGTTCTCGTCGTAGGTCGTGATGACCTGCGGCTTGAAGTCCCGGATCAGCTTGACCAGCCGCCCGGCCGCCTCGTCGACGTCCTGCAGGGCGAAGCAGCCCTCGGGAAGCGGCGGCAGGGGATCGCCCTCGGGCAGCCCGGAGTCGACGAATCCCAGCCACTCCTGCTTGACGCCGAGGATCTCCCGGGCCTCGTCCATCTCCTTCCTGCGCACCTCGTGGATGTGCTCCTCGATGTACGGGTCTCCCTGGAGCTTGGGGTTGAGGATGGAGCCTCGCTCACCGCCCGTGCAGGTGGCGACCAGCACGTCCACCCCCTCGGACACGTACTTGGCCATGGTGGCCGCACCCTTGCTCGACTCGTCGTCGGGGTGGGCGTGCACCGCCATCAAACGCAGCTGCTCAGTCAAGACTCGATCCTCAGTTAAGGGCCGGAGAAGATGCCTCCTATAGTGACCGAAGCGAGGGGGCGCTGTATTCCCTGGGGCGGGGACCCCCCGGGGGTTCCCGAGCCGGGTCCAGGTCCCCGTATCAGGAGGATGGATCGATGGCCGCGGTGCGCGAAGGGCTCCCCGACGGACGCTACGGCCGCTCCGCGGACCAGCGCGCGGACCGCAAGCTCAAGATCATCGGCGCGGTGCTCGGCGCCGGGCTGCTGGGCGTGGTCGGCTGGGCCGGTGTGGCGTACATCTCCGGGCAGGACCTCAGCGGCCGGGTGATCAGCTGGGACGCGGTGTCCGACCACGCCGTCAAGGTCCATCTGGAGGTCGTCAAGGGCGCCGACGACAAGGGCGTGTGCACGCTGCGCTCGCAGGCGGCGGACGGTTCCGAGGTCGGCCGCAAGGACGTCACCATCGACCGGCGCACGGGCCAGGTGGACACCGAGGTCACGGTACGGACGACGAAGCGCGCGACCAACGCGGTGCTGGTCGGCTGCACGTCCTCGTCCGCGGGCTCGCCCTCGTCCGCAGCCTCGTCCTCGTAGAGTCGTAGATCCGGTCCTCGCGGGGGCGAAGATCCAGGGGAGTCGTAGCTTCAGGGAGCCGTAGCTCCAGGGTCCTTCCCCGTCCAGGGGCGGGCCGGGGCGCGCGGGGTGCACCGGTACCACCGCGGCTACCCTCCGCCACCGTCCGCCCCTCGGGTGCCTCGCGCGCCGTACTCCGGCATGGCGTGTCGTGACCGCCTCTGATCAGCGATGATGCGTTCCTGTGCGGTCACTGTGAATTTCCTCTTCCCCGTTTTGTGCCGGAATTGTTAGGCTCGTGGTTTCGCCCACCCGTGAAGGCGCAAACCTTCCTGGTAGGGCGTTTGATTTATCCCCAGTACCGACGAGGAGCACCTGTGACCCAGACCAGCGAGAACGTCACCTGGCTGACCCAGGAGGCGTATGACCAGCTCAAGGCCGAGCTGGAGTACCTGTCTGGTCCCGCACGCGCCGAGATCACCGAGAAGATCCAGGCGGCCCGCGAGGAAGGTGACCTGAAGGAGAACGCCGGGTACCACGCGGCCAAGGAAGAGCAGGGCAAGCAGGAGCTTCGGGTCCGGCAGCTCACCCAGCTGCTGCAGACCGCGAAGGTCGGCGAGGCCCCCGCCGCCAACGGCGTCGTCGCTCCCGGCATGGTCGTCACCATCGCGTTCGACGGGGACCCGGACGACACGCTGTCGTTCCTCCTGGCCTCGCGCGAGTACGCGAGCTCGGACATCGAGACCTACTCCCCGCAGTCGCCGCTGGGCACCGGCGTGAACGGCAAGAAGATCGGCGCCGACGCGGAGTACGAGCTCCCGAACGGCAAGAAGGCAAGCGTGAAGATCCTCGACGCCAAGCCGTACACCGGCTGATCCGGACCGAGCCGGCCGGTCCGGCCCCGTTCCGGCTCGTCGGCGGGACGCCCGCAGACGGAACGAAGCGGCCCGGAGCCTTGCGCTCCGGGCCGCTCGCCGTGTGTGCAGCGTGTCGTGTGTCGTGTGTCCAGCGTGCCGTGTGGGGCTCCCCCGGAAACGGCGGTTCCGCTCAGGCCGTCGCCGAGCGGTACTTACGGACCGCCAGCGTCCGGAACGCTGCGATGATCAGGACCGACCAGATCACCGAGGCCAGCACCGGGTGCTGCATCGGCCAGGCGTCCGGCACCGGATAGTGCGGCGGCAGATTGCCGAACAGGTCGCGGCAGGCCATGACCGTGGCGCTGAACGGATTCCAGTCCGCGACGGTCTGCAGGAACGACGGCATGTTCTCCGAGGGCACGAATGCGTTGGAGATGAACGTCAGCGGGAAGAGCCAGATGAGCCCGCCGGACGTGGCCGCCTCCGGCGTCCGCACCGAGAGGCCGATCAGCGCGCCGATCCACGAGAAGGCGTAGCCGAGCAGGAGCAGCAGCGCGAAACCCGTCAGCACCTTGGCGATGTTCTCGTGGGTGCGCCAGCCGATCAGCAGCGCCACGACCGCCAGCACCACCAGCGTCAGCGCGCTCTGGACGAGGTCGGCCAGGGTCCGGCCGGTGAGCACCGCCCCCCGGGACATCGGCAGCGAGCGGAACCGGTCGATGAGCCCCTTGTGCATATCGTCCGCGATGCCCGCGCCGGCGCCCGCCGTGGCGAAAGTGACGGTCTGCGCGAAGATCCCGGCCATCAGGAACTCGCGATATCCGGAGGGGGAGATGCCCGCACCCGGGATGCTGATGGAACCGCCGAACACATAGCTGAACAGCACCACGAACATGATCGGCTGGATCAGCCCGAAGATCACCACCTCGGGAATCCGCACCATCCGGATCAGGTTCCGCTTGGCCACGACCAGGGAGTCGCGCGCCAGCCGGCTGATGCCGCCGCGGGCCGGCGGGGCTCCGAGCGACGTACCGCCGGCGCCCCCGGTCGCGGTGCTCGCCGTACTCGCCGTGGTCATCGCACGCCCTCCTTACGGTGCCCGGCGGCGCTCGCCGGGCGACTGCCGCCCGTGGTCCCGCTCCGTTCCGTACCGCCGCCACCGGCGCCCGCGCCGCCGCCGCCGTCCGCGGACTCGGCGGCGTGCCCGGTCAGCGCGATGAAGACGTCGTCGAGGGTCGGGCGGCGCAGGCCGATGTCGTCGATCTCCACGCCGCGGACGTCCAGTTCGCGGATCACCTCGGCGAGCAGCTTGGCGCCGCCGGCGACCGGGATCGTCAGCCTGCGGATGTGCGGCTCGATCGTGCCCTCCCCCTTGGCGAAGCCGCGCAGCACCTCGTCGGCGACGGTGAGGTGCTCGGGGGCGTGCACCACGACCTCGACGCGCTCGCCGCCGGTGCGCGCCTTGAGCTGGTCGGAAGTGCCGCGGGCGATGACCTTGCCGTGGTCGACGACGCAGATGTCGTGCGCGAGGCGGTCGGCCTCCTCCAGGTACTGGGTGGTGAGCAGCAGGGTCGTGCCGCCCGCGACGAGCTCCTGGATGACGTCCCACAGCGCCTGGCGGTTGCGCGGGTCCAGGCCCGTGGTCGGCTCGTCCATGAACATCACCGGTGGGCTGACGACCAGCGCGGCAGCGAGGTCGAGCCGGCGGCGCATCCCGCCGGAGTAGGTCTTGGCGGTGCGGTCCGCCGCGTCGCCGAGGTGGAAGCGTTCCAGCAGCTCGGCGGCTCGGCGCTTGGCGTCCCGGCCGCTCATTTGGTAGAGCTGCCCGACCATCGTCAGGTTCTCGCGACCGGTCAAGTACTCGTCCACAGCGGCGAATTGGCCCGAAAGGCCGATGGACCGGCGTACCTTGTCGGGATGGGCGAGCACGTCGATCCCGGCAACCTCCGCCTTGCCGCGGTCGGGTCTGAGCAGGGTCGTCAGGACACGTACGGCGGTGGTCTTGCCGGCACCGTTAGGGCCGAGCATGCCGAGGACGGTTCCTTCGGGAACGTCCAGGTCGACGCCGTCCAGTGCCCTCACGTCGCCGAAGGTCTTCACCAGCCCTTCGGCGTAAATGGCGCCTGGCATATGGGTACCCCCTGGCTTGGGTGTTCCAGGTCGAAATATGTCGAATGTTACGTTCGGCGGCCTGCGCCCCGCTTCAGGGCGTTTGTCCGCAACGGGGCGCCAGGGCGCGCATGGCGCACCGGCACCCCGCACTCGGGATGCTACTCCGGAACGCGATACATCGCGATACAAATAATCAGATCGGTTTCCCGGACCCCGCCGGCCCGTCCCCGCCTCACTCCAGGACGACGTAACCCGCCTCCGCGAGTGCCGTGCGCACCTCGTCGCAGTGCTCCGGGCCCTTGGTCTCCAGGTGCAGTTCCACCTCGACCTCGGTCAGCCCGAGCCGCGGATCGGTCCGTACGTGCCCCACGTCGAGGATGTTCGCGTCGACCACCGTCAGCACCCCGAGCAGGGTCTCCAGCGCCCCCGGCCGGTCCGTCAGCCGCAGCCGCAGCGAGAGGTACCGGCCCCCGGCGGCCATGCCGAACCGCAGGATGCGCTGCATCAGCAGCGGATCGACGTTTCCGCCGGACAGCACCGCCACCACAGGCCCCTCGAACGACCCCGGATCCGCGAGCAGCGCCGCCACCGGGCTCGCCCCGGCCGGCTCCACCACCAGCTTCGCCCGCTCCAGGCAGAGCAGCAGCGCACTGGAGAGGTCGTCCTCGGAGACCGTACGGACCTCGTCCACCAGCCGCTCGACGATCCCGAAGGGCACGTCGCCGGGCCGGCCGACCTTGATGCCGTCCGCCATCGTCGACAGCCCCTCGACCGCCACCGGGTGCCCGGCCGCCAGCGACGGCGGATAGCAGGCCGCGCCCGCCGCCTGCACCCCGACGACCTTCACGTCCGGCCGCAGCGCCTTGACCGCCAGCGCGATCCCCGCGGCCAGCCCGCCGCCGCCGATGCCGACGACGATGGTGCGCACCTCCGGGCACTGTTCCAGGATCTCCAGCCCGACCGTGCCCTGACCGGCGATGATGTCGCGGTGGTCGAAGGGGTGGATGAAGACCGCGCCGGTCTCCCGGGCGTACTCCTGGGCGGCGGCCAGCGTCTCGTCCACCACGTGGCCGTGCAGCCGCACCTCGGCACCGTATTCGCGGGTCGCCGCGACCTTCGGCAACGGGGCGCCGACCGGCATGAACACCGTGGACCGCACACCGAGCAGGGACGCCGCGAGGGCCACCCCCTGGGCGTGGTTGCCGGCGCTCGCGGCCACCACGCCGGCCGCCCGCTCCTCCGCGGAGAGCCCGGCGATCCGTACGTAGGCGCCGCGGATCTTGAACGAACCGGTGCGCTGGAGGTTCTCGCACTTGAGGTGGACGGGCGCGCCGACCAGCCCGGACAGGTAGCGGCTGCCCTCCATCGCGGTGGCCCGTGCGACGCCCGAGAGCATCTTGTGCGCCTCCCGGACGTCCTCGATCGTGACCGGGCTCGTGATCGGGCCGGCGCCGGGCACTTCGGCATCGGTCAGACCGGCGTCGATCAGGCCGGCGTCGGTCAGGCCGGCGGCACGACGGGCGTCGTCGGGGCGGGCCGACGGGCGGGGCTCGTGCGGCGGACGCGGCGGATGAGGCGTATGAGCAGCCATACCGCCAGTCTCGCAGTTCGACGGTGCGCGGGCCCGCCCGCCCACGGGCACGAACGAGGGGGGCGGCGCGTTATCGGAATGGACGGCGCAGGTACGCCGTGCGCCGGGTCCGCGTACGCTGTCCTCCCATCCATACGCACTTCCACCGAAGCGAGCTCCCGGCCATGCCCACCTCTTCGGACATGACGACCCATACCGACCCCGCTCTCCTCGACGCGCTGCAGCACCAAGTGGCCGTCTTCGCCCGCCGCGCCGAACAGAGCCGGCTCGGCGGCGTCGGACAGGCGCGCAATTCCATGGACCGCGCCGCCTACCTGCTGCTCAACCGCCTCGACCAGGAAGGCCCGATGGGCGTCAAGGCCCTGGCCGCCGGCATGGGCATCGACTCCTCCACGGTCACCCGGCAGGTCGCCCCGCTGGTCGACTCCGGGCTCGTCAGCCGGGCCACCCACCCGGAGGACGGCCGCGCCGTGGTGCTCGAACTGTCCGAGCGCGGCCACGCCCGGCTGGACGAGGTGCGGGCCTCGCGCCGTGCGCTGATGGCACTGGTCACGGAGAAGTGGAGCGACGAGGAGCGCGAGGCGTTCACGACCCTGCTGACCCGCTTCAACGCCTCCCTCTCCGACATCACCGCGTCCCTGACGCCCACGGGGCCGGCCTCCTGACACCGGCACGACCGGCCGGCGGCACGCTGCGGCACTCCGCGGCCCGGCGGTGGTCCGCCGCGCACCGGCCGGCAGCCCGCCGCGCACCGGCCGGCGACCTGCCGCAGCCCGGCGGCCGGCGACGCGCCGCGGCACCCGGCCCGGAGCAAGTCGTCGCGCCTCTTGACCGGGTGGCCGCGCTGCCGTGCTATAGGAGCCCAGGGGGTCGGGCGTCCGTCATCCGGGAGGCGCGGTGCGAGAGCGGCGGCCGGCGCAGCAGCGCCGCCACGCCCGGGAGTTCGAGTCGTTCGTGGCGGGCGCGGCGGGACGGCTGTTCCACGCCGCCACCCTCCTGACCGGCGAGCCCGCCGCCCATCCCGCCCCGGCCGCCGAGGACTTGCTGATCCGCGCGCTGGCCCGGACCTACGCGGACTGGGACCGGCTGCGGGGCGAGGACCCGTACGAGCGCACCCGCCGGGAGCTCGCCGACCGTTTCGCCCGCACCGCCCGGCGGCACCGCCGACCGCGCGGCGGGCCGCTGGACCGGCTGACCCCGCAGGAGCGCCTGGTCCTCGTACTGCGGCTCCACGAGGGAGTGGCCGAGGAACAGGCCGCGGCCCAACTCGGCCTGCCCACCGAGCGGGTGCGCGCGCTGTACATGCACGCCATCGCCGCGTTCCGCAGCCACCGGCCGGCGCGCCGGGTCCGCGAGGGCGAAGCACCGTGAACCTCTACCCCGAGGCCGCCGTGCCGGACCCGGGCGTCCCCGACCGCAAGCAGGCCGAGGCCCGGCGGATGCTGGCCGGGCTGCCACTGCCGCCCGTACCGCCGGACCTGGCCGCCCGGGCCCTCGCCCGCGGCCGGCGGCTGCGTGCGCACCGCCGGCTGCGGCGCCGCCTCGGCTGGCTGCTGGCGCTGCTCGCCGTGGCGGCGCTGACCTGGACGGCCGCGGCCCAGCCGTGGGTCCCGCCGCCGTCCCGCACCACCCCTCCCGTCGAGGGGTGGTGACGGGCCCCTACGGCGGACCGGCACAGGGGCGGCGACGGGCACACGGCACCTGGCCGTAGGCAGCAGGCCGTAGGCAGCAGGCCGTAGGCAGCAGGCCGTAGGCGTCAGCCCAGCGCCTGCGCCAGGTCGGCCAGCAGGTCCTCGCCGGACTCGATGCCGACCGAGAGGCGTACGAGGTCGTTGGGGACCTCCAGCTGCGAGCCGGCCGTCGACGCGTGCGTCATCCGCCCCGGGTGCTCGATCAGCGACTCGACGCCGCCCAGCGACTCACCGAGGGTGAACAGCTCCGACCGGTTGCAGACCTCGATGGCGGCCTGCTCCCCGCCCGCGACCTGGAACGACACCATGCCGCCGAACGACCGCATCTGCTTGGCCGCGACCTCGTGCCCCGGGTGCTCGGACAGGCCCGGGTAGTAGACCCGGGTCACCTTCTTGTGGGAGGTCAGCAGCTCCGCGATCCGCTCGGCGTTGGAGCTGTGACGGTCCATCCGTACGGCGAGGGTCTTGATGCCGCGCATCACCAGCCACGCGTCGAACGGGCCGGCGACCGCGCCCATCGCGTTCTGGTGGTAGGCGAGTTCTTCACCGAGGGTGTCGTCGTTGACGACCAGGGCACCGCCGACCACGTCCGAGTGACCGCCCATGTACTTGGTCGTGGAGTAGACCACCACGTCCGCGCCGAGGGCGAGCGGCTGCTGGAGGTAGGGGCTGGCGAAGGTGTTGTCGACGACGAGCCGGACCCCGGCGTCCCGCGACACGGCGGCCAGCGCCTCGATGTCGCTGATCCCGAGGAGCGGGTTGCTGGGCGTCTCCACCCAGATCAGCTTCGTACGCGGCCGCAGGGCCTCGCGCACCGACTGCGGGTCGGAGGTGTCGGCCACCGACCACTCCACGCCCCACCGCTCGACGACCTTGGAGATCAGACGGAACGTTCCGCCATAGGCGTCGTTGGGGATGATGACGTGGTCACCGGGGACCAGCAGGGTGCGCAGCAGGGTGTCCTCGGCCGCCAGGCCGGAGGCGAAGGCGAGCCCGCGGCGGCCGCCGTCGAGGGCGGCGAGGTTTTCCTCCAGGGCGGTACGGGTCGGGTTGGCGCTGCGGCTGTACTCGTAACCGCCGCGCAGCCCGCCCACACCGTCCTGCTTGTAAGTGGAGACCTGGTAGATGGGCGGAACCACCGCGCCGGTCGTCGGGTCGGGTTCCTGACCTGCGTGGATGGCAAGGGTTTCAAAATGCTGGTGGCGCTGTTCGCGCTGATCGCTCATGCCTGCCGAGGGTAGTCGGCCGCGCGGCCGGCGTTCCCGGAACTTTCTGGTTCGCTTGTTAGTGGATACGTACGAGGGGTCGCACACTGGTTCCCGCCACGTCCCCTCAGCCCCGCCCGACCCCACCCGCCGCCCCCGAACCGCCATCCCGGCCCTCCCGCCACCCCAGGTACAGGACACAGGACACACACCCCATGGACGCTCTGCTGGTTCTCCTCGCCGCGCTCGCGCTGGGCGGCCTCGTCTTCCTACCCTGGATGCGCCGCCGGCGGGCCGTCCAGCAAACCCAGCAGGGGCTCACGGTGGCCTCCGACCCGATGGCGGGCTACGGCTTCGTCCCGCTGGACGAGCTCGACGTACGGCTGCCCGGACCCGACCGGGCGCTGGAGGAAGCGCTGGACGCGGTGCGGCGTACGCACGACTGGCGCCCGGCGGCCGAGCTGCTGAAGTCCACCGGTGACGACTGGGAGCGCCGCTGGCAGCGGGTGCAGACGCTGGCCGGCGCGGCCGCGTTCGAGCTGGCCGCGGACGGGCCGGCGCAGCAGGGCGGGCAGCGGACCGGCGGCATCTGGCTGCGCACCTGGCGCTCGGAGGCGCCGAAGGACCCCGGCGGAGCCGAGACGCACGCCCAGTTCCTCGTCGTCCAGGCGCTGCGGGACCCCGGCTCGCAAGACTTCCGGATGATCCTGGAGGAGGCCCGTACGGTCTGCCGGGAGGCGGGCCTGCTGGCACCGGGCAGCCCGATCCCGTACATCATCGAGCTGGCCGTGGCCCGAGGGCTGCACGAGCGGCCCGCCGACTACGAGGAGCTGTGGTCCGAGGCCGACCGGCGCGCCCCGCACCACATGGGCGCCCACCTCGCGGCCCTCCCCTACTGGTCCCAGAAGTGGCACGGCTCCCGCACGGAGGCCGAGGCGTTCGCCGCACGCGCCGCGGCCGGCGCCCCCACCGGCTCCCTCCTCCCGGCCCTCCCCCTCTTCGCGGTCTACGAGCACCTGCCCGAGGCCAACATGGTCCGCAGCCTGTACCAGAGCGCGGTCGTCGAGCGCGCCATCGAGGGCGCCCACTTCGCCCTCCGCGAGGCCCCGGCCGACCACCCCATGGCCCCACACGTCCGGCACCTGCTGGTCTGGTTCCTGGTCCGCGCCGAACGCTACGCCGAGGCCATGGAGCAGCTGCGCCTGGTCGACGGCCACGTGGGCGCCGTGCCCTGGTCGTACGGCTGCAGTCCGGCCGCCGAGTACGCCGCCTACCGCGCCCTGGCCATCGCCGGCTGGGAACAACTGGGCGGCACGTCATCCGGCTTCCCCCAGGACCGCCCGTGAGCGCGTAGGCCGGGAGACCCGGAAACGCGGAACCCGGAAACCCGGAAACCCGTGCGCCCCTAAGGACGACCCGACGGCCACGTCGGCGCCAGGAATGTGATCGCGCCGACCGACGTTGTGCAGAGACGTCGTTCACTGACGTCGTTCACTGACGTCGTTCACTGACGTCGTTCACTGACGGTGTTCACTGACGGTGTTCACTGACGTTGTCCAGAAAGGCCCGCCCGTCCCCTCCCTCCCACCCCGGAGCCGTCCCATGCTCTTCTCCCGCTTCAAGACCCAGCTCCCGACCCCCGCGGAAGCGCTCGAAGGCCGCCCCGAACCGGCCTTCGCCGTCCCCGAGCGGCACACCGTCCTCGGCAACCCGCTCCTGGGCCCGTACCCGGACGGCCTGGAGATCGCCGACTTCGGCCTGGGCTGCTTCTGGGGCGCCGAGCGGAAGTTCTGGCAGACCGAGGGCGTCTGGACCACCCTCGTCGGTTACCAGGGCGGCCACACCCCGAACCCCACCTACGAAGAGGTCTGCAGCGGCCACACCGGCCACACCGAGGCCGTCCGTGTCGTCTACGACCCGGCCGTGGTCCCCTACACGTCCCTCCTGAAGCTCTTCTGGGAGTCCCACGACCCCACCCAGGGCTTCCGCCAGGGCAACGACGTCGGCACCCAGTACCGCTCCGCCATCTACACCCACTCCCCCGCCCAACAACAGGCCGCCGAAGCCTCCCGCGACGCCTACCGCACCGTCCTCCACAACTCCGGCTACACCGACATCACCACCGAAATCCTCCCCGCCGACCACACCCGCCCGTTCTACCCGGCGGAGGCCTACCACCAGCAGTATCTTTCGGACGCCAAAAACCCGGGCGGGTACTGCGGGATCGGCGGTACGGGCGTGAGCTGCCCGGTGGGCGTTGCCCCTGCTGAGGACTGACGGCTTCGGGTGGGCTTCAGAACCTACGCGCGCAGGGTGCGCGACGAGCGGTTGCCCATCGCCCGACGGTACTCAGCGCTGAGGTGTGCCGTCGGGCACTACAGCCCGCTCGGCTTCCATGCCACCTGGGCCTACCTCGCCGCGACGGCACACCCCTCCCCCGACCTCCGCAGAGACCCCGCAGCCCAGCTGCGCGCACTGGAGACCTTGGAAGAGAGCCGGACGGTCCAGCTCAACGAGCTGGCGGCGTTCGCGGTCCGCCGGCACACGGAGAAGGCAGCCGGCCGGCGAACCCCGCAACCCACCGACACCGCTCATCTACGTCGACCGCACTGGCCCGGTGAAACGGCGCCCTCCCGCCTTGGGCTCGTCGCGGCCGTGGCCAACCGCCACTCCACCTTCCGACACTCGGCCTACCCCGACGAGACGCTCTCCAGCGACGCCCAGGCACAACAACTCGCCGACCTCCACGCCCGTCTCGACGCCTGCGCCTCCGCATACCTCACACACCTCGGCCGCCTGAACGGCCCCGCACAAGACGAACTGACCGACACCATCCACGGCATCACCCACCTGACCCGCCCCGGCTACGCACCGCTGAACACCTACCTCCTCAGCTGGCTACGCTTCGCAAACCTCCTCGCGTACGCCACAGCTGCACACCTCTGCCATTGAGACCTGGCACCAGCAGTACCTGGACAAGAACCCGACGGGGTACTGCGGGATTGGGGGGACGTGACCACCTCCGCCGCTGGGCAGCCACTCATCCCTCAGCCGCCTGCCACCGTCACGGCCCTCCGCCAGGCCATCGTGCACATCGCACCCGCCGCTCTGCCTGCCTTCACACGGGAGCTGGATCAGGCCGCCGATCATGCCCGCCAGGCTTCCGACCTGGCCCCACTCCAGGCGGTTCATCGCCCAGTGGGCCGTATACGTCCACATTCAGCGGCAGCCGAACCTCGCGAAGGAACTCCGTCACTGGGAGGAGACCGCCGAGACAGGTGACGCGGCGCAAGCCCGGCGCGCCGCGTCCGCTATCGGCAAGCTCCTGGACGACGCGCACGCCGCGCTCGCCCTCCCCCCGCGGTGAGCAGCAACTGGCGCTGGGAGTACGACCCAGATCATGCTCATGTGGCATGCGGCGTCCCAGTTTGTGCCGCCCTTCCAGGACTTATACCTCATGGGCGGATCACGTTTACGCCGGCATCGGACACCGCGTTCCCCTCGAAATAGATCACCAGGGTGTGTTCCGGCTGTTCTGCCAGGTGGAAGGCGGTGTAGCGGTAAGTGACCGTTCCGCGGGTGGGGTGGCGGAGGCGTTTGTGGCCGCTGTGGCGGGGTTGTAGCTCGTAGTGGGGCCACCAGGTGCGGGCTTCGGGGCTGCGGGTGTGGAGTTCGTCGATCAGGTGGGTGTAGCGCGGGTCGTCCGGGTGGCGGGTGGAGAGGGTGCGGAGGCGGGCGAGGAGGGCGCGGGCCTCGGGTTCCCAGTCGACCAGGACCTCGCGGGCCGCGGGTTCGAGGAAGACCCAGCGGACCAGGTTCGGCGGGCGGTTCGCTTCGGTGGTGAGGTGGGGGAAGAGCTGGGCGGCCGCCTGGTTGTGGCTGAGCACGTCGTAGTTGCCGGCGATGACGTACGCCGGGTGTGGCTGGAGGAGGAGCGGGACGGCTGCCGCCTCGGCGGGGAGCGGCTCGGGCTGCTCGGCCTCGGGTTCGGGGGTGTGGCCGGCGAGTTGGAAGAGGTGGTCGCGTTCGTGGCGGTCGAGCCGTAGTGCTGAGGCGAGGGCGTTCAGCACCTGCTCGGAGGCGCGGATCTTGCGGCCTTGCTCCAGGTACGTGTACCAGGTGGCGCTGATTCCGGCGAGCAGGGCGAGTTCCTCGCGGCGGAGTCCCGGTGTCCGGCGGCGGCCGGTCCGGGGCAGGCCGACCTCGTCGGGGGTGAGGCGCTCCCGGCGGGTGCGCAGGAACGTGCCCAGTTGGCGGCGCAGTTGGGCCTGCTGTTCTTTCGGCATGCGCGTGGCACCTCTCGGTTTCGGATAGCTCTCGGTTACGAACGCCTCCCGGGCTCGGTTGCCTCTCGGTGGGCGCATTTCGCCATTCGTTCGCGTGGCGTCGCTCGCCGCTCGGGTGGGACCGCTGGTTCCAGAATAAGTGCGGTCTGGATACCAGGGTGAGTGCCTTTCAGACTGACGTTGTCGGGCAACTGGCCCGTGCGGCAGAGGAGGAGACCATCCATGTCCGGTATCGAGGGGAAAGTCGTGGCGATCACGGGGGCCAGCAGCGGCGTCGGGGAGGCGACGGCGTTGCTGCTCGCCGAGCGGGGGGCGCGGCTGGTGTTGGGGGCTCGCCGGTCCGAGCGTCTTGCGGAACTGGTGCGGCGGATCGAGGCGGCGGGCGGCTCTGCCGTACAGATCCGTACCGATGTGACCCGGAGGGAGGATCTGAAGGGCCTGGTGGCGTTGGCAGTTGAGCGGTTCGGTCGGCTCGATGTGCTGGTCGGCAACGCCGGGGTGGGCACGATCTCGCCGCTCGACGATCTGCGTGTCGAGGAGTGGGATCACATGGTCGATGTGAATGTGAAGGGGGTGCTGCACGGGATCGGTGCCGCGCTGCCGGTCTTCCGGGCGCAGGGCACGGGTCACTTCGTCACCACCGCCTCCACGGCCGCGTTCCGCGTCGTACCGGCCATGGCGGTCTACGCCGGTACCAAGTTCGCCGTCCGGGCGATCTGCGAGGGGCTGCGCCAGGAAGCAGGCGAGGGGCTGCGGGTGACCACCGTCTCGCCCGGCCCCCTCGCGACCGACTTCGCCGAGGCGTCGACCAACAGCCGGGTGCGGGCGGAGATCACGGCTATGCGGGACCGCATCGCCATCCCGCCGGACGCGATCGCCCGGGCCATCGCGTTCGCCGTCGAGCAGCCTGCGGACGTCGACGTGAACGAGGTCGTGGTGCGGCCCACCGCGCAGGGCTAGCTCTCCTTGGACGGGCTTGGCGACGTAGGTGCGCAGAGGCCGCGATGAGCGGCTGTCGCTGGTGCGACGGTACTTGGCTGCTGCGCTTCGCGGGCTTCTTGCCCGTGCGGCCGGCGCCTCGGGTCCATGGGCTCGCTCGTCCTACAGTCGGCTGTCATGGACTGGATCGAGCGGGTGGGGAAGCTGCGGCAGTGGTCGCGGAACGGGGCTCGGGCACCGCACAAGCCGTTGTTGATGTTGTACGCACTGGGGCGGTTCCGGCGGCAGCCCGACGGGGTCATGCGGTACTCGGACGTGGAGCGGGATCTGCGGGATCTGCTGGCGGATTACGGGCCGGCGCATCAGACGTCGCCGGCGTATCCGTTTCACCATCTGGTGAGTGACGGGGTGTGGGAGGTCCGGACGGACAGTGGGGCGGGGAGTCCGGGGACCGGGGTGCAGGTGTTGCGGGCGAGTGGGGCGCGGGGGCAGTTGGTGCCCGGGTTGCGGTCTGCGTTGGCCGAGGATCCGGCTCTGCTCGGGCGGCTGGCGCAGGTGTTGCTGGACGTGCATTTTCCGCCGTCGATCCATGGGGACATCGCTGCCGCCGTGGGGCTCGATCTGGAGACGGGCGGTGGGGCGGTGCTGCCCGGCGGCGGTGCGGGGCCCGAACGGCGGCGGGCGGAGGATCTGCGCAGGCAGGTGCTGATCGCCTACGAATACCGTTGTGCTTTCTGCGGGTTCGACGGGACGATCGGCCGGGTGCCGGTCGGGCTGGAGGCGGCCCATGTGCGGTGGTGGGCGTTCCAGGGGCCGGATGACCTCGCGAACTGCCTGTGTCTGTGTTCGCTGCACCACAAGCTGTTCGACAGGGGGGTGCTGGGTCTGGATGCCGGGCGGCGGATCACGGTCTCCCGGGAGTTCGTCGGGCGGAGCGACTCGGCGAAGGGGCAGGTGCTGGACCTCACGGGGCGGACGCTGATCGGTCCGCAGCGTGGCAGTGAGCGGGTCGCGAGCGAGCACATCGCGTGGCACACGGACCAGGTTTTTCGTGGTCGGCCGCGCGTTGTTGCGGAGTGTGGGTGAGGGCGCACCTCCCGCACCCCCCACTGCCCCTGCGCTCCCCTCATTCCCCCCTCAGCCGCGCCCGGTCCGCCGCCGCGCGGCCCTGGTGCCAGCCGGCCTCGTCGCGGATGCCGCGGAGGCGGACCGGGGCGGTGTCCGGGAAGAGGGCGCCGGTGGTTTCCTCTACGGCGAGTTCGCGGGCGGCGAGGACGGGGAGGAGGTCCGGGGCGGTGGTGGCGGATTCGGCGGTGGCGGCTGCCGTGGCGGCCGCGGTCGCCGCGGCGAGCCGGTCGCGGATGCGGTCCGCGTACGCGACGAGGAAGGTCTGGCGGAAGTCCCGGGTGCGGCGGGCGCGGCCGCGGGCGTGGTGGTCGTCGCCGGCGCGGTTCATGGCCGTGGTGGCCTGCAACAGCAGCGAGGTGTAGAGCAGTTCGGCCGCCTCCAGGTCGGGCGGGAAGCCGACGACCGTGGAGAAGCCGGCCTCGGCGGCCCAGACGGCCTGGCAGCGGTTGGCGGCCGCGACCGCGTCCAGGAGCAGCGCCTTGGCCTGTTCGTAGGGGCCCTCGATGCCGATGCGGACCGCCGACGGGCCGCCGGCCGGGCCGCGCGCGGGGCCGTGTCCGCCGTCCAGCAGCGCCTCGTCGATGCTGTGCCGGGCCATCAGCTCCTGCGCCTTGGCGGAGAGCGCCTCGGCCTCCTCGGCGTAGGTCGTCGCCTCGGCCTTGGCGAGCAGGGCGCGGATCCGGCCGAGCGCCCGGGAGGCGGCGGTGCGGGCGGTGCCCGACGGTGAGCCGGCGGCCGGCCCGGAGGGTGGCGGGGGCGGCGGGAGCGGGGTGATACGGGGCAGCCGGGCGAGCAGGCGCAGCGCCGCCAGGACGGCGTAGGCGGCCTCGAAGCGGGAGGTGCGGCCGCGCCGGGCGAGGGCGTCCAGGTAGCCGCGGTCGCCGTCCCACCAGACGTCGGTGTCGAGCCGGCGCAGCTGCTCCTGCCAGCGGGGATCGCGGGCGGGGCGGGTCCCGGACGGCCGGGCGGCCTCGGCGGCGATGGCGTCCACGACGATCGCGACGGGTGTGGGGCCGTCGGCCTCCCGGCGGACGATGCGTTCCAGGTCGGCGGGGTGCCAGCCGCCCGCCCAGCACTGCCGTACGGCCGCGACGGCGGCCGCGACCAGCGCCGCGCTCACCGCCTCAGGGCCGGAATCCGGACCGGCTGCGCCGGCGGCCAGGATCGAGGCGCCCGCCTCGATGGCGTCCTCGGCCGCGGTGCCGTCGGGCGCGTAACGGACCCGGCCGAGCACCTCGGCGACCAGTTCGTCGGCCGCCGGGGGCCGCGGCCCGCCGCGTCCTGTGTTTCCGCGCTCGTTCACCCGTTCACTCTACGGAGCGGCCGGGCCCGGCCGTGCTCCGGCCGCCGCTGGGTGGTGGGGGCGGGTCACTTCACCGCGCCGTCACTTGACTGCGCTGCCCGCCACCCACTGGGACCAGTCCATGTTCCAGCCGTTGAGGCCGTTGTCCGGCTTGACGGTGCGGTCCGGGGAGTTGATCACCCGGACGACGTCGCCGGTCTGGGAGTGGGCGAAGAACCAGGCGCCGTCCGTCTTCGGGTTGTCGGCGCCCTTGACGTCCTCCAGGCCGATGCAGCCGTGGCTGGTGTTGGCGGTGCCGAAGATGCCCTTGCCCCAGTAGTTGCCGTGGATGAAGGTGCCGGAGGAGGTCAGGCGCTGGGCGTGCGGGACGTCGGGGATGTCGTACTCGCCCTTGCCGTCCTTCTTCTTGAAGCCGACGGTCGAGCCGTCCATCCGGGTCTGCTTGAAGCGCTCGGAGATGACCATCTTGCCGTTGTAGGACGGGTGGTCGTCGCTGCCGGCCGAGATCGGGATGGTCTTGATCGGGCGGCCGTCGCGCACCACGGTCATCTCGTGACGCTTGGTGTCCACGGTGCTGATCTGCGAGTGGCCGACGGTGAAGCTGACGGTCTTGTTCTGGATGCCGGTGATGCCGGGGGACGCCTGGACGCCGTCCAGGCCGAGGGTCATGGTGACCTTGGAGTGGGCCTTCCAGTACTCCTGGGGGCGGAAGTCCAGCCGGGTGTCGCTGAACCAGTGGCCGACGACCTGCTGGTTGCTGCTCGACGAGACCTTGATCGCGGATTCCACGGCGGCCTTGTTCTTGACCGGCTTGTCGAAGTTGAGCGACACCGGCATGCCGACGCCGACGGTCGAGCCGTCCTCCGGCGTGAAGTTCCCGATGAAGCTGTGCGCCGGGGCGATGGTGGTGAAGCGGGAGTTCTCCACCGCCTTGCGGCCCTGGGAGTCCACCGCGTGGGCGGTGACCTTGTACGTGGTGGAGCGCTGCAGCGGCTGGTCCGGCTGCCAGGAGGTGCCGTCGGTGGAGAGCGTGCCCTCGATGGTGCGCCGGGAGTCGACCGAGGTCATGGTGACGTCGGTGAGTTTGCCGCCACTGACCGTGACCTTGGCGTCGTCCCTGTTGATGCCCGCGTCGGTGGCCCCGTCCTTGGGCGAGACGGTGATCGTGGCATCGGAGGCGTCCTTGGCGGCCGCCTCGTCCACCTGCTTGACGTTCTCGTGACGGGTGCCGCCCGCACCGCCACTGCCTCCCTCAGCCGCATTGCTGCCGCCACACGCTGCCAGCGTGAGTACGCCCCCGAGCAGCGCGGCACTGGCTATGAGGCCCTTGCGGCGCTTGCTGTCCGTCATCACACGCATCTCCATTGCTACCGGTTTCGCACGTTTCCCCGAGCGAGGCGCCAACTGAACGCAGGCATATCTGGACGCAGGCATTCCGGCCGACGCCATATGAACGCCTTTTCCGTTTCGCCCGTTCCATTCCTCCGCAAAGTGTGGGGTAGGCCACTAAGGGCGCTTCTTAGACATCTGCGGGGCGCTTCCCCGGGCGCCCCCGACCGACCGGCGGGCTACCGGTGCACTCACGTCGTCGGCCCCCGTACGGCGGGGACCGTACGGGGGCCGGGGCCAGGGTCGGAGGGACTCGATGCGG
Organism: Streptomyces sp. NRRL S-337; assembly: GCF_000720175.1. Lineage (GTDB taxonomy): Bacteria > Actinomycetota > Actinomycetes > Streptomycetales > Streptomycetaceae > Streptomyces > Streptomyces siderophoricus. Next base: position 92,895 of record NZ_JOIX01000013.1, read on the forward strand.
TGCCCGGGGTCAGCCGGCCCCCTCCGAGTCGTCCGCCAGGTCCCACTCCGCGGCCTCCCACTCGGCGTCCGGGTCGTAGTCGGTCAGCTCCTCGCTGCTCCAGGACGCCTGGGCGAGCTCGGCGCCCGGTACGGCGGCGACGAGGTCGAACGGGTCGACCAGCTGGGCCAGCGCCTCGGCCGGGTCCTCGCGGACGGTCTCCTGCGACTGGCGGCGCTCTTCCTCGGGCAGGGAGGGGTCCCCGTCGATCCGCGTGAGGGCGGCGCCGGTCAGCAGGTCCGCGTCCGTGACTTCCATGATCAGTTCGACATGAAGCCGCACAAAACGTGATGTCTCACCATTGCTCATAGCACGGAGGTTAGGCATGACCGGCTCCTGACTTCCCCGCGACCCGCGGCGGTCATTAACATCTGAGGTCAACGGCCAATGCGTCGAACCCACAAGGTCGAACCCACAAGGGGGATCCTTCGCCGTGACCGCACGACGACCACTACTGACCGCCGCAGCGGCGGGATCGGTGCTGTTCGCCCTGTGGTTCGTCCCCTCCGCGCATGCGATCGTCGGCGCTTCGGGACCCGACCGAACGAAGAATTCCGCGGCGGACCGGGATCAGCGGACACGGTCCGCGCCGGCCGGCCCGGGAGTGGCCGGCGGTACCCAGCCGGGCCGCGGGACCGGGTCCCCGGCGGCCCCTGCGCACTCCCTCGCCGACACCGGCGGCCCGGACACCACGCCGTACGTATTCGGCGGCGCCGCCTGTCTCGCCCTCGGGGCGGGTCTGGTCAGTTACTCCGTGCGCCGCGGCGGCAGAGCCGTCTGAGAGCCGTCCGAGAGGGGCGGGCCCCCAGGAACGCCACGGGGTACCCGGTGCGGGGATGATCCCGCGCCGGGCGCCCCGCGCCGTATCAGGCCAGCTCTCCGGTGACCGCCTCCACGGCCGCCACCAGCTTCCCGTCCCGGACGAAGGCGTACGCGGCCTCCAGGTCGGGCGCCAGGAAGCGGTCCTCGCCGGGGCCCTGGATGCCCGCGGCACGCACCGCGTCCAGCACCGCGCGGGTGGCGGGCGCCGGGGTCAGGCCCTCGCGCAGTTCGACGGCGCGGGTCGCGGCGAACAGCTCGACGGCGACGACCCGGGTCAGGTTGTCGACGGCGGTGCGCAGCTTGCGGGCCGCCGACCAGCCCATCGAGACGTGGTCCTCCTGCATGGCCGAGGACGGGATGGAGTCCACCGAGGCGGGGGCGGCCAGCCGCTTCAGCTCGCTGACCAGCGCGGCCTGGGTGTACTGGGCGATCATCAGGCCCGAGTCGACGCCCGGGTCGCCGGCCAGGAAGGCGGGCAGGCCGTGCGAGCGGTTCTTGTCCAGGAGGCGGTCGGTGCGGCGCTCGGCGATCGAGCCGAGGTCGGCCGCGGCGATGGCGAGGAAGTCCAGGACGTAGGCGACCGGGGCGCCGTGGAAGTTGCCGTTGGACTCGACCCGGCCGTCGGGCAGCACGACGGGGTTGTCGACCGCGGCGGCCAGCTCGCGGTCGGCGACCAGCCGGGCGTGCGCGAGGGTGTCCCGGCCGGCGCCGGCGACCTGCGGGGCGCAGCGGATGGAGTAGGCGTCCTGGACCCGCGGGGCGTCGTCCTGGTGGTGGCCGGTGAGGGCCGAGCCGGCCAGCACCTTGTGCATGTTGGCGGCCGAGGCGGCCTGGCCGGGATGCGGGCGGATGGCGTGCAGCTCGGGGGCGAGGACCTTGTCCGTGCCGAGCAGCGCCTCCAGGGAGAGGGCGGCGGTGATGTCCGCCGAGGTGAACAGCCGGGCGAGGTCGGCGCAGGCCATGACGAGCATGCCGAGCATGCCGTCGGTGCCGTTGAGCAGCGCCAGGCCCTCCTTCTCGCGGAGTTCGACGGGTTCGATGCCGTGCGCGGCCAGCAGTTCGCCGGCCGGCCGGACCACCCCGTCCGGGCCCTCGGCGTCGCCCTCGCCCATCAGCGTCAGCGCGCAGTGCGAGAGCGGGGCGAGGTCGCCGGAGCAGCCGAGCGAACCGTATTCGTGCACGACCGGGGTGATGCCGGCGTTGAGTATCGCGGTCATGGTCTCGACGACCAGGGGGCGGACGCCGGTGTGGCCGCTGGCCAGGGTCTTCAGGCGGAGGAACATCAGCGCCCGGACGACCTCCCGCTCGACCCGCGGGCCCATGCCGGCCGCGTGCGACCGGACGATGTTCCGCTGGAGCTGGACGCGCAGTTCGGGGCTGATGTGGCGGACGGCGAGGGCACCGAAGCCGGTGGAGACGCCGTAGACCGGGTCGGGCTTGGCGGCGAGTTCGTCGATGAAGGCGCGGGAGGCGGTGACGGCGGCGAGGGCCTCCTCGGACAGCTCGATCCGGGCCGCGCCGCGGGCCACCGCGATGACGTCCTGTGCGGTCGTGCCGGACGTCCCCAGCACCACAGTGTGCATATCCATATTCAGGCACCCTAGAGACTGAATCGCCGAATGTCACCACCGAGTTTTGCGATCACCCCTTACGGATCTCCGTGCGCCGGCCGCGCAGCCGCCCGGCCGGAACCGGTGGCTCATCTCCGGAAGCGCCGGCGCTCCGGGCCCGCCCGCCGGTCCGGGGCGTCCGCGAGCCGGACCACCGGGTCGTCCTTGCCACCGTGCCGCCCGGCGACCACCGGCTCGCCCGAGCGCGCCGCCTTGGCCTTGTACTGCGCGGCGTCCGCGAGCCGGAAGAGCCGGCGGGCGCTGCGCACCGGGCCGATCGGGTCGCCGGTCGAGGCGACCCCCACCGCGACCCCCTCGCCGAGCTCCAACTCCCCCGCCCGTTCGCAGAGTTCACCGGCCACCTTCACCACCTCGTCGGCCGGCGGCCCCACCGCGAGCAGGCAGAACTCGTCGCCGCCGAGCCGGGCGGCGAGCGTGCCGGGCAGCATCGCCCCGCACAACGACAGCACCGAGCCGAACCGTTCCAGCAGCCGGTCGCCGACCGCGTGGCCGCAGGAGTCGTTGACCCGCTTGAGCCCGTTGAGGTCGCAGACCACCAGGCTGACCACGGTCTCCTCGGTGCGGTGCAGCTCCAGCCCCTCGTCCAGCCGCATGTCGACGGCACGGCGATTGGCCAGCCCGGTCAGGGCGTCGGTGAAGGCCAGCCGGCGGGCCTCGGCCAGCCGCTCGGTCTGGGCGATCCCGGCGGCCGTGACCGCGGCCAGCACGCTCGCGAAGTCGGCGTCCGCCCGGTCGAAGACGGGCGCGCCGGCGGGCCGGGCGACATACAGCTCGCCCCAGGCCCGGCCGTGCAGCACGATCGGGGCGACCACGCAGGCGCCGCGGCCCCGGCGGCGCAGCGCGGCCACCCGCTGCCGGTTGGCGGCGCCGCCCCCGCAGTCCGCCGGGGCGCCGGGCGGCGGGTCGGCGGTCTCCACCCAGGCACTGGGCTCGCCGCCACCGGCCCACTGTTCGTGCAGGAAGGCGACGATCTCCGGGAACTCGTGGACGGGATAGGCCTCGTCGTCGGGGAACTCCTCCTCGTCATCGGCGAGTTCACCGACGTTGACGAGCACCCGCAGCTGCCCCAGTTCGCGCTCCCATTTCGAGATCGCGGCGAACGACCCGGCCAGGGCCTGGCGCACGCCCTGTGCCGCGGCGTGTGCCGATTCGCGCGGCGTGTGCGCGGCCGCCATCGCCTGCGCCAGCTCCACCACGGCCCGCAGCCTCGCATCGCCCTCGCCCTCAGCCGCCACCGGACCCTCACATTCCGTCACCGTGCGCACGCTCCGTACTACAGCGTAGGAATGTTTAACCCGTTTCGCCCCCCTTAAGTGTGCGAGCAACACCTGGGCGTTATCCGCTTTGTTGCTGGTGGCGACCGGTGATGCGCACGAGAGCCGTGCGACTACCGAGTGTTACCGGAGCCTACTCCCCGGGCCACTCCGGATCCCGCTTCTCGTTGAAGGCCGCGACGCCCTCCGCCCGGTCCCCGGAGAAGGCCACGCTGCGCCAGGCGCCGTCCTCCACCTCCAGTCCGGCCCGCAGGTCCAGCCCGTGCCCCAGCCGCAGGGCACGCTTGGCGGCGCGCAGCCCGACCGGGGAGTTACGGGCGATCCGGGCCGCCAGCTCCAGCGCCTCGGCCCGGTCCTGCCCGTCCGCGACCAGCTGGTCGACCAGCCCCAGCTCCGCGGCCTCCGGCGCCGGCACCCGCCGGGCGGTGAACACCAGCTCGGCGGCGCGCGCGGCGCCCACCCGGCGCGGCAGCAGCTGCGTCCCGCCGCCGCCGGGGATGACGCCCACCGAGACCTCCGGCAGGCCGACCACCGCGGTACCGTCCGCGACGATCAGATCGCAGGCCAGCGCCAGCTCGAAGCCGCCGCCGAGCGCGAAGCCGTGCACCGCGGCGATGGTGGGCACCGGCAGTTCCAGTACGCCGGTGTAGGCGGCGCGGGTGTGCGGACGCTGGCGCATCAGGTCCGCGTCCGTGAAGGAATTGCGCTCCTTGAGGTCGGCACCCACGCAGAACGCCCGGTCATGGGTGGAGCTGAGCACCACGGCCCGTACGGAACGGTCCGCGGCCAGCTCGGCGCAGGCCTCGGCCAGCGCGTCGGCCATGGCCGTGGAGACCGCGTTCATCGCCTTGGGCCGGTCCATGACCAGTTCCGCCGCGAAACCGTGGCGCCGGACGGCGACCCAGCCGTCCGCACCGAACCGCCGCTCCTCTTCCTGACCCTGCATCCGGCCCTCCCTGTTAACGAGCGTTGACCTGACGGACTGCTGGGATCATGCCAGGCGCGCGCTCCGCGGAACAGGGCCGACCGCGCACGGAACGGACCTGCCGGAACGGGCACGCCCGAACGGGCGCGGCGGAAAAGCGGCGGGCTCAGGTGCGGCGGGTCAGCAGCCAGGGCTCGACGACGCCCAGTCCGCGCACCGGGCGCTGCCACATCGGCTGGAGCGCGAAGCGGTACGACGGCGGCGGTTCGCCGGTGCCCTCCTCGGCGGCCTTCTCCGCGGCCGCGGCGTCCGCCTCGGAGACCGGGGCGTCACCGATCCGGCCCAGCTCCTCGGCGAACGCCTCGTCCACCAGCACGGTGTCCTTCGGCGCTATCGAGGTGAGCCGGCTGGCCAGATTGACGGTCGTACCGAATACGTCGCCCATCCGGGTCGTCACCGTGCCGAAGGCGATGCCGACCCGCAGCTCCGGCATGGTCTCGTCATGGGTCATGGTCTCGATCAGCCGCAGCCCGATCTCGGCGGCCACACCGGCGTCGTCGGCGGAGAACAGCACCTCGTCCCCGAGGGTCTTGATCAGCCGGCCGCCGTGCGCCGCCACCAGGTCCGAGCAGGTGGTCTCGAACGCCTCGACCAGCTCGCCGAGTTCCTCCTCCTCCAGGCGCCGGGTCAGCCGGGTGAAGCCCACCAGATCCGCGAAGCCCACGGCCAGCCGCCGGTCGACCATTTCGGCGTCGTCCTGGGCCCGGACGACCCGGCCGGTCGCGGCGGCGAGCTGGCGCCGCCAGACGTAGACCAGGAACTCCTCCAGCTCGGGGAGGAGCAGCTCGACCAGCGGGTAGGTGATCTCGGTGCGGGTCAGGCCGGAGTCCTGGGGCTCGGTGAGGCCCTCCAGGAAGGAGTCGATCTGCCAGTCGGCCAGCCGGGCGGTGGTCTGGCCCGTGGAACGGGCCACCTGAATGGCCATCGCCTCGCTCAGCAGGCCGGCCTCGACCAGACCGGCGAGCCGGCGCAGGGCCAGCACGTCGGCCTCGGTGAGCGCCTTGACCTGGCCGATGTCGGCGAAGCCCATGGCCCGCCAGAAGCGGGACGCGAGGTCCATCGAGACCCCGGCGCTGCGGGCCGCCTGGAACGGCGTGTACCGGCGGTCGGCGCCGAGGATGAGCTGTTCGAGGCGGATGGCGATGTTGTTCTCGTCGCCGTCGTCGCCGGCCCCCGGGGGGTCGCCGGGCGGGACGTCGCGTACGGCATCGCCCTCGGTGGCCACATCGCGCGGGGTGGCGCCCGAGTCGTCGGCACTCACCGGCCGCTCCCTGTCCGATCCCTGCGCACTGCCCTTCCGATCACTGCTCGCCCGTGGCCCGCTCCCCGGCGGACCGCCTCAACGATACGGCAGGTGTGCTCTGGCTCACTCTCACATGTCGGCCCTGACCACGGAAGAGGTGTGGACACGCCGCCCGGTGGGGCCGGTCGGCCCGCCCGGCGCGGGGGCTCAGCGGGGGGCGCATGCCGGGGTCCGGGAGGGGGTTCATCAGGAGCCGTCCGCCGGGCGCAGATGGATGATGTCACCCGCCCCCACGGGCTGCTGCACACCGTCGGCGGTGGCCAGCACCAGCCGCCCGTCACCGTCGATCGCGACCGCCTCGCCGGTGATCTCCTGATCGCCCGGCAGTTCCGCGCGCACCGAACGGCCCAACGTGGCGCAACCGGCCGCGTAGGTCTCCTGCAGACGGCTGCGGACCGGGTCGCCGTCGGCGTCCTGCCACCGGCCGTACCACTGCTCCAGGGAGCGCAGCACGGCGCGCAGCAGCGGGTCGCGGTCGGTGTTCTGCGCGCCCGCCAGGGCCAGCGAGCCCGCGGTCGGGACCGGGAGTTCCTCGGCGGTCAGGGTGACGTTGAGGCCGATGCCGACGACGACGCCGGAGCCGGCCCGTTCGGCGAGGATGCCGCCGGTCTTGCGCTCCTGGCCGTCGACCGTGACGAGCAGGTCGTTGGGCCACTTGAGTGCCGTGTCGACGCCGGCCGCGCGGGACAGGGCCGTTGCGGTGGCGACGCCGGCCAGCAACGGCAGCCAGCCCCAGCGCTCCAGGGGGGCGCGGGGGGTGAGGAAGACGGAGAAGAAGAGGCCGGAGCGCGGGGGCGCCGACCAGACGCGGTCGAGCCGGCCGCGGCCGGTGGACTGCTCCTCGGCCACCAGAATGGCGCCCTCGTCCTCGCCCTTGGCGGCCCGGGCTGCCAGGTCGGTATTGGTGGAGCCGGTGGCGGGCACGACGTCCAGACCGGTCCACAGGCCGTCGGGCCGGACCAGCGCCCGGCGCAGGGCGGTGGCGTTCAGCGGGGGCCGGCCCAGATCACTCCAGCGGCCGGCATCTTTGTCCCGGTTTCCCGGTGGTTGAGGAGTCATGGCACCAGCCTAGGTGTGGTCAACGACGCAGTGCCGCTGAGCAGTCCCGCCGATACGCTACGGATTGGTAGCCACACACGTACCACCCTCAGTACGAGCACCAGTCCAGGACGAGCAGGAGCCGCATCCCGATGTCCGAGCCGGAAGCAAACATCCACACCACCGCGGGCAAGTTGGCGGATCTGCAGCGGCGGATCGAAGAGGCCACCCACGCCGGTTCCGCCCGCGCGGTGGAAAAGCAGCACGCCAAGGGCAAGTTGACAGCGCGTGAGCGCATCGACCTGCTGCTGGACGAGGGCTCGTTCGTCGAGCTGGACGAGTTCGCGCGGCACCGTTCGACCAATTTCGGGATGGAGCAGAGCCGCCCGTACGGCGACGGCGTGGTGACCGGCTACGGCACCGTCGACGGCCGCCCGGTGGCCGTCTTCTCGCAGGACTTCACGGTCTTCGGCGGGGCGCTCGGCGGGGTCTTCGGCGAGAAGATCGTCAAGGTGATGGACTTCGCGCTGAAGACCGGCTGCCCGGTCATCGGCATCAACGACTCCGGCGGCGCGCGCATCCAGGAGGGTGTGGTCTCGCTCGGCATGTACGGCGAGATCTTCCGCCGCAACACCCATGCCTCGGGTGTGATCCCGCAGATCAGCCTGATCGTCGGCCCGTGCGCGGGCGGTGCGGTCTACTCCCCCGCGATCACCGACTTCACCGTCATGGTCGATCAGACCTCGCACATGTTCATCACCGGACCCGACGTCATCAAGACGGTCACCGGCGAGGACGTGGGCTTCGAGGAGCTGGGCGGGGCGCGGACGCACAACACCACCTCCGGCGTGGCGCACCACATGGCGGGCGACGAGAAGGACGCCATCGAGTACGTCAAGGGCCTGCTGTCGTACCTGCCGTCCAACAACCTCTCCGACCCGCCGGTCTTCCCGGAGGAGGCGGACCTGGAGACCTCGGACGCCGACCGCGAGCTGGACACGCTGATCCCGGACTCGGCCAACCAGCCGTACGACATGCTCACGGCCATCGAGCACGTCCTGGACGACGGCGAGTTCCTGGAGACCCAGGCGCTCTTCGCGCCGAACATCGTCACCGGCTTCGGGCGGGTCGAGGGCCACTCGGTCGGCGTGGTCGCCAACCAGCCGATGCAGTACGCGGGCACCCTGGACATCAAGGCCAGTGAGAAGGCCGCGCGGTTCGTGCGGACCTGCGACGCGTACAACATCCCGGTGCTGACCTTCGTCGACGTGCCGGGCTTCCTGCCGGGCACGGACCAGGAGTACGACGGGATCATCCGGCGCGGCGCCAAGCTGATCTACGCGTACGCCGAGGCGACGGTCCCCCTGATCACGGTGATCACCCGCAAGGCGTTCGGCGGCGCGTACGACGTCATGGGCTCCAAGCACCTGGGCGCGGACCTGAACCTGGCCTGGCCGACCGCGCAGATCGCGGTCATGGGCGCCCAGGGTGCGGTCAACATCCTGCACCGCCGCACGCTCGCCGCGATCGAGGACCCCGCGGCGCAGGAGGAGCGGCGCCAGGAGCTGATCCAGGAGTACGAGAAGGCCCTGCTCAACCCGTACGTGGCGGCCGAGCGCGGCTACGTCGACGCGGTGATCACGCCGTCCGAGACCCGCCGGCACATCGTCCGGGGGCTGCGCACGCTGCGCAACAAGCGCGAGTCGCTGCCGCCGAAGAAGCACGGCAACATCCCGCTCTGACCGGCCGGTACACGGCGGGGACCGGCAGTACACGGCGAGGACCGGCAAAGACCGGCGAAGGGAGCCGTCTCGATGATCAAGGTCGTACGGGGCAATCCGACACCCGAGGAGCTGGCCGCCGCACTGGCGGTGGTGCAGGCCCGGGCCGCGGCGGCCGCTGCCGCCGGGCCCGGGGACGGCGAGGGCGGCAGGACCGAATGGGCCGATCCGGCGGCCACGGTCCCGGCGCGGTCACGGCTGCCGCACCCGGGGCCGCGGGCCTGGCGGACGAGTTACTGGCCGCGCTGAGCGCTCACCGGCCGGTGCGTGCCGGCCGGCCTCTCCGACTGATCGATGCATGATGCATTGACTAGTCCTTCGGACCGTGGCGCCTGAGTACGCGTACTCAGGCGCCACGAGCGTCATGGGCACAGGATCGTTACATGTTGTGGTCCGATCCGCCCGATGAGCCGCCCGAGGAGCTGCGCGACGCGCAGGCCAAGCTCCGCCGGCTGGGCATCGTACTGGCCGTCGCCGCAGTGCTGCTGATGGTCATGCTCTCGGAGCGCTGACCCGGCCGGATCCGCGCCCGGCACCCGCATCGACCCCGCGTCGACCCGCGGGCGGCCGTCCGGGGGAGGTAACACTCACACCGCCCGGCTGTTCCCGACCGCAACCATCCCCCCGCCTTTCGCATCTTTCCCTCCTGACAGCGCAATTCGGACGCCCGGCCTCCGGACCGGCCGCCGACGGGGAGTGGGAGAGCGATGAACAGGCCGCTGAGACACATAGCCGTCTTCTGCGGGGTACTGGTACTGGCTCTGCTGGTACGGGCGACCTGGGTCCAGTTCGTCCAGGGCGACGACCTGGCCAACGACCCGAACAACCGCCGCGTGAAGATCGAGGCGTTCTCCTACCCGCGCGGCAACATCATCGTGGGCGGCAAGCCGATCACCGGTTCCGTGGCGACCTCCGGCGACTTCAAGTACAAGCGGACGTACACCGACGGCCCGATGTACGCCCCGGTCACCGGCTTCGCCTCCCAGGCCCAGGGCACCACTCTCCTCGAAGGCATCTACAACAAGCTCCTCAGCGGCAAGGACGACAAGCTCGCCCTCAAGCGGGCCCAGGCCATCCTGACCGGCGAGAAGCCGCGCGGCGGCGATGTCATCACCACCATCGACCCCAAGGCGCAGAAGGCCGCCTACAAGGGGCTGACCGAGCTGAACGCCAAGGGCGCGGTGGTCGCCCTCGACCCGCGCAACGGCCGGGTCCTCGCGCTGGCCTCCACCCCCTCGTACGACCCCTCGGTCTTCTCGGGCATCTCCAACTCCGAGGCCCGCAAGTTCAAGGCGCTGGACGCCGACAAGGACAAGCCGCTGAGCAACCGGGCCCTGCGCGAGACCTACGCCCCCGGCTCCACCTTCAAGATCGTCACCGCCGCCGCGGCCCTGGAACACGGCGTGATCACCGACATCGACACCCCCACCGGCGCCCCCGCCCCGTACCAGCTGCCGCTCAGCACCACCAAGATCGGCAACGACGTGGCCGGTGCGCCCTGCGACAAGGCGTCCCTGAAGACCGGTATGCAGTGGTCCTGCAACAACGTCTTCCTCGACACCGCACTGAAGGTCGGCAAGGACAAGATGCGCGAGACCGCCGAGAAGTTCGGCTTCAACTCCGACGTCTACGACGAGGAGCTCGGCGACCTGCTGGCCACCAAGAGCCTCTACCCGGACAAGCTCGACAAGCCGCAGACCGCGCTCACCGGCATGGGCCAGGGCAGCCTGACCAGCACCCCGATGCAGATGGCGATGGTCGCCGCGGCGATCGCCAACGACGGCAAGCTGATGACGCCGCACATCGTCGACGAACTGCGCGGCCCCGACCTGACCACGATCCAGAAGTTCGAGCCGAAGACGATGTCCCAGGCCGTCTCCGCCGGCACCGCGAAGAAGGTGCAGGAGATGATGGAGTACACCGCCTCGGACGGCACCGCCTCGAAGGCCAAGATCGACGGCGTGACGGTCGGCGGCAAGACCGGCACCGCCCAGCACGGCGCGAACGTCAACGACGAGCGGCCCTACGCCTGGTTCGTCTCCTACGCCAAGCAGAGCGACGGCTCCTCCCCGGTCGCGGTCGCCGTCTTCGTCGACCCCAAGGACATGGACATCCCGCGCTCCGAGATCGCCGGCGGCAAGCTCGGCGGCCCGATCGCCAAGCAGGTCATGCAGGCCGTCCTCGGCAAGTAGTCCGCCCGACCCCGGCCCGGCCCGGCTCCGTACGATGGCGGGCATGACCGAACAGCCGCACCCCCGCCGTCTCGTCCTCGCCTCCCAGTCCCCCGCCCGGCTGGGCCTGCTGCGCCAGGCCGGGCTGGCGCCGGAGGTCATCGTCAGCGGCGTCGACGAGAACGCGGTCACCGCCGACAGCCCCGCCGAGCTGGCCCGGGTCCTGGCCGAGGCCAAGGCCGCCGCGGTCGCCGACCGCCCGGAGGCGGCCGGTGCGCTGGTCGTGGGCTGCGACTCGGTCCTGGAGCTGGACGGCCGGGCGCTGGGCAAGCCGGCCGACGCCGAGGACGCCACCGCCCGCTGGAAGTCGATGCGCGGCCGGTCCGGCGTGCTGCAGACCGGCCACTGCGTGATCGACACCGCGGCGGGCGGCCGCCGGGTCTCCGCCACGGCCTCGACCACGGTCCGTTTCGGCGAGCCGACCGACGCCGAGATCGCCGCCTACGTGGCGAGCGGCGAACCGCTCTTCGTCGCCGGCGCCTTCACGCTCGACGGCCGCTCCGCGCCCTTCATCGACGGCATCGACGGCGACCCCGGCAACGTCATCGGCCTGTCCCTGCCGCTGCTGCGCCGCCTGCTGGCCGAACTGGACGTCCCCATCACCGACTTGTGGACCTGAGCCGCCGGCACGGCGGCTCGTCACGGGGGAACGGATCACAGGGGGGGAACATGACCGACCACGCGCCGGCGCATGCCGCGACGGCTCACACGGCGCTCAACCACAACGTGGGCCTGCTCATCGGGCTGCTCGTCGTCGCCCTGATCATCCGCCGCCAGCTGCGGACGCGTCCGGTGCGGCCCCGGGCGTCGCTGATCGGCCCGGCCGTGCTCGGCGTCCTGGGCGTGGCCTCGCTGGCCTTCGGCGTGGCCTCGGTCGTCAAGGAGCACCCGCTGACGCCGCCCACCATCGCCCTGGTCGTCGCCACCCTGGTCATCGGGGTGCCGCTCGGCCTCGTCCGGGCGACGACGGTACGCGTCTGGCACGACCCGGAGCGCGGCGCCCTGCGCAAGGGCACGCTGATCACCACCGCCCTGTGGCTGGTGTCCGCCGCCGTGCACGCCGTCATGGCGGAGTGGATCGACCACACCACGGCGGCCGGCCTGCTGGGCTTCTCGACGCTCTACCTCTACCTGTGCGTGACGTACGGCGTGCAGGGCCATATGGTGCGCCGGCGGGCGGCCGGACTGCCGTCGTGACGTGGCCGACGGGTGGGGCGTCCCCGGGCGCCGATATCCGGACGCCTGGCGGCCGGCCGGCCTCTACCCTGCCCCCATGGCAACTGTCGTCGAACTGATCAGCTACCCCGTCAAGGGCTGCGCCGGTGTGCCGGCGGACGGGGCGGAGCTCACCGAGGCCGGGCTCGCCCATGACCGCGCCTTCCTGGTCGTCAGCGCGGACGGCGTCTTCCGCAGCCAGCGCACCGATCCCGGCCTGGCGGTGATCCGCCCGGAGGTCAGCGCCGACGGCACCCACCTCACCCTCTCCGCCCCGGGCGCCGAGCCGCTGCGCTGCCGCATCGAGGACGGCACCGCCTCACCCGCCAGGGCGGACGTGACCATGTTCGGCGCGCCCTACCGGGCCGTCGACCAGGGCGAGGCCGCCGCCGGGTGGCTGTCCGAGGTCCTCGGCGCGCCCAGCCGGCTGGTCCGCGTACCGCCGGAACACGACCGGGTGACCGACGGCCTCACCCCCGGCACCTCCGGCTTCGCCGACTCCAGTGCCGTCCACGTCATCTCCCGCGCCTCCCTCGACGACCTCAACTCCCGTATCGCCGCGGCCGGCCGCGCACCGGTCCCGATGACGCGCTTCCGCCCCAACATCGTGGTGGACGGCTGGGACGCCCCGCAGACCGAGGACCGCGCCCGGCGGGTCACGGTCGGCGGCGGCGAACTGGGCTTCACCAAGCTCGCCATCCGCTGCGCGGTCACCCTCGTCGACCCGGCGACCGGCACCAAGGCGGGCCCCGAGCCCCTGCGCACCCTCGCCGGCTACCGCCGGGTGCCCGAGGGCGGCGTCGCCTTCGGCGCGAAGTTCTCCGTGACGGCCACCGGAAAGCTGGCGGTCGGCGACGCATTCCACGTCACGTCCTGGGGAACCGATTGACCCGATGTGCCCGGTCGGTCCGACCGGGCCGGGTCCGTCCACCCAAGGAGTGCGCAGATGCCCCGGATCCTGCTCGTCGCCGGTGACGCCACCGAAGACCTGGAGTTCTTCTACCCGTACCAGCGGCTGCTGGAGGAGGGCTACGAGGTCCACGTCGCGGCCCCCGCCCGTAAGAAGCTGCGGTTCGTCGTGCACGACTTCGCCCCGGACTTCGACACCTACGTCGAACGCGAGGGCCACTCCTGGCCGTCCGACGTGGCCCTGTCCGAGGTCGACCCGGCGGAGTACGCCGCGCTGGTCCTCCCCGGCGGCCGGGCCCCCGAGTACCTCCGCAACGACACCGACTACCGCCGCGTCGTCACCCATTTCTTCGACGCCGACAAGCCCGTCGCCCACATCTGCCACGCGGCCATCACCCTGGCTCCGCTCGGCGTCCTCAAGAACCGCCGCACCGCCGCCTACCCCGCCTGCGCGCCCGACGTGGAGCTCGGCGGCGGCACCTTCGTCGACGCCTCCGCGGTCGTCGACGGCAAGATCGTCTCCGCCCGCGCCTGGAACGACCACCCCGAATGGATGCGCGCCTTCATGGAGGTGCTGCGGGAACATGCGCCGGTGAAGGGGTGACAGGTGAGCCATGTCAGGGGCCCCGGGATTCCTCCCGGGGCCCCTGGCCACCCCTGTGCCGGCACCGGCGGCCGGCCCGCTCCGCCCGCGACGCGCGACGCGGGTGACGCGGGTGACGCCGCGTCAGGCGTCGCGCACCTCAGAGCGCGCCCGGTGCCGCCGGTCGCGGTCCGTTCGGGGGACCGCCGGCGGACGGGCCGCCGGCGGACGGTTCACCGGCCGGGTCGCCGTCCGCGGGGGCGCGCCCCTCCCCGTACGCCACCAGCGTCAGCACCAGGAGCGCCAGTACCACCATCAGCGCGAGGAACGCGGGCCAGCCGGCCAGGCCGACGGCGAGGGCACCGACGATGCCGTGCACCACCGCGGCGCTGATGAGGACGATCCGGGCGAAGCCGCCGGGGGCCCGGTCGCGGACCGCCGTGCGGACCAGGATTCCCGCGCAGAACAGAAGATAGAGACCGAAGACGGCACCGGCTATCCAGGAGCCGGCGGACATCGCCCGTGGATCGAGGCCCGCCAGCGACATCTGCTGCTTGTCCACGACGATGCTCAGGATCCAGTTGAGCAGCACGATGCCGCACGCCTCCAGGACCAGTACCACCGCCGCAACCAGGGCCACCGGTCGTCGCGCCACCTCATCCACCCACTTCCACCAAGTGCCGGGCCCGATGCCGGTGCCGCGCGCACAGCCGCCGCCCGGAGTCAAAGAAGGGCATCGCGCACGCTACTAATGGGTAATAGCCGGGGCAAGGGTTCTGCACGAGTGGGTGCGGGACGCCGCGCGAACCACGGCCCCCGGCCGCTCCCGGCGCGCCCGGCGGACGCAGCGGCCCGCAAAGTTTCCTTCGCCCATTCGTAGGGACTCCACAAAGAATTGACGATCCGCTGGATGCGGAACGTTCGAGATCTAGGCCACACCGCGTCCCGCGCCGGAGCCCGGGAATCCGGGCCTACCCTGGGATACCAGGGGACTTAGGTCCCTCACTGGCGCCCCGAGCACACTCCGTGTGGGAAAGCTCACCCCAGGGAACGGGTCGGCACGCGGTGTCGCCAGTCCCTAAAATCGCCGCATCCCTTTGTTGCGGCGAAGCGCCAAGGAAGGACCCATCGTGCGCAAGGTGCTCATCGCCAACCGTGGCGAAATCGCTGTTCGCGTTGCCCGTGCATGCCGGGACGCGGGGATCGGCAGCGTCGCTGTCTACGCCGACCCCGACCGGGACGCACTGCACGTCCGCGCGGCAGACGAGGCATACGCCCTGGGCGGTGACACTCCTGCCACCAGCTACCTGGACATCGCCAAGGTCCTGGCTGCGGCCGCCGATTCGGGCGCGGACGCCATCCACCCCGGCTACGGCTTCCTCTCCGAGAACGCCGAGTTCGCGCAGGCGGTGCTCGACGCCGGGCTGACCTGGATCGGCCCGCCCCCGCAGGCCATCCGCGACCTCGGCGACAAGGTCGCGGCCCGGCACATCGCCCAGCGCGCCGGCGCCCCGCTGGTCGCCGGCACCCCCGACCCGGTCTCCGGCGCGGAGGAGGTCGTCGCCTTCGCCAAGGAGCACGGCCTGCCGATCGCGATCAAGGCGGCCTTCGGCGGCGGCGGCCGCGGCCTGAAGGTCGCCCGCACCCTCGACGAGGTCCCGGAGCTGTACGACTCCGCGGTGCGCGAGGCGGTCGCCGCCTTCGGCCGCGGCGAGTGCTTCGTCGAGCGCTACCTGGACCGCCCGCGGCACGTCGAGACCCAGTGCCTGGCCGACAAGCACGGCAACGTGGTCGTCGTCTCGACCCGTGACTGCTCGCTGCAGCGCCGCCACCAGAAGCTGGTGGAGGAGGCCCCCGCGCCCTTCCTGACGGCCGAACAGAACGCCGAGCTGTACCGCGCGTCCAAGGCCATCCTCAAGGAGGCCGGCTACGAGGGCGCGGGCACCTGCGAATTCCTCGTCGGCCAGGACGGCACCATCTCCTTCCTGGAGGTCAACACCCGCCTCCAGGTCGAGCACCCGGTCACCGAAGAGGTCACCGGCATCGACCTGGTCCGCGAGATGTTCCGGATCGCCGACGGCGAGGAGCTCGGCTACGGCGACCCGGCGCTGCGCGGCCACTCCTTCGAGTTCCGCATCAACGGCGAGGACCCGGGCCGCAACTTCCTCCCCGCGCCCGGCACCGTCACCCGGTTCGACGCGCCCACCGGCCCCGGTGTCCGGCTGGACGCCGGTGTCGAGGCCGGCTCGGTCATCGGCCCGGCCTGGGACTCCCTGCTGGCCAAGCTGATCGTCACCGGTGCCACCCGCGAGCAGGCCCTGCAGCGGGCCGCCCGGGCGCTGGCGGAGTTCACCGTCGAGGGCATGGCCACCGCCATCCCGTTCCACCGCGCGGTCGTCCAGGACCCCGCCTTCGCGCCCGAACTCACCGGCTCCGCCGACCCGTTCACGGTCCACACCCGCTGGATCGAGACCGAGTTCGTCAACGAGATCCCGCCGTTCGCCGCGCCCGGCGGCGAGGAGTCCGAGGCCGACGCCCGCGAGACGGTCGTCGTCGAGGTCGGCGGCAAGCGCCTGGAGGTCTCGCTGCCGTCCTCGCTGGGGATGCCGCTGGCCCGGGCCGCGGTCGCCGGCGGTGCCAAGCCCAAGCGCAAGGCCACCAAGAAGGCCGGCAGCGCCGCCTCCGGCGACGCCCTCGCCTCCCCGATGCAGGGCACCATCGTCAAGGTCGCCGTCGAGGAGGGCCAGCAGGTCACCGAGGGCGAACTGGTCGTCGTCCTGGAGGCCATGAAGATGGAGCAGCCCATCAACGCCCACCGCACCGGCACGGTCAAGGGCCTGACCGCCGAGGTCGGCGCCGCGCTCACGTCCGGCGCGGTGATCTGCGAGATCAAGGACTGATCCGCGGCAGCGGTCCGCACGACGCGTGAGGGGCTCCCGGCAGCGATGCCGGAAGCCCCTCACGCGTTTCCGCCCCGCCGCTACGAGTTCCCCACCACGTCCTCCGGGAACGTCAGCTGCTCGTTCATCCAGGTGAGCGCGGCGGGCAGTTCGCGCCGCCAGGTGGCGAAGTTGTGGCTGCCGTGGTCGAGGACGACCGAGTCCGCCTTCATCGGGGGGCGCACCGCGGCCAGGAAGGCCCGCGCGGCCGGGTAGTTCTTCTCGCCGGTACGGCTCGTACCGATCAGCACGTTCACCTGCGGCGCGGGCAGGTGCCGCAGCCGCCACATCAGATCGTGCTCCTGGCGCCGCCGGACCCGGTCCCGGCCGTCACCGAAGAGGTTGCCGGTGGTCGGGTCGTTGCTGACCTTGTAGTCGGGCGAGAGGGCAGCCGCCGAGGTGTACGTACGGTCGTGCCGCATGGCCAGCTGGAGGGCGCAGCTGCCGCCCGAGGAGTAGCCCAGGACGCCCCAGCCGCCCGGGTCGTGGCCGACGCGGTAGTGCGACTTCAGCGCCTCCGGCACGTCCCGCGCGAAGAACGTCTCGGCCTGCGGGCCGCCGGGCACGTCGACGCACTGGGTGTCGCGCGGCGGCGCGATCGTGGGCCGCAGCATCACGATGACCGTCGGCTGCATCCGGCCGGACCGGATCATCGTGGCGGCGGTCTGCGGCAGCCGCAGGTGCTGCCCCAGCAGGAACGTACCGCCCGGGTAGCCGCTCAGCGCGACGATGACCGGGAAGCGCTGGCGGGCGTACTGCGGCTGGAAGTACTGCGGCGGCAGATAGACGTACGCCGGGTCCACCGCCCGGGTCCGCCGCCCGACGATCCGCACCGACTCGACCCGGCCCACCAGCTCCGGCCGGCCCTTCGGCAGCCCGTGCACCTTGCCCAGGCCGTCCGGGCCGGACGTCTGCACCAGCCCCTTCGACGGATCGCCGGCCGGGCCCGCCGCACCGCCGTCGCCCCACTTCCCGAGCGCGGCCGGCGCATCGTCGTACAGCCCGAGCAGTTCGTGCCACGACGCGTAGAACTGGAAGTTGGCGTTCACCGCCAGGCCGAGTGCCGAGACGACGGCCAGCTGGGTCGCCACGATCGAACCGAGCCGCCCCAGCAGCGCCCGCGGGCCGCGCCCGGCGAACCGCGGCCACCGCCAGAGCGTGAGCGCCACACAGACCACGGCGACCGCGGCCATGGCGTACAACAGCGACCGGCTGGTCAGTCCCATGACGTATTTCCCCAGACGTCCCGCGCCGTGCGCCGCTCCCCCGGCGGCCCGCCACGGCGTATTCCGCGGTCCTCCGGAAGAGCCCGGAAGACCTCATTGCGCCAGGTTTGATGTCCCTTGACGCCCCGGCGTTGCGGGCCCCCGCAGGAGTTCGGCCGCGCGACCACCGCGGTACGCCGGGACTTCACGCGGAGGCCGCCGGGTGGCTACGGGAGGCGGGCGCACGGGGCGGAGGGCGGGCCGGCGAGGACCGGGCGACGGCGACCGGAGGAGCTCTTCGCACCGGTCCGGAAATCCTTGCGCACCGCACCGGATCACCCCGCGATCCGGCAATGGCATCCTGGAGCCACCGGGCCGCGACCGGCCGGGTCGAGGGAGGACGGCGATGGGCACCGAGACGGCAGGGCAGCGGCAGGTGGGCGGCCCGCCGGCGACCGCGGCGGTGCGGTCACCGGACGTGCGACCGATGCGGGCCGACGCCCGCCGCAACTACGAACGGCTGCTGACCGAGGCCCGTACGGCCTTCACCGAGCACGGCACGGACACCTCGCTGGAGGACATCGCGCGCCGCGCCGGCGTCGGCATCGGCACCCTCTACCGGCACTTCCCCAACCGCACCGCCCTCATGGGCGCGGTCTTCCAGAGCGAGGTCGACGCCCTGCTCGGCTACGCCCGGGAGCTCGCCGACGCCCCGCAGCCGTGCGCCGCGCTGGTCGACTGGCTGCGCGCGATCATCACCCACGCCAGCACCTACCGCGGACTGTCCCGCGCCCTGATGACGGCGTCGGCGGACGAGAGCTCGGGGATGGCGCGGTGCAGCGTACCGATGCGGGAGGCCGGCGGCGCGCTGCTGGCCCGCGCCCAGCAGGCCGGGGCGGTACGGCCCGACGTGAACATCAGCGATCTGATGCAGCTGACCAACGGCATCGCGCTGGCCGTCGAGGAGTCCCCGGACGACCCGCAACTCGCCGACCGGCTGCTGACCCTGACCCTGACCGGCCTGAAGCCCTGACGGGTGTAAGCCCTGACGTGTGGAAGCCCTGGCCCGGCAGGAACGCCGACCGGGCCGGAACTCTGGTGCCCGCGGTCCTCAGCGCCGCCGCGGGGCGAGGTCCGCGACCCGGCCGCCCGGCGCCTCGGACAGCGACGGGGCCGACCGCAGCTGCGGTCCCCCGCCCCCGCCCGGCCCGTGGCTGCGCCGCTGGCCCGGCAGCGGGACGTCCCGCCGGTGGCCACGGCGGTCACCCGCCCCGCCGTCCAGGCCCGGCTGACCGCTGCCATGTCCGGCACCCGTACCGCCGGCGACGGCGATCTGGACGCCCTGGTCGGCCAGTGCCTGGAGCTCCGTCGCGGCACGGTCGTCGTGGGCCGGCGGCTCGTCCGTCACCAGGCGGGTGATCACATCCGTCGGCACGGTCTGGAACATCGTGTCGGAACCGAGCTTGGTGTGGTCGGCGAGCACCACCACCTCCCCCGCCGCCTGCACCAGCGCCCGGTCGACGCTCGCGGAGAGCATGTTGGACGTGGACAGCCCGCGCTCGGCGGTCAGCCCGCTGCCCGACAGGAAGGCACGGGACACCCGCAGGCCCTGGAGGGACTGCTCGGCACCGCTGCCGACCAGCGCGTAGTTGGAGCCGCGCAGGGTGCCCCCGGTCATCACCACCTCGACGCGGTTGGCGTGCGCCAACGCCTGGGCGACCAGCAGGGAGTTGGTGACGACGGTCAGCCCGGGCACCCGGGCGAGCCGGCGGGCCAGTTCCTGGGTGGTCGTTCCGGCGCCGACGACGATGGCCTCGCCCTCGTCGACGAAACCGGCCGCGAGATCGGCGATGGCCGTTTTCTCCGCGGTCGCTAGATGGGATTTCTGCGGGAATCCGGATTCGCGGGTAAAGCCTCCCGGGAGGACCGCGCCGCCGTGCCGGCGGTCGAGCAGTCCCTCTGCCTCCAGCGCCCGCACGTCCCGCCGTACGGTCACTTCGGAGGTCTGGACGACGCGGGCGAGCTCCCGGAGCGAAACCGCTCCGTTGGCGCGCACCATTTCAAGGATCAATTGGCGACGTTCTGCAGCGAACACGAAACTGACAGTAACGCCAACGACCGTCTGTTTTCAGCAGGTTGCACCAATTAACGGAAGTTGTTCACACCGCACAGCGTGACGTGGTATGCGCGGTGCATATGTCGCGCGGACCTCGAACTCCCTTGCCCCGCCAACCGCTTGCTGCCTGGTCAACCGGCCTGCCGGCCGGGCCGCGGCGGAACCTCGCGCCGGTCGCGCGCCCGCCCCGCCCGAGCGGGCTGCAGGGACGTTTCATCCCAAGTGCTCACCGGCAGCACAAAGTTTTCAATCGCCGCCGGCCGGCCGCATATCGGCGCTTTATCGGTTGTTCACCGCGCGGCCCGGCCGGACACCGCCCCGCCTACTCGCTGCCCGTCTTCCGTGCGTGCAGCTGCCGGGCGACCTCGGCGATCGAACCGGACAGCGACGGGTACACGGTGAACGCGCTGGCGATCTGCTCGACGGTCAGATTGTTGTCGACCGCGATCGAGATCGGGTGGATGAGCTCGCTGGCGCGCGGGGAAACGACCACACCGCCGACCACGATGCCCGTACCGGGACGGCAGAACAGCTTCACGAAACCGTCGCGGATGCCCTGCATCTTCGCCCGCGGGTTGCGCAGCAGCGGAAGCTTCACGACCCGGGCGTCGATCTTCCCGCCGTCGACGTCGGCCTGCGAATAACCGACCGTGGCGATCTCCGGGTCGGTGAAGACGTTCGCGGAAACCGTCTTGAGGTTCAGCGGCGCGACCGCGTCACCGAGGAAGTGGTACATCGCGATCCGGCCCTGCATCGCCGCGACCGACGCCAGCGCGAAGACGCCGGTGCAGTCACCCGCCGCGTACACGCCCGGCGCGCTGGTCCGCGAGACCTTGTCCGTCCACACGTGGCCGGACTCCTTCAGCTTGACCCCGGCACCCTCCAGGCCCATGCCCTCGGTGTTGGGGATCGAACCGACCGCCATCAGGCAGTGCGTACCGGAGATCGTCCGGCCGTCGGCCAGCGTCACCTCGACCCGGTCGCCCACCCGCTTGGCCGACTGCGCCCGCGAACGCGCCATGACGTTCATGCCGCGCCGCCGGAAGACGTCCTCCAGGACCGCGGCGGCGTCCGGGTCCTCACCCGGCAGCACCCGGTCCCGGGACGAGACCAGCGTGACGCGGGAGCCGAGCGCCTGATAGGCACCGGCGAACTCGGCGCCCGTGACACCGGACCCGACCACGATGAGCTCCTCGGGCAGCTCGTCGAGGTCGTAGACCTGCGTCCAGTTCAGGATCCGCTCGCCGTCGGGCAGGGCGTCCGGGATCTCGCGGGGGTGCGCGCCGGTGGCGATCAGCACCGCGTCCGCGATCAGGCCCTCGGTCGTCCCGTCCGCCGCGGTCACCGTCACCTTGCGCGAACCGTCCGGCGCCTGGCCCGGCTCCAGCCGGCCGCGGCCGCGCATGACCCGGCCGCCGGCGCGGGTCACCGAGGCCGTGATGTCATGCGACTGGGCGAGCGCGAGCCGCTTGACCCGTCGGTTGACCTTCCCCAGGTCAACGCCCACGACGCGGGCCGGCCGCTCGTTGTACGGGGTGTCGTCCTCGACGATGATGCCGAGCTCTTCGTACGACGAGTCGAAGGTCGTCATCACCTCGGCCGTCGCGATCAGGGTCTTCGACGGCACGCAGTCGGTGAGCACCGACGCCCCGCCCAGACCGTCGCAGTCGACGACGGTCACCTCCGCGCCGAGAGAGGCGGCCACCAGGGCCGCTTCGTATCCGCCGGGTCCGCCACCGATGATCACGATCCGAGTCACGTACTCCATTGTCCCGCACGCCCGTACGTCCCTCGCGCCCGGGGGCGGAGTGTGGCCCCTACGTGCGCCGGGACGCGCGCTGCCCCGCCCTTGTGCGAACCTCCGGTACCACGAGCCCGACGGGCATCCTCCCGTACCCTCGGAACCATGTCGCTCTACGCCGCGTACGCCGGCAACCTCGACGCGCGGCTGATGTCCCGCCGCGCACCGCACTCGCCGCTGCGCGGCACGGGCTGGCTCAGCGGCTGGCGGCTCACCTTCGGCGGCGAGCAGATGGGGTGGGAGGGCGCCCTCGCGACGGTGGTCGAGGACCCGGACTCCCAGCTCTTCGTCGCGCTCTACGACATCGCCCCGATGGACGAGGAGTCCTTGGACCGCTGGGAGGGCGTCGGCATGGGTATCTACCGCCGGATGCGGGTCCGGGTGCACACCCTCGAAGGCGACGAGACCGCCTGGATCTACGTCCTCAACGGCTACGAGGGCGGCCTCCCCTCCGCCCGCTACCTGGGCGAGATCGCCGACGCCGCCGAATCCGCCGGCGCCCCCCACGACTACGTCATGGAACTCCGCAAGCGGCCTTGCTGACGGGGCGGGCGGGCGGTCCTGCCGCCCGCCGGGCCTTGCCGATGCCGGGCCGTGCCCACCTCATGCCCGGGCCGAGCTCACCTCCTGTCCGGGCCGTGCCCCCTCCTGTCCACGCCGGGCTCACTTCCTGTCCGCGCCGGGACCGCGGCATGTCCGGGGCAGGTCGTTCGTCAAAAGCCACAAGAGAACGTTGCCAGCACCGTGAGCAGCGACATCTACGCGCGTAGGGGAATACCGGCTACCCTCGTCCGCGTGAACGCATCTGTTACCCCGGACATCGCGCGCGACCCCCAGGGCGCCGCCGACGCCGCCGCCGCCCGCCTGCGCGAGCTGACCGGCGCCGAGACCCACGACGTCGCCCTGGTGATGGGCTCCGGCTGGGCGCCGGCAGCCGAGGCCCTGGGCGCGCCCGAGCACGAATTCCCCGTCACCGAGCTGCCCGGCTTCCCGCCCCCGGCCGTCGCCGGCCACGGCGGCAAGATCCGCTCCTACAAGATCGGCGAGAAGCGCGCCCTGGTCTTCCTCGGCCGCACGCACTACTACGAGGGCCGGGGCGTCGCCGCCGTCGCGCACGGCGTCCGCACCGCCGTCGCCGCCGGCTGCAAGACCGTCGTGCTCACCAACGGGTGCGGTGGCCTGCGCCAGGGCATGCGCCCGGGCCAGCCGGTCCTCATCAGCGACCACCTGAACCTCACCGCCACCTCCCCGATCGTCGGCGCGAACTTCGTCGACCTGACGGACCTGTACTCGCCGCGGCTGCGCGCGCTGTGCAAGGAGATCGACCCGAGCCTGGAGGAGGGCGTCTACGTCCAGTTCCCCGGCCCGCACTACGAGACCCCGGCCGAGATCAAGATGATCCGGACCCTGGGTGCCGACCTGGTCGGCATGTCCACCGTCCTGGAGGCCATCGCGGCCCGCGAGGCCGGTGCGGAGGTGCTCGGGCTGTCGCTGGTGACGAACCTCGCCGCCGGCATGACGGGTGAGCCGCTCAACCACGAAGAGGTCCTGCAGGCCGGCCGCGACTCCGCGACCCGGATGGGGAGCCTGCTCGGACAGGTCCTCAGCAAGATCTGAGATCCGGCCGAGGGCCCGGCCATGGCCGCACGCCGCCGCCATGGCCGGACCGCCGAGGGCCCGGCCGCGGCCGGTCCGGCGACCGGGCCGGGGCCGGCTCCGGTTCCCCGCACCCACCTCACCCACCGCATCCACTAGGCAGGAGCATGACGTGGCTACCGAATCCGCGGAGCTGATCGACCGGGCCCGGGCCTGGCTGGCCGAGGACCCCGACCCGGAGACCCGGGACGAGTTGTCCAAGCTGATCGCGGCCGAGGACACCGACGAGCTGGCGGCCCGGTTCGCCGGCACCCTGCAGTTCGGCACGGCCGGGCTGCGCGGGGAGCTGGGCGCGGGCCCGATGCGGATGAACCGTTCGGTGGTCATCCGGGCCGCGGCCGGCCTCGCCGCGTACCTGAAGGCGAAGGGCGAGGGTTCCGGCCTGGTCGTCATCGGCTACGACGCGCGCCACAAGAGCGCCGACTTCGCGCGGGACACCGCGGCCGTCATGGTCGGCGCCGGCCTGCGCGCCGCGCTGCTGCCGCGGCCGCTGCCCACCCCCGTCCTGGCCTTCGCGATCCGGCACCTGGGCGCGGTGGCCGGCGTCGAGGTCACCGCCAGCCACAACCCGCCGCGCGACAACGGCTACAAGGTCTACCTGGGGGACGGTTCGCAGATCGTGCCGCCCGCGGACGGGGAGATCGCCGCGGAGATCGCCGCGGTGCGCTCACTGTCGGACGTACCGCGGCCCGGGTCCGGCTGGGAGACCCTCGACGACGCGGTTCTGGACGCCTACCTGGCGCGTACGGACGCGGTGCTGACGCCCGGCTCGGCCCGGGACCTCGACGTCGTCTACACGCCCCTGCACGGCGTCGGCCGGGACGTGCTCGTCGCCGCCTTCGCCCGGGCCGGCTTCCCGGCCCCCGCGGTCGTGGCGGAGCAGGCCGAGCCGGACCCGGACTTCCCGACGGTCGCGTTCCCCAACCCGGAGGAGCCGGGCGCGATGGACCTCGCGTTCGCCACCGCCCGGGAGCGGGGCGAAGACGTCGACCTGGTGATCGCCAACGACCCGGACGCGGACCGCTGTGCCGTCGCCGTCCCGGCCCCCGGCACCCCCGAGGGCTGGCGGATGCTGCGCGGTGACGAGGTCGGCGCGCTGCTCGCCGCCCACCTCGTCAGCAAGCAGGCGTCCGGCACGTTCGCGACGACCATCGTCTCCTCGCAGCTGATGTCCCGTATCGCCGCGGCCTCCTCGCTGCCCTACGAGGAGACCCTGACCGGCTTCAAGTGGCTGGCCCGGGTGGACGGTCTGCGGTACGCCTACGAGGAGGCGCTCGGCTACTGCGTCGACCCGGAGGGCGTCCGCGACAAGGACGGCATCACCGCCGCCCTGCTGGTCACCGAGCTGGCCGCGGAGCTCAAGCGGGCCGGCCGGACGATCGCCGATCTGCTGGACGACCTCGCGGTGGAGTTCGGGGTGCACGCGACCGACCAGCTGTCGGTACGGGTCGAGGACCTGACGCTGATCGCCGACGCGATGCGCCGGCTCCGCGAGCAGCCGCCGGCCGCGCTGGCCGGTCTGGCGGTGACCCAGGCGGACGACCTGAACCAGGGCACCGACGCCCTCCCGCCGACCGACGGACTGCGCTACTACCTCTCCGGCTCCCCCGAGGCCGGCATCGAGTCCGCCCGTGTCGTCGTGCGCCCCAGTGGCACCGAGCCCAAGCTGAAGTGCTATCTGGAGGTCGTCGCGCCGGTGTCCGGGCCGGAGGCGCTCGACGCGGCGCGCACGAGGGCGGCCGCCACCCTGGCCGCCATCAAGGAGGACGTGTCGGCGGCGGCCGGGATCTGACGGTCCCCTGCCACCTGCTGCAAGGCCCCTCGCCCTCGGGCGGGGGGCCTTTCCCGTAGGGGAGCCGGAGTCCGGGTGTGTCAGAGCGCGAGCATCACGACGAGGCCGACCGCGCCCGCCACGAGGGGCGCGAGGATCTCGTACGCCCAGCGGACCACCGGCTCGCCCTGGGTGTCCGCCCGGCCCGCGACGCGTTCCTTGATCTCGCGCAGTTCGTCCAGGGCCTGGTCGGCCAGGGCGCGCGGGGCCGGTCCGGCGCCGGCGTCCGGGCCGAACCGGGGGGTGTCCGCGCCGGCGCCGCGCAGGGCCTGCCGGTTCGCCTTCTTGCGCTGCCGCAGGGAGACCGGGATGGCCCAGAGCTGGAATTTCCCGGCGGTGGTGAACACCTCCGTGGAGAACGAGGCGCGCAGCTCCTCGACCGCGCTCCAGGGCAGCGTGATCGTACGGAACGGATTGCGCACGGTCAGCCGCTCGTCGCCGGCCCGCACCAGCGGCCGCAGGGTGAAGGCGGCCACCAGCGGGACGCCGAGGAGCACGGCGAACACCGTGGTCAGCTTGGCGTGCGGGGTGCCGTGCAGCAGGGCGTCGGCACCGAGCCAGCCGCCGAGCAGCAGGAGCAGGACGCCGCCGACGAGGGCCGCGGGCGAGCGGTAGCTGCGCTCGGCGTACTGCTGCGGTGGCGGGGTGGTCCGGTCCTGGCGCGTCATGCCGCCGATTCTGCCTGACCGTCCGGATGCCGGACATTGCGTTACGGCATCATTCGGGCAGTGGCCGGAATGGCGGCGTCCAGGGGGATGACATTGCGCTACGCGCGTAGATATGCTCCCCTCGTGACCATGCCCATCACTGTTCCCGCATACGGCAAGGAAGCCGCGGGGCGTCTGGCGTCAATGGCGGCCGTGACCGCCGACGACGGTGCGCTGCGCCGCTTCCTCCACGGCCTCCCCGGCGTCGACGCGGTCGGCCTCGAAGCCCGCGCCGCCACCCTCGGCACCCGCTCGATCAAGACCACGGCGAAGGCGTACGCCATCGACCTCGCCCTCTCGATGATCGACCTGACGACC
This sequence comes from Streptomyces sp. NRRL S-337, assembly GCF_000720175.1. GTDB lineage: Bacteria > Actinomycetota > Actinomycetes > Streptomycetales > Streptomycetaceae > Streptomyces > Streptomyces siderophoricus. Next base: position 119,279 of record NZ_JOIX01000013.1, read on the forward strand.
CTCGAAGGCGCGGACACCCCGGGCAAGGTCCGGGCGCTGTGCGCCAAGGGCATCAACCCGGATCCCACCGACCGCACCACCCCCAAGGTCGCGGCGATCTGCGTCTACCCCGACATGGTCGCGACGGCCAAGGAGGCGCTCGGCGACTCCGGCATCCACGTCGCGTCCGTCGCCACCGCCTTCCCGGCCGGCCGCGCCGCGCTGCCGGTCAAGCTGGCCGACACCCGGGACGCGGTCGCGGCCGGCGCCGACGAGATCGACATGGTGATCGACCGGGGCGCCTTCCTCTCAGGCCGCTACCTGCAGGTCTTCGAGGAGATCAAGGCCGTCAAGGAGGCCTGCGCCCGGCCCGACGGCTCGGCCGCGCACCTGAAGGTCATCTTCGAGACCGGCGAGCTCCAGACGTACGACAACGTCCGCCGGGCCTCCTGGCTGTCGATGCTGGCCGGCGCCGACTTCATCAAGACCTCCACCGGCAAGGTGGCCGTGAACGCCACCCCGCCCGTCACGCTGCTGATGCTGGAGGCGGTCCGCGACTTCCACGCCGCCACCGGCGTCCAGGTCGGCGTGAAGCCGGCCGGCGGGATCCGCACCACCAAGGACGCGATCAAGTACCTGGTGATGGTCAACGAGACGCTCGGCGAGCCCTGGCTGACCGCCGACTGGTTCCGCTTCGGCGCCTCCAGCCTCCTGAACGACCTGCTGATGCAGCGCCAGAAGCTCAGCACCGGCCGCTACTCCGGCCCCGACTACGTCACGGTGGACTGAGGCACCCATGACCTTCGAATACGCACCCGCACCCGAGTCCCGCTCGGTCGTCGACATCGCGCCGTCCTACGGACTGTTCATCGACGGCGAGTTCGCCCCGGCCGCCGACGGCAAGGTCTTCAAGACCGTCTCCCCCTCCTCCGAGGAGGTCCTGTCCGAGGTCGCCCAGGCCACCACCGACGACGTCGACCGGGCCGTGAAGGCCGCCCGCAAGGCGTTCGAGAAGTGGTCGGCGCTGCCGGGCGCCGAGCGCGCCAAGTACCTGTTCCGGATCGCCCGGATCATCCAGGAGCGCTCGCGCGAGCTGGCCGTCCTGGAGTCGCTGGACAACGGCAAGCCGATCCGCGAGTCCCGTGACGCCGACCTGCCGCTGGTCGCCGCGCACTTCTTCTACTACGCGGGCTGGGCCGACAAGCTCGACCACGCCGGCTACGGCCCGAACCCGCGCGCCCTGGGCGTCGCGGGCCAGGTCATCCCGTGGAACTTCCCGCTGCTGATGCTGGCGTGGAAGATCGCCCCGGCGCTGGCGACCGGCAACACGGTCGTGCTGAAGCCGGCCGAGACCACCCCGCTGTCCGCGCTGTTCTTCGCGGACGTCTGCCGCCAGGCGGGCCTGCCCAAGGGCGTCGTCAACATCCTCACCGGGGACGGCTCGACGGGCGCGGCGCTGGTGGCCCACCCCGACGTCAACAAGGTGGCCTTCACCGGCTCCACCGAGGTCGGCAAGGCCATCGCCCGTACGGTCGCCGGCACCGACAAGAAGCTCACCCTGGAACTGGGCGGCAAGGCGGCGAACATCGTCTTCGACGACGCCCCCATCGACCAGGCCGTCGAGGGCATCGTCAACGGCATCTTCTTCAACCAGGGCCACGTCTGCTGCGCCGGCTCCCGCCTCCTGGTGCAGGAGTCGGTCCAGGACGAGCTGCTGGACGCGCTCAAGCGGCGGATGCAGACCCTGCGCGTGGGCGACCCGCTGGACAAGAACACCGACGTCGGTGCGATCAACTCGGCCGAGCAGCTGGCCCGGATCACCGAGCTGGCCGACGCGGGCGAGGCCGAGGGCGCCGAGCGCTGGGCCCCGGCCTGTGAACTCCCCTCCGCCGGCTATTGGTTCGCGCCCACGCTCTTCACGGGCGTCACCCAGGCCCACCGGATCGCCCGGGAGGAGATCTTCGGCCCGGTGCTGTCCGTGCTGACCTTCCGCACCCCGGCCGAGGCCGTGGAGAAGGCCAACAACACCCCGTACGGCCTCTCCGCGGGCATCTGGACGGAGAAGGGCTCGCGCATCCTGTGGATGGCGAACAAGCTCCGTGCGGGTGTCATCTGGTCCAACACGTTCAACAAGTTCGACCCGGCCTCGCCGTTCGGCGGTTACAAGGAGTCGGGCTTCGGCCGCGAGGGCGGCCGGCACGGTCTGGAGGCGTACCTCGATGTCTGAGCGTCTGTCGGTCTTCAAGACCTACAAGCTGTACGTGGGCGGGAAGTTCCCGCGTTCCGAGAGCGGCCGGGTGTACGAGGTGAGTGACGCGAAGGGCAACTGGCTGGCGAACGCACCCCTGTCCTCCCGCAAGGACGCGCGGGACGCGGTGGTCGCCGCCCGCAAGGCGTTCGGCGGCTGGTCGGGCGCCACGGCGTACAACCGCGGGCAGATCCTCTACCGCATCGCCGAGATGCTGGAGGGCTGCCGCGACCAGTTCGTCGCCGAGGTCGCCGACGCCGAGGGGCTGTCCAGGTCCAAGGCCACCGCCCAGGTGGAGGCGGCGATCGACCGCTGGGTCTGGTACGCGGGCTGGTCCGACAAGGTCGCGCAGATCGCCGGCGGCGCCAACCCCGTCGCGGGCCCGTACTTCAACCTCTCCTCGCCCGAGCCGACCGGTGTGGTCGCGGTCCTGGCCCCGCAGAAGTCGTCGTTCCTGGGCCTGGTCTCGGTGATCGCGCCGGCCGTCGTCACCGGCAACACCACCGTGGTGGTCGCCTCGGAGAAGTCCCCGCTGCCGGCCCTGTCACTGGGTGAGGTGCTGGCCACGTCCGACCTGCCGGGCGGTGTGGTCAACGTCCTCTCGGGCCGTACGGCGGAGATCGCCGCGCCGCTCGCCGCGCACCAGGACGTCAACGCGCTCGATCTCGCGGGTGCGGACGCCGGGTTGGCCAAGGAGCTGGAGATCGCGGCGGCCGACAACCTCAAGCGGGTGCTGCGCCCGCGCACGGAGGACTGGGGCGCCGACCCGGGCACGGACCGGCTGCTGGCCTTCCTGGAGACGAAGACGGTCTGGCACCCGATGGGTGTCTGATCCGGCGCGTCCACGACGCACCACCGCCCCGGGTGCCGCGGCACCCGGGGCGGTGGTGTGTCCGGAGCAGGACGGGAGTTGGCGGTCAGCCGGGCAGGATCCGTTCGACCTTGTTGACCAGCGGGACGTCGCGGATCGCCGCACCGTGCGAGAGGCTGCCCGTCACCAGGTCGGTGCTGAGCGGCTTGAAGTCGGCGACCTGGGTGCCGACGGCGTTGGCGAGCGGGTCGACGCCGGTGTTGGCCAGCGGGTCCACCTGGATGTTCTTCAGCGGCCCGACGCCGCCGGCCGCGGAGGTCAGCAGCGCGCCGGTCAACGCGTGGGCGGTGGCGCCGGTGTCGGTGCTGTGCCGGCCGGGACCGTGCCGGTCGGGTCCGTGACCGGGGCTGTGGTCAGGAGTGTGGTGCGGGGTGGACGCGGGGGCCGCGCCTGCCGTCGCCGCACCGCCCCCCGCGAGCGCGGCGCCGGCCGCGGAGACCACCAGGCCGGCGCGCAGCAGGGTGCGCGGGACGCGGCTGGGCTTGGGACGTGCGTGGGAGGGCATCTGCCACCTGCCTGTGGTTCGAAAAGCGTCTAAAAGCGTCGGAATATATCGGAAGCGTGCGGCGTTCCAGGGGCGTCGGGTAATCGTCTGACCGCGTAGCGTAGTTGAGCTGCGGGTGGGCGGGCCACCTCGCGCGCCAGGGGTAGCCCACACGGCGCAATGCGGGACAATGGCTGTCCGTGACCACCGACTCCGCCGCCCGGCCGCCCTCCTCCGAGCCCTCGACCCCGGTCGAGCCGGGAGGTGCCCGCACCCGCGTCGTCCTGCTGACCGGCCCGTCCGGCACCGGCAAGACGTCCCTGGCCGCCCACAGCGGTCTGCCCGTCCTCCGTCTCGACGACTTCTACAAGGAGGGGACGGACCCGACGCTGCCCCAACTGCCGGACGGCGGCGGCGCGGACTGGGACTCGCCGCTCTCCTGGGACGCCGGTGCCGCCGTCGCCGCGATCGAGGCGCTGTGCCGTACGGGGCGTACGGACGTCCCGGTGTACGACATCTCGCTCAGCGCCCGGGTCGGCGCCGCGGAACTCGATCTCGGGGGCGCCCCGCTGTTCATCGCCGAGGGCATCTTCGCCGCCGATGTGATCGCGGCGTGCCGGGCGGCGGGCCTGCTGGCCGATGCGCTGTGTCTGCGCGGGCATCCGGTCACCACCTTCCGCCGGCGGCTGCAGCGGGATCTGCGAGAGGCCCGCAAACCGGTCCCGTACCTGATTCGCCGGGGGCTGCGGCTGCTGCGCGCCGAGCGGTCGGTGGTGGCCCGCCACACGGCGCTGGGCGCCCACCCGTGCGCGCGGCCGGAGGCGCTGGCCCGTATTTCCGCCGCGGGTGTGGCCCGTACCGCGGGTGCGGAACGGGCGGCCGTAGGCTCCTGACCGCCGGCCGGGCACGTCGGGTGCCCCGCCACCTCAGGGGAGGACGTACTGATGCCGAGGGAACACCACTACCGCACGACGGTCACCTGGACCGGCGACAACGGCACGGGGACCAGCAACTACCGGGCGTACGGCCGGGACCACGAGGTCAGCGCCGAGGGACTGCCGCCGCTGCCGGGCACCGCGGACCCGGCGTTCCGCGGGACGGCCGACCGCTGGAACCCCGAGCAGCTGCTGCTCGCCTCCCTGGCGCAGTGCCACATGCTGTCCTATCTGGCGCTGTGCGCGCTGGCCGGCGTGGTGGTCACCGGGTACGCGGACGACGCGGCGGGCACGATGGCGGAGGACGGCAAGGGTGGCGGGCGGTTCACGGAGGTGGTGCTGCGGCCGCGCGTCGAGGTGGCCTCGGCGGACGACCTCGAACGGGCCCGGGCCCTGCACCACGACGCCCACGAGAAGTGCTTCATCGCCAACTCGGTGAACTTCCCGGTCCGGCACGAGCCGGTGGTGACGGTGCGGGACGCATAGCCGCGCCGGCGGCGGACGCACGGAAGCGGGCTCGGGCAGACCCCCCGGCCGCCCGAACCCGCTCATCTCCCCCGTACTTCCCCCGTATCCCCGATCCCCCTCGGGCCTTTCCCCCTCGGGCGTCCTTTTCAGGTCCCCCTCGGGTCTTTCCCCCGTTGGCGCGGCCCGTTCCCCCGGCGGGCCGCGCCGTTCCTTCAGGCCACCAGCTCGCCGAAGGACTCTTCCTCGTCACGGCCGAAGCTGAGCACCTCGTCGTCGCGCAGCCGTCGCAGCGCGCGCCAGATACTCGACTTCACCGTGCCGACACTGATGTTGAGGATGTCCGCGATCTCCGGGTCCGTGCGGCCCTCGTAGTAGCGCAGCACCAGCATGGTGCGCTGCGTCTCGGGCAGCCGGGCCAGCGCCTGCCACAGCACGGCGCGCAGCTCGGTGCCGCGCATCGCGTCCACGTCGCCGGCGGTCTCCGGCAGCTCCTCGGTCGGGTACTCGTTGAGCTTGCGCCGGCGCCAGGCGCTGATGTGCAGGTTGGTCATGGTGCGGCGCAGATAGCCGCCGAGCGCCGCCTTGTCGCTGATCCGGTCCCAGGCCCGGTAGGTCGAGAACAGTGCGCTCTGCAGCAGGTCCTCGGCCTCGTGGCGGTCCCCGGTCAGGTGGTAGGCGGTGGCGTACAGGGAGGCGCGGCGCTCCTGGACGTAGGCGGTGAAGGCCGCTTCGGCCTCGGCCGCCTCCGACGCGGAACGCCGTTCCCCCGTGCCCTCCCCGTACTCCGCTCCCCCGTTGTTCCCCCCGTGGACGGCGCTTCCCCCGTGCCGTCCCGTTCCCCCGTTGATCTCCACCGTCGTCGCGTCGATGGCCACCATGTACGGCGGCCGCTGACGCCCGATGCCGCGAGCACACCCCCGCAGGCTCACGGCACCGGACTTCTCCGGTGTCCGCACGACGTCGTGGAGTCGCGTGATAACTGCGCTGGAAGTGGTGCCGTGCAGTGTGGTCATCTCGCGCCCCCCGTCGTAGAGCCGGCTCGTTCGGTCCGTTTCGGTGTCCCGGGCGGTGATCGGTGTTGATCTCTCCCGGTGCCCCAAAGCCTGCCAACGCAGTTTCATCGCGTTGTCCGCCGACTGTCACAGCCCTGTCACAGGGGCAGGTCCGGCGCGGCGGACGGTTCGCAGGGGCGGCGGCCCGGGTAGGGCGGGACCACTGGTCGATGTCCCGGCGTCCCATGGGCCAGAATGGCGGACGTGCCTTTCCTGTTGCTGATCGAGGACGACGACGCCATCCGCACGGCCCTCGAACTCTCGCTGTCCCGCCAGGGTCACCGTGTGGTGACCGCGGCGACGGGCGAGGACGGTCTGAAGCTGCTGCGCGAGCAGCGCCCGGACCTCATCGTGCTGGACGTGATGCTGCCCGGCATCGACGGTTTCGAGGTGTGCCGCCGGATCCGGCGTACGGACCAGCTGCCCATCATCCTGCTCACCGCGCGCAACGACGACATCGACGTCGTGGTGGGACTGGAGTCCGGGGCGGACGACTACGTCGTCAAACCGGTCCAGGGGCGGGTGCTGGACGCCCGGATCCGGGCCGTGCTGCGCCGCGGGGAGCGCGAGTCCAGTGACTCGGCGACCTTCGGTTCGCTGGTGATCGACCGGTCGGCGATGACCGTCACCAAGAACGGCGAGGATCTGCAACTGACACCGACCGAGCTGCGGTTGCTGCTGGAGCTGAGCCGGCGGCCCGGCCAGGCTCTGTCCCGGCAGCAGCTGCTCCGGCTGGTGTGGGAGCACGACTACCTGGGCGACTCGCGCCTGGTGGACGCCTGTGTGCAGCGGCTGCGGGCGAAGGTGGAGGACGTGCCGTCCTCGCCGACCCTGATCCGTACGGTCCGCGGTGTCGGCTACCGGCTGGACTCACCGCAGTGAGGGAACGCGGCACGGACGGCGGGGCGGCGCAGGAGCGCGCGCAGGGCCCGGCCGGCGGTCCTGACGCGCCCGCGTCCACGCCCGTGCCGGGTAGCCGGCTGCTGCGGCTGCTCGGCCGGGCGCCGGGGCTGCTGCGCTGGACGAGCCTGCGGCTGCGGCTGGTGGTGGTCTTCGCGCTGGTGGCGCTGACCGCGGCGGTGTCCGCGTCCGGCATCGCGTACTGGCTGAACCGCAACACGGTGCTGGACCGCACGCAGAACGCGGTGCTCAAGGACTTCCGCAAGGCGCTGGAGGACAGTACGCGGTCGCTGCCGCTGCGTCCGCGGTGCGCCGAACTCCAGGACGCGGCACGGCAGATGGCGGCCGGGCCGCAGAACTACGCGGTGCTGCTGATCGGCGTGGACCGGTCGGGCAAGGACTGCGCGGCCACCACGGACAAGGACCTGCTGACGCTTGCGACGGTGCCGGCCTCGCTGCGCAAGGCCGTGAACGAGGTCCGTCCGGTCGACGAGTCCAACCGCTATGCGCACCACCTGTACTGGCAGCGCAAGCAGATCGGGGACACCCCGTACCTCGTCGCCGGGGCGAAGGTGATCGGCGGCGGGCCGACCGGCTACATGATGAAGTCGCTGGCCACCGAGCGGCAGGACCTCAACTCGCTGGCCTGGTCGCTGGGGATCGCGACCGCGCTCGCGCTGGTCGGCTCGGCGCTGCTGGCGCAGGCCGCCGCGACGACCGTGCTGCGGCCCGTACAGCGGCTGGGGCACGCGGCACGGCAGCTCGGCGAGGGACGGCTGGACACCCGGCTGCGGGTGACCGGCACCGACGAACTCGCGGATCTCTCCCGGACGTTCAACCGCACGGCGGAGCGGCTGGAGCAACGGGTCGAGGAGCTGAGCGGCCGGGAGGCGGCCTCCCGCCGCTTCGTCGCGGACATGTCGCACGAGCTGCGCACGCCGCTGACGGCGATCACCGCGGTCTCCGAGGTGCTGGAGGAGGAGGCCGAGTCCCTCGACCCGATGATCGCGCCCGCGGTCCAGCTGGTGGTGAGCGAGACCCGGCGGCTGAACGACCTGGTGGAGAACCTGATGGAGGTCACCCGCTTCGACGCGGGGACGGCCCGGCTGGTGCTGGACGACGTCGACGTCGCGGACCAGGTCACGGCGTGCATCGACGCGCGGGCCTGGCTGGACGCGGTCGACCTGGACGCGGACCGCGGCATCGTGGCCCGGCTGGACCCGAGGCGGCTCGACGTCATCCTGGCCAACCTGATCGGCAACGCCCTCAAACACGGCGGCTCGCCGGTCCGGGTGTCGGTGCGCACCGAGGACGCGGCAGGCGAGGAGCCGGACGGCACGGCCGGTCAGGAGGCGCCGGGCGGCGCCGACCAGGAGGCTCCCGCGGCGGCGGGCGGCCCGGCGGGCCCGTTCCGTACCGCGGACGGGCCGGAGCAGGCCGCCGACGGGCCGCAGGGGGCCGGACAGCCGACGGGCGGCGCCCGGCCGGGCAGCGGCCAGCTGGTGATCCGCGTACGGGACCACGGCCCCGGCATCCCCGAAGAGGTGCTGCCGCACGTCTTCGACCGCTTCTACAAGGCGAGCGCCTCCCGCCCGCGCTCCGAGGGCAGCGGCCTGGGCCTGTCCATCGCCCTGGAGAACGCGCACATCCACGGCGGCGAGATCACCGCGGCCAACCTCCCCGAGGGCGGCGCGGTCTTCACGCTGCGCCTTCCGATGGACGCCTCCCCCCTGGCCGACGACGGCCGACGCGACGGCTCCCCGGCCGGGCCCGGGCCCCGCCCCCGTAACGACGGCACGAAGGACGGGCGATGACGCGGCGGGGAGATCTGACGGGACGGCCGGCGGGACGCCGGACCGGACACGGGTGGCGGCGTACCGCCGGGGCGGTGGCGCTGCTGACGCTGGCGGCGACCGGCTGCGGGATCCGCGGTACGTCCGTGCCGGTGGACGCGGGCGGGGCGCCCGCGCGGGTCAGCTGCAAGGCACCGGCGGGCGACGCCGCGCCGGGCGAGGGCACCCGGGCCACCCTGTACCTGGTGTGCGGCTCGGCCCTGGCCCAGGTGGAACGAACGGTCCCGCCGGCCAAGGCCCCGGCCGGCGCCGACGTCCGCCTGCGGACCGCCCGTGCCCTCCTCCGGTCACTGCAGCAGCCGCCCTCCCCCGACGAGGAGAAGGCGGGCTTCAGCAGCGCACTGCCCGCCGACCTGAAGGTCGAGGGCCCGCACCCGGGCGACCCGGCGGACGCCTTCCGCCTGAGCCTCCCCCCGGACGACCTCCCGTCGTTCGCCCTGGCCCAACTGGTGTGCACCTACGGCGCCAGCCCGGCCCTGGGCCGCACCCACGCAGCCGTCCTCTCCGGCCCCGACCACACCACCCCCCACCGCTACGACTGCTCCGCCGATGTCCTCTCCAATCCGGACATCGCCGAACACGCGGGGTGGGGCGACACGTTGACGGGGAACGGCTGAGGGGTCACGGCGTAGATGGGCTTCGCCGCCCCTGGGGCTTCGCATCCCCCCTCCGACAGGCTTCGCCCGCC
>NZ_JOIX01000014.1 GCF_000720175.1 Streptomyces sp. NRRL S-337
CCACCACCCCCACCCCTCACCCCCACCCACACATCCCGCCCCATTTGTGGCTGTCTCTGAGCTATGTGAGATTTATTGGTGTTGAGGTTCTGGGAGTCCGCCGGTCGGCCCCGGTGGCAGCCGAAGGGACGAACCATGGGCTTTGAACCGATGACGCCGGGCCTGGACGAGGTGCACATCTTGTGGACCTCAGAAGGCATGAGCTGCGACGGGGACACGGTTTCGGTCACCGCGGCGACGCTGCCCAGCCTGGAGGACGTGGTTCTCGGCGCGATTCCCGGGTTGCCGAAGGTGCACCTGCACAACAAGGTGCTGGCCTACGAGACCGGCGACGATTTCATGGCGGCCTTTCATCAGGCGGCCCGCGATGAGCTCGGGCCGTTCATCTTTGTCGTCGAAGGCTCCATTCCCAATGAGAACATCAATGGTGACGGCTATTGGTCGGCCATGGGCAATGATCCGGAGACCGGCGAGCCCATCACGGTGAACGAGTGGATCGACCGGCTGGCTCCCAAGGCGTGGGCGGTCGTGGCCATCGGCACCTGTGCGGCGTACGGCGGCATTCATGCCATGGCGGGTAACCCGACCGGGTGCATGGGGCTGGCCGACTATCTGGGATGGGATTTCCGGTCGGCCGGCGGCTTGCCCATCGTGAACGTCCCGGGTTGCCCCGTTCAGCCGGACAACTTCATGGAGACCCTGCTGTGGGTCCTGCACCAGGCCGCCGGGCTCGCTCCGCCCATTCCGCTGGATGAGCAACTCCGGCCCACCTGGCTGTTCGGCAAGACCGTGCACGAGGGGTGCGACCGGGGCTCGTATTACGAGCAGGGGGATTTCGCGAAGGACTACAACTCCCCCAAGTGCCAGGTGAAGGTGGGCTGTTGGGGCCCGGTGGTCAACTGCAACGTCACCAAACGCGGCTGGATGGACGGGGTGGGCGGCTGTCCCAACGTGGGCGGCATCTGTATCGGCTGCACGATGCCGGGGTTCCCGGACAAATTCATGCCGTTCATGGACGAGCCGCCCGGTGGCACGGTGTCCTCTGCCCTGATGGGCGTGTACGGGCCGTTCATCCGCACCCTGCGTTCCCTCACCAATATCACCGCCAACAAAGAGCCCAAGTGGCGCCATAACGAGGATGCACTGACCAGCGGTTACGACCCGCATTGGACCGGACGTAAATAGATTCCCGCCCATTACGCCCAACAGCCCGGCACGCCCGGCGCGCGCACGATACCCACGACGCCCAGCACGCCCCCACGCCCACCACGCCATCCGCGAGAGGAAACCCCGTGGCGACCGTCCAGAACACCGATGCGGAGCGACGCGAACTCACCGAGGTCGCCTTCGACCCCATTACCCGCATCATCGGAAACCTCGGTATCTACACCAAAATTGACTTCGCGGCACGGGAAGTCGTGGAATGCCGCAGCACTTCCTCGCTCTTCCGCGGCTACAGCGTGTTCATGAAGGGCAAGGATCCGCGCGACGCGCATTTCATCACCAGCCGGATCTGCGGCATCTGCGGTGACAACCACGCCACCTGCTCGCTCTACGCCCAGCAGATGGCCTACGGCGTCAAGCCGCCCCCGCTCGCCGACTGGATCATCAACCTGGGCGAAGCCGCCGAGTTCATGTTCGACCACACGATCTTCCAGGACAACATGGTGTTCGTCGACTTCTGCGAACGCATGGTGAAGGAGACCAACCCCGGTGTCCTGGAGCGGGCCGAACGCACCCCGGCCCCCCACGCCGACGTCCACGGCCACAAGACCATCGCCGACATCATGCGCGCCTTCAACCCCTTCGAGGGGCAGACGTACAAAGAGGCGCTCCAGATGAGCCGGCTGACGCGGGAGATGTGCTGCCTGATGGAGGGCCGGCACGTCCACCCCTCGACGCTGTACCCGGGCGGTGTGGGCACCGTCGCCACCCCGCAGGTCTTCACCGACTACCTGGTACGGCTGACCCGCTGTCTGGACTTCGTCAAACGCGCGGTGGCCATGAACGACGACGTCTTCGACTTCTGGTACGAGGCGCTGCCCGGCTACGAGGAGGTGGGCCGCCGCCGCACGCTGCTGGCCTGCTGGGGCTGCTTCCAGGACCCCGAGGTGGTCGACTACGACTACCGGACCATGAACACCTGGGGCAACGCGATGTTCGTGACCCCCGGCATCATCGTGGACAACGAACTGGTCACCACCGACCTCGTCGACATCAACCTCGGCATGCGCATCCTGCTCGGCAGCTCCTACTACCAGGACTGGACGGGCGAGGAGACGTATGTCGACCGGGACCCGCTCGGCAACCCCGTCGACCAGCGCCATCCGTGGAACCAGACCACCGTGCCGAAGCCGCAGAAGCGGGACCTCGACGGCGGCAACTACAGCTGGGTGATGAGCCCCCGCTGGTTCGACAAACGAACCGGCGACCACCTGGCGCTCGACACCGGCGGCGGACCGATCGCCCGCCTGTGGGCCACGGCGCTCGCCGGCAAGGTCCGTACGCCCTACGTGCGCTCGACCGGCCACAGCGTGGAGATCGACCTCCCGCAGACGCCCAACAGCCCGGAAGTCAGGTTGGAATGGACGCCGCCGCCGTTCCCCAACACCATCGAGCGCGACCGGGCCCGGATGTACTTCGTGGCCTACGCCGCCGGGATGGCGCTGTACTTCGTCGAGCGGGCCCTGGACGAGGTCCGGGCCGGCCGCACCAAGGTCTTCGAGGACTTCAAGGTCCCCAAGGAGGCCATCGGGGTCGGGTTCCACGAGGCCGTACGGGGCGTGCTTTCGCACCACTTGGTGATCCGGGACAGGAAGATCGCCAACTACCACCCGTACCCGCCGACCCCCTGGAACGCCAGCCCCCGCGACTCCTACGGCACCCCCGGCCCGTACGAGGACGCGGTGCAGGGACTGCAGATCTTCGAGGAGAACGGGCGGGAGGACTTCAAGGGCATCGACATCATGCGGACGGTCCGCAGCTTCGACCCGTGTCTGCCGTGCGGCGTCCACATGTACCTCGGTGACGGCCGGACGCTGACGCAGAGTCACTCCCCGACCTTCGGCCACCGGGCGTGAGTGTCATGGCCTGGGACGACCGGCAGGCACGGGACCACGTGGTCCGCACCGAGGCGCTGCTGACCTCGCTCTCCGCGCTGTCCGACCCCGCCGCGCGGGACCGGGCGACCGAGGCCGCCCAGGCACTCGTCGCGCTCTACGGGGAATGCCTGGCCCGGGTCATGGCACTGGCCGGCGCGGTCACCGCCCGGGCGGTCGCGGACGACGAACTCGTCGGTCATCTGCTGCTCGTGCACGGTCTGCACCCGGAACCGGCCGAGGGCCGCATCGGCACGGCCCTCGCCAGTCTGCGCGGCCTGGGCGAAGCCGAACTCGTCGCGGTGAAAGGGCCGTTGGCCCGGATCCGGGTACGGGCCCGCGGCTGCGGGTCCTCCGGGGAGACGCTGCGTACGGCGGTGCAGGAGGCGGTTGCCTGGGCCGCGCCGGAGATCGAGCGGGTGGAGATCGAGGAGGCGGCCGCGGCGGCCGTCGAGCCTCCGCTGATTCCCGTGGAGGCACTGTCGCGCGGCGGTGCCCGGACGGGCGGGGCGCACTCATGAGCACCGTGGTCTCCACCGCCTCGGCGTTGCGGGACCTGGCCCGCCGCCCGCTGCCGGAACCGCGGGACGAGGACCGGTGCGAGCTGTGCGCGGAGCCCGTGCCGGCGGAACACCGGCATCTGCTGGACACCACGGCGGACACCCTGCTGTGCACCTGTCGGGCGTGCGCGCTGCTCTTCGACGCCGACCGGCACAGCGGCGGCCGCCAGCCCTACCTGCTGATTTCCGAACGCAGGCAGCGGCTGGACGGCATGCGGCTCGACGCGCGGCAGTGGGCCGCCCTGCGGGTGCCGGTCGGGCTCGCGTTCTTCCTGCGCGGCGGCCCGCCCGACGACGAGATCACCGCCGGCTACCCCGGCCCGATGGGCGTGATCCGCGCCCCCGTGGACCGCGGGGTGTGGGCCGGCATCGAGGCCGGCCGGCCTGCCCTCGCCACCCTCGTTCCGCGTACCGAGGCGCTGCTGGTCAACCGGGCCGGCGGCAGTCAGGAGCACTGGATCGTGCCGCTGGACGACTGCTACCGGCTCGCCGCCGTGCTGCGCACCCACTGGAGCGGACTGGCCGGCGGGGACGAGGTGTGGCAGCACGTGCGGCAGTTCTTCGACCACCTCACCCCCGTCGATCCGGACGCCTAACAGGACCCGAGGAGAGCCATGGCTGACATCACCGTCGGAAAGCGACAGGTACGACCGGACTTCACCGCCCACGTCCCCGGAGTGCGCCGGGGCAACCACGAGGGCCACTACAAGCGGCAGCCCGGTCACCTCCCCTACGGCAGGTCGACCTCGCGCCGGTCCACCGGGGTCCATCCGAAGACCAAGAACCCCATCCTGCCCGGCATGCCCAACCTGTCACCGGCATGACCGGCAGCACCGGAGTGAGCGGCGTGCGGACGGTGAGCGGGGCGGAGGCACACCACGGGCTGCCCGACCTGTCGTTCGCGGTGACCGGCGTGAGCGCCCTGCCGCACGCCGCGGTGCCCACCCTCGTCCTCAAGCTGGCCGTCGCCCGCACCGGCGGTGGCCCGATCCGGTCCCTGACGCTGTCCACCACCGTCCGGATCGATGCCGCGCGCCGCAGCTACGCGCCCGCGGAAGCACTCGCCCTGGCCCAGCTGTTCGGGCAGCCCGACCAATGGGCCACGAGCATGCAGCCGTTGTCCTGGGCGCAGGTCACGTCCGTCGTGCCGCCCTTCGACGAACGGACCGAGATCGACCTCGCGATCCCGTGCGGCGGCGACGCCGGGCTCGCCGTCGTCACCTACCTGCGCGCCGTGCGCGACGGCGAGGTCCCCCTGGACCTGCTCTTCCGCGGCACCGTCTTCCACACGGACCCCGGCGGGCGGCTGGCCACCGCCCAGATCCCCTGGGACAAGGAGGCCGCCTGCCGGCTGCCCGCGGAACTCTGGCACGACCTCATCAGCCGCTACTACGGCGCCACTTCCTGGCTGCGCCTGTCCCCCTCGACCCACGACAGGCTCAGCGCCTACCAGACGTCACACGGCCTGACCGACGCCGAGCAGGCCGTCAGCGCCCTCCTGGACACCGCCCTGCCCCGGCCCGCACAGACCACGGAAGCGACATGGACCCCCTAGCCTCGGTCGAGAAGATCGCGCGCACCTGCCTGTACGAGGGCTACCTGCTGTGGCCCTACCGGCGGTCGGCGCTCAAGAACACCAAGCGCTGGACGTTCGGCGGCGTCTACCCGAAGGGCGAGGCGGAAGCCCTCGGCGAGCCGGCCCGGATGCGCACCGAGACGCTGCTGGAGACCGCCCCCGGCACCTCCGTCACGATCCGCCTGCGGTTCCTGCAGGTCGTCGAGCGGCAGGTCTACCGCCGGGACGACGGGGAGCACCGGCCGGTCGACACCCTCACCGTCGCCGGCGAGACCCACCTCACCTGGCACGAGGCCGCGGAACGCGAATGGGTGCTGCCGGTCTGGTCGCCTTCGGACGGGCGCACCCTCGACGTCGTCGACCTGCCGGACGGCGCGCACGAGGAGCCGCTGCGCGACGAGCACGGGCGGGCCGCCGGCATGCTCGTACGCCGTTGGAAGCGGCTGCACGGCACCGTGGAGGTCGAGGCGCAGCCAGTTCCGGGCAACGGGCCGCAGGACACCGTCCGTCTGGCGGTCACCTTCACCAACACCACCCCGTGTCCCCCGCACACCGGTGATCCGCGCGAGGGCCGCGACAAGCTCGCCCCGTATGCGTTCGTCTCCACCCACACCGTGCTCACCGCCCACGACGGCGGCTTCGTCTCCCTCGCCGACCCGCCGGCAGAACTGGCGGAGGCGGCGAGCGGCTGCCGCAACGAGGGCACCTGGCCGGTGCTGATCGGCGACGCGCCCGAAGCGGACCGCGACCCCCACCGGTCCACCACGGTCCTCTCCTCGCCCGTCACCCTCTCCGATTTTCCCGCGGTCGCACCGGAGAGCCCCGGCGACCTCTTCGACGGCGGAGAGATCGACCACCTCCTCATCCTCAACGTGCTGAGCCTGACGCCCGCGGAACAGCGGGAGGCCCGCGCCACCGATCCCCGGGCCCGGGAGATCCTCGATCGCTGCGCCGCGCTGTCCCCCGAGGACCTGCTCGCCCTGCGCGGCACGATCCGGAGCCGCCGGACGATCAAGGAAGACGCGTGACGGCGCCCCGCCTCGCCGGACGGCCGGGGTCCCTGCGGCCGGGGAGCCGGGTACGGCTGCGCCCCGGCCGCCGCAGCGACATCTTCGACCTGGCCCTGGCCGGCCGGCTGGCCGAGGTCGACGCCGTCGAAGAGGACTCCGAGGGGCAGACACACCTCGTCGTCACCCTGGTGGACGACGAGGGCCGGGACTTTCCCACCGGTCTGGGGCACCGTTTCTTCTTCGCACCGGAGGAGGTCGAGCCGGTCGGCGGGCCCGCGGGCGGTTCGCGCGTCCTCGTCGCCGCCACCGGCGACTCCTTCGCCGCCGACGACGCCTTCGGCTCCGCGCTCCTCGCCGCCCTGGGCGAACTCCCGCTGCCCGACGAGGTGCACCTCGTCGACTTCGGGCTCCGCGGCGCCGATCTGGCGCACCGCCTCCTGGCCGGCTACGGATCGGCGGTCGTGGTGGGCACGGCGTCGCTCGGCAGGCCGGCCGGCACCCTGGACCTCACCGAGTACGGCGGCGCCACGGCGGTCAACGGAACTGCGGGCGCGGCGGAGTCGGCCGGGCCGTTTTGCCGGCTGGCTGCCGCCGAGCGCCTGGCCCGCGCCCGGCAGACGCCTCTCCCCCGGCTCTTCGTCCTGACCTGTGAGCCTTCCCCGTCCCGGAGCGGGAAGGCGGTCGAGGGGGCCGTGGAGCTGCTGGCAGATCTCCTCGGCAGCCTGTGCAGCGGACCGCTTCCCTCCAGGAATCCCGTCACCCATAGGGAGAACACGCCATGAAGAACGGCATCTTCATTCCCGCGATCGCGGTGCGCATCACCGTCGGCGTCCTGGCCGCCGCCGCACTGACCGCCATCGCCTTCAGCGCGCCCGACGCGGTGCGCTACATCAAGATGGAAATGATGTGAAGGACCATCCGAGGACGGTGCGCCGATGAGTGAGAAAACGGCAGAGGACCAGTACCTGCGTCACCTCAAGGAAACCCGCTCCCTGGAGCGGCTGATCGACACCGCCCTGGGTTCCCTCATCGCCTCGACCCGCGCACCGGAACTCAGAAAACCGCTGGAGGCCCACCGTGAGGTGACCCGCCGGCACATCACCGCGCTCGGCAGCCGGCTGCACGCGCACCACGAAGAGCCGTCGACCGTGAAGGACCTGACCCTGCGGCTCGTCGGAACGGGCTATGCGCTGCTCGCCCGGACCCGGCGCGACCATGCGGGAAAGCACGCCCGCGATGCCTACACCCTCATCCACCTGGTGCTCGCCGGGTACGAGATGCTGCACCACCTCGCGGTGCGCAACGGTGACGAACAGACCGCGAGACTGCTGGAGCAGCACATCGCCGAGGAACGGGCGACCGCCGCGCTGATCGACACCAAGTGGGACCTGGTGGCCGATCTCTCGCTGCGCCACGCCGGCGTCATGGCCGCGCCGCCGGTGAAGCCTCCCCACACCTACGCGAAGGAACGCTGACCGGTGGGAGCCGCCCCGGACGTCATCGAGGAACTCACCGCCGATCACCGCGCGGTACAGCGGCTGTTCGACCGCATCCGCGCCGCCGAACCGGGAAGTGCCGCCCGCAAGGCCCTCGTCGAGCAGGTGTCCGCCGCCCTGGTCCGGCACTCCGTCGCGGAGAAGGAGCACCTGTACCCGGCCGTACGGGACTACGTGGCGCACGGGCGGCGGTGGGCCGAGAAGGAGCTCTCCGACCACGAGCGCATCGAGGAGCTGCTGCACGATCTGGAGCGGCGGGAGCCGCAGGACGAGGACTTCACCGTCCTGGTCCTCGCCCTGTCGACCCGGGTGACCAGCCACATCCTCGACGAGGAACAACGGCTCTTCCCCCGGCTGCAGGCCACCTGTCCCGCGGACCTCCGGCGGGAGCTCGGCGAGAAGGTCCGGCGGGCGAGGAACAGCGCCCCGACGCACCCCCGGCCCAACGCACCGGACTCCGCCCTGGCCACCCGCGCGGTGAGCCCCGGCCTCGGCCTGCTGGACGGCGTACGGGACTTCTTCACCCGGCGGGGCCGTGCCCGGCGCTCCTGACCGGGCGATCCCGGAGTCCTGACCGGCGGAGGGACGATCCATGCCGACCGACGAGCCACCCGGCGTCACGACGCACTACGACCAGATGTCCTTCGCCGATCCGCACGGCGCCGGCAGCCTGTTCGGGCTGTTCGCCGTTTCCATGCTGCACAACCTCGTCCATGTGGTCTTCGGCATGGTGGCCCTCGGTGTGCTTCTCGCGCCGCGGAACAAGCCCGGTCAGTGCCGGTGCCCGGCCGGCGGCCATGCGCCGGAAAGCGGCGCGCCAGGCGGGTGGCGGCGGCGCCCGGCCCGTTTGGCCGTGCCGTGGTGGTGTTACGGCTAGGCGGTGCGCTCGTGGTGTGCGTCGAGAAAGGGCTCGTGTGATGACCGAGCAGCATCCGTACCAAGACGGTGGCGTGCCCGATCCGCCGGACCCGGGGGGCAGGTTCTCCGAGGCTGCGGGACGGTTGTCCGAGGAGGTGGCCACCCTGGTCCGGGCGGAGCTCGATCGGGCGAGGTACGAGCTGACCGAAACGGCCCGCGAGACGGGCCTGGGCTCCCTGGCCCTGACCGCGGGTGGTGTCTGTGCCTCGCTGGCCCTGCTGTCGGCCCATGAGGCCGTGCTGCGGGCGGCGGAACGCCACTGGCCGCCGCCGCAGCGGGCCGCCACCGTCGTGGGGCTCGGCTATGCCTCGGGCGCCGCGGCGTTCGCCTCCTTCGGCTGCTGGAGGCTGCGGAGGGCCCGCGCCGCCTCGCGCGAGGCGCTGGCGCACATGGTCCCCGACCGGACGGCCGACTGAGCCCGTACGCCGGGGCGCGCCGGTGGCGGCCGCCGGGTCCGGGTTCGGTTGGCTCCGAACGGGACGGGTACCCGGGTCGGTGCTCGTCGGTGCGGTGCCGGGCCCAGGGAGGCACCCGTAGGGGCGAAGAGGGAGTGGAGCATGCTGTTCCAGAAGCGGAAGGCCCGGCTCGCGGCGCAGACCCGCCAGGCGGCCGTCACCAGCTACAGCGCGCTGGACCGCCGGGCCCCGGTCTCGGAACTGGCGAAGGAGCTGCTGCGCAAGGCCTTCCCGGACCACTGGTCCTTCCTCCTGGGCGAGATCGCGCTGTACAGCCTCGTGGTGCTGGTGCTGACCGGAAGCTATCTGACGCTGTATTTCGAACCCAGCATGAGCCAGAGCACCTATCACGGTGCGTTCCACCCTCTGGACGGGCTCGTGGTGACCGACGCCTATGCGTCGACCCTGGACATCAGTTTCGATGTCCGGGGCGGGCTGCTGATCCGTCAGATGCACCACTGGGCGGCCCTGGTCTTCGTGGCCGCGCTGGGCGTCCACATGCTGCGGGTGTTCTTCACCGGGGCCTTCCGCCGTCCCCGTGAGTTCAACTGGATGATCGGGGTGACGCTCTTCCTGCTCGCCCTGCTGGAGGGATTCGCCGGCTATTCCCTCCCCGACGATCTGCTGTCCGGCACGGGGCTGCGCACCGCGAACACCATCGTGCTGTCCATTCCCGTCGTCGGTACGTACCTGAGCTATTTTCTGTGGGGCGGGTCGTTCCCCGGCCACATCCTGATTTCCCGGCTGTACACCGTGCATGTGCTGTTCGTGCCGGGGATCCTGATCGCCCTGCTCGGTGCGCATCTGGTGATGGTCGTCTATCTGAAACACACTCACTGGTCGGCCCGGGGGAAGACCAATCGGAACGCCGTCGGGCAGCCGATGTTCCCGCAGTTCACCGCCAAGTCGACCGGACTGTTCCTGATGGTCTCCGGGGTGGTGGCCTGGCTGGGGGCGGTCGCCCAGATCAACCCGGTGTGGGACTACGGCCCCTACGTGGCGGACCAGGCGTCCACCAATGCCCAGCCGGACTGGTACGTGGGCTTCCTCGAAGGGGCGTTGCGGCTCATGCCCCCGTGGGAGACCAACGTGGCGGGGCACACCATCATGTGGAACGTCTTCCTCCCGGCGGTGGTGCTGCCCGGTGTGCTCTTCCTCGTGCTCTATCTCTACCCGTACTTCGAGAAGTGGGTGACGGGCGATCTGATGGAGCATCACCTCTGTGACCGGCCGCGCGACCGCCCCACCCGTACGGGGCTGGGGGTCGCCGCGATCGTCTTCTACGCCGTGTTGCTGGTGGCCGGCGGCAATGACGTGGTCGCCGCGGTCTTCGAGGTGTCGGTCGAGGCGCTGACCTGGATCTTCCGCATCGCGGTGATCGTCGGCCCGATCCTCGCGTTCCTGATCACCAAGCGCTTCTGCCTGGCCCTGCAGGCCCATGACCGTCAGCTGCTGGAGGAGGGCGAGGAGACCGGTCAGATCAGCCAGAACGTCTACGGCGGGATCGGCGAGAGCCACCGTCCGCTCGGCACCGAGCAGCGGTACCGCCTGCTGGTGAGGGACGTGCCCGCGCCGCTGGAGCATCCGGGCGAGCGGGCACCGCGACGGCAGCGGCTGCGCGCCGCGCTGAGCGCCTGGTACTACCGCGACCGGGTCGACATGCCGACCACCGCGGAGGAGCGCCTGCAGATTTCCGGAAAGACGATGGACCCGGTGGCCGGCGCCGGCCACACGGCCGAGGAAGAAACCCCCTAGGAGGAACCGATGGCTGCCGACTCTCCCCGGGACGCCGCGGGGCTGCGCGTCGTGGTCGTCGGTGCGACCGGCAACGTGGGCACCAGCGTCGTACGGGCGCTCAGCGCCGAACCCGCCGTCGAGTCGGTGCTGGGGCTGGCGCGGCGCAGACCGCAGTGGTCCTGCGCCAGGACGACGTGGGCCGCCGTGGACGTCACCGAGGACGACCTGACCGGGCACTTCGCCGGCGCCGATGCGGTGATCCACCTCGCCTGGCTGTTCCAGCCCACCCGGGACCCGGTCAGCACCTGGCGGAACAACGTACTGGGCAGCATCCGGGTCTTCCAGGCGGCGGCCGCGGCCGGTGTCGGAACGCTGGTGTATGCCTCGTCGGTCGGCGCCTACTCGCCCGGCCCCAAGGACCGGCAGGTCGACGAGTCCTGGCCCACGCACGGCTGGCCTGATGCCGCCTACTGCCGTGAGAAGGCCTATCTGGAGCGCTTCCTCGACGGCTTCGCGTCCGCGCATCCCCAGGTCCGTGTCGTACGGCTGCGGCCGGGCTTCATCTTCCAGCGGGCCGCGGCCTGCGCGCAGAGCAGACTGTTCGCGGGCTTCACACCGCCGCGCGTCCTGGCCTCCAAGCGGCTCTTCCCCGTCGTGCCCGACCTGCCCGGTCTGCGGTTCCAGGTGCTGCACGCCGACGACGTCGCCGACGCCTACCGGCGGGCCGTGCTGCGGCCGGTCTCCGGAGCGTTCAACCTGGCCGCGGAGCCGGTGGTCGACGCCGCGCTGCTGGGCGACCTCCTGGGAGCCCGCGTCGTGCGGCTGCCGGCCGGGCCACCTCGTGCGCTGCTGTCGGGTGCCTGGCATCTGCGCCTGCTGCCGGTCTCGCCGCACCTCTTCGACGCCGTGCTGCGGCTGCCCCTGATGGACACCGCCCGGGCCCGGCGGGAACTGGGCTGGGCTCCCCGGTACAGCGCCCAGGACGCCCTTGAGGACTTCCTGCGCGGCCTACGGGAACACGCCGGCCTGCCCACCGCGCCGCTACGGCCACCCCGGTAGGACGAGGAACGCCCGGCGGGACCGCTCGGTCATCCGGGCCGCTCAGTCATCCCGGCCGCCCATTCAACGCACCCGCTCAGTCATCGCGGCGGGCGAATTCGAAGACCATGCCGAAGACGGCGGACACGGTGACGCCGACCCCGATGAGGACCAGCCACACCGCGTAGACCAGGCCGAGCGCGAGCAGTGCCGCACCCAGCGCGACCACGATCGGATAGCCACTGTGCGGCGGGAAGAAATCCAGCGGGCCGCTGCGCTCCTGGATCTCGGATTCCTGCCGGTCCTCCGGCCGTTCGCCCTTGCGGCGGTAATTCATGGCACAGAAGAACGAGATGACGACCGCCATGAAACAGGACACCGTGAGCGCGGCGATGCCGGCCGGTTCCCGGGCGAACCAGATGTACACCGCGTCGGTGAGCAGGAAGAAAAGGGCCACGCCCGCGAAGAGATACGCCTCCGCTTTCATTTCTGCTCGTCTCCCAAGGTGTCCGGGGTCGGTTCGGACGTGCCGCGTTCACCCGAGGCGAGTTCGAGGTACTGGGGGTGATGGAGGTCGAAGGCGGGCGAGTCGGAGCGGATCCTGGGAAGCGCCACGAAGTTGTGACGGGGCGGCGGACAGGAAGTGGCCCACTCCAGCGACCGTCCGAATCCCCAGGGGTCGTCGGACTCCACGCGGGGCGCGTACTTCGCGGTCTTCCAGACGTTGTAGAGGAAGGGCAGGGTCGACAGGCCCAGCAGGAACGCACCGATCGAGGAGATGGTGTTCAGCAGGGTGAAGCCGTCGGCGGCGAGATAATCGGCGTACCGGCGCGGCATGCCCATCTCGCCGAGCCAGTGGTGGACGAGGAAGGTGGTCTGGAAGCCGATGAACAACGTCCAGAAGTGAATCTTCCCCAGCCGCTCGTCGAGCATCCGGCCGGTCCACTTCGGCCACCAGAAATAGAAGCCGCCGAACATCGCGAAGACGATCGTGCCGAACAGAACGTAATGCAGATGCGCGACGATGAAGTACGTATCGGTGACATGGAAGTCCATGGGCGGTGAGGCGATCAGAACGCCGCTGAGACCCCCGAGGAGAAAGGTCACCATGAATCCGACGGCCCAGAGCATCGGCGTCTCGAACGACAGGCTGCCCCGCCACATCGTCCCGATCCAGTTGAAGAACTTCACCCCGGTCGGTGCCGCGATCAGGAAGGACATCAGGGAGAAGAACGGCAGCAGCACCGCGCCCGTGGCGAACATGTGGTGCGCCCACACCGTGGCGGACAGCATGGTGATGGCGATCGTCGCACCGACCATGCCGACGTATCCGAAGACCGGTTTGCGGCTGAAGACGGGCACGATCTCGGTCACCACACCGAAGAACGGCAGCGCGACGATATAGACCTCGGGGTGGCCGAAGAACCAGAAAAGGTGCTGCCACAGCAGCGCCCCGCCATTGGCCGCGTCATAGACGTGCGCACCCAGCCTGCGGTCGGCCAGCAGCGCGAGGAGTGCGGCGGTGAGCACGGGAAAGGCGAGCAGCGCAAGGATGGAGGTGAAGAGGATGTTCCACGTGAAGATCGGCATCCGGAACATCGTCATTCCGGGGGCGCGCAGCGTGATGATGGTGGCGATGAAATTGACCGAGCCGAGGGTGGTACTGAGACCGGCGACGACCAGACCCGCCGCCCACAGGTCGCCGCCCGCACCCGGCGAGAACACCTCGCTGTTCAGTGGCGCGTAGGCGAACCAGCCGAAAGGTGCCGCACCGCCCGGCACGACGAAACCCGACACCACCATCAGCCCGCCGAAGAGGAATAGCCAGTACGTCAGGGCATTGAGCCGGGGAAAGGCGACATCGGGGGCGCCGATCTGCAGGGGCATGACGGCATTGGCGAACCCGGCGAATGTCGGGGTCGCGAAGAGCAGCATCATGACCGTGCCGTGAATGGTGAACAGCTGGTTGTACTGCTGATTGCTGACGATCTGCATGCCCGGTCGGGCCAGCTCCGCGCGCATCAGCATCGCCAGAATGCCGGCGAACAGGAAGAAACCGAAAGCCGTGACGAGATACATATTGCCGATCACCTTGTGATCGGTGGTCGTCACGTACTTCCGGATCCTGCTGCCCGCCCTGACGCGCGGATTCTGGGAGGCGTCCAGCGGCTCCCGCCGCCGGTCGTGGTCCAGCTGCGACATCGCCCCTCCGAGACACTGGCGGCCGGCGCGGCGGGTTCCGGCCCATCACCGCGCCTCACTGTGTAGCCGCAACCGTTGACCGCCAAACCTCCTGTCGACCATCCAGACCCACGTCGCCGGGGCCCACCGCTCGTCATCCCGGTATCACGTCCGAATACCGCCAGCCCTGGTGCGGCGCACCTCGCAGACTTGGCCGCGTAGCCGGTGAGGGCGCCGTCCGCGCCGATCACGCCGTGCAACGCACACGTAACGAAGGACCCCACCATGACCCCCACCGTGACCGACGCCATGACCCCTGCCAGGACCGACGCCGCCCGACCGGACGGCAGCCTCACCGCACGGGTCGACGCCGCCGACTGGAACGCCCTCACCGACGAGGTCAACGAGTACGGCAGCGCGCTGACCGGGCCGCTGCTCACCCCCGGCCAGTGCCAGGAGATCGCCGCCCTGTACGACGACGCCGAACGCTTCCGTACCACCGTCGACATGGCCCGCCACCGCTTCGGCTCCGGCCAGTACCGATACTTCACCCACGACCTGCCGGACGCCGTCCGCGAACTGCGCGAGGCGTTCTACCCGCACCTTCTGCCGATCGCCCGCGACTGGGCCGGCAAGCTCGGGCGGAGCGCCCCGTGGCCGGACGACCTGGGGCGGTGGCTGGCGAAGTGCCACCGGGCCGGGCAGTCCAAGTCCGCCCAGATCCTGCTGCGTTACGTCGCGGGTGACTGGAACGCACTGCACCGCGATGTGTTCGGCGAGATGGTGTTCCCGCTCCAGGTCGTCATCGGCCTCGACGCACCCGGTGTCGATTTCACCGGCGGCGAGTTCCTGATGACGGAACAGCGACCCCGCGCCCAGTCCCGCGGATCGTCGACCACGCTCCCCCAGGGCCACGCACTGGTCTTCACCACCCGCGACCGGCCGGTGGCCTCCCGCCGCGGCTGGTCCATCGGGCCCATGCGGCACGGCGTGAGCACCGTCCGCTCCGGGGTGCGACGGACGCTCGGCCTCGTCTTCCACGAGGCGTCATGAACGAGCCCGCCGCCGGCCCCGAGTCGCATATGGAGGGCTTGCCCGCCCAGCACACCGACGCGGAGCTGGCCGCCCTGGTCGGGTTGCTGACGGCGCACCGCTCGCGGATCCGGTCCGTCGCCGTCGGCCATGGCCGGGACGGGCATTCCCGTGCCGCCGCGCGGGCGTTCACCGCGGCCTGGCAGACGCTCGGCTTGGACGTCCTCGCGGTCGTCGACTGGCCCGAGGAGGCGGCCTCGTGGCTGCGCCCCGCCCGGCGGCTGACCGCCCAGACCCCGGACGCCTGGGTGCTGGCCGGCGCGCCGGCCGGCGTCGCCCGCCTGGTCCGGCGCCTGCGTCGCTCCACCGACTGGGATCCCGCCCGCACCGTCGGCTTCGCCTCCCTCGGCACGCCCCGGCTCGTCGAACTCGCCGGCGCCGACACCGTTCACGGGCTGCGCGGCGCTTCACGGGACGGCGGCACCTGGGAGCTGCGCCGGGGCTGGACCACCCACTACGCGCCCGCGGCGACGGCCGACGCCCAGCGGTGACCCACTCACAGCGGCCGGCCCGGCACCCCCGTCCGGCACCTGTGGGCGTCAGTGCCTGTGGGGGGCAGTGCCTGTGTGTGTCAGTGCCTGTGGGGGATCAGTGGTCGACGTGGGTCAGGCAGAGTGTGGTGTCCCCGAGCCTGCCGCCCCGCTCCTCGTACTGGGTGAATTCAGCGGGGCACTCGCCGCGCGGCCCCGGCGTGAACCGGATCTTGTAATCCGCTTTGGGGTCGGTGCAGTTGACGGTGAACAGCACCGGCTTGGTGTGCGTGCCCCGGTTCTCCAGGCAATCCCCGACGCTCGCCTCACGGGCCGTCTTCTCCGGCTCCTTGCCGTCGCTGAGCAGCCAGAACACCGTGCCGAGAGCCACCACGACGGCCAGCGCGATCACCGGCCTGAGCCACTGCCGCGGATTCGGCCCGGTCGGCACGAACACGGGCGCGCCCGGCTGCGGCTGGATCTGCCCCCAGTGCTGCTGGCCCCACTGCTGCGGCGCGGGTTGGCCGTAGGGGGCCGCAGCGGGTGGCCCGTACGGGGCGGGGCCGCTCTGCCCGTAGGGGGCCGGTCCGGGCGGCGGACCGTAGGGGTTCGGGCCGTTCTGGTCATACGGGGACGGACCGCCGGGAGGCGGCGGTGTGTACGCGGACAGAGTGTTCCCCCTCGCCGTTCGATGTTCGGTACGGCAGGCTACGCCCCCGCCCGTTCGACGGTTCGGAGAGGGGGCTACCGCCCTCGATCATGAACGAATCACCCCGAAGCCCGGCTGACCAGCCCTCCATTGAGCCGATGTTGTGCTTGACGTGACCTGAGTCCCGTCGGTGCGGAACCGCCGTGCCCGCCACCGCGTGATCACGAAGTATGGTCCGGAAGCTCGCAGCAGGGCGCCTCTTCGCCCACCTCGCAGCCGTCGCGTTCGTCGGCTGTGTGCTGACCGCCGTCCAGTTCCAGGCGGCGCTGATCGCGCTCTTCGCCGAGCGCACCGCGGCGCTCGTGGCCGTTCTGGTCGGCGGGCCGGTGCTGGGCATGGCGTCGCTCGCCGCACTCGCCACCTCCGTCCGCGCGTTCGTGCCGCTCACCCGCCGAGCGCGCGGACGGTGGGCCTGGGCGGCGGGCGTGTACGCCTGCGGCACGGCGGGGGCGGTAGCAGCCGTCGCGGCGAACCTGCGCGACGACGGCTTGCACATCACCGTTCTGCTGCATCCCTGGGGCGGCCTCTGGTACGCCTTGGGCGCCGCCTTCTTCCTCCCGGGTGCCCGGACCCGGCTGGCCGCGCTCGCCGCCGCGGGCCTCCTCGCGGCCGGCGGCTCGTACCTCGCTTGGGAGGCCGCCCAGCCGCCCACGCTCACCGAGTGGCTCACCGCCAACGGCGTCGACCGCGCCCTGCTGCGGGTCGGTGACCCCCCTTCCGGATACGCGCTGGACGACGTCGGAGCGAGCGAGAGCTCCTTCGGCGCGACCTACACCCGCCCCGGCGCCCCGGACCTGCACCTCTCCGTGGAACGGATCGGGCACGACACCCGGCGTTCCGATGCGCGCGGCTGTCCCGACCCGTTCGGCGAAACGATCCACTGCTCGGACGACGGGGACGGCCGCCAACTGGTCTCCTACGAGGGCGACTACAAGCGGCGGGACCTGCGGTTGCGCCGCAACGGGCTGGTCCACACGGTGACCGTCGAGGGCAGCGGCCGCACCGGCCTGGCCGGGGCCCGGCACCTGCTGACGACCCTCAGGCCGGCGACCGATGCCGAGCTCACCCCGCTCCTCGACCGGCCGATGCGCGACTGACGCCCGTACGATCTCGCACCGGTCCGGGACCGGGTCCGAGTCCAAGGCCGAGCCCAAGGCCGAGCCCGAGTACAAGTCCGCGGCCAGGTCGCGGCCAGACCAGGTCCCCGCCAGGCCAGGCCTCGGAAAATGAGGAGCGCGAGGAAACGGCTCCGCAGTATGGTCGCGTGGTGGATGAACTGAACGATAAGGACGGGTATTTCGGGGAACAGCTCGCCGCGAAGTACGACGCATCCTCGGGCGACATGTTCGCCCCGGACGTCGTGGCCGAAACGGTCGACGTGCTGGCGGGTCTGGCCGGTGAAGGCCGGGCCCTTGAGCTGGGCATCGGGACGGGGCGGATCGCCCTGCCGCTGGCGCGCCGCGGGGTTCCGGTGCACGGTATCGACATGTCACGGGCGATGGTCGCGCGGCTGCGGGACAAGCCGGGCGCTGAGGCGATCGACGTGACGATCGGCGACTTCGCGACGACGCGCGTGCCGGGGACGTTCTCCCTCGCATATCTGGTGTTCAACACGATCATGAATCTGACGACCCAGGCGGCACAGGTGGCATGCTTCCGCAACGCCGCGGCCCACCTCGAACCGGGCGGCTGTTTCGTCATCGAGGTCGGGGTTCCGGAGCTGAGAAAGCTGCCAGCCGGCCAGAACGTCGTGCCCTTCAAGGTGAGCCCGACCAGCTGGGCCTTCGATCTCTACGACGTCGCCACCCAGGCCATGAGCTCGAACTACGTCGATGTCGTCGACGGCCGCGGGGAGTACCGGTCGATCCCCTTCCGGTACGTCTGGCCCGCGGAGCTCGATCTGATGGCTCAGCTGGCGGGGCTGCGGCTGCGCGAGCGGTGGGACGGTTGGGGGAAGGGGCCCTTCACGAGCGAGAGCCACCAGCACGTCTCCGTATGGGAGAAGCCCGCCGACTGACCGGCAGCCCGCCGACCGACCGCGTACCGACCGCGTGCTTCCCGTCCCTCGTGCGCTCTGCTCGCCGTCGGCTGGTCGTTTCCCCCGGCCCTCGGCTTACCCCCGGTGCCCCGCCTCGCCCCCTCCCTGGTCGGCAGCTTCCGCCACTTTGGCCAGGTTGCTGAGCATGCGGCGGTGGCGCAGCTGGAGCAGCATGTCGACGCCGGCGTTGTGCAGCCGTCCGCTCGGACCGGTCAGCGGGTGCTCGTCGGCGATGACCACGGTGTGCTCACCCCAGGGGCGCAGTTCCAGGGCGATGCGTGCGGTGCCGAGCCGTCCGCTGTCGATCTCCAGCTCAAGCCGTCGTGGTGGCTCGCTGCACCGGACGATGGTCTGGCCGGCGAGTTCCCACGGCCCCAGCCGGAAGGTGTATTCAAGGGCGGAGCCGAGCCGCGGCCAGTTGTCGTCCTTGGGGCGCGAGCGGACCGTTCCCACCACCCAGTCCTGGTAGCGCGAGCCGTCCGCCAGGACGGCCCATACCGTCTCCCGCCGGGTCCTGATCAGCTGGTGCCGTAGTGCCATGGGCACGCCACCGCCTCACCGTGTGCCTTGGCGTTCAGCCTAGGGCGCTGCGCTGTGGTTGGCAGGTGCAGGAATGCCCTCCCTCGGACGGCACACGGTCGGTGAGCGTGCCGATGCGCTCTGCTCCTGCGGGCCGTGGTGGGTGTGAGTCCTGCGGCATGTGGGGGGTGCGAGCAGCAGGAGTCGGGTTCAACGGGGGTCGCGAGCACAGCCGGGTGTCCGCAAGACGCCGCACTGCGGGACAAAACCCGTCAGGAAGCGGTCCGATTCGTAAATTCGCAGTTTCTTGCTTGTTGAACATCTGTCAATCGATCTCAACTCGTGGCAATCTTCGGTCGATTCACTCCTCCACCGGGCACCCCACCCCTCGGCTGCCCGGCCCCACCTCTTGGGCCGCGACCCCGCGGCCCTCACAAGGGAGACCGAGTTGAGACGGACTTCGTCCACCCCCCGCAAGAACACCCTGCGCGCTGCCGCCCTGGTCGCCTCCGCCGCGATGGTCGCGGTCGGCGTCCAGGCCGGATCGGCCAGTGCGCAGGCGGACCGCGCGACCGGCGCGTCGGCGGCCCAACTCTCCGCAGCGCAGCGGGTATCCGCGTTGCAGGAGGCGCAGAGCAGCGCCTCCACGATCGCCGCCAAGATCGGCCTTGGCGCGAAGGAGAAGCTCGTCGTCCGGGACGTCATCAAGGACGCGAACGGCACGGTGCACACCCGCTACGACCGTACCTACGCCGGCCTGCCCGTTCTGGGCGGTGACCTGGTGGTGCACCAGACCAAGAACGGCACCCGCAGCGTCACCAAGGCGACCAAGGCCCGGATATCCGTGGCCAGTACGACCGCCGCGCTCGCCCCCTCCACCGCGAAGAAGAGCGCCCTCAGCGCTGCCGCGGCGAAGAAGGACACCAGGACCGGCACCTCCGGCACGCCGCGCAAGGTGATCTGGGCCGCCTCGGGCAAGCCGGTCCTCGCGTACGAGACCGTCGTCACCGGCACCCAGAAGGACGGCACCCCCAGCGCCCTGC
Source organism: Streptomyces sp. NRRL S-337 (assembly GCF_000720175.1). Lineage (GTDB taxonomy): Bacteria > Actinomycetota > Actinomycetes > Streptomycetales > Streptomycetaceae > Streptomyces > Streptomyces siderophoricus. The sequence goes on from NZ_JOIX01000014.1 coordinate 19,941, forward strand.
ACGTCATCACGGACGCGGCCACCGGCAAGAAGCTGTTCGAGGACGAGGCGATCGAGACCGGCACCGGGACCAGCACCTACAGCGGCAACGTCCCGCTGACCACAACGAAGAGCGGGACGGCGTACCAGCTCACCGATGGCGCCCGCGGCGGCCACAAGACGTACGACCTCAACCAGAAGACGTCCGGCACCGGGACGCTGTTCACCGACGCGGACGACGTGTGGGGCGGCGGCCGGCAGACCGCCGGCGTCGACGCCCACTACGGTGCGGCGGTCACCTGGGACTTCTACAAGAACACCTTCGGCCGCAACGGCATCCGCAACGACGGCAAGGGCGCGTACTCCCGCGTCCACTACGGCAACAGCTACGTCAACGCCTTCTGGGACGACGGCTGCTTCTGCATGACGTACGGCGACGGCAGCGGCAACAGTCACCCGCTGACCTCCCTCGACGTGGCCGCCCACGAGATGAGCCACGGCGTCACCGCGGCCACCGCCGGCCTCAACTACAGCGGTGAGTCCGGCGGCCTCAACGAGGCGACGTCCGACATCTTCGGCACCTCGGCCGAGTTCTACGCCAAGAACGCCGCCGACCCGGGCGACTACCTCATCGGCGAGAAGATCGACATCAACGGTGACGGCACCCCGCTGCGCTACATGGACAAGCCCAGCAAGGACGGCGGCTCGGCGGACTACTGGTCGAGCACGGTCGGCAACAAGGACGTGCACTACTCGTCCGGCGTCGCCAACCACTTCTTCTACCTGCTCTCCGAGGGCAGCGGCGCCAAGACCATCAACGGCGTCAGCTACAACAGCCCCACCGTCGACGGCTCCAAGGTCACCGGCATCGGCCGGGACAAGGCCGAGAAGATCTGGTACAAGGCCCTCACCACGTACATGACCTCCACCACCAACTACAAGGCCGCGCGCGCCGCGACCCTGAAGGCGGCGGGTGACCTGTACGGCACGACCGGCGCCGAGTACAAGGCAGTGGGCGCCGCCTGGGCGGGCGTGAACGTGAAGTAGTCCCCAGCCGGCTCACGGCACGGGGCACCAGGCACCGGGGCGTCCCGGCACCGCGCGGACATCGATGGGCAGGACGGACATCGAGGTCGGCGTCGGTGCCGGGACGCTTTTCTTCTGTGCGGCGAATGCCGTCAGCGGCCGGTGGCATGGCGTGGATGGCGGCGCGCCGACCGTTCGTTCCCCCGGCGGTAGTTGCCCCTCCACCGGGCCATCACCTGGGCGTCGCCGGACGTCACTTCGCGCAGGAACCACCCGGCCCGATCGCCATCGTGGCCGCCATCGTGGCCTCCCCCACCGACCTCGCGCGACCTGATTCCGTCCCGGATCCAGGCATCGTCAACCACGGGTTGACACTCTCCCTGCTGTCAACCTACGGTTGTCACATGACGAATCCAGGCGGACCCACCCATCCCGTACGCCTCGACGACCTGATCGAGGCCATCAAGAAGGCCCACCCAGACGCCCTCGACCAGCTCACCGACGCGGTGATCGCCGCTGACCACCTCGGCGACATCGCCGATCACCTCATCGGCCACTTCGTGGACCAGGCCCGGCGTTCCGGAGCCAGCTGGACGGACATCGGCAAGAGCATGGGCGTCACCCGCCAGGCCGCCCAGAAGCGGTTCGTGCCGAAGACGTCGGGCGACTCGGACCTCGATCCGAGCCAGGGCTTCAGCCGGTACACCCCGCGGGCGAGGAGCGTGGTGGTGGCCTCACAGAAGGAGGCCCATGCGGCGGGCAACGGTGAGATCGGCACCGTGCACCTCATCCTCGGGCTGCTCGCCGAACCCGATGCGCTCGCGGGGAAGATGATCCTTGAGCAGGACGTGTCGCTGGACGCCGTCCGGGAGGCGGCGACGGCGGCCCTGCCTCCCTCCGGGGGGCCGGTCCCCGCGCTCATCCCGTTCGACGCCGACGCGAAGAAGGTCCTCGAACTCACCTTCCGCGAGGCCCTGCGTCTGGGCCACAACTACATCGGCACCGAACACATCCTGCTGGCACTCCTGGAGCACGAGAACGGCTCGGGGGTGCTCACCGACACGGGCCTCAGCAAGGCCGCGACGCAGGAGCACGTGGAGGCCGCCCTGGCGGTGCTCAACGGGGCGCAGGGAGCACCGGCGGACGAGCAGGGGAAGGCGGACGGCTAGCGGGATCCAGGCCCCAGCAGCCTGACCCGAGAAAACAGAGGCCCACGCGAAAGCCGCCAGAGGCCCATGCGAAGGCCGATGGGCCCGGCCGGAAAACCGGCCGGGCCCATCGGCTCCTGTCGTGCAGGCGGAGGGTCGAGTGCGGTCAGTGGCCGCCCTCGTCCACGACTGCGACCTCCTCGATGTTCTGCTCAATGGCCTCGGTCGAGACCGCGGTGCTGCGGGCCCAGTAGTAGATGCCCAGCGCGAACACCGTGACGAGCACCATGTCCCACCACAGCGGGATGTGGCCCTGTCCGCCGAAGCCGCCCTGCCAGGCGATGAGGCCCATGCCGATCAGGTACACCGGCAGCCACTGGGCGGCCTTCCAGTCCAGCCGGGGCGCGTTCGGCAGCTGCTTCTTCGTCGCGTACCAGGCGTAGCTGCCGAGCAGCACGTACCCGAGGATGATCGCCCAGCCGAGCCGCTGCAGGGTGGTCCAGCCGGCCCAGTAGATGATCAGGCTGGCCACGACGAAGGACAGCGGCGAGATGATGTTGCCGCCGGGCAGGCGGTACGGACGCTCGCGGTTCGGCAGACGGTCGCGGAACACGCCGAACGCGAGCGGGGCGCCGGCGTACATCAGGACGCTCGCCGAGGTGATGAAGGAGACCAGCTCCTGCCAGCTCGGGAACGGCAGGAAGCAGATCACACCGGTCAGGAAGGAGATGATCAGGCCGAACCACGGCACACCGCGCTTGTCGATCCGCTCGAACAGCCTGGGGGCGTAGCCGTTCTTGCTCAGGCCGTAGGAGATGCGCGAGGTGGAGGTGGTGTAGATGAGGCCGGTGCCGCCGGGGGACACGATGGCGTCCGCGTACAGGACCCAGCCGAGCCAGCCCAGGCCGATCACGGTGGCCAGACCGGCCCACGGGCCGCTGATGCCGACGTAGTCCAGCTTGGCCCAGCCGTGCGCGAAGGAGGCCAGCGGCAGCGCGCCGATGTAGACCACCTGCAGGAGCGTGTAGATGACGGCGCCGATCACGACCGAACCGATCGTGGCGCGCGGCAGGTCACGCTTGGGGTTGCGGCTCTCGCCGGCCAGCTGGATGGCCTGCTCGAAGCCGAGCAGCGCGAAGATGATGCCGCTGGTGCTGATGGCGCTGAGCACGCCCTTGGCGCCGAACGGCGCGAAGCCGTGCGAGGTGAAGTTGTGCGGGTGGAAGTTGGTCGCCGCGATGACGAAGATCGCCCCGAGGGGTACGGCGATCTTCCACCAGGTGGCGGCGCTGTTGGTGTGGGCGAGGACCTTCACACCCAGGAAGTTCACCGCGACGAAGATCGCCATCAGGACGACGGCCACGATGAAACCGCTGGTGGTGAGGGTGCCATTGGCATGCAGGAAGCCCTGGGCCCACGACCAGTGACCGGCGTAACCGATCATGGCCTCGACCTCGATGGGCGCCACGGTCGCGGCCTGGAGCCAGGAGAACCAGCCGAACGACATGCCCGCCAGGCCGCCGAAGGCGTAGTGCGGATACCGCGCCGTGCCGCCGGCCACCGGGAACAGTCCGCCGAGTTCGGCGTGCACCAGGGCCAGGAGCACGATCGCGACCGCGCCGATGCTCCAGGAGATGATCGCGGCCGGGCCCGCAACGACCACGGCCTTCTGGGCTCCGTACAGCCAACCGGAGCCGATGATCGAACCGACCGAGGCCCACATCAGGCCGATCAGTCCCACGTCCCTGCGGAGGGAGCCCGGATCGCGTGTCTTCAGGGGAGCGATCTGGTCAACGCTTGCCATAGGAGGCCTTTCAAGACAGGGCTGGCCGAAAAGTTGCCTCAGATTAGAGAGCATTCAGAGCCCTGCAAAGAGCCGTTGACTGAATAGTTACATTCGGCGGAAATGCGTGCCCAATACAGAGATTTGGCGTCGGGCCATTCGGGCCGCCCCAGGGCGCCCAGTTGAGCCTCACAGCGCCCCCTGCACGCCGGAGAGCCACCGACCGATTACTCGTACGGGCCGGAAATTCCAGAATTCGAGTTGGCGAAAATTTGAACATTCACGGCGGATAAATTGGCCTGGCGGGTATTGCCCAGGGCCGGCTTTCGGGGTAGTTGCACGGGACGGGAGTGGCGAGGTCGGCCCGTCGGGGATGCGACTCGGACGGGCAGTCCGGTCGGCCCTGGCGATCCTCACCGCAAGCGATCACGATATGGCACCCCGACCAAATGCCGACCCCCAACACCCTTACGCATTCGGCAAGTTGCGGCATGGCGCGCCCACAGCTCCACGAAAAGACAGCACGCCCACACCGCTGGCCACCACCCGGACACTCCTCGTGGCCGGACTCGGCTGCCCGTCCTGAGGCTGGTTGCCGCCATGAACCACACTTTGTCCGCTTTAGGTATTGCCTAGGGGACTCGTACACCTCAGTGTCGATTCGGTCAGCCGTTGATCACGTCCCGGGAGGGCGGCGATCAGCAGCCACCGTGCCCAGCGCTCCCCCACCGGCACGCCAACGGCACCCCTGAGGCAGGGGACGCATCCGGGCCGCCCGCGCCGCTGACATCAAGCGCTCACATCCAGCCAAGGCAAGGTCCTCACGATGACTGAACCCGATACCGCCGTGCGCAGCACCGCAGCCGTACGCGGCCAACTGGACCGCTTCATTCAAACCCGGGAGTTCAGCTGCCTGGGCGCCCGCGCCGCACTCAAACGCGACACCATCACGCACCGGCACTACCGAAGAATGGGCGACGAAAGGTCGGCCCGGGAGAATTACCGCGACCTCCTTGAATACGTGGAGGCCGTGCGGCCCCTGCTGTCGGACCAGAGCTTTCGTACGTTCGTCGCGACGTTCGACGAGCCGGGGGCCGTCGACGAGCTCACCTACGAGGGGCTCATATGGCGACATCTCCAGCTCATGCATGACCTGGACAGCCGGACCTTCGGCCTGGACAAGGGCGCCTCGTCCGATCCCCGCACACCGAACTTCGGATTTCACACGGGCGGTCACGCGTTCTTCGTCGTGGGAATGCACCCGGGCGCGTCCAGGGCGAGCCGTCGCTTCTCGACGTCGGCGATCGCTTTCAACTCCCTGGCGCAGTTCATGCTTCTCGGTGAGAAGTTCTACTCGATGCAGGGCGCCATTCGCCGACGTGAGACCACGAACAACGGTTCCGTCAATCCGAGCTTCACCGTGTATGAATACGAGCAGCCCGCACGGCACTTCTCCGGCCGGTTCACGGAGGAGGACTGGACGTGTCCGTACACCTCGCGGCACGAAGCGGCGACCGAGGACTTCACCGAGGGGCTGCTCCGGCATGGGGTCCAGCACGGGGCCCCTCACGGACGATGAGCCAGGAGGAGGGCCGACAAGGCACTCCTCACCACAGTCCGGCGTCGACGCGTAGAGTCCCGGCCGGTAAGAGATCTTGGAAGCCGCACGTCAGAGAGCGGGAAGCACACCATGCTGAGTTCCTTCACCGACCTGTCCACCCCACTGGTGGCCGACGCATGCGTCCGCCATGGCGTACCGCTGCGCACGGCACCGGCCGGTATCCACCCCGTCGTCCCCGGCCAGCGGGTCGCCGGCCGCGCGTTGCCGGTGCGGCATTACGGCAGTGTGGACGTGTTCCTGGAGGCCTTCGCCCAGGCCGAAGAGGGCGACGTACTGGTCATCGACAACGGCGGGCGGACGGACGAAGCGTGTATCGGTGACCTGACGGTCCTGGAGGCCCAAGCGGCGGGCGTGGCGGGGCTGGTGGTGTGGGGCCTGCACCGCGACACACCGGAATTGGTGGACATCGGCCGCCCGGTGTTCAGCTACGGCGCCTGTCCGCCCGGCCCGGTACGGCTCGACGGGCGGGAGCCCGAGGCGCTCACGACGGCACGGTTCGCGGAGCACCTGGTCGGCCACGACGACCTGGTCCTCGGCGATGACGACGGTGTGCTGTTCCTCGCCGCCGAACATGCCGAAGAGGTCCTCGCCACCGCACACGAGATCCGGCGGACGGAACGCGAACAAGCCCGCAAGATCCGCGCCGGCCAGACCCTTCGCCACCAAACGGCCTTCGACGACTACCTGGCCCGCCGCGCCACCGACCCCACCTACACCTTCCGGCAGCACCTCCGCCGCATCGGCGGTGCCATCGAGGAATAGGAGAAGGCCCTGCCCCGCTCCCCTGTGCGAAGGTGTGGCTCATGGTCATGACACCGGACGGACGCACCGTACCGCCACCGCTCGCCGATGAACGCGCCACGCTGGAGGCCTGGTTGGACTTCCACCGCGCCACGCTCCCGCTCAAGTGCGAGGGGCTTGACGATCAGCAGCTACGGGTGGCCTCGGTGCCGCCGTCACCGATGACGCTGCTGGGCCTGGTGCAGCACATGGCGGAGGTGGAACGCAACTGGTTCCAGCGGGTGTTCGCCGGCCAGGAAGTGCCCGCGGTCTTCGCCGATGACCAGCGCGAGGGAGCGGACGATGGCTTTGCACTCGTTGCCGGGCGCGGGATCGACGAGGCGCTGGCGGTCTGGCGGGCGGAAGTCGCCCGGAGCCGCGAGCTGGTCGCGGGCCGTTCCCTGGACGACTCCGGCCGGCTCTCGGAACGAGAGGCCGGCCATGTCGGCGGCCAAGACGTCTCCCTGCGCTGGATCCTGGTCCACATGATCGAGGAGTACGCGCGCCACAACGGCCATGCGGATCTGCTCCGGGAGCGCATCGACGGCGTGACGGGGGCGTGAGCGGTGCGGGGCCGACACCACGGCCCCGCACCGAAGACAGCGGGCGGGGCGGCCACCAACCGGCCGCCCCGCCCCTGTGTCCCCGGCTTCACGTGGGCCAGTCACCTCGCGTGGCCGGGCACCTCACATCGGCGCGTTACTTCACGTCGACGTAGTCACTCGTGGACGTCGCCACCGACGACGTCGGCGTGCCGGCGAAGACGTAGCGCCAGGAACCGTCGGCCGACGCCTTCACGGTCGTCTTCAGGTTGCCGCGGCTGTCCGACGTCACGGTCTTGACGGTGCTGTAGCTGCTGGCGCCCTGCTTGCGGAACTGCAGCTGCACGGACTGGTTGCCGTACCCGCCATACGTGCCGGTGTCCCAGTTCGCCCGGGTCAGGGCACCGGTGACGGTGAGGGTCGCACCCGCCTTCACCGGCTCGGGCCCGGCGTTCGTGGTCAGCTTGGAGGCACGCTTCACCCAGCCCGACTTGTACGTGTCCTTGATGGTGTAGTCACCGTCCTTGCCCACCGCGGACACGAAGACGTGCCACCTGCCGGCGAGGAGGTTGCCGTAGATCGTGGAGGCGGGGTCGGCGACCAGGGTGACCGAGCAGGTGGAGGTCGTGGCGTTGACCTGCTGGCAGCTGCCGTGGTCGGTGCCCGGGGTCATGGCACCGTCCACACCGGTCTTGGAATCCAGGTCGGTGCCGTGCCACAGGAAGGCGTAACCGTCGTAGATGCCGGCCGGGTCGGTGGCGGTGACGGAGACGGTGTACGTCTTCTTCAGGCTGGTGCCGACCACGATGTCCTTGCCGCCGTTGACGGTGACGTTCGTGATCTTGGTGTCTCCCCGTGCGTCGTCCGCCCCGGCTACGGCGGGGGACTGCGCGGCGAAGAGCTGCGCCTTGGCGGCGCCGACGCCCGGGGCGTCCGCGGCCTGTGCGGCCGGGACGGCGAGGGCGGATATGGCCAGGGCGCCGGACAGTGCGGCGGCAGTGGCACGAATGCGCATGTGTTCCTCGAATGAGAGAGGGGAACCGCCGGCGTGGAAGACGGCCGGCGGGACCCGGATCGGTCGTGGAGTCCACTGACTCCGATCACGAGACCCCTGAAGGATGTGAAGGGTTGTGCGTTCACATGGAGTTCTTGTGTCCGCATGCACACGGCGCTCCCGGGCACGCGCCCTCTCATGGGACTCCTGAAGCAGATGGAACAGGTAGTGGAGGAGTGCGAGAGCGCGCTGATCGCCAAGATCGCCGGGAACGACCCCGTCGAGCTGTGCGACGACCTGCGGCGTGAATGCGACGACCACGCGGTCGTCTGCAGCCAGCACCGTGTCCTCGTGCCCAATGAGTACACGGTCGAACTCGCACCCGAGGTCCACGACGAACTGGCCGCGCAGGGCGGCCAGATAGGCCAGCGACTCACCGACGTACTGGCACACCACGCCGCGAAACGCGACTACGAGTGGGCCGGCCCGCTCACCGTCCACGTCACCGCGGCGCCCGTGCCGAACGGCCGCTACCGCATCACCAGTTCGGCCCGCACCCACATCCCCGCGGGTGCCCCCGCCCCACGGACGGGGTGAGCCCCGCGCGGACACCTCCGCCTTTCCCGAGGCGCCCGCCTCGGGCGCCCGCCCTTCGCGCCCGGCAGCTTTACGACGACACCTGCGGCGATGTCACGCTTTGCCGGGATCCGGCCACGTACGCCGTCGCCGTCGCGCACCGTTTCGCGCCGGGGGGCGGGTTTCGCACCACCTCACGCACGCCCTGATGACGACGCAACCGTCGGCGCAAACCTTCCTCCCGGGCATGGAGACCCGCGGGCCGCCCCCGCCCCCGTAGCCGTCGGCCCCTATCCTTTCCCGTCCGGCCCCGCATACTGACGGCCGAGTACTGGCCGGAAATTCTCCGGATTCGGCCGAACCGGCCGACGTGCCGTACGGGCGGCCTTCGGACAGGCCGAATGGCCCCTTGCCGTAAAGCCACTCCTCTGGGAATGCAATTCCCTTGAACGGGAAACCGCTCGGCCTTTTCGACGTCCGGAACTCGACTTCCGGGCGGGCCGCGGCGAAACATAGGTTCCTTTCCGAGGCACATGCCTTGGGAAAGTGCACCATCAACCTTTTCGCGTGACGCGCACAGCGTCACCAGGTCAGGAGGAGCCCGTGGCAAGTCGCAAGGCCATCGCCGCCGTTCTGTCCGCATCCGCCCTGCTGAGCGTGGGTCTGTTGACCACCGGCAGCGCGCAGGCGGCGACCGGCCCGACGATCCGGCCGGACGTGCGGTACACGTTCCAGAACGTCGGCAGCGACCGCAACCTCGACGCCTTCGGAAACGACACCCTCAAGTCCTGGACTCCCGACATCTCCGGAACTCAGGACTTCTACTTGAAGTCCGGAAGGTTCCAGGGTTACCAGCTGGAAAGCGCCATCCACCCCGGCCGGTGCGTCACGGCCAAGGGTATCGGGCAGCCGATTGCGCTGGATGACTGCAATTCCGGAATCCAGGCCCAGTACTGGGACTACGCGAACAGGGACGAGGGCTCGGCCCTCATCAGCCGTAAGTTCGCCAGGGGTTGCATTGCCGATGCCGGCAATCGCAGCGCGGTAGCACTCGTACCGTGCACGGGGTCCGACGACCAGCGGTGGATCCCCTTGATCGGCTGAGCCGTACGGCACCGGCTCAACCCGGCGGGGCGGCGTGCCTGACAGGCTTCCCGCCCCGCCGGGCGTTCAGCGCCGGGGCGATGACGGCGAAGGCCGGTCGATCAATTCGGCGGGGTCCTCGGCGCCGTCGCTTCCGCTCCACCGTTGCAGTGCGGCATCAAAGGCGTTCAGCGCCATGCCGGCGGCCATCCGCGGGTACAGGTCGGCGTCCGCATCGAGGTCCAGGCGATCCGCCAACTCCGCCGACAGGTCGGCAATCCGCTGTTCGCCCAGACGCCGGACCGCGGCGCGCTGCCCCAGTTGTACGCGGCGACCGCACCGGAGATGGAGAGCGGGGCCTTCATCGGCCCCGATGGCCCGGCCGAACTACGCGGCGGGCCGACAAGGGTACGGCTGTCTCCCGCGGCAGCCGATGCCGAGACCGGCCGCCGCCTTTGGGAGGTGTCGGAGCAGCTGACCGACGTGCGGTTCGCCCTCGCGGCGGTCGCTCAACGGCCGCCGGGCCACTAGGCACGTGCTGCCCGTCCCGGCCCCCGCACACCGAGGGCCGTGCTCAGCCGTTGGCTGTCAGAACGCGTGCCAGGTCGGGGACATCGGCGGCGACGAGGTCGACGTCGGTGGGGGTCGGGACCGGGGCCGCGTCCGGGCCCCATTCCAGCGGGCGGGGGATGTACGCGGTGCGGAGGCCGGCGTCGGCGGCCGCCGCCAGGTCGTCCGGGTGGCAGGCGACCATCAGGAGCCGTCGCGGTTCCACGTCGAGCAGTTCGGCGGCCGTCAGGTACACCCGCGGGTCGGGCTTGTACGACGTGGCCAGCTCGGCCGAGAGGAGGCAGTCGAAGCGGAGCCCGGCGTGCTTGGTGAGGCGGGCGAGCAGACCGAGCCCGCCGTTGGACAACGTTGCGGTGATCACGCGGCTGTCGTGGAGTCGTTCCAGACCGGCCGGGGCATCGGGCCAGGCAGGCAGCCGGTGCCAGGCCCGGACGAGCTCGTCCCGGTCCGCCTCGCCGAGGGCGTCGAGTCCGGCTCCGTGACCGGCCAGCGCCTCGTCGAGCGTGCGGCGGTGCAGACCGTCCAGGGGCAGCCAGGGCAGTTCGCCGGTCACGACCCTGAGCAGAGCCGGCCGGTACCGGCGGCGCCAGGCATCGCTGACGGCGTCCCAATCGGCTTGCAGCCCGGCCCGGTTGCCGACGGCGGTCAGCGCCTCCGTCACCCCGGACCGCCAGTCGGTCAACGTCCCGAATACGTCGAACACCGCGGCATCGATGTCCATGTCCGTCGTCCCCCGGTTTCTCGAAGCCGGTCGCCGCCCGTAGGAAGCGGGCGGCGGCCGGCGGCAACTGATGAGCAAGCAAGCGATGAGCAAGCTGCCGCGAGCGGTGGATCAGACCTTGCTGAAGCACAATGTGTAGCTGGCGGTGTGCCGGCCCACGTACTCGATGCCGTAGTCCCACTTCGGGTCGCACTTCTGGGCGGGCCCGGCCAACTGCTCGCCCAGCTTGTACTCGGCATCGGCAGAGCCGCAGTCGACGATCAGCGTCACCGGCTCGCCCTGGGGGTCCTTGATCTTGACGCAGTCGCCGATCTTCGGGTTGTACTTCTTGTCCGCCGCCTCGCGCCGGGCAACCCGATCGGCTTCCTCCTTGGCCTTACCGCCGTTGGGATTGGTGTTGTAGTCCCACACGTACCAGGCCCCGCCGCCGAAGACGGCCAGGATGACGACGGCGCTGATGAGCCCCCGCAACGGGCTGCGCTGCGGCGGTCGCTGCGGGCCACCGGGGGGCTGCGGGTGTCCGTGGGGCTGCTGTCCGTACGGCTGCTGTCCGTAGGGCTGCTGGACGGGCGGCTGGACCGGCTGCGCATAGCCGTACTGCTGGTGCGGCGGCTGGTTCTGGTACGGCGGCGGTGCGGACATTCCGGGGTCCCCCATGGTGGACTGCTCGACTGTGGCTGAAGATCAACAGGATGTTGACCGGGGCAGGCTACCTGCCGCGACCCACACGGCGAGCATCAGTCCCCCTCCGGATGAGCCTTCTGCCGCTCTGGGGCGTATGGGCGGTCGGTCCGGCACATACGGGTTGTCGGTCCACCGGAGTCCCCGCTATGCGGTGGTCCGGGCCGGCGCACCGTCATGGACGGTGACGAACGGGCCGTGTGCTGGAGTGCCGTCGGGCAGGTGCCAGCCGGCGGTGACGTGTCCGATCGCCGTAGTGACGGCCGGAGTTGTGCCGTCCTCGCGCTGCGGCTGGAGCATGCGGTGGATGGCGAGGGTGAGGTGCCTGGTGGCCTCCAGGGCCACGAGGGCGTCGGTGCCGCGCGGTCCGTTGACCACGTCCACGAGGGCGAGCGCGGCCGAGCCGCCGCTGACGCTCGCCTCGGTGGTGGCGGCGGTGAACGATGCGGTGACGGACGGGTCGACGGCTTCGCTCGCATTCTGGTCCTGGGCCTGGGCCTTGCCGGTGATGAGGGCGAAGAGCTGGGCGATCAGGACCGGGTCGTGAGTGCCGTCGTAGATCCAGCGGCGTCCCAGCACCCCGTGCTCCGTGTTTCCGACGAGCGCGTGCTCACCGCCCTCCAGCGGGGCGCCGCGGTAACTGAGCGGTACGTGGTACGTGACCGGCCGGTCGCCGGATGCGTCGGTGACGGCCATGAATTCGAGGCCCACTTCACCGTCCGGATCGTCGAGCCGGAAGCCCCCGGCCTTGGTGAGGTCCGGCGCGCTCCCGGTGCCGAGGTACCAGGGCTGCGTGGGCAGCCATGAGGTGAGCAGCTCCAGTTTGCTGGGCTTGAGTGTGGTGTGGTGGACGACAGCCATGTCGTCATCCTGCCATCAGGGCAGCCGGGCTGCCCCGCTGGATCGCCTACGCCCGGGAGAGGGCACGCGTCATGCCGGCGATCACCGCGTGGCCAGTATCCAACCGCCGGTGACCGAGGCCCAGACAAGCCACCGGCCCGGTCCGTGAGCGAGAAAGGCCTGCTGCTGTCCCAGGTCAAGGACGGGGAGGAGGACATCTACCGCATAGATGAACGGGGAGAAGTCCGGGTGCGGGCCCTTCGTGCCGTTCGCCGGAGTGGGGGGAAACAGCGAGAAGTAGCAAGCGGTGCTGGTGATTCCCAGGGTGAGCCAGCGTAGCCGTCAAGTCCCGGAATCCTGGATCCTTTGAGGGAGAGTGCGGGTAATTCAGCTCGCGTGAGATCGAGGGGATCGTCGAATGCGCATTCCTCGAAGAGGAGCGGGCAGACGGCCCGGCCGTGCCGCAAGGTCAGCCGGCCGGTGAGGCGTGCACCCCGTATGAGCACCTGGGCGGCTCTTCCCGCCGGCACCTGGGCTTCCCCCAGTGCCAGCCGGGTCACCACATCGGCTCGGATACGGCGTTCCGGGCCCCACTCCCCCGCGCCCTCGACCGCATCGAACTCCTCGTTCCCGACACGGAGATCGCATGCGCGCCCTTCGACGAACGCGGTCCACAAGAGCCGTTCGCTGTCGTTCATGTCGTCCGGTGGACGCATCGTCTTGCGCTCCCTTGCTCGGGACGGAAGTTCGCTGCCTGCGGCTCGCTCCCTGGAGGCCACCGTTCGAAGGCCAATGCTGCAAGCAACACCGCTGTCGCGGGGTGGCGTTACTACGATGTGGGGGCGTTGGGTCGTTCGTTCGGGGTGAGGTTGAGGGCGACGAGGGGGCTGGGGCGGATGGATTCGGTGCGGGGCACTGACGGTCGTACTGCGGGCGGGCAGGGCGTGGTGGCCGGGGTCGGCGGGGGTGGCCGGGGCGGGGTCCCGGTGCGGGAGGTGGTCCGGGAGGTCGTCGGTGAGGTCGCGCCGGACGAAAGCGTTCTGGTCGACGGGCTGTTGCGGATCGACGACGAGCGGGCCGTGGCGCGGCTGAGGGGGCGCGGGCGGGCCCGGGAACCTCTCGGGTTCGGGGTGCAGGAGGTCACGGCGCTGGTGACGCCGGTGGTGTGGCTGGCGCTGGACGAGGCGGCACGGAAAGTGGCGGGCGCGGCCGTCGAGAACGTGGGCCGGCGGTCGAAGGCGTGGCTGCGCAGGGTGGCGCGCCGGCCCGCGGCGGTCAGGGTCGTTCCCCCACTGACGGCGGAGCAGTTGGAGTCGGTACGGCAGCGGGTCCTCGAACTGGGGGCCGAGAGCGGGCTGGCGTCGGAGACGGCCACCGCCCTGGCCGAGCGGGTGGTGGCGCGGCTGGTGCTGCCGCCGCCGCGACGGGAGTTGGCGCAGGAGGGCGGGGACGGCGGTTCCGGGGAGCCGGGGCCGGAGGCGTAGGGGCGGCCGTCATGGGTGAGGGTGGGAAAGGGAACGGGAACGGATCAGCCGGGCGCCGGGCAAGCGCGGGGCCGGCGGCCGGCCCGGGTGTCGATGAGCGCGTCCTCGGGGCGGGCACGGGGTTGCGCTTCGTCTTGCTGATGGTGCTGTTCGTGACCAGCAGTGCCACCGTGACGGACAAGGTCGTGGAGTCGATCGCCGATCCCCGCAACATCCGGGTCGGGTGTGCGCTCGCGGCCGGAGCCGATCCGGACAGCGACTACCTGGGCATCGCGCTGACCACGGTGCGCGCCGGGGACGCGTACCAGACCTGTCTGGACCGCTTCGTTCCGTCTGCCGCGGGATGGGTTCCGGTCGTCGTGCTCGGCGTGCTCCTCGCCGCGGCGGGCGGGCTCTACTGGATGCTGCCGCGCTGGAAGGGCCGCCGCGGGCGGGTCGTTCCGGTGGAAGGGCGCCCCCTCGACGTCCCCGATGAGGGGCCGGGCGACGGACGGGCCGACGGCCGGGGCGAATTGCGTGCGGTGCTGGACGAGTTGGTCGAGGTGGCCGGGCTGTCCGGTCGTCCGCCGCGGTTCGTGATCGCGCCGGCGGAGGTCACGGCGAGTGCGGTGGTGTTCGGGCGGCTGCGGCGCTATGCGGTCTGTCTGCACGGCGGGCTGGTGGCGCGCAGACGGCAGGATCCGGCGGGCTTCCGTGCGGTGGTCCTGCATGAGCTCGCGCACATCCGTAACCGGGATGTCGACGTCACCTACGCCACGGTCGCCCTCTGGCGCGTGTTCCTGGTCGCGGTGCTGCCGGCGTACCTGGTCTGGATCGCGCTGGACCTCAGGTCGTCCACGGCGTCGGCGGTCCTCGGGCCTGCGGAGCGGCTCGGGATGGCGCATGAACTGGTGCTGTCGGCCGCGATGATCGCGTTCGTCCATCTCGCCCGTGCGGATGTCCTACGGACCCGTGAGACCTATGCGGATCTGGACGCACTTGCCTGGGGCGCCGATGCCGGGGCGTGGCGAGGCCCGGGGTCCGCCCGAGCTTCCGGTGCCCGCCGGCTCTGGGGCGCGTTCGTCGCGTTGTGGCGGACGCATCCCACGTGGGACCGGCGGGTGGCGTCGCTCAGCGATCCACGGGAACTGTTCGCGCCCCACGCCGGCACCCTTTTCGTGGCCGGCGCCACGTCGACGATCGTCGGCGACCAGATGGCGGACCTGTTGCCGGGCGTGCGGCAGGGATGGGCGCTCGGGCCGCTGACGGCCCTGCTCGCGGGCCTGATCGCGGCGATTCCGGGCGTGGCGTTGTGGCGCGGTGTGGCGCGTGCGGTGCTGACCGGCGGCCGGGTGCCGTCGGGGCTGCGCGCGGGATGGTGGCTCGGGGTGGGGCTCGTCGTCGGCGAGTTGCTGATGAGCACGACGTCCGGGAGTACGCGGTGGCTGCCCCGGCATCCGGAGGCGTTCGCCCTGCTCATCGTGATGAGCGTGGGCATCCTGTGCTGGACGGCGCAGTACGCGGAGCTGTCGGTGCGGTCGTGGCGGGGCCGCACCCTGCGTCCGGCGATGCTGCTCGGGCTGGCGGCGACCTGGGCGGTGTTCGCCCTGTGGTACGCCTGGTGGCAGTCCGAGGGCCATGTGCTGACGATGGGGTGGGCGTACTCCGGGACCGGTATCCGCGAAGCGCTGGAGCACGATCTGCCGGGCACGGTGCCCGGGCACGAGGGCGCGCTGTCGGCGATCGCGATGGCTCTGCCGGTACTGCTGCCGATCGGTACGGACCCGATGATGCTGTGGGCCGCTGCGCTGCTGTGGCTGCTGCCGCTGCTCGGCTGGCTACGGCGGAGGAGCAGTCAGGCGGCGACGCCGCGCTGGGTGCGCAGTGCGCTGCGCGGGGCGTCCGGGCCGGACCAGGGGCCCGCGGTGCTGCTTCCGCCGCTGCGACGGCCCCTGTACGCCGCCGGTACCGGCGCGCTGGTGTGCTGGGCCGGCATCGTCGCGGTCATGGCCTCGATGCACACCTGGCAGCCGCCGGTCGACCGGCGGTACGGCACCTATCTGCTGGTCTTCCTGGCGTCCGTGCTGATCGTGCTGGTCTGCGGTACGGCCGTCACAGCCGCGCTGACCGCCGCGACCACCGCCCGTTTTCCGCTGCTCCTCGCTCTCGTGGCGGCCGGGACCACGGCGCTGTCCGGGCTGGCCGGCCTGTTCCTGCTCGGGTCCTTCGACGGCTGCCTCGGCCCGCTCAACACGCTGAGCTCCACGTGTCGTTGGCTGCCCGGCGGGATCTGGTCGGCCACCGAGATCCTGCTGCCCCTGGTGCTGGGGCTCGGGCTCTTCGTCTCCGCCGCGGCCGCTCTGCTGGGCATGGGGGCGCGGCGGGTCGGGCGGTGGGCGCTGCGTCGGGACGGTCGAACTGCCCGTGGCCCGCTGGTAGTTGGGCAGAAGGTGCGGCGAACGCCGAGACGACCCGGGCCCCGGCGGGAGCGGGTGGTCGCGCGACGGGTGTGGGTCGGCGTGATCTGCGGAGCCGTCCTTGCGCTCAACGCGACGGTGAGCCTGCCCCGCGGCGACGGCGGACGGCCCGCCCGGGCCTCGCTCACCAAGGAGCAGCTGGTGCCCCGTGAGGCGATCCCGGCCGCCTCGCCCCAGGTCCTCGGTCTGCAGACGGACGCCTGGCTCCGGCTCGGCGGAAGGAAGCTCACGGGGCGCTTCGGCGCCGAGGTCCTGGGGATCGTCACGGCGCTGCAGGACAAGTCGGCGCTCACCGACCGCGGTTTCGCCGCCCGCCGGATCCGTCCGCACTGCATCGCCGTCGAGCGGGTCGCGACGGAGGCCGGCCGCTACCTTCCGCTGCCGGACCCAGGGGCGCAACAGCGGTGGGCGCGGCTCCAGCGACGGGGCGCGCAGGCGGGCGCCGACTGCCGGCGGGCGATCGCCGAGGGCAGGTTCCCGGTGTTCACGAAGGCCATGCGGGACTTCCTGCACATCACCGAGGCCGCCACGGAACTGCTCGGCCTCATCGCGGCGCAAGCCGCCCCCGGGGGGCCACCGGCAGCCGGCGGGCCGGCTCAGCCCTCCAGCGGCACCCCGAACCGTACGGCGGGAGCGGCCGGAGCCCCGTAGTACGCCGAGCCGGTGCCGGTCGGGCCGGCCGGGCTGCCGGGCAGGCGCCAGACCATGCCGGTGCCGTTCTCGCCGTCGGCGGTCACGGCGAGGTCCGCGCGGGTGTCCTGGTCGGTATCGGTGAGCAGCAGGGCCGCGCCGAAGCGGTCACCGGACTCGGCGGCGCCGGGCACTCCCGGGCTGTCCTGGGTGTACATCTGCGCCCCGGCCGTCGTGAGTCCGCCGGATGAGCCGCGCAGTACGGTCACCGCGCCGGCCGACTTCACTGCCGCCGTGCCCGAGCCGAGCATCTCCCCCGGGGCACCGATCGCGAGGTCACCGATGTGGTCGCCGTCCACGTCACCGATGGCGAGCGCCCCGCCGAAGGCGTCCTCGGGCTCGGACGTGCCGGGGACGCCCTCGGTGTCCTGGTCGACGGAGAGCGTCGGGCGTCCGGTGCCGGGACCGGCTGCCGCCCCGTACACGACGGTCGCCCGGCCGCCCACACCGCCGCTGCCCCCGCCCCGGCTGCCGAGGGCGAGATCCGCCCGTCCGTCGCCGTCGAGGTCGCCCGCGGTGAAGGCCTTGCGCCCGGCGAGGTGGGCGCCGTCCGGCAGGCCGGGCACCACCTTTCCGGCTGCCAGCCCGTCCGGCGCCCCGGCGAACCACCAGATGCCGGAGGAGGTGTCCGCGTCGTTCTCGGGCTGGGGGTTCGCCTCGGCGAGCAGATCGGCGCGGCCGTCGCCGTTCATGTCGGCGGCCCGTACGGCGTCGATCCACTCGCTCCCCTCGGGGAGCCGGTGCACGGTGACGCCGCTGTGCGCACCGGTGCGGGTGAACGGGCCCTTGAGCAGCCGCACTCCGCCCTCGTGGCCGACGGCCAGGTCCGGGTGGCCGTCACCGGTGAAGTCCGCGGCGGCGAGGGTCGCGCCGATCGCGCTGTACGGGCCCTCGGGGTCCGACGCGCCGGTCGGCAGGGGCGTACCGCCGGACAGGCCGGACGGACCGCCCCACAGGATCGACACCGAACCGGCCTCCCAGGGGCTGGCGCCGACCACTTCGTGCGGGATGCCGACCGCGAGGTCGCTGAAGCCGTCGCCGTCGAAGTCCGCCGCGGCCAGGGCCCGGCCGAAGCCGTCCCCGTCCTCGTTGTGACCCGGTACGCCCGGCGAATCCTGGTCGAGGACGGCTCGTGCGGAGCCGAGGCCGCCGGCCGCGCCGTAGAGCACGGTGATCCGGCCCGCCCCGCCGTCCGAGGTGGCCACCACGTCGCCGTGGCCGTCACCGTTGAAGTCACCGCGCAGCCCGGGCGTGGCGGCGGCGGCCGGGCCGGCGTCCAGGGAAACCAGGCCTGCCGCGAGCAGTACCGAGCAAGCCGCCGAGGCGAGCGTGGACCTCCTGCGTCCGGCGGGACGGGCGGTGTGGGCCGGACTCGTGGTGTTCCCGGTGGTCACCGCCGGCTTCCCCTCCCTCCACGTCCTTGTCGGTCCACCGGTGTGCTGCACGCTGGGCATGGCAGGTCCGTTCTCTGCGCCGGGAGCCCGTGGTCAGGCGGGTTCCCGGGGTGTCTTTGCCCAGGGAGACAGTTCAGCCCCCGGAGGGGTTGTGGCGAACCGGCGAACCCGGAACCGGACCGACGGCGGCGGCCGGGCGTCATAAAGTGTGAGTTTCGCGGCCGCGGTTGCCATCGGGCCGCGCTGTCGTTGAGAACGGCATGACCAAAATGAACCGTACGTTCGCCGCCCTGCTGCTGGCTGCCGGGGCCTCGGCCGCCGTCCATCCTGCCGCGAACGCCTCGCAGACGGACCGTCCGCTGCTGTTCAGCGTGGACGACGAATTGGCCAAGCTGAATCAGCTGGGACCCCATGGGAAAGTGGCCCGGGCGGCGACCTCCCTCACGTCGGTGTTCCAGCTGCTCACCCCGGTCAGCCGGGTGCTGAACAAGGGGCAGTAGTGGGCACGGTCCCCTCGTGCGAGGTCAGACGACGTGATCGGCGACGGAATAGATGAGGTAGGCCGAATACGCGATGAGCACCAGGCCCCAGAAATAGGCACTGGGCTGTTCGTTCCGGATGTTCCACATCTTCTTCAGGCAGCCGACCGTGGCCAGAATGCCCAGAATTCCGACGGCCGCGGAAATCCAGAAGATGACCGGGCGGTCGGCGGCGAAGCCGGTACCGATGTTCGCCACGATGAACAGCAGCACGGGCCAGGTGTGGTTCAACGGCGATTCGTCGGTTCCGGAAGCCTGCTGTGTTTCGTGCGCCATGGTTGCTCCTCGGTTACGTGGACGGGCGGGCGGTGCCGGCGTCCCGGGATCGGCGGCGAGTCCGGGAAAGGTCCGCCGAGGGTGCGTCCGGCGACCCGTGGCCTTCCGGTAACTCGCCGCTGTGGAACGGGAATTGGTGGATATACGGCGTGCGCCCCGGGTCGCCGGAGCGTACCAGGGGCGCACGTCGTTCAGCCTGGGATTCCGCTAGCGGCGGGGATTCACAGGATGATGTCGATCAGCCACTCGATGGCGACCTTCGTGGAGATGATGCCGCCCAGCGTCAGCGTCTTGCGGATCCACTTCGGAAGCCTGTTCCACTGCTTGGTGAAGTAGCCCTTGCCCTTCTTCGCCCAAGAGATGAGCTTCTTCTGCCAGCTCTTCGGCAGGCGCTTGAAGGCGGCCTTCAGGGCCTTCTTCCGCAGCTTGTCGATGATGCCGTGCGGCTTGACCTGGCTCGCGCCGGTCTGCGCGGCGGTGCTGGCGCCACCGGTCTTCGCCGCGGCGTCCGCGAGCTGCTGCGACAGGTTCGCCGGCAGGACGGTGCGGGCCTGCTCGACGGTGAGGGTCTGCACGGCGGCGGTGCGGGCCGGGGCCTCGGTGGCGGCGGAGGCGGCCGGCGCGGCGACGCCGAGGGCCACGGCGGCGGTCAGGGCTGCTGCGGTTATTCGCATCTTGTTGCGCATGAAGACTCCTCAAATCAACTGTGCGGTACGGCCGTACCCGCAGGGGGTCCGGAAGCGGCCTTACCTGGACCGGAAGTTCCGATCGGCTGGTGAAGAGTTTTCCGAGTGCGCGGTCTTCTGGGTATTGAATCTTTGGGCAGTTGAACGGGTGGGCAATGCCCTTCGGGACAATGTCTCGCCGCGGGAATTCACCCGGCATCGGGCGGCATTCGGCGCCGTACCGTAATAATCCGCCGGACGGGGCAATTCGCCCGTTTCTTCGTCTTCCGGAGCGGGCGCGCCGACCGGCCGCTGCCCCCGGAAAGCCGTCATGGGATGCTGAGTCATCCCTGCTCAGGACGAGAATCGGGAGTGTAGGGCGGCGTGATGTCAGCGATACGACGGGCTGTGACCGGTACCTGGGACCGCTTCGCGGCCTCCGATCCCGGGCTGCTGCGGTTGATGGCGGGGCTGCGGACGGTGGGGGCGATCCTGGTCACGCTCGTCGTCCTGGCGCTGCTCCACACCGGCGTCACCCTGATGGTCGCGGGCGCGATGACGGCGATGGTCGCGACCTTCGCGATCCGGGAGAAGGAGGTCCGCGGCCAGGCGATCACGCTGGCGCTGGGCCTGCCCGTCGCGCTCGCCGCGATGACCCTCGGAGCGCTGCTGCACGCCAATGTCGTCGCCGGCGATCTGTCCTTCCTGGCGCTGATCTTCGGTGCCGTCTACTCCCGCCGGTTCGGTGACCGTGGCACGGCGCTCGGACTGATCGGGTTCCAGGTCTACTTCGTGTCGCTGTTCGTGCGGGCCACCGTGCCGGCGCTGCCCCAGCTGGCGCTGACCCTGGCCGTCGCCTTCGCGTGCAGCGCGGTCGTACGGTTCACCGTCGTCCCGGAGACCCCGCAGCGCACCCTCGCCCGGCTGCGCGCCGCCTTCCGGGCGCGGCTGGCGCAGCTGGTGGCCACGCACCTCGCCCTCATGGACGCGGAGCCCGGGCAGTTGGACGACGTCCTCGACGATCTGCGCCGGGACACCGCGCGGCTGCACGAGGCGGCGCTGATGATCCAGGGCCGCCTGGAGGAGGGCACCCCGGACGAGGCCACGGCCGGGCTGCTGCAGCGCCGGGTCGCGGATGCCGAGATCGCCGCCGAGCGGCTGGGGATGCTGCTGCTCAACGCCCGCAGCGCCGAACGCGCGGACACCCTCACCCTGCACCTCCCGCACGCCGCACTGCCCACCACCACGAGCGTGCTGGAGACCGGTGGCGATGTGCACACCAGGCTGCGCCGGGATCTGGAGGCGCTGAACCTGCTGGTGGCGCGGCGGGCGCCGGACGACCGCGGTACGGCGCTGGCGCACGTACGCAACCGGTTGCTCGGCTACCGCGACGAGGACAAGCTGCCGCCGGCCTCGCCGGCCGTCCAGGACGCCTTCCGCGGTATCGGTGAGGCCGCGCGCGCCGTGCTGGGTCTGCGGCTGGCGCTGGACGGGCCGCAGGACGAGTCCGACGACTCGCCGGCCACCACGCGGTCCCGGGAGGAGTTCGACGCCGAGGACCTCGCGATCGTGGCCGGGGCGGGCGAGGACGGCGACGAGCCCGAGGACGACCGCACCGGGCTGGAGCGGCCCACCACCCGGGCGGCCTTCCAGGTCGCGGTGGGCTCGGCGCTGGCCATCGTCGGCGGGGAGTTCCTGTCCAGCCAGCGCTGGTACTGGGCGGTGCTCACCTGCTGGGTGGTCTTCCTCAACACCTCGTCGACGGGCGAGATCCTGGTGAAGGGCTACCGCCGGCTGGTGGGCACGGTGTTCGGGGTGGTCGCCGGTGTCGGGCTGGCCGGACTGGTCGGCAACCACACGTGGACCGCGTTCGCCCTGGTGCTGGTGTGCATCTTCGGCATGTTCTTCACCGCGCCGCTGTCGTACGCGCTGATGTCGTTCTTCGTCACGGCGATGCTCGGGCTGCTCTACACCCTCCTCGACACCTACAGCCTGTCCGTGCTGGTGCTGCGCATCGAGGAGACGGCGCTGGGCGCGGCCTGCGGGATCATCGCCGCGATGCTGGTGCTGCCGGTCCACACCGACCGGCGGACGGACGAGCACCTGGACACGGTGCTGGTGCGGCTGCGGGAGGTGGTGGCCGCGGCGGTCGAGCAGCTGAGCGGCGGGCCCGCCGTCGACCTGCTGGGCCTGGCCCGTGATCTGGACACGGCGCTGGACGAACTGCGGGCCTCCACCCGGCCGTTGACGCATCCGATCACGCCGTTGAGGGTGCGGCGGCAGACCGCGCAGTATCTGGTGGCGCTGCTGGAGACCTGCGCCTATCACGCCCGGTCGCTGGCGGCGACGGCCGAACTCGTGCCGTACAGCAGGACGATCGCGGCCGATCCGCGGCTCTCGCTCGCCGGGAAGCGCATCGCGCGGAACCTGGATCTGATCGCCGCGCGGGTGCGGGACGAGCCGGCCGAGGGCGAGGTGGAGGCCGGGGCCAGCATCGCCGCGATGCTGGAGGCGAGCGACTCCCCGGCGCTGCGGTCGGGGACCGTCACCTTCCGCGTGCTGCGCCACCTGCAGCGGCTGGACGAAAACGTGGTGGGCATCGCCCGGCCGCTGGACGTGCCGGTGGCCGGCCGGAACGCCGGCCCGCGGGCCTGACGCACCGGCCGGCCCGGGCGGTCACAGCTCGATCTGCTCCCCCGGCTTCAGCAGCCGCAGCCGGTCCTCGATGCCGGCCTGCCGGAAGGCGTCGACCAGCGTGTCGCCGCCCTGGCTGAAGTGGCCCCAGTGCTCGAAGTGCAGGGGTACGACCTGGCGGGCGCCGAGGATGCCGGCGGCCTCGGCGGCCCGGTCGCTGGGGAGGGTGAGGTACGCGTCGCCGAGCAGCGGGGTCTGCGCCCCGCCGGCGAACAGCAGCGCCACGTCGAACGGCCCGAACCGCTCGGCGATCGACCGCACCACGTCGAGTGAGGCGTTGTCGCCGCTGACATACACCGTCGGCAGGCCGGGGCCGGACAGCACGAAGCCGGTGACCTCGCCGACCAGGTGCTCGGTGCCGTCGGGGCCGTGCTGAGCGGGGACTCCGGTGATGGTGAGGGTGCCGCCGTCCGGGCGGGGCAGGGTGATCCGTTCGCCGTCGGCCAGCGCCCGGACCGGGCCGCCGAGCCGTTCGCGCGCGGCGGCGGTGGACAGGACCAGCGGTGCCCCGGCGGTGTACGCCCGGCCGGTGCGGTCGAGGTTGTCCGGGTGGTGGTCGTGGGAGAGCAGCACCGCGTCGACCGGGCCGATCTCCTCCGGGGTGAGCGCGGCGCCCGCCGTCTTGACCAACTTCCGCTCGCCTATGGGGTAGTCACCGGGCGGGTCGAAGGTGGGGTCGGTCAGCAGCCGCACCCCGGCGACCTCCAGGAGTGCCGTGGGACCGCCCACATACCGGACGGTGATTCCACCGGACGACGGGGATGCGCTCATGACTGCCTTTCGCTTGCAGGGGCGCCGCGGGGGCGACGGTGCGGACGGCGGGAGGCCGTCCGCATGATCCGTATCGCCGGTGTGCCGGGGCGCATTCCGGCCCGCGTCCGCGGCCAGGGCCTAGTCCGTGAGCGGAACGGCCGCGCCGGTCACCCTGATCCGTGCGTCGTCGGGGTCGATGTCGACGTACAGGTCGCTGGGCCGGCCCATGTCCTCGCCCTGGCGGAGGTGGGCCCGCACCGGCTCGGTGACCAGGCCGAGGGTGCGCAGATAGCCGCCGAAGGCCGCGGCGGCGGCGCCGGTCGCCGGGTCTTCGACGACGCCGCCGACCGGGAAGGGGTCCCGGGCGTGGAAGTCGAGGCGGTCCGGCGCCTGGCGCTGCACCAGGTGCACGGTGGTCCAGCCGTGCTCCCGCATGAGGTCGTGCAGGGCGTCGAAGTCGTAGTCGAGGGCGGCCAGCCGCTCCCGGCTGCGGACGGCCAGGACGAGGTGGTCGTTGCCGGCGAAGGCGATGTGCGGCGGGAGGTGCGGGTCCAGGTCGTCCCGGCTCCAGTCCAGCGCGCCGAGGACGGTGTCGACGAGGGCGTCACCGGCCGGGCGGGAGTGCGCGGGCACGCTGGTGAGCGTGGCACGCACGGAGCCGTCCTGGACGGTGGTGGACACCCGGATCTCCCCCGCCGGGGTGTCGAAGACCAGCTCTCCGGTGCCGGCCCGGGAGGCGAGGGCGACCGCGGTGGCGATGGTGGCGTGGCCGCAGAAGGCGACCTCGGCGCGGGGGCTGAAGTAGCGCAGCCGGTAGCGGCGGGCGGCGGTGTCGTGGGCGGTGACGAAGGCGGTTTCGGAGTATCCGACCTCGGCGGCGATGGCCAGCATCCGGGTGTCGTCGAGGGTTTCGGCGTCGAGCACCACGCCGGCCGGGTTGCCGCCCGCGGGGTCGGTGGTGAAGGCGGTGTAGCGCAGCACCTCGACGTCCGCGTCCGCGGATGCGGCGGGGTGGGTGTGGGAGTCGAGAGAGTCGAGGGAGGGTGCCGTGTGGTTCGTCATGGGTTCACCGTGTCACCGCGACGGCCATCGCGTCCAACGATAAATCTTGCTGGGCTCCATCGGGGATCGCGATAGCGTGGGGGGATGGAGACCCGGCTTCTGGAATCGTTCGTGGCGCTCGCGCGAGCGGGCAGCTTCACCGCGGCGGCCCGCGCCCTGCATCTTGCACAGTCCACGGTCACCGTCCAGATCCGCACGCTGGAGAAGGAGTTGGGGACGCCGCTGTTCGACCGGCTGCCGTCGGGGACGGTTCCGACCGCCGCCGGGCTGCGGCTGCTGGAGGAGGCCGAGGCGGTGCTCGACGCGGTGGCCAGGCTGCGGGCGACGGCCTCGTCCTGGCACGGCGACACGGCGAGCGGGACCGTGGCGGGCCAGGTCACGATCGGGGCGGCGGACTCGCTGTGTGCCTCGCGGCTGCCGTCGGTGATCGCCGCCCTGCGGCGCGCCCATCCCGGACTGGAGGTGCATCTGAACGCGGTCGGTACAGCGGCGGCGGTGGACGGGCTGCGCGGTGGCCGGCTCGATCTGGCCCTGGTGCTGGAGCCGGAGGTGGTCGAGAGCGATCTCCTGGCCCACCGGATCGCGGAGCTGCCGTTGACGTACGTCGCGGCGCCGGACCATCCGCTCGCCGGACGGACGGCCGACTGGGAGGAGCTGGCCCGGGAGAGCTTCTTCGTCCACGAGGAGGGCTGCTCGTACAGCGACCGGCTGGTCCGTGCCCTGCGGGGCGTACCGGGAACTCGTCCCGGAATCACCCGGTTCGGCAGCATCGATGCCGCCCGCTCGTGCGTGGCGGCGGGCCTGGGGCTGACCCTGCTGCCGCAGGTGACGGTCGAGGGGCAGCTGGCGGGCGGCCGACTGGCCGTCGTGCACGGGCCCGAGGCCCCGCCCGTGCCCGTACAGCTCGTCCGGCACCGCAGGCGGTGGGTGTCGCCGGGCGCCCGGGCGGTCACCGAGGAGCTGACCGCCGCCTTCGCCGACACCTCCTTGTGACATCTGCCATAACCTCCACCGGCTGCCACTAAGCCGGCTAGTAGCAATCCCTTCCACCGACATAAGGGATTTGTCCACCTTGAGGCGGCGATGCCCCGCGGACGCGCGGACGGCAGGCGGCCCCTCGGCCTTTTGTCCCCACGGAACGGGCCGGAAGGCAATTCTGACGGGGCGACAGGCATTCCCGGGAATTGCCGGTACCGGGCAGCACACCTCACCGCCGACGACAAGGGCCGGCACGCACTACTAAACGCATTAGTAGATATCGCCTACCGCCTTTCCTTGCTTGTGTGGCGGGGCTTTCCAAAAATGACGACCTCCCCCCCACCGAGTGAGGTCATCGATGACGAAGCACCGCCGGACGAGGCATTACCGGAAGATAGCCATCGGCGCCCTGGCCGTCGGCGCGCTCGCCGTGCCGACCGCCGCCATGGCATGCCTGAACGGACCGGACGAAGGCCATTGGGGCCACGGGAAATGGCACGGGCACGCCCACCACCACCACTGGGGACACCACTCGGGAAGCGCCGGATCGCACACCAAGCCGAGCGCGGGAACCACGGCGAAGCCCGCCGCGTCCACCAGCGCGGCACCGAGCAGCGCCCCGGCCTCGAGCGCGGCGGCCAGCATCCTGAAGCTGGTCAACAGCGAGCGCAGCAAGGCCGGTTGTTCCCCGCTGAAGCTCAATGCGAAGCTGACGAAGGCCGCGCAGGACCACAGCAAGGACATGGCCGCGCACCGGAACATGTCCCACACCGGTTCCGACGGGTCGGACCCCGGCCAGCGGATCACCCGCGCCGGATACAACTGGAGCGCGTACGGCGAGAATGTCGCCTACGGATATTCCTCGCCGGAGAGCGTGATGAAGGGCTGGATGAACAGCCCCGGCCACAAGCGCAATATCCTCGACTGCTCCTTCAAGGAGCTCGGCGTCGGTCTCGCCCAGCCCGGGGACTACTGGACGCAGGACTTCGGCACGGCCGGATGAGGCAATTGCGGAACGGCCGGATGACGACCGGCTGAATTCCTCCGCTCCCGCCCCGTCCCGTTCTTCCGCCGCATTCCGCGCGGCCCTCAGCCACCCGCCCGGTCATGGTCGATCAGCAGGTGCCGGGGGCCGCGCAGGACGGGGCTTCGGCGGTACGGGGGCGGGTCCTCCACGAGCCGGGGGCCGGCGAGGTGCTGGATGAGGGCGGTGAGCGCGGCCTCGGTCTCCAGCCGGGCCAGCGGGGCGCCGAAGCAACTGTGGACGCCGCCGCCGAAGCCGAGGTGCTGGTTGTCCTCGCGGCCCGGGTCGAACCGGTCCGGTTCGGCGAACCGCCGCGGGTCGCGGCTGCCGGACGCGAGCACGAGGATCAGCGGGGCGCCGCGCGGAACGGTGACGCCGTCGATCTCGATGTCGGCGAGCGGGGTGCGCTGCGGCAGCATCTGCACCGGCGGCTCGTAGCGCAGCAGTTCCTCGACCGCCCGGGGCATCAGCGCCGGTTCGTCGCGGAGGCGTTCCAGCGCCTCGGGGTGGCGCAGCAGGGTGAGCATGCCGTTGGTGATCAGGTTGACGGTCGTCTCGTGGCCGGCGATCAGCAGCAGCACGGCGGTCGTCATGATTTCGAGCTGGTTGAACCCGCCGTGGTCGGGGCCCGGGTCGGTGGCGAACGCGGAGAGCATGTCGCCGCCGGGACTGCCGCGGCGCGATTCGGCGAGTTCGCCGAGGTAGAGGCCCATCGCCCGGCGGGCGTCGGCGGCCGCGCGCTGCCGTGCGGCGGGGTCCGTGCCCGGGGTGGGGTCGAAGCCGGAGACGATCGTGTCCGACCAGCCGCGGAAGGTCGGCTCGTCCTCGGTCGGTACGCCCAGGAGCCGGCAGATCACGGTGACCGGCAGCGGGTAGGCGAACTCGTCGACGAGGTCGATGCGGTCCTTGGTGCGGAGCTGGGCGAGCAGGTCCTGGACGATGCGGGTGATCTCGCCGTGCAGGGCGTCGATCCGGCCGGGGTTGTGGGGCGGCCCGAAGGAGCGCATGGCGAGGCTGCGCAGCCGGTGGTGTTCGGGGTCGTCCAGGCCGATGAAGGACGGCGGGATGCCCCGCTCCGCATCGCCCAGTTCGTCGGGTTCGGTGCGGTTGCGGCGGTCGGAACTGATCCGCGGGTCGTGCAGCAGGGCGTTGATGTCGTGGTACGTCCCGACCAGGTAGCTGCCGTTCTGCTGCCGGGCCACGCCGTGCTCGCGCAGTTCGGCGTAGAGCGGGTAGGGGTCGGGCCGGCTGGCGTAGTCCGTGATCCGCTCGAAGAGGGTCTCGGGGTCCGCGGCCATGGGCGGGGCTCCTCACGCGGTGGGGGACGGTGGTCCGTCCGTGGTCTCAGCGGCCCGGTTGGACCAGGGTCAGGCGACGGTCGGGCAGATGGCCGGTGAGGGCGACGGTCGGGGCGTGCGAGAGCACCTTGGGGTCCGGGACGTCGGAGGGGACCGGGGCCGGGGACTCGCCCTGGTCGGCGGCGCCCGGTGCGGGCGGGAACGGTGCCGCGGTCTCGATCAGGCGCTGGTAGTACTCCAGCGATTTGGCTTGGTTGACGCTGACCGCCGCGGTGACCCGCCCCCGGTAGCCGTAGACGGCGACCAGCCGGAGCTCTTTGAGGGAGCCCTGGGCGATGACCACCTGGTCGGAGAAGGTGGGGACGCCGACGGATTTGATGTTCAGGCCGAACTGGCTGTCAGCTTGCCGCGTCGAGCAGTTGCTGGAGTGCCTTGTTGACGCGTAGTGCCTTCTGGATGTCTGTGATCGTGGCTTCGGGTGCGCCGCGGAAGTAGGAGCACGCTGTGGCCTGGTGGGCGACGACGAAATCCTTGATGCTGGGGTCATTGATGCCCGGGTAGTCCTCGGTGTGTTGCAGGACGCCGTCGAACAGGTCCGGGACTATCGCGCCGAAGTCGTCGATGTACTGGTCCCAGTCACCGTCGA
The DNA here is from genome assembly GCF_000720175.1 of Streptomyces sp. NRRL S-337. Taxonomy (GTDB): domain Bacteria; phylum Actinomycetota; class Actinomycetes; order Streptomycetales; family Streptomycetaceae; genus Streptomyces; species Streptomyces siderophoricus. Next base: position 48,243 of record NZ_JOIX01000014.1, read on the forward strand.
AGTTGCTGGCGAACAGAAGGCGGGTGTCGTTGTCGAAGAGGACCCAGCGTGCGTCGTGGAGCGTGCCGATGCGGCCGGCTGCGTCCCGTCGCCTCTCGTACTCGGGGCCCTCTTTGAACAGGTCGCGGATCTGCTGTGCGTGGCCGGGCTTGACGTTGAAGAAGAGGGTGAACTCATTGGTTTTGCCCTGTCGCAGACCTGGGCGGCTGGGTGTCTGTGTGTTCGTCGCCATGTCAGGACATCCCTTCTCGGAACGCCGCGGGTGGGTGGGGCAAGTCGGGATCGAATCCGGTCTGGCCCTGCACACGCGGCTCAGGTATCACGTTCGGCAATCCACTTCAGAGCACGGATGCCGGGTAGGAAGAGGTACTCGCCTCCCTTGGTCACGGCGAAGCGGGGCAGCTGCTGGAGCCGGCGGCGCACGGGCCGCTTGGGGATCGTGAAGGTGCCCGTGCCGTCATTGCTCCCCACGATCGGGTCCTTCTCGTCGCCGAGGCCGACGAAGTCGCCGTCATTGGCCCACTGGGACTTGAGGAACTCGAACTGCCGGACGAGTTCGGTTCCCATGAAGATGAACACGATGCCGCGCTCGGCGCCGTCGTCCTCCAGTTCCCCCTCGGGGAGCATGGGGCCGTACGGGGTGCCGCGCCGCAGGGCTCGGTGCAGTTTCACGTCCACCAGGGTGTCGGTCAGGGCGTCGCGCGGGTTCATCCGCCGGATGTGGGAGCCAAGCGGACAGCGCTGGCCTGCCGGATCCTGCACGTGGTAGGTGAAGTCGTTGACGCGGTGTGGATCGGTGGCAAGGTCGGGGTCGTCGTGCTCGGGCGCGAGCACCAGGGGTGCGCCGCTGGGCCAGCGGCCGACCATCTTGGCCGCGAGCAGCTCTTCTTCTTCGGGTGAGGCGGCGTTGTCCTTCAAGTAGCGGCGGTACTCGGCGACCCGCAGGTGCAGTTTGCGGAAGGCCACGTAGGTGCCATTGCGGCCCAGGACGTCGGGCTGGGGCATGGGCGTGAGCCGGCCCAGCTCGTTGGTATAGCCGAGTACGAACTCGCCGGCCTTGATGGTGGGGCCGAAGCCGGGCAGGTAGCCGTAGTCACCGCCGCTCATCCGCTGCGCGATGCTCGCCACGCCGGAGCCCTCGATGTCGGGCTCGCCGATGCCGTCCACGAAGCCCAGGTGGGTGCGTTTGGTGGGCAGAGCCGAGGCATCCAGCCGGTAGATGACCGACACCCCGGGCAGGTCCCTGAGTGTCTCGCGGGCCGTGGCCAGCAGGGACTCCATCGCGGCGGCGTCCGGGGCGAACAGGGAGACCGCGACATGGACGTCCGCGCTGCCCAGCGGGGCGTCCCATCGCTCGGGACTGCTGTCGCCGGTGTCCCCGAGCCGTCCGGCACGCGCCGCCATGCCCTCGCGGAAGGCGTCGGGGAAGCTGTCCAGCGATTCCTGCGGAACGCCGAGAGCCCGCAGCCCCGAGTAACTCAGCGCCACGCTCAGCCACGCACGGTTGGGGGGATCCCACCACTGGGTCGCCGAGGCGACGTGAGGGACCAGGCGGGCGAGCATCTGCCGGCCGCCGCCGGGGTCGTCGATGCGCAGCAGAAAGTAGGCGCCGGTGAAGGGCGTGGGGCGCTGCCTGAGCAGAGTGCCCTGGATGTCGTCCAGCTCCAGCACCTGCTCCTCGGCCTGTCCCGCGCTGTCTGCCATCGTGTTCCGTCTCCGTGTCGTGGTGGCACCGTGCCCTGGGGGATGCGCGCAGAGGGTCAGTGATGAGGGACCGCGGTCGTCAGCAGCAGCACCTCGTCCGCGTTGCGCGGCTCGCGCCGTTCTTGCTGGTTGAGGCGGTGGCGCAGGATCGAGGAGTGGCGGTAGACCTCCTTGCGGGCCCGCATCAGGCTGCCCAGCGGGCGGTGCGCCTCCGTCACCCGCCAGGGCGTGAAGGACAGCGCATCCATGCGCCGGAGGTTGTCCTCCCCGGAGATGTCCTGCTGGGGGAGACGGAGCTTGGCCACCGTGACGTACGGGGACAACTGCTCCGGCCACTCGACCGTGAGGTCCTCCACCGGCATCCGCTCCAGGTCGGCACACAGCTGCACCTGGATGTCGAACGTGTAGGGCCTCTCACGCAACTCGGACACCAGGGCCGGCCGGAAGACCTCCTCCGCCGAGGTCACGTCCATGCGGCGCTCGACCACCGTCGCCGCGCAGCCGGGGTCGGGGGCGATACGCACCTTGGCGATGTATTCACCGTGCCGCACAGCCCCCATCGTCGTGTAGGCCGACAGCAGCACGTTGACCAGAGGGCGCTGCGCGACGATGAGGAAGGTCAGGAACTCCTCCCACGCCCAGTCGTCCTCGCTGAGGGTTCCCTTTCCGGTCACATACTCGCGGTAGAAGCGGTGCCGGCCGCGCTTGCCGTCGGCGAAGTACTCGCCGGCCCTGAGGAACAGGTCCTGGATGAACAGGTAGTGCTGCACGGTGTTGCAGAAGAAGACCGGCGCGTTGATGAGGTTGTAGTCGAACGTCCGGCTGTCGGGCTCGTCCTCCAGCAGCGTCGGACCCTCGATGTCGAAGATCTTCAACGCCAGCCCCGTCGCGCGTCCCAGACGCGCGTCGGCCCCGGCATGGGGGGACCCGTTGGAGAACCGCACGAGCGCATCGTGCTTGCCCGGGGCGGCGTAGATGCCCTGGGCGTACTCTTCGGGCAGCCCGTCGAGGATCTCCATCTCCCCCCTGACCAGCCCATAGCCTTTGGCGTGGGCGTCGCGGACCGCCTGCCCGGTACCTCCGGTCGTCACCGATCCGGTGATGTACTCCTCCGTCTTGGCGATCACTTTCTGCACGTTCTCGTCGAAGCCGGGCTCGTCGATCTCCACATCCGGCGCGTAAGGGATGAAGCGCACAGGCATGACGCGACCGTCTCCTCTTTTGCCTGAAGCATCTTGTGGGCGCACAGCGCTTCATTGGGGTCCCGGGAGCACGGCAACGTACTTTCCCGAGCGCCTCAGTAGAGTGCCAGCGCGTGTATCGCCGGTCATCGAGCCACCCGCCGAACAGTGGGCGTCCTACCGGTGCGACTGACTGACCAACGCGCCGTGCGGGCGCAATCAGCATCCAGCTGATGAACGCCCTCACGTGACTCATCGTAGGCACGCCGGAAAGGCGGGCGCGCGTTGGAAACGGCCGTTGGCGTCCACTCACGAACCACCCGATGGCACCCGCAGCCCTCCCGCAGTCCCTCGAAGCGCCGGCCGCTCACCCGTTCGTCTCGGCCAACGCGCTTCGAGGCGGACGCCACCTGACCATGTACGTGGAGACCAAGCCGGATTGCGCTGGCCGGTCAGCTGGTCTCCTGGTCCTCTGTCCGTGCAGAGTGATCTCTACGACCACGTGCGGAGGCCGCCTTGGGACACGCTGTCGGTGATGTACTGGGACTGGCAGCCGCTGTCGCGGTCAGCCCGCTTCCCATCGTGGCCATGATCCTCATCCTGGCCACGCCGAGCGGACGCCTCAACGGATCACTGTTCGCTCTCGGCTGGGTCCTGGGACTCGCGGCACTGGGCACGATCATGTTGGCGATCGGCGGCCCCGCCGGAGCCTCCGCACACAAGCAGCCGGCGACCTGGGTAGGCGGCCTCAAGCTCGCCCTGGGCGTGCTGCTGGTCCTCTTCGGCGCCCGGCAATGGCGCCGGCGCCCCACCGACCCATCCCAGGCCCAGCTGCCGAAATGGATGGCCGCGATCGATCGCTTCACCGCCATCAAGATCCTGGCACTGGGCCTGGCCCTGTCGGCCGCCAACCTCAAGAACGCACCACTCACCATTGCCGCAGGCGCCTCGATCAGCTCGGCTGGAATCCCCGTTCCGCAGCAGGTCGCGACGCTCGCCATCTTTGTGATCATCGCGTCTCTCGGAGTCCTCGCGCCGCTGGCCGTCTACCTGATCATGGGAGAACGGGCGAAGCACGTACTCGGCTCCTGGCGGGACTGGGCAGCCCAGCACAACGTCGCCGTGATGGCTGTCCTGTTCTTGGTTCTCGGTCTGAAACTACTCGGGGACGGCATCAGTATTCTCACCACCTGAGTGCGCCCGTGCACGATCGATGGCACGAGCAGGCGGCGTGACATGCGTGGCGGAAGGACGCGCCGCTCGAGTAGTGGCCAGTCGCCAAGCGATGGGGGCGGCAGAGCGAGTACCTGGACACCGGGCTTGACTTCGTCATTGAGACTCCTCGCCGTGCATCGTGAACACCTCGGGGGCGAGGAAGGCGCACTGTGCGTAGCCCTGACAGCGATTGAGGTCGACGACGACGTTCATCGGTCCGCTGCCACTCCTCTCACCCTCAGGGCCGGGCACGTCCGCGTGGTACGCGTGGTGTGCGGCGCATGCGTGCGGTGAGCGGCATGCGCGGTGGGCGTCGGCTCGTCGTCCCTGTGTATCGCGGGACGGGGCGCGGGGCAGGTGGGGAGGGGCCGTTGGAGGGGCGGGCGGCCCGGCTACCGCGCGCGGCCGCCGGACGCCGGCCCGCCGTCCCGGGCGAGCAGCCGGGTGAGGGCTCCGGCGAGGGCGTCGGCCGGGTCGTCGGGCAGGGTGGCCGCTCGCCAGCCGACGAACTGATCGGGCCGGACCAGGAGCGCGCCGTCCCCGGCGAGTCCGGCGATGCCGGGCCAGTGCCCTGCCGGGTCGGTCACCGCGGCGCCGGGTGCGATCGGGTGCGCCGCGAGGTCGATGCCGAGCCGGTCCGCCACATCCCGTGCCGCGGCCGCCCAGGCGTCGCCGCCGGGTCCGGTGAGCAGGGTGAAACGGGACCGCACCAGGTCGAGCGTGGAGAGCCGGCGTCCGTCCCCGTCGAGCCAGAGGTGCGGGAGGCGGGAGCCGGGGGTGCCGTCCAGGAGGCGTGCGAGGTCGTCCTGGTCGGGGAGTTCGGGCTGCGGGTCGAGCACGGCGCCGGAGGTGTAGCGGTATCCGAGGTGCACCACCATCGGGTCGAGCACACCGGCCGCGCGCCGTGCGGCGGCCGTCCGCGGGCTGCGGTCCCAGTGCAGCCGGGGGTCGGCCAGCCGCAACCTGGACTGCTCCAGTGTGAGGGCGGCGACCGGGCGGCGTTCGGCTTCGTAGCTGTCGAGGAGAGCGGATCCGGCGTGGCCGGCGAGCACGGCGGACAGCTTCCAGGCGAGGTTGTGGGCGTCGGCGATCCCGGTGTTGAGGCCGAACGCCCCAACAGGCGGCACGGTGTGGGCCGCGTCGCCGAGCAGGAACACCCGCCCGTCGCGGAAGCGGTCGGCCAGCTGGGCCCGGGGCCGCCACGGCAGGGTGCTGAGCACCTCGACGTCGAGGCCGGGCGCGCCGATGGCGGTACGGATCAGCGCGCGGCAGTGGTCGGGGGTGAACGCGTCGAGCGTCGGGACCGTGCCGGAGGCGCGCGGGCCCGCTACGTCCCGGTTCGGTTCGTGCGCGCCGGACCCGTCCGGGCCCGGGTCGTACGGCGTGTGGAAGATCCACTCCTCGGCGCCGTCCACGGTCAGCAGCATGCCGGGGGCTTCGGGGGACGTGATGTCGCAGGAGACGAAGGACCGGCCCTTGGTGTAGGGACGGAGGTCGGCGCGGAAGAGGATGTTCACCATCGGCGTGCCGATGCCGCCGGGGCCGGAGGTGCCGATGCCGAGCGCGGCCCGCACCTGGCTGCGGGCGCCGTCGGCGGCCAGGAGGTAGTCCGCGCGGACGACCTGGCGGCCGCTCTGCCCGTCGGCCCCGGGAGGGGTGGCGACGATCGCGGTGACACCGTCCGCGTCCTGCTCGAAGGAGAGCAGCCGGGTGGCGTGGTGCACCAGCGCGCCCCGGTCGCGGGCAGCCGGCAGCAGGACGGCGTCGAGGCGGTTCTGCGGGCAGGTGCCGCGCAGCGTGGTCGGGGTGAACCGGCCCTTCCCGTCGGGGTCGGCCGCGGGCAGTGCGGGGCCGGACGGCGCCGGCTCGGGCAGCTCGGCCGTGGCCAGCGTGGTGGCGGAGATCTTGCCGAGGTTTCCGGCGGACATGTCGATCGCCACCGCGTCGACCGCCTCCGCGATCCCCGCCTCGCGGAGGAATTCCACGGTCCGGGGGCCGATGCCGGTGGCACGCGGGTGGCGGGACGGCCGGTCCTCGCTCTCGACGACGAGGCACGGGACGCCGTGGTGGGCCAGGAACAGCGCGGCGGACAGGCCGACCGTGCCGCCCCCGGCTATCAGGACCGGGATGTGGGCGGGCATCGGACGTGCAGGGTTTTCGGGCATGACAACTCCCCCGTTTCGGCTGCCGGGCAGGCCATGGAGACCACGGCGAGCCCGATGGAGACCACGGCGAGCCCGAATGAGGACACCGTAGCCATTACGGAAACACCGTAGCCATTGCGATACGCTGTTCGCAACGGGCGCAGGTGAAGCAGGAGTTCGGCGCCCGGACCGACCCGGCACCACCACTACGAGGAGGACTGCGATGGCCGACGCGGCGAAGGAGCCCGCGCCACCCCTGGTCTGGACGAAGGACCGGCGAACCCCACGACGCCAGGCCCCGGGCGTGGAGGAGATCGTGCGGACGGCACTCGCGATCGCGGATGCCGAAGGGCTGACCGCCCTGTCCATGCGCCGGGTGGCCACCGAACTCCGGTCCGGGACCGCCTCGCTCTACCGCTACGTCGCCGGCCGGGACGAGCTGCTCGACCTGATGATCGACGAGGTGCACGGCACGGAGGCGCCGCCCGCGCTGACCGGCGAGTGGCGCACCGACCTCGCGAACGTGGCCCGGCAGGTGCGGACCACCCTGCTGCGCCACCCGTGGCTCGGCGCCGAGCTCACCGGCCGCCCGGCACTCGGCGCCAACTCGCTGCGCCAGCACGACGTCGCGCTCACCGCGGCCGGCGCGCTCACCCCGGACATCACCCTCGCCACCCGCGTCGTCGACACCGTGCTGGCGTACGTCTTCGGTGCGGTCACCCAGGAACTCGCCGAGATCCAGGCCCGGCAGCGGACCGGCCTCACCGAGGAGCAGTGGCAGGCCAGTGTCGGCCCGTACATCCGCGAGGTCGTCGAGAGCGGCGCGTACCCGCAGTTCGCCCGCCGGGTGATCGAGGCGGCGGAGACCGGCCCGGACGACCAGTTCGAGTTCGGCCTGCGGTGCATCCTCGACGGGGTCGGGGCCCTCATCGATTGACCTGCGCGCAGGCGACGCCGGGTGGAGGCTGCTCGCCCTGGTCCGGCGCGACGCGCTCGTCGGCCCGCCGGCCTTCCGCCGGGTCGACACCATCGTCGGGACGTCGGAAGGCGGTGCGGTTCACCACGCTCGAAGCGATCTGCCGCACGCTCCGGTGCCGGCCGGGGGACGAGCTGCGCCGGTGCCCGACGACGGCGCGGACGAGGGCTGAGGAACCTCGGCCCGCCGCCCGGGCCTCCGCCTCTTCCGGGAAACTCAGCCCTCGGCCAGCACCGCCCGGATCACATGCCGGGCGTTGTGCGCCATCGTCGGGTTCGTCCGCCGGTAGTACGGCAGCGCGATCAGCGCCTGGGAGAGCGTCCGGGCCCGGCCGCGGATCCAGGTCGCGTCGTCCACGCCCAGCGCCGCACGGAAGACCTTCCGGGCGTCGGCCGGCAGCAGATTCCACGCCGGGAACAGGTCGCAGGCCGGATCGCCCACCCCCATGCAGCCGAAGTCGATCACCGAGGTCAGCCGGCCGCCGGCCACCAGCAGATTGCCCGGCATCAGATCAGCGTGCAGCCAGACCGGCGGCCCGTCCCAGCCGGGGGTGCGCAGCGCGTCCTCCCATACGGCGGCCACCGCATCGCAGTCCACGGCCTCTTCCGGGATGCCGCGCAGTTCCTCGACGGCCGCCCGGGTCGCCGCATCGAGCGAGGCGAGCGGCCCGCCGCGATGGGCCGCCGGCGCCCCGTGGAGAGTGAGGCCCCGCATCGCCGTCACGAACCGGGCAAGGTCCTCGGCCAGAAGCACGGGCTCGCTCAGCGCACCCGCCTCGGGATTCTCCCCCGCCAGCCACCGGTACACCGACCACGGCCAGGGATACCCCTCGGCGGGCTCCCCGGCCGCGAGCACCTCGGGGATGACCATGGGGAGCCGCGGCGCGAGGCGGGGCAGCCACTCCTGCTCCAACGAGATGTCCGGCGCCCCGCCCGGCACCAGCGGCAGCCGTACGACCATGTCGTCGCCCAGCCGGTACATGGCGTTCACCGTGCCGCCGGACGGAAACCGCTCCACCGCCAGCCCCGCCCAGCGCGGGAACTGCCCGGCGATCAGCCGCCGTACGAGGTCGTCGTCGAGTGGGTGCAGGCCGGGATGCATCGGCCCTGTGCTGCTCATGGGGCGTCATCCGACCGCCGGACGGGGGCGGACGTCAAACGCTTTTCGGGGCCGGCACCCCGGTCGGCGCGGCGAACCGGGTCAGCGCACCGAGGCGGCCGGCGGGCGTTCGCGCAGGGCGCCGTAGGCAAGGAAGTACGCCGGCACCCGGTTCAACCACCGGGAACGGGTGAGCAGTTCGGCCAGCCGCTCGGCGCGCCGCGGATGGCCGAACGGCGGCCGGCCGGTCAGCACCGGCTCGATGACCCGGGCGTGCGCCACCCGCTGCAGACCCTGGGTGAGCACCGTCGTCGGCCACCGGCGGCGCTGGACACCGCGCACGTCCCGCAGGCCCACCGCCCCGGCGCGCAGCGGTTCGACGAGGTACCGGGCGGCGGCCACCGCGTCCTCGACCGCGAGGTTGATGCCGATGCCGAAGACCGGCGACATCGCGTGCGCGGCGTCCCCGATGCACAGCAGGCCGGGCCGGTGCCAGCGCCGCAGCCGGTCGATGCGGACGTCGAGGAGCTTGACCTCGTCCCAGGACCGCACGGCGTGCGCCCGGTCGGCGAGCCACGGAACGGCGGCGGTGAATTGGGCCATGAACGCGTCGAGGCCGGCGGCGCGGCGTTCGGCGTCGGTCCCCTTGGGGATCAGTCCGGCGCACTGCCAGTAGTCGCCGCGGTCGATCATGGCGGTGAGGAAGCGGTCGCCGACGCCGCCCACGAGCCCGTGCGGATCGCCGCCGTGCCGCGGCAGCCGGAACCACCAGGCGTCCATCGGGCAGGCGAACTCCTCACGTCCCAATTCGGGCAGCGTCCGGGCCAGCGAGCCGCGGCCGTCGCAGGCCACGGTGAGGGTGGCCCGCAGTTCCCCGGTCCGCCCGTCGGACGTCCGGTACCGCACGCCGCTCACCCGGCCGCGTTCCATGAGGAACGACGTCGCCTCGGTGCTCATACGGACGGAGAACGACGGCTCCTGCCGGGCCTCGTCCGCCAGGAGGTCGAGGAGGTCCCATTGCGGCACCATCGCGATGTAGTTGAACTTGCCCGGCAGTGTCCCGATGTCCCCGACGGTGACCAGCGAACGGCCCGGCCCGAGCGGCAGTTGAACGGTCGTCACCCGCCGTTGCGGCAGGGCCGCGAACCGCTCGCCCAGGCCGAGGTCGTCCAGCAGCGCCAGCGTCGAGGGGTGCACGGTGTCGCCGCGGAAGTCGCGCAGGAAGTCGCCGTGCTTCTCCAGGACGGTGACCTCCACGCCGGCCCGGGCCAGCAGCAGGCCGAGGACCATTCCGGCGGGACCGCCGCCCACCACACAGCACGTGGTCCGTTCCATCGCCACCGCTCCTTCCGCGGAATTACCGGGTCCGCCACACCCGCACCGGCAGGCGCACGGGCATCGGCACAGGCATATATGCCCATACGCCCCGGTAGCCAGACCCGGGGCCGAGCGGCCCGGGTCGGCTGTAACGGTGGGTGGCTCACGGTCTCACCGGCTGAAGGCGGCTCACCAGGTGTGGGCGACGTCCACGATCAGCTGGCTGCCGGACTGCTGCACCCGGAACGGCAGCTTGGCCCGCACGCCCAGGCCGATCTGCGTCTGCCCCTCGAAGCTCGCCCCGAAGCGGGTGTCCTTGAAGGTCCGGTATCCGCTGATGTGCACGCCCGGCAGCGGCTTGCCGGCCGTGCCGGCGTAGGTCTGCTTGCCGGTCGCCGGGTCGTAGCTCGGGGCGGAGACGTAGACCTGCAGGATGGCGCCGCCCTGGACCGGTATCTGCTCGCCGGAGCCGTCCTGGTGGAAGGCGTCGACATAGCCGACGTGGTAGCCGACCTTGCCGGTGGCGCCGCCGATGTCGAAGACCATCCGGTCGTAGCAGGTGTGCTGGCTGGTGGTGATGTTCTTCAGCGGCCGGGCGTTCGCCTCGGTCGCCGTCTTGTCGAGGCTGCCCCAGTGCGTCGTGCAGGCGGTGACCGTGCCGTGCTTGCCCGCCGGGCCGGTCGCGGCGCCGGCCATTCCGGCCGTCCCGAGCACCCCGGCGCCCGTCAGGACGACCACCGTGGCCGCTGTCGCCAACCGTCGCATTTCTGCCCCCAAAGGAAGGTGATGGATGAAGTCCGCGCGGTAGGACCGACCGGACGGCACGGACGTTGCCCGAGAGACGCATTCCGGTCAGCGTGCGACGGAAGTTGTCGTGAAAAAGGGGTCACCGGCCGGGCGCGGGACGGTGCCGCCGGCCATCGGGCGGGCCGGCCGGTCAGCGCACGCCGTGCGGCCGGAACTGGATGCTGATCCGCGGTCCGACCGCCCGGGTGCTCTTGGGTATCGCGTGCTCCCACGTCCGCTGGCAGGAGCCGCCCATGACGATCAGATCGCCGTGCCCGAGCGGCCGCCGTACGGTGCTGCCGCCGCGGCGCGGCCGGAGCAGCAGATCGCGCGGCGCGCCCACGGACAGGATGGCGACCATGGTGTCCGCCCGGCTGCCGCGGCCGGTCCGGTCGCCGTGCCAGGCCACGCTGTCCCGGCCGTCGCGGTAGTAGCAGAGCCCGGCCGTGGTGAACGGTTCGCGCAGCTCGTCGGCGTAGTGGGCGGAGAGCGCGTCCCTGGCCTCGGTGAGGACGGGGTGCGGCAGCGGGTCGTCGGCCTGGTAGAAGGCGAGCAGCCGCGGGACGTCCACGACGTGGTCGTACATCTGCCGGCGCTCGGCCTGCCAGGGAACGTCGGTGGCGAGCCGTACGAACAGCGTGTCCGCCCCGCTCAGCCAGTCGGGCAGCAGATCGATCCAGGCCCCGTCACCGAGCTCGGTCCGGCGGATGCCGTGCAGCGGGCCGAGTCGGATCTCGTCGGTCTGGTCGAAGAGCGAACCTTGGAGTTGCGTGCCCATGCCTCCAGCGTACCGAGATATTCGAAAGTATGTTCTGCCACGCGGTGCGCACGGTGCCGCTCAGGCCTCCGAGGTGACAGCCCGGGTCCGCTCCTCCGCGTCCGCCAGCCAGAAGTACACCGGCGGCAGGACGAGCTCCAGGACGGTCAGCGGGACCTGGAACCACTGCGGCGGACCGTGCACCGCCAGGGAGAGCAGTCGGCCGATCCCGCCGAGCAGGAAGATCCCGGCGAGTGCGCGCACCGCCTTCGCCGGGATCGGTGACTGCCGGGCCGCCCAGATCCAGGCCAGGCCGTACCCGAGGAAGATCGCGTTGTAGAACCGCTCCCGGCTGTCCACGGTCGCGCCGGCCGAGCCCTCGCCCGGTACCGAGGCGATGCCGAGCACGAGGTGGAAGGCCCCGATCGCCACACAGGCGATCCCCATGGCCCACACCAGCCACCTGAGCACTCTGTCCATGACCCGTTGCCCCCTTCGTTCCGTGCGGCTCAGACCGCGGCCTGGTCGGTGGCGCGCCGGCGGGCCGCGGTGGCCCCGGCGCGGTCGCCGAGCAGGTCGGCGAGGCGGGCCTTGGCGGACCAGTTGTACGGGCAGACCGGGCGCAGGTTGCTGCGTTCGCTGAGCAGGGTGCGGGCCAGGTCCGTACGGCCCGCGCGGAGGGCGGCCTCGACGAGGGTGCGCTGGAGGGCGTCCCGCTGGGCGTGACTGCCGCCGAAGTCGTTGAGGCGGTGGCGGACGGGCAGCAGGTGCTCGACGGCCGCGGCGTGGTCGTGCCGGCCGTAGGCGATCAAGGCCCGGCAGACCGGCAGCCCGATCTCCGCGGTCATCCACCGGTTGGAGACCGCGGGGGCCGAAGTCACCCAGTTCTCCCGGTCCTTGACGAGTCGCTCCGCACGGTCGATGCGGTCGGCGCCGACGTAGGCCATGACGGCATGGGCGTCGTTGAAGGCGTAGTGCGGACCGTCCGCGCGGCGTTCCCAGGCATCGGCGAGCCGGGCCCAGCGGGTGCCCTGGTCGTCGCCCGCCAGGTGGATCCGCCACAACAGGGCGGCGGCGTCCAGCAGTTGCATCGCCGCTCCCGGGGACGCGTCGTGGTGCAGGGCCGCGTCGTAGATCTCCAGTACCCGGGCCGTGTTGCCCGTCTCCAGGGTGAAGAGGGCGTAGTGCCACCAGTTGTGGACGGTCAGGAGGGTGTCGCCGGACCAGTTGCCGGTGCGGTCGTCCAGGAAGCGGATGCCGTCGGTGAAGCGTCCGCGCATCTCGTAGGTGTGCGCGACGCCGTGGATGCCCCAGACGTCGTTCGGGTGCTGCGCGAGGGCGGCCAGGCCGGTCTCCTCCGCACGTTCGTAGTGGCCGGACTCCTCCAGGCCGAAGGCGTACATGCCGAGCAGCGGGCCGTGGTGCGGATCGTGCTCGTCCCAGGCGTCCAGCGCTCCGCCGACCCGGTCGCGCAGGCGCTGGGCGTCACCGGTGAGGAAGTCGTGCTGGTGCCCGGCGACGAGGGCGAGCACGTCGCGGGGGAAGGCCACGGTGAGGTCGCCGAGGATGCGGCCGGCGCCGTGCATATCTCCGTCCAGCCAGGTCGTCGCGGCGGCCAGGTGCATCCGCTCACGGGGCGTCAGTTTCTCCTCGTCCAGGCCGGCGAGGAAGCCGTGGAAGACGGTGCGAGCCTCGGCCGCGTCCTTCTCCTCGGTGCCGAGCACCCCCAGATACGCGGCGAGGGCCTGGCCCATGACCGACCGCGGCGAGTCGGCGAGCACGCCCCGGGCCGCGTCCACCACCCGCGGGCGGAAGAAGAGCAGGTCGTCCAGCGCCTGTTCGTAGTGGACGAGGGCTTCGGAACTGGTGTCGCTCATCACGTGCCCGTGGCGGTCCGTGGTCATGGGGGGCTCCTGGTGCCGGGAACATCGTCACTGGTGACCATCGTCCCCGGCGCGGACCGGCTTCAGCAGGCCCTTCCGCGGTAACTGGCCGAATCGGCGTAGCCGGGGCAGCGGGGGGACCTTCCGGGGCCGGTGCGGGACGGGACCGGGAGAATGACCTTGCGCACGGGCGTGCGGCGTCATCGTGTTCACGCCGCGTGGAGCGACGTGGGCAAGAGGAAACGCTGCGAGGGGAGCAGGTTGTGCACAGTGCCGTGGTGACGCCCGGGGGCGACCGGATGCGGTGGGTGGAGCTGCCGGGGGCCGAGCCCTGCCGGGTGTATGTGCACGGGCTGGGCGCCGCGTCGCTCCCGTACTTCGCCGCGGTGGCGGTGCACCCCGAGCTGGCCGGCCGCCGCTCCCTGCTCGTCGATCTGCTCGGGCACGGCATCAGCGACCGCCCCACGGACTTCGACTACACCCTGGAAGCACACGCCGATGCCCTGGCCGCCGCCCTGGAGTCGGCCGGGGTCGCCGGTGCCGAGCTGATCGCGCACAGCATGGGCGGTTCGGTGGCCATCGTCCTGGCCGCCCGGCATCCGCGGCTGGTCTCCCGCCTGGTGCTCGTCGACGCCAACCTCGATCCCCTCACGGCGGCGCCCGGAACAGGGGGCAGCCGGGGTATCGCCGCGTACTCCGAGGAGGAGTTCCTCTCCCGCGGCTGGGCGGAGGTCGGCGAGCGGGCCGGGCCGCACTGGTGGTCCACCATGCGCCTGGCCGGCCGGGAGGCGCTGCACCGCAGTGCCACCCACCTCGTCCGCGGCACGTCGCCGACCATGCGGGAGCTCCTGCTGAAGCTTGCGGTCCCGCGCACCTACCTGCTGCCGGAGGCCGACGGTCCGCTCCCGGGCGCCGACGACCTCGTCCAGGCGGGGGTGCGGGTCGTGGCCGTCCCGGACTGCGGGCACAACATCATGCTCGACAATCCGACGGGCTTCGTACGGGCCACCGCGGCGGCACTCACGCCACCCAGTGGGGCCGACGGGCGGCAAACCGGACCGTGAGGTCGTCGGCGAGGGCGGTGGCCATCCGCCGCACCGCCTCGCGCAGGGTGTCCGCCGGCGTGGTGTAGGGGATGCGCAGGCGCTGTTCGAAGATGCCCGGGTCGGTGGCGAAGTAGGCACCGCCCTCGATCCGTACGCCGTGCTCCAGCGCCCGTTCGGCCAGTGCCGAGGCGACCGGCTCGCCCAGGTCGACCCAGAGCGACAGCCCGCCGGGCGGCAGCCGCCAGGTCCACTGCGGGATGTGCTCGGCCAGCGCCGCGGCGAGGGCGGCCCGTTGCCGGCGCAGCTGCTCCAGGCGGGGCGGCAGCAGGTCCTCGGCCTGCGCCAGCAGGGTGAGGGCCAGCAGCTGGTCCACGACGGAGCCGCCCATGTCGGTGGCGACGCGCTGGCCGGCGAGTTCGGTGACCAGCCGGGCGGGGGCCCGCAGCCAGCCGATGCGCAGACCGCCCCAGTGGGTCTTGCTCATCGAGCCGATGGTGATGACCTGCCCGGTCCCCCCGGCAGTGGCGTGCGCGGCGAACGGCGGCGGCGCGGGGACGTCGAGGGCGAGGTCGGCCAGGGTCTCGTCGACGACCAGCCAGGTGCCGGACCGCCCGGCCGCGCGCAGGGTGCGAACGCGTTCCTGCTCGGGCATGAGGCAGCCGGTCGGATTGTGGAAGTCCGGTATCAGATAGGCGAGTTGGGGCACGACCTGACGCAGGGTGGACTCGATGATCTCGATGTCCCAGCCCTCGTCGGTCACCGGGACCGACACGGTACGGAGCTGGGCGCGGCGCAGGGCATCGAGGGCGTTCGGGTAGGAGGGGTTCTCCACCATGGCCCGGTCGCCGGGGCGGCAGAGAAGTCCGATGACGAGGGTCAGGGCGTGCTGGGCGCCGGAGGTCACCAGGATCTGCTCGGGGACGGTGGGCAGGCCGCGCCGGGTGAAGCGCTCGGCGACGGCGGCGCGCAGGTCCGGCAGGCCGTAGGGGTGGTAGCCGGGGGTGGGGGCGTGCTCGGCCAGTCGCGGGGCGACCCGGGTGAGGGCGTCGACGAGCGTCTGTTCCGGCAGGCCCGGGGCGGCACTGGCCAGGTCGATCGCGGTGTCCTGCGGGCCGATGAGCCGGGAGATGCCGCGCGGGGTACGGCCCTCGGGCAGGTCCGTCCAGGTGCCGGAGCCCTGTCGGCTGTGCGCGTAGCCGCTCTCGCGCAGCAGGTCGTACACGGCGGTGATGGTGGTCCGGCTCGTGCCGAGTGCGACGGCCAGTTCGCGTTCGGCGGGGAGTTTGGTGTGCAGCGCGAGGCGGCCGTCGAGGATCAACGTGCCGATGGCCTGGGCGAGATGACGGTAGGCGGGCCGGGTGCCCGCCGGATCGGGCAGCAACGCGGCGAGCTGCCGGGCCCCCACCGTCCGGCCCGGACGGGGTGCCCGGTCCGCGGGCCGGGACGGAGCTGCGTCCACCACACCATTCTCCTGGGATTGGCCGTGTTATCCGGGCCAATCACTCTACAGAGTGGCCGCATTGGCCTGGAGCGCAGGCCTGGTAGGCACCTGTGAAGACGGATGACGCCGTACGTGGAGACAGACGTACGGCACGGCAGGAGGCAAGCAGCCCATGCGGCAGCCCATCACCACTACGGACCCGGAGCGTCGCACTCGAAACGCCACGGTTCCCACCCCTCCCCCGCTCGGCCACCTCCCGCTCGCCGATCGCCCGTTGCGGCGGCTGCCCCAACTGTTCGTCGGCCTCACCCTCTACGGAGGCAGCCTCTCGCTCATGGTGCGGGCCGGGCTCGGGCTCAGTCCCTGGAGCGTGCTGAACGAGGGGCTGGCGGAGCGCACCGGCCTCAGCTTCGGCACCCTCACCGGCCTCGTGGGGGCGCTCGTGCTGCTCCTGTGGATCCCCCTGCGGCAGCGGCCCACGTTCGGCACCTTCGCCAACATCGTGGTCCTGGCGGGCTCGTCCGACCTCGGACTCCGGCTGCTCCCCCAGCACCTCGGGCTCCCCGCCCGGATCGGCCTGCTCGCCGGCGGCGTCCTCCTCAACGCGTTCGCCATCGCCGTCTACGTCGGCGCGCGGTGCGGGCCGGGCCCCCGGGACGGGCTGATGACCGGCGCGTCCGCGGCCACCGGGCGTTCGCTGCGGCTGGTCCGGACCCTGATCGAGATCAGTGTGCTGGTCGTGGGCCGGCTGCTCGGCGGCAGCGCCGGTGCCGGCACCGTGCTGTACGCGCTCGCGGTCGGCCCGACGACGCAGTTCTTCCTGCCCTGGTTCGTCTACCGGAGTCCCGCCGAGGGAGGCAGGGTCACTCCGCGCTCGCTCCGACCCCGTCGCGGCAGTCCGGGTGGCCCCAGCCGTCCGGGTTCTTCGCGATGGGTTCGCCGGCCGCGTACGAGCGCCCGCAGCGGCAGCGGCCCGGGAATTTCGCGTTGAGCGTGCGCCCGGCGTTCCCGGACGTGCGGCGGCGCGGCGCGGAGGCCGTTTTCGCGGTGGGCCCGCTGGTGCCGCGGCGGCGGGTGCCGGCCGGTCGGGCGGTGTCCGGCGCGGCCGGTGGCTCCGGCGACCCGAGGGCGCTGCCGGCGGCTTCCTGGACGGTCGCGGCCTGGCTGGCGGCGCGGTCGGCGAAGTCGTTGAGCCGGTCGCCGTCCACCTGGTGCGCGGGCACATAGCGGAATTCCACCGTGCGGCCGGCGAGCAGTTCGTCGATGCGGACGACGAGTTCCTGGTTGGCGACGGGCTTGCCGGAGGCGGTCTTCCAGCCCTTGCGCTTCCAGCCGGGCAGCCAGGTCGTGACGGCCTTCATCGCGTACTGGGAGTCCATCCGGATCTCCATCGGCACGGCCGGGTCGGTGGCCGTGAGCAGGCGTTCCAGTGCCGTGAGCTCCGCGACGTTGTTGGTGGCGGTGCCCAGCGGACCGGCCTCCCAGCGAACCACGGCTTCGCCGGCATCGGCGAGCACCCAGGCCCAGCCCGCGGGCCCGGGGTTTCCTTTGGAGGCGCCGTCACATGCGGCGATCACGCGTTCAGCCATGCCCGCGATCATGCCAGGCCAGCGCCCGCCGGGCGAAGTCGCGCAGGGTGCGGTGATCGCTACGCGACGGGCGGCGACGCCCTGCCGGGCCCCGAAGAACTGATCCGCTTCACGGCGGCCGAAGGCGCCCACCTGCACTGCGAACCGATGGGCCGGGCCGGTGCGCGCCCTTGAAAAGGAAAGGAAAATTCCCTGAGCCTCTAGGCAAAGGCTGCCGGGCGTAGCACCATCGGCCGTAGAGGCCCGGGCCCGAACCCGCTCGGCCCCCTTGGACACAGCACCCAACAGGTCGGCACAGACCGACGTGCTCCCCCTCGACGTTCCCCACTGTGAGCGCACCGGCGCCGGTGTTCGACACCGCGGCATCCGACGCGCCGGTGCCGGAATCGACACCATCATGAGACTGCTCGCTGAGCGGCGGCCGGACGTACAGGCCCGGCCCCACGCCCTTCGCTCTCCCCCGCTCGGCGCGGACCTCGGTCTGCTCCTCCTGCGCCTGACCGTCGGCCTGCTCATGGCCGGTCACGGTGCCCAGAAGCTCTTCGGCTTCTACGACGGTTACGGGCTCGGCGGCACCGGCCGGGCGTTCGCCGCCCTCGGCTTCCACCCGGGCAGGTTCTACGCCGGTCTGGCCGGAGCCTCCGAATTCCTCGGCGGCCTCGGACTCGCGGCCGGTCTGTTCACGCCCCTCGCCGCGGCCGCCGTCCTCGGCGTGATGATCAACGCGATGATCCTCGGCGTGCCCCACGGGCTCTGGACGAACGTCGGCGGCATCGAGTACCCGATGTGCCTCGGCGCCGCCGCACTCGCGATCGCGGCGATCGGACCGGGCCGCTTCGCGCTGGACCGGCCGTTCCGGTGGCGGGACGGCGGTCTGGGCTGTGCCGCCTTCGCCCTGGGGGTGGGCGGCCTCGGCGCCGCACTCATACAGCTACTGGGGTTGTGACGCCGACCGGCCCGCCCCCTTTCGACCGTGGACCGACCTATGCTGAGGCGGATGTTCGCACCCGAAGGTCCCACGTTCCGTGAACTCGCCGTGCAGGCGCTGTCGTCCGTCGAGCACGGCTATGACCTGCTCGCCCCGAAGTTCGACCACACACCGTTCAGGACTCCGGAGTCGGTGCTGGCCCCGGTGTCGCGGGCGCTGCGGGAGCTCGGCCCGTTCGGCAGCGGCCTCGATCTGTGCTGCGGTACGGGCGCGGGCATGGACGTCCTGCGCCAGGTGTGCCGGGAGCGGGTGACCGGGGTCGACATCAGCGCGGGGATGCTCGCGGTGGGCCGCGCCCGGGAGACGGCGACCGGCCGGCCGCCACGGTCGGAGTGGGTACGCGCGGATGCGCGGGCCCTGCCGTTCGGACCGGTCTTCGACCTCGTGGTGAGCTTCGGGGCGTTCGGGCACTTCCTGCCGGGCGAGCGCCCCGGGCTGTTCGCGCAGGTCCGCTCCGTGCTGCGGCCTGGCGGCCGGTTCGCGTTCCCGATCGCGGCGCCGTCCCGGCCCGGGTCGGCGGCGTACTGGATGCTGGCGGCCTTCGACGCGGCGATGCGGGTCCGCAACGCCCTGTGGCACCCGCCGTTCGTCATGTACTACCGGCCGTTCCGGCTGAGTGACGTCCGTGCGGAGCTGACCCGCGCCGGCTTCACCGTGCGCTTGCACGCCCTGCCGGAGCTCGGCCGGCGCCCGGCCGGCAGCCCCCGGTGCCGGCTCGTGGTGGCCACCCGGACCAGGGCGGTATGACGGCCCGCACCCGGCCCGGAACCGGGCACCGGATCAAGGGAGTTCACAGGCCGCGCACAGCCGTCGCAGGGTCGCCCGCATACCGGCGCGGTTGCGTGTGGCGCGCCGCCCGGCCGGGGTGCCGGTGAAGAGCAGTCCGAGCGTTTCGGCGATCCGGGCGCGCCATCCGCCGCGCCGGTGGTCGACCCAGTACTCGGTGACCCGGGTTCCGCTGCCGTCCGCCGTCGGGGCGAAGCGGTAGCCCCAACGGGCCACCGGCAGGCCGAAGGTGGCGACGTCGAAGGCGAACTCCCGGCCGGGCTCGTCGACGACGATCCGGCAGTGGGTGAACCACACCCAGCCGGCGCGGCGGTTGAATCCCACGAACCGGCCACCGCGCCGCCACACCCCGATGACCTCCGGACTCCACTCCTTCATCCGCCGGAGGTCCGCTACGGCCCGGTGGAGGACGTGCGGCGGGGCGGCGCACTCCAGACACTCCTCGACGGTCCATTCACGTGCGGTCATCGTCCGGCTCCTTCCCGCACAGTGCCGTCTGCGGTGGTGAGGGCGTGGGTGCGGGCGGCCACGACCGTGGCGGCGTCGAGGATCTGGCGCGTGACGGCGGCCGTGTCGGACAGGACGGAGAGGTGTCCGCAGCGGGGCCGCACGACGAGGCGGCCGTCCCGGCATGCCGCGAGGAAGCGGCGCTCGTCGCGGCGGAGCTGATCGCGGGCGCCGTTCACCAGCCAGACCGGGCCCGGGTAGCCCGCGAGCAGGGACACCGGGTCCATCCCGCAGACGGTCTCGATGATGCTCGGCATCAGCTCGCTGCTCAGACCGCCGGCGACCATGGCCTCGGCCAGCGGGGCGGGCAGCGCACGGCGGAAGGCGTAGGCGCTCAGCCGGTTGGCCGCCTCGGGGTGCCTGCCCCCGAGACGCGCCGCTTGGCGGTAGGCGGTGCGGAGCATCCCGCGGGGTACGGCGGTGCAGCCCATGGCCATCAGTCCGCTGACGCGTTCCGGATGGCGGGCAGCGGTGGCCGTCGCGACGTAGCCGCCCAGGGACAGGCCGATGAGCATCGCCCGGCCGCCGAGCTCGTCGATGGCGTCGGTGACCGCCGCGACAGCGCCGGGCAGGGTGAACGGTTCGCCGCGCCGGGAGCCGTGCCCCGGCAGGTCGGGGGCGACCGCTGGATGGCGGGTGCCGAGGGCGTCGACCACGGGGTGCCACATCGTGCCGCTCACGCGCATGCCGTGGACGAAGACGAGGGGCAGCCCGGTGTCTGAGGGTGGTGGTGTCATGCCCGGCACGCTAACAGGAAATGCAACGCAACGTTGCGTTGTTTTTCACTGCTAGGCTTCCCCCATGAGCGAAAGCGGGCAGCAGGGCGGACAGGAGCGGCGGACCGGACGGGGTGAGGAGAGCGGGCATCCCGGCGGAAGGCGGGCCGGGGGGCCGCGGAAGGCGCAGGAGATCTTCGACGCGACGCTGGATCTGCTCGCCGCCCACGGCTACGAGGGGCTGACCATCGAGGGCGTCGCCCAGCGGTCCGGCGTCAACAAGACCACGATCTACCGCTGGTGGCCGTCCAAGGGCGCCCTCCTGGGTGCCGCGCTCATCGGGGCGCGGCGGCTCGACTTCGACCTGCCCGACACGGGGAGCCTCCAGGGCGATCTGGAGGCCCTGCTGGGAGCGATCGTCACCCTCCTGACCGCACCGCCGTCCTGCGACGTCGCGGTGGCCACGCTGGGCGCCGTCACCCACAGTCCCGAACTCGCCGACCACATAAGGGAGTTCTTCGCCGACCGGCTCGCGCGGGAGCTGCCGGTCTTCGACCGGGCCGTCGCCCGCGGCGAACTCGCGGCGGACGCCGACCCCACACTGCTGGTGGACCTACTGGCCGGCGCCGCCTGGTTCCGCCTGACGCTGCGTCAACTCCCGCTGGACCAGGACTTCGTGTCCCGCACCGTCCACACCGTCCTCAAAGGGGCGGGCACTTCACATCCCCTCTAAACGCCCTATTGCATCATCAACTACAACTTTACGAATTCTTGGTGTAGTTGAATCACTTTTCACTCCAGTCTCAATGGCAACAGCGATGGACACGGGGGAAGAGACACGAGGAGCGGGCGCACGATGACCACGATGACCCGGGGGACGAGCCGGTGGACGAGGGGCGGCATACGGTCGGCGGGCCGCGGAGCGGTGCTGTCCGCGGTGGCGCTGGGACTGGTGACCGCGATGGCCGCACCGGCCGTCGCGGCGGACGATCCGACGCGCGAGCAGCTGATGGCGGACTGCGCCTCCGGTGAGGGCAAGTGCAGCTTCAACGAGCCGGTGCTCGGCAAGGCCTACCTCGGGGACTTCCACCAGGTCTCCGACTCGCTCTACAACTGCAGCACTTCGGACGCCACCCAGTCGATGGGCTGGTCGGACACGGTGGGTTCGACGGACTCCGCGGGCGTCTCGGTGACCGCGGGCGGCAAGATCGCCGGTCTGATCGACCTGAGCGTCACCGCGACGTACAGCCACACCTGGTCCAGCTCGCACACCGAGAACAGCTCCCTCACCATGACCGTCAAGCCCGGTGAGGTCGGCTGGATCTCCCGCGCGCAGGTCATGCAGACGGTCTCCGGCACCTGGCAGACGCACTACGACAGCCCGAAGTGGGGCCACTACTACTGGTTCGTGCCGGACACCGTCACGGGTCCCGCGACCAACGGGACGGACGGGCAGAGCAACGCGGTGACGGTCAAGACCCGCAAGATGACGGCCGCCGAGAAGTCGTCGTGCGCGGCCGGCAGCAAGCACGGACGGGCGTTCGTGGTGCAGCACTGACACCTGCGCCGGTGCCGCCTCCCGGACGACGGGAGGCGGCACACCGACCGGAGGGGGCCGGCGGCTCCCCTAGTCCAGGACCTCGGCCGCCTTCGTCCTCGGGCCTCCGGCATCACCGGTGTTGAGCGTGCCGGCCGGTTCGAGCAGCAGGACCGCGGTCTCCTCGTCCGCCACCGGGCAGTGCTCGACGCCGCGGGGCACGACGAACAACTCGCCGGGGCCGAGGACCACATCGCCGTCCCGCAGCTGGATGGTGAGCCGGCCGCTGATCACCAGGAACAGCTCGTCGGTGTCCTCGTGGGTGTGCCAGACGAACTCCCCCTTCAGCTTGGCGAGTTTGACCTCGTAGTCATTGAGGCCGGCCACCTTCTTCTGCGACCACAGGTCGGAGAACTGCGCGAGTTTGTCCGCGAGATTGATCGCGACGGGAGCCTGGGGCATACCGGTCCTTCCTTACCGTTCGTCGGCCCGGACCGTTCGCATCCGGACTGGTGACAGCCTCCCGGACGCCGCGCTCGGCGGTCTTGTACGTTCCTGACATGACTGCAGACCGGCCCCCGACCCCGTCCCGGCCCCGTACGCCGGTCGTCCCGCCCCGTACGTCGGTCACGGCCTGGCGGCCCTCCGTGCCGGGCATCTCCGAAGTCCTGCATGCGCACTTCACCGACCACGCCTACCCGGCGCACACCCATGACACCTGGGACCTGATGATCCTCGACGACGGAACGGTCGACTTCGCACTCGACCGCGACCGTCATGACGCGACCGGCACGGGGACGGTCGTCCTGCTGCCTCCCGGCGTCCCCCACGACGGCCGGACGGTCACCGCGGGCGGCTTCCGCAAGCGGGTGCTCTACCTCGACACGTCCGTGCTTCCCGAGCGGCTGACCGGCCGCGCGGTGGACCGGCCCCTGCTCGACGACGCCCTGCTGCGCCGCCGCATCCACCAGCTGCACACGGCCCTCGATGCCACCGGCGACACGTTCGAGGCCGAATCCCGGCTGGCGTTCGTACGGGAGCGGCTGCACGGGCACCTCGCCACCTGGCGGCCCCGCGCGCCCGGCCGCGAGGGAAGCCGGCTGGCCGCCGCGCTGCGGGAGCTGCTCGACGCCCGCGTCAGCGCCGGCCTCTCGCTGCAGGAGGCCGCCGCCACCCTGCACGCCCACCCGACGCATCTGATCCGCTGCTTCAAACAGACCTACGGGCTGCCGCCGCACACCTATCTGACCGGCAAGCGGATCGAGTGGGCGCGCCGGCTCCTGCTCGACGGCCGGCGGCCGGCCGCGGTCGCGGCGGCGGTCGGGTTCCACGACCAGGCGCATCTGAACCGGCACTTCACCCGTCACGTGGGCACGACGCCGGCACGGTTCGCCGCGGGGGCGGCCCGCGGACGACAGCAGGTCATGCGCCCGTAGTGGTGGCCTCGAAGTCCCGGACGAAGCGGGTCAGCGGGCGGGCCAGGGCAGCGCGGTCCTCGGTGGGCCAGCCGGCGGTGGACTCGGCGATGATCCGGTGGCGGAAACCGCGGATCATCGCGAGGACGTAACCCGTCGCGACGCGCTCCCCGCCCTGTCCCTCACCGACGAGGGCCGTGCCGCGCGGCGGGGGCATGACCCAAGGCCGCGTCCCAAAGCCGCGACCCAAGGCCGCACTTCGGGCCGCGCCGGCCGGGAAAGACCGCCATTTCGGCCAATTCACCTCCGTGACAGGTTTGTTGCGCTGCGTGGCTGCCTACAGTCCCGCCATGACGCATGGGCGTGGCGCGGTGGACGGCCGGGTGCTGGTGGCCGGGTCCTACTCGGTGGATCTGGTGTTCCGGGAACCGGCGGAACCCGTCGCGTACGGGAAGGAAGTGTGGGCCGACGGCTTCGGCATGGCGCCCGGTGGGGCGTACACCCTCGCCATGGGGCTGCGGCGGCTGGGCCGGGAGGTCGTCTGGGCGACGGACTTCGGTACCGACCCGTTCAGCCGGGAGGTGCTGGCCGCCGCGCGCCACCAGGGCCTGGACGAGCGGGGCTTCCGGCACCATCCGGGCCCCGTGCGCAGGGTGACGGTCGCCCTGTCCCGGCCGGACGACCGCGCCATGGTGTCCTACGAGGACCCGGTCGCCGTCCGCCCGTTGGCCGAACTGATCGAGATCCACCGGCCGGCGCTGGTGATGCTGCCGCATCTCCAGTACGGGCCCGGGGTGTCCGCGGCGCTGGACGTTGCCGGCCGCGTCGGGGCGGAGGTGTTCATGGACTGCCAGGACTTCGCGGGCACGGTGGACATGCCCGAGGTGGCGAAGGTGCTCGGCAGGGTGGCCGTGTTCGCCCCCAACGCGGCGGAGGCGCTACGGGTGACGGGGGCCGGTTCCGTGGCGGACGCGGTCGAGGTGCTGGCCGGGCTCGTGCGTACCGTCGTGGTCAAGCAGGACGCCGCGGGCGCCCTGGCCGCCGAGGACGGGGTACGGATCGCGCAGCCGTCGGTGCCGGTGGAGGTCGTGGACACCACGGGAGCGGGAGACTGCTTCAACGTGGGCTTCGTGCACCGGCGGCTGGCGGGCGGGACACTCGCCGAGTGCCTGGCCGCCGGCGTCGCCTGTGGTGCGGCGGCCGTCACGGCCACTGGTTCGGCCGCCGCACCGGACGCGGCGGGCCTGGAGCGCTGGCTCGCGCGTCTCCCCGGATCACCCGGCGGCACCCCCACGCACCACGACTGAGCTTCTTCCGCGTTCCACCACACGGCATCCGAGGACAACGGGGGCACCATGACATCGCCGCGACCGGACGAACGGCCCGCCCCCGCGCCGAAGGTGCTCGTCACCGACCTGGACGGCACCCTGCTCGGCGGTGACCGCGCGGACCGCCGGCGGCTGCGGGCGGCACTGGACCGGCACCCGGAGGTGATCGTGGTGTTCGCCACCGGCCGCTCGCTGGCGTCCGTCGAGCGGATCCTGGACCGGGACCCGCTGGTCCCCCGGCCCCGGTGGATCATCGCCGACGTCGGGGCGAGCGTGATCGACGGATCGGACCGGAGCCGCGTCGACGTGGTGCAGAACCAGTTGCGCGAAGGCTGGCCGGGACACGGGCGGGTGCGTGAGCGGATGGCGCGGTTCCCGGAACTGGAGTACCAGGAAGGGGTGGTGCAGGAGGGCCGCTGCTCGTTCTTCCTGCGCCCCGGGCGGCTCACCGACGACATCGCCGCCGCGGTACGGGGGTTGGGCTGCGTCTGGACGTACTCGGCGGGGCGCTACTTCGATGTGCTGCCCGCCCCGGCGAGCAAGGGCCGGGCGCTCGCCCTGCTCGCCCGCAAGCTGCAGTGGTCCATGGAGTCGGTGCTGGTGGCGGGCGACTCGCTCAACGACCTGTCGCTGTTCGAACTCGGCGCCCACGGCGTCCTGATGAGCGAGGCGGAGCCGGCCCTGCGGAAGCGGATCGCGGACCGCGCCGAGGTGTACCGGCCGGGCCGGGCCGGTGCGGCCGGCATCCTCGCCGCCCTGGAAGGCCTGGGCTGGATCGAGCGCACGCACGCCGTGGTGGTGGGGTACCACCGGCCGCCGGTGCGCTGGGCCGACGGGCGGTGGCGGCGGCCGGTGAGCCCCAACGGCGTACTGCCCACCCTTCAGGGCCTGTTCGGCGCCGACGGGCCGGACGGGGTGTGGGCCACCGCGCTGGTCGAGGACGGCACCGCACCGCACCCCGCTGCGGAGCCCGGCCGTCCGCACCACACCGGGCTTCCGCTGGCGTTCCTGCCGGTGGACGGCGTGCAGTGGAGGCAGTACTTCCACCGCGCGTGCAAGGAGACGCTGTGGCCGGTGCTGATGTCGCAGCCCGGCCGGATGCGGTACAGCGCCTCGGCCTGGCGTCACTACGAACGGTTCAATGCCCGCTTCGCCGACCACCTCAGCGCCCATGCGGCCCGTGACGCCACGGTCTGGTTGCACGACTACAACCTGTGGCTGGTGCCCGGCATGCTGCGCGTCGCGCGCCCGGATCTGCGGCTGGGGCTGTTCCACCACACGCCCTTTCCCCCGGCGGACGCCTTCGGCCGGCTGCCGACCGCGGGGCAGCTGCGCGACTCCCTCGCCTGCCTGGACTGGGCCGGGTTCCACACCGAGGCGTTCGCCGGCCACTTCCGGCAGGTGCTGGCCGGTGCCGCGCGGATGCCGCGTACGGGTGTGCATCCGCTGGGCATCGACCGCCGGGCCGTCGAAGAGCTGGCCCGCGCGCGCAGTGTCCGCGCCGATACGGCCCGCGGCGGGCCGGCCCTGGTCCTGTCGGTGGAACGGCTCGACTACGCCAAGGCGCCCCTGGAGAAGGTCCGGGCGATCGACGCACTGCTCGCCCAACGTCCGTCGCTGCGCGGCGCGTTGGTGTTCCGGCTGGTGTGTCCGCCGCCGGAGCCGGGGATCCGGATCCATGACACCACCCGGGCGGCTCTGGAGCACGCCATCGACGAGGTCAACGGCCGCTGGGGCGACGGAAGTTGGCGGCCGATCGACTATCTGCCGCGGGCCCGGCCGTTCGCCGAGGTGGTCGACCAGTACCTCGCGGCGGAGGTGTTCTGGGTGACCTCTCTCCAGGACGGGATGAACCTCACCGCGAAGGAGTTCATCGCCAGCCACGCCGCGACCGGTCGTCCCGGGGTCCTCATCCTCTCCCGGCACACCGGCGCGGCCGCCCAGCTGGGCACCGCCGCCCTGCTCACCGACCCGCGGTCACCGCAGGACCTCGTCGACACGCTGCACCGGTCGCTGACCATGACGCCCGGCGAACGCACCGCCCACCTCGGCCGCCTGGCGGCGCTGCTCGACGATCCGCCGCCCGCCCACTGGGCCCGCGACATCCTCACGGCCATCGGGGAAGCGGCGGCGGACCGGCGGAACTGAGCGGATTTCCGCCCCCTCACCCAGGGTGCACAGGCACCTACAGCGGGTATCACCTCTCCGCACCACTTCTCCGCACCACTTCTCCGCACCTCCCCTTTCTCTCCTTCTCCCCCTCCGCGCCTCACCCTTCCGCGCTCCCGGGAGCCGCTCATGAAGCACACCTACCCCCAGCCCGGCGACATCGGGCTCACCCGCATCAACGGCGTCACAGGCCGGATGATCCGCTTCGGGCAGTGGATCAACGGCGACGGCTTCGCCGACTACGAACACGCCTTCCTGGTCCTGCCGGACAACCGGCTGCTGGAGGCCGAGCCCGGCGGGGCGCGCATCCGGCCGCTCGCCGGGTACGACGGCGCCGAGGTGCTCTACGTCTGCCCGGAAGGGCTCACCGAACAGCAGCGCTCGGCCATCTGCCGGGCCGCCACGCGCTATGTCGGCGTGCCCTACAGCTTCCTCGACTACCTCGCGATCGCCACGCACCGGTTCCATGTGCCCGTGCCGGGCCTGCGCCGCTATGTCGCCAGCACCCGGCACATGATCTGCTCCCAGCTCGTCGACCAGTGCTACCAGGACGGCGGGGTGCACCTCTTCGCGGACGGCCGCTGGTCCGGCTATGTGACGCCGATGGCGCTGTACACGCTGCTGGCCACCGACTGAGCGGGCGGCCGGGAGCGACGGCCCGTTCCGCGGCGCCTCACCCCCGGCCGTCACCCGGCCCCGTCACCAGGCCCCCTCGCCCGGCCCCCTCGCCCGGCCCGTCAGGTGCCGGGCTTGCGTCCGTAGACGTGGACGTCGTCGCCGGTCCGCAGCAGGGACCAGTACTTCGCGGCGTCGCCGCTGCGCATGTTGACGCAGCCGTGCGAGCCGGGGGCCGACCAGACGCTGCCGCTGATGGAGTGGAAGGCCTGGCCGCCGTCGAAGAACTGGCTGTACGGCATGGCCACGTGGTACAGCGTCGAGACGTGGTGCAGATGACGCCAGTAGATCTTCTTGGCGCCGGTGCGGGTCTCGTACCCGTCCCGGCCGCTGCGGATCGGCACCGGCCCGTAGACCAGCCGGGAGCCGTCCTGGATCCAGCTGAGCTGGCGGGTGAGGTCGACGCAGGCGATGCGGCCCTTGGTGGTCGGGCAGTGGTGCGCCTTGTTGGGGTTGTGGCCGGCCGCCCGCTGCTGGGCGACCAGACTCATCACGCCCCAGGTGACGGGCCCGGCGTACCCGATGTTCGGGGTGATGCCGTGACTGGTCTGGAAGGCCCGGATCGCACGGCAGTCGGCGGCCGACTGCCGGCCGTCCACGGGCAGTCCGAGGAAGCGCTCGGCCTGCTTCTGGTAGGGGCCGCGGGACGCGGTGCAGGCAGCGGCCGCGGTGGCGGCCTGGGCCGGGGAGCCCAGGGCGACCGTCAGCGGAACGGTCAGCGTGGTGAGGGCGAGCGCGGCGGCGGCCCGGCGTCCGGCGCCGGACCGCCCCGGGACGCGCCGGGGTATGCGCAGCGAGAATCGTCTTTTCATGCCCGGTAGGACTGTTTGCCCCACTCGCTGGTTGCAGCCGTGACCGACCCGGAATATCGGATACGCCGGATCCGGCCGCCGGCGGCCTCCGCGGTGGTGACGCGGACGGACCGGCCTCCCACGATTCGTGCGCCGGGCTTGCGACGATGGGCGCGCCGCGGGGGAACTGTGTCGCCGCCAAGGAGGCTGTCATGACCGCCAGCACGGACCTGCTCGTCGATGCCTTCGGCCGTATCCGGGAGGCCGTCGAGGAGGCGGTCACCGGACTCGGTCCGGACGAGCTCAGCACCCGTCCCGAGGACGACGCCAACTCGATCGGCTGGCTGGTCTGGCATCTGACCCGGATCCAGGACGATCACCTGGCCGGGGTGGCCGGCACCGAGCAGCTGTGGACGTCGGACGGCTGGTGCGAGCGCTTCGGGCTGCCGTTCTCGGCCGATGACACCGGTTACGGCCACTCCCGCAAGGAGGTGGCGGCGGTGAAGGACATCGGCGAGGAACTGCTCACCGGCTACCACGAGGTCGTCCACGACAGCACGGTGCAGTATCTCGCCGGCATCGCCGACAAGGACCTGAAGCGCGTCGTCGACCGGTCCTGGACCCCGCCGGTCACCATGGGCGTCCGCCTCGTCAGCGTGATCGCCGACGGTCTGCAGCACGCGGGACAGGCGGCGTACGTACGGGGGCTGCTCGGGTACTGAGGGGCGCCGCCGCCGGGGCTCAGGTCCGCGGGGGCAGGCGGTGCAGCTCGACCTCGGTCAGCCGGCCGGAGGCGATCTCCACGGTCATGTACGTGCAGTACGGCTGGCGTCGGCGGTCGGTCGGGGAGCCGGGGTTGAGCAGGCGCAGCCGGCGGTCGGCGACCGAGTCCCAGGGGATGTGGCTGTGCCCGAAGACCAGGACGTCGAGGTCGGGGAAGCGGGCGGCGCAGCGGCGCTCCCGGCCCTGGGCGGGGCCGGTTTCGTGCACCACGCCGAACCGCAGGCCCGCCAGGTCGGCGTGGGCCACCTCGGGCAGCCGGGCGCGCAGTTCCGGGCCGTCGTTGTTGCCGTACACCCCGATCAGCCGGTGGGCGCGGGCCTGGAGCAGGTCCAGGGTGGCGGTGTCGACCCAGTCCCCGGCGTGCAGGACGGCATCGGCGCGCGGTACCTCGTCGAGCAACTGGGGCGGCAGGGTCTTGGCGCGCTTGGGCAGATGGGTGTCGGAGAGGAGCAGGAGTCGCACGGCCCCGACGGTAGCCCTCCCCCGGCCGCCCGGCATGTCGGCGTGCGCCCCTCCCCGGCTCGCTGTGCGCCCCTGCCCCGTGCGCCGGGGGTCAGCGTTCCTGGGCGGTCGGCCGGACCGTGATCTCGTTGATCGCGACGTGGGCCGGCTGGGTGACCATGAAGGTGAGGGAGCGGGCGATGTCCTCGGCCCGCAGCCAGCTCTCCTGCGGCATTCCGTGCGCCGCGGCGGCCTGGCTGCCGAGCGTCATCTCCGTGGTGGTCATGCCCGGTTCGACCAGTCCGACCCGGACGCCGCGGCCGGTCACCTCCTGCCGCAGCGCTTCGCTGAAGGAGCACACCGCGTGCTTGGTGGCGGAGTAGACGCTGTTGTCCTTCCGGGGCACCCGGCCGGCGACCGAGCTGACGGTCACCAGGTCGGCGACGCCGCGCGGGGCGTCGGCCGCGGCGCGGAGCAGATGCGGGAGCGCGGCGTGCGACATCCGCAGCACCGCCCGGAGGTTGAGGTCGACCATCCGGTCCCAGTCCTCGGGGTCGCTCTGCTCGACGGGGTTGCGTGCGCCGTAGCCCGCGTTGTTGACCAGGATGTCGAGCCGTCCGAAGCGGGCGACGGTCTCGTCGACGGTGCGCTGCGGCAGGGCGGGGTCGGTCAGGTCCGCGGCCACCGCCAGGGAGGGGGCGCGCAGCTCGTCGAGGGTCGCGGTGAGTTCCGTCAGCCGTGCGCGGCGGCGGGCGACCAGCGCGACGGACGCACCCTCGCGGGCCAGAGCCAGCGCGGTGGCCGCGCCGATGCCGCTGGAAGCGCCGGTGACCAGCGCCACGGTGCCGGCCAGCGGTGCGCGGCCGGCACCACCGGGCGGCCCCGCGGTCCCGGACCCGCCCGCCGCGCTGCTGTGGTCACTCTCTTCGGTGTGCATCTCCGCCGCTCCTCCTGGTCGCTCGCCTCGGGGACCTCGATCGCTCGCCCGCGCGGCCTTGGTCACGCGCGTGCCGAGCCGCGCCGGTCCCGCCCTGCCCGTACCCCTCCCCGGGGCGGAATCACCCGGGGAGCTCGATGGTGAGCGATCTTTGCGCCCCATGGGTGAGGCCCGGCAGGCATGGCGTGCCTGCCGGGCGGTGGGTCCGGCGGGGGTCAGTGGGCGGCGAGTTCGCGCGGGAGGTGGTGGTGCTGGAGGAAGGACTGCAGGGTGCGGTCCCAGGTGCGGGCGAAGCCCAGGGCGAGTTCGGTCGTGCCGCGGACCGGGAGCGGGAGGTGCCGTTCGGCGGCGAAGCCCATCATGCGGGCGACGGCGCGCCAGAGCCGGGCGTCGGTGCTGCGGCCGACCGCGGCGTGGTGCACGGCCAGCAGGTGGGCGGCGAGCTCGTCGCCCGCGCCGGCCGCGAACCGCCACCAGTACAGGGCGCTGTCCCACTTGTCGAGCGTGTAGAGGAGGCAGGCGAAGGTGCGTGCCCCGGCCGCGTCGTAGTCGGCCGCGAAGGCGCCCAAGGTGTCGATGTCCTTGGAGCGGAGCACGACGTGGCACAGCCGCCGGGCCTCGGCGAGGACGGCCGAGGGCGGGACGCCCGGGTCCATAAGGGGGGTGGGGCGGCGGCGCCTGCGTCCGCGGGCGGCGGCCGGGCGGACGGGGGTGGGGCGGATGCCGCCGACCGGTCCGCGGGTGACGGGGTCGGGTTCCCGGCCGGTGCCGTCGGCGATGCGGGCGGCCAGCCGCTGGGTGAAGGCCACCGGGTCGTGGTCGGCGAACTCCCGGCCGATGGCCTCGGCCTGACGGCACAGCAGGTCCACGAGCAGGTCGTCGGGCATCACGCGTCCTCTCCGGTCCCGCAGGAACCGTTCGTCATGATCTCTTTGAGCCGTTGCAGGCCGATGCTGGTGCTGACCTTGGCGGCGCCCGGGGTGGTGTGGAGCCGCTCGGCGATCTGCTCGCAGGAGAGGCCCGCGAGGTGGCGCAGGCGCACGGAGTTGGCCTGCAGCGGCGCGGTGGCCTCCAGTGCGTCCAGGGCGAGGTCGAGCGGTTCGCAACTGCGCAGCTCCTGGAGGTAGGCGGTGTCCGGCGGGTCGGCGTAGGGCTGGACCCGGCTGTTGCGGATCTCGCGGCGGTAGAAGTCGGAGATCACGCCGTGCAGGATCGTGTAGGTCATGGCCTTGGGGTTGACGTGGGCGAGGATGCGTTCCCATTTGACGTACATGCGGCGGCCGGATGACGTCCGGGAACGCGCCGGGGCGCGGGCGGTACGGGCCGAGGGGGCCGCGCGGGGCCGGGCCGTCGTACGGACGGGCGGGGGCGTACGGGTGCTCCGCGCGGGCCTGCGAGGCGGCGCGGAGCACGCGGCGGACAAGGGCGTCGAGTCCTGTGGCGGTCAACCGGTAGGCGCCGACCAGTGCCAGCGCGTACCAGGGCCATTCGTGCCGCAAGTGCTCCACGAGCCCTCCCTTCTTGTGAGGTGCAGCCCCGCTCCGCGTCGTTGCGGAGGGGGCGGAACGGAAAGCCGTTCCTGTCCCTCTCACCGATGAGAGGGGGCCTCAGGGTTAATCAGGCTTCGCACAGAATCAGCAGAAAGTGATCGATCAATTGCACACTGTGCTTCCGACCTGCACTTTTGTTCATGCGGCGTGATCAATGCCACATTGACGCGAGGTTTCATCACCGGTAACTAGCGTTCGAAACCCGGTGGTTGGGTTCGTGCCGTACGCGACGGTGCGTCAGCAGCACCGGGTTCCCCGGCGGTACGGACGGTGGCCCGCACACCCCGCTGTCCGACGAGCCGTAGCACTGGCAGAGGCCTGTGCGCGGTGCATGCGTGCCTGCGCAGCGCATGCACCAAGAGGTCCGGATGCGCTCGGCGGACACCCCCCGGAGCGGATGAGTGATCGCCGGCCGCCCCGGACGGATGCGCCACGGCACGGGGGGCGCGCCCCCGCCGGTCACGGCCGGTGCACCCTGCGCAGGCACGGCCGGGCCGCCGCGACAAGGGGGCAGGGCGGGCCGCGGCGGCGCTACCGCGCGCTCTGCCGAGCCGAACTCGGCGCGTGGTTGTCTCTTGCCCGTCGAATTCATGGCGCCGCACCGGGAATTCACCGACGAGTGCACGAGCACCCGCACCACCGCACTCGGCCGGGAAATCCGCTACGGCGTCAGGCGTTCCGAAGAGCCGCCAGGGAACTGCGCGGCGAGCGAGGGGAGCAACGCATGGAATTTCCTCAGGTATCGGAATCGACCACCCGGGGCGAGTTCCGGGGCAATGGGGTCCGGGGTATCACGGCGGCGGCCGTCCTGCTGGCGGCCGGGGTGCTGAACGTGGCGACCGAACAGCCCGCCGCCGCGGTGAGCGGCGGTACCTGGGACCGGCTGGCCGGGTGCGAGAGCAGCGGGAACTGGCGGATCGACACGGGCAACGGATTCTCCGGAGGGCTGCAGCTCGCCCACCGCACCTGGCGCTCGTTCGGCGGCCAGGCGTACGGCTCGCGAGCCGCGCACGCCAGCCGAGCACGGCAGATCCAGGTGGCGGAACGGGTGCTGGCGCGCCAGGGCTGGGGGGCCTGGCCCGCCTGCTCGGCCCGGCTGGGGCTCAACTCGGCGGCCCGGCACGGCACTCCGCGGTCCGGCACCGCGCACCTTGCGCCCCGGCGGCACGTCCAGGCGCCGGCCCGCGCCCGGGTCCACCACCCGCAGTTCCACGAAAAGCGGTACAAGGCCATTCGGCATCGGAGTACCCACGGCCCGATCGTCGTCAATTCCGGCGACACGGTGAGCAGTATCGCGGCCGCTCACGGATTCCGCTGGCAGGAATTCTACCGGGTCAACCGCAAGGTGATCGGCGCGAATCCGGACCTCATTTTCCCGGGGACCCGGCTCGCCGTACCGCGCTGACACTCCGGCGCCACCGAGTGAATTCGGTATCCGCCGAAGGGCATGGGGATTCTCTGGAGGTCCGGCGCGCCGGATCGTCCCGGGTAACCAGGCCCACCCGGTTACCGGTTGACGCACGGTGAGGGTTGCAGGCCGTCCGTGGCGCCGCGGACGGCCTGCCCGCATGCCCGGCCGGGGGCCGGGCCCGCAGGCGGACGGGTGCGGGCCGCGCCGAGGGCGTTCCCCTCAGGCGGTCGCGTACACGCGGGTGGCGAACTCGGCGATCTGGCGGTCGCTGAGGTTCTTGGCCAGGTTCTGTTCGGTGATCATGCCCACCAGACGGTGGCCACCGGCGACGTCGATCACCGGCAGGCGCTTGATGTGGTGGTTCTCCATGGTCTGCAGGACCTCGTTGGCGTCCGCCTCGGCGTCGATCCAGTGCAGTTCCCCGCCCAGCGAACCGGCCTGCACGGTCGCCGGATCCACACCTTCGGCACAGCAGGTGATGACGATGTCGCGGTCGGTGATCATGCCCATGAGCTTGTTGTTGTCACCGCAGATGGGCAGGGCCCCGACTTCCAGGTCGCGCATCATCTTGGCCGCGTCCTGAAGCGATTCGTGCGCGCCGATACAGCGGACACCGCCGGTCATGATCTCTCGGGCTCGCAGCTTGCCGGCCATGATTCCTCCCGTCTCAGGAGCGTTGCTTGCCTCGCCCTTCGATGACACCACGAAAGGCCCCCTGACGCTTCCCGGGAACGGGCCCGGCCGAGCCGCCCCCGGCGTAGGCTCAAAACCCGTGACGGCGAACCCCTTCTTTGAGCCGAGTGATCTTCCCTACGAGCTGCCGCCCTTCGCGCGGATCCGCACCGAGCACTATCTGCCCACCTTCGAACGCGGCATGGCCGAGCAGCTGGACGAGGTCGCGGCGATCGCCGGCCGGGCCGGTCCGCCGACCTTCGAGAACACCGTGGAGGCACTGGAACGAAGCGGTGCGCTGCTGGACCGGGTGCGCCGGGTGTTCTTCCTCAAGGCCGGGGCGGACACTGATGACGAGATCGAGGCGCTGGAGGCCGAGACAGCACCCCGGCTGGCCGCCCACGACGACGCACTGCTGCTCGACCCCGGCCTGTTCGCGCGGCTGGACGCGCTGCACGCCCGGCGCGGCGAGCTCGGCCTGGACCCGGAACAACTGCGGCTGCTGGAACGGCACCACACGCTCCGGGTACGGGCCGGCGCGCGGCTCACGGCCGTACAGCAGCGCCGGTTGCGGGAGATCAACGCCGAGCTGGCGACGCTGTCCACACGGTTCGAGCAGAACGTCCGGGCGGCCACCGCCGCCGCGGCGCTGATCGTGGACAGCGCCGGGGAACTGTCCGGACTCCCCGAGGACCAGATCACCGCCGCGGCGGAGAACGCCCGGGCACTGGGCCACGAGGGCCGGTTCGCGCTGGTGCTGAAGAACTTCACCCAGCAGACCGAACTGGCCGCGCTGGACGACCCCGCGCTGCGGGAACGGCTGCTCGCCGCCTCCCTGAGCCGCGGCACCGACAGCAACGGCCCGGTCGCCGTGGCGGTGGCCCGGCTGCGCGCCGAACGTGCCGCGCTGCTCGGCCATGCCAGCCATGCCGCCTGGGAGGTCGCCGACCGGACGGCGGGCACCACGGACGCGGTGGAGGAGATGTTCGCCCGGCTGACCGGGCCCGCCCTCGCCAACGCGGAGCGGGAGGCCGCGGCGCTGGCCGAGGCGGCCGGGGTACCGACGATCCGCGCGGCCGACTGGCAGTACTACGCGGAACGGGTCCGCAAGGAGCGGTTCCACCTCGACGCGGCCGACCTGCGGCCCTATCTGGAGCTGGAGACCGTGCTGCACGACGGGGTGTTCCACGCCGCCGGGCTGGTCTACGGAATCACCTTCACCGAGCGGCCCGACCTGGTGGCGTACCACCCGGACGCCCGGGTCTTCGAGGTGCACGACGCGGACGGCGGCCCGCTCGGCCTGTACCTCGGCGACTTCCATTCCCGCCCGTCCAAGCGGGGCGGCGCCTGGATGAACTCGCTGATCCTCCAGTCCCGTCTGCTGGGTCAGCGGCCGGTGGTCGTGAACAACCTGAACATCGCCAAGCCGCCGGCCGGCGAACCGGTGCTCATGACCTGGAGCGAAGTCACCACGCTGTTCCACGAGTTCGGGCATGCGCTGCACGCGCTGTTCTCGGACGTCCGGTATCCGCTGCTGTCCGGTACCCAGGTGCCGCGGGACTTCGTGGAATTCCCCTCCCAGGTCAACGAGATGTGGGCGGAGCGGCCCGAGGTGCTCGCGCACTACGCCCGGCACCACCGCACCGGCGAGCCGATGCCCGCCGAGCTGCCGGCCCGGCTGCGCGCGGCCCAGACCTTCGGCGCGGGCTTCCGGATGGTGGAGCACCAGGCCGCCGCGGTGCTGGACTGGGCCTGGCACTCGCTGTCCGCGGACGGCGGCCTGCCGGACGCGGACCAGGCCGAGGCGTTCGAGGCGGCCGCCCTGGAGCGCGCGGGCCTGGCGTCGGCGGCGATCCCGCCGCGGTACCGCACCGGCTACTTCAACCACATCTTCGCCCACGGCTACGCGGCCGGCTACTACGGCTACCGCTGGGCCGAGGTGCTCGACGCGGACACCGTGCGGTGGTTCCGCGAGAACGGGCGGCCGGTCCGTGAGAGCGGGGAGATCTTCCGCCGGGAACTCCTCGCCCGGGGCGGCAGCGTCGACGCCATGGCGGCGTTCCGTGCGGTGGTCGGACGCGATCCGGACATCGCCCCGCTGCTGGCCCGGCACGGACTGGACGACCCCAAGACGGACGACTTCGCGACGGACGGTCCCGGGCCCGCAGGCTGATTTCCGGCCTCCCCGGGGCCGCGGCGGGGCCGGGCGGCTCAGGCGGCCAGGAACCGGTCCTGCTGCGCGCCGTGCAGACGGCCCGCCGGGAGCTTGCGGCCGAAGGCGACCAGCAGCAGGTCCTGGGCACTGCCGGTGAGCGGGGTGCCGGTGCCGAAGGACCAGTCGAGGTCGTCGGCGTGCAGGGCGAGACCGCGGAGGTCGGCGCCGAAGAACTTGGCGGACCGGAGGGTGACGTGGTCCAGCAGGACGCGCAGCCGGTCCTCGGGTACCCGGCGGTCGATGCCCAGAGGGACGGTGATGTCCAGGCCGTGGACGACGTCGTGGCCCAGCGCTGAGGCAAGCCCGCCGACCGGCGGCTTCCAGGGGTGGTGCGCGTGCTCCCGCAGGAAGCCGGCGAGCTGCCGCGGGGTGGCGGCCGCCGCGTCCTTGCGGGCGAGCCGGTCGGCCATCTTGTTGATGTTCCCACCGGACTTGAGGAGTTCGGCCGCCACCTTGGGCAGCGGGTGACGGAAGCCCATCGACATATGGGCCGCGACCTCGCGCACCCGCCAGCCCGCGCACAGCGTCGGCGCGTCCCACCGCGCGTCCGGCAGGCCGTCCAACATGTCCGCCAGCTCCCGGCGTTCGGCCGCTATCGCCGCTTTGATGTCCATACCGTCAAGGATCTTGTGCCACCGGCCATAAGTCCAAGAGCAACTGGTTCTGCCTCCCAGAAGCAGTGGTTATGGGGCTGGTTAGGATCACCGGCATGGAACTCCACCAGCTCCGGTACTTCGTCGCGGTCGTGGAAGAGGGCGGTTTCACCCGGGCCGCCACCCGGCTGCACCTGGCCCAGCCGGGCGTGAGCGCGCAGATCCGGCAGCTCGAACGGGAGCTGGGGCAGCCGCTGTTGGACCGTTCGGGCCGCCGGGTGACGGTGACGGAGGTGGGCGCGGCGGTCCTGGGGTACGCCCGCGCCGCGCTCGCCGCCGTCGACGGGATCCGGCACACCGTCGACGAGTTCACCGGGCTGCTGCGCGGCCGGGTCGCGCTCGGCCTGGTCTCGGGCGCCGCCCTCGACGCCTTCGAGGTGCCGGCCCTGCTGGCCGCTTTCCACGACGACCATCCGCAGGTGGAGATCTCCCTCACCGAGGACACCTCGGAGCGGATGCTGGCCGCGCTGCACGGCGGGGAGCTCGACCTCGCGGTCATCGGGCTGGCGCAGGAGGAGGCCCCGCCGGGCATCTCGCTGCGGCTGGTGGTCGACCAGCCGCTGGTCGCCGCGGTCGCCCCGGACGATCCGCTGCTCACCCCGCCGGACCGGGCCACTGTGCCGCTGGCCGAGCTCCAGGGGCGTCCGCTGATCAGCCTGCCGCGCGGGACCGGCCTGCGCGGGGTGCTGGAGCGGGCCTGCGCGCAGGCCGGCATCCGGCCGCGGATCGCGTTCGAGGCGGCGGCCCCGGCGGTGCTGGCGCAGCTCGCCGCGCGGGGGCTCGGGGTGGCGGTGATCCCGGCGCTGCCGCCGGACGTCGCGGCGGACCACGGGCTGCGGACCCTCGCCCTCACCGATCCGCGGCCGCGCGGCCGGGTCGCCCTGGCCTGGCGGACGGCGGGCCCGGTCACGCCCGCGGCCAGGGCGCTGCTCGACCGGCTGCACACCGCCCTGCCGGTGCCGGTGGGCGGGAAGGAGGCACCGGCCGGGCCGGCCCGGGATCACCAGGGGCTGGGCGCGTAGTCCTTGAGGAAGCAGCCGTGCAGGTCCTCGCCCTGTTCGCCGCGGACGATGGGGTCGTAGACCCGTGCCGCGCCGTCGACCAGGTCGAGCGGGGCGTGGAAGCCCTCCTCGGCCAGCCGCATCTTCTCGGGGTGCGGGCGTTCGTCGGTGATCCAGCCGGTGTCGACGGCGGTCATGAGGATGCCGTCGGTCTCCAGCATCTCCCGGGCGCTGGTGCGGGTGAGCATGTTCAGCGCGGCCTTGGCCATGTTGGTGTGCGGGTGGCCGGGGCCCTTGTAGCCGCGGCTGAACTGCCCTTCCATGGCGGACACGTTGACCACGTACTTGCGGCGCGCGGGGGATGCGGCGAGCGCCGGGCGCAGCCGGCTCACCAGCAGGAACGGTGCGGTCATGTTGCACAGCTGGACCTCCAGCAGCTCGACCGGGTCGACCTCGTCGACCTTCTGGATCCAGCTGTTGGTGGCGTGCAGGTCCGGCACCAGCCCGCCGGCGTCGATCGCGGTGCCCGCGGCGATCCGGGCGGGGGTGGCGGAGCCGGTGGTCAGGGCGAGTGCGGTGACGTCGTCGGCGGTCAGTGCGCCGGTGGCGCCCGGGGCGGCGGGCAGTGCGGCGGGAGCGCCGCTGCCGAAGTGGCCGAGGACCAGGGAGGCGGGCAGTTCGCCGGCGGGCAGCGGCGCGGACTCGGCGGCGAGGAGCTGTCCGTACGCCTCGGGTGAGCGGCGCACGGTCTGTGCGGCGTTGTTGATGAGGATGTCGAGCGGGCCTTCGGCGGCGACCGCGTCGGCGAGCGCGAGGACCTGCCCCGGGTCGCGCAGGTCGATGCCGACGATCTTCAGCCGGTGCAGCCAGTCGGCGCTGTCGGGCATGGCCGTGAAGCGGCGGATCGCGTCGTGGGGGAAGCGGGTGGTGATCGTGGTGTGCGCGCCGTCGCGGAGCAGCCGCAGCGCGATGTACATGCCGATCTTGGCGCGGCCGCCGGTGAGCAGGGCGCGCCGGCCGCTGAGGTCGGTGCGGGCGTCGCGGCGGGCGCGGTTCTCCTTGGCGCAGTCGCGGCACAGCTGGTGGTAGAAGGCGTCGACCTCGGTGTAGCGGCTCTTGCAGACGTAGCAGGAGCGCGGGCGCGTCAGGATGCCGGCGATCTCCGTGGTGACGGAGCTGGTGAGGGCCAGGCCCTGGGTCTCGTCGTCGATCCGGTCGGGTGCTCCGGTGGCGGTGGCCGCGGTGACCGCCCGGTCGTTGGCCGTCTTCGCCGCCCGGGACTCCTGCCGCCGGCGCTGCTTGACCTTGCGGTAAATGCCGGAGGTGGCGCGGCGTATGGTCACCGCGTCGGGGTGGTCGATCGGCAGCGCGTCCAGCTCTTGGAGCACGCTCAGGCAGATGGCCATGCGCTCCGCGTCGATGCCCGTGCCCTCGGCCCGGCCTGTTTCGGTCACCGTCATTCGCCGCTGCCGTTTCCTGGATCTGTGTTCGATTGCTGTACCGGCGGAACTGTACGTAGCCGGGGCCGGGTCCGCCAAACCGGTGCGGGGCCCGGTGCGCTCACACACCGGGCCCCGCACACCGCCGACCGAGCTGTCAGTTCACCGCGTCATGGCTCAGCTCGATGTCGCAGTCGCTCTGCCCGGCGGCCCCGAGCCGGAGCGGAGTGGCGACCGGCGGGTACCCGCTGGCGATCAGCGTGTAGTCGCCGCTGTCGAGGTCGGTGAAGACGTACTCGCCGTCCTGGCCGCTGGTGGCGGTGCCGACCACGTTGCCCGCCGGGTCGAGCAGGGTCACCCGGGCGTCGTCCACCGGGGCTCCCTGGGCGGTGCGGACGGTGCCGCGGACCTGGGCGCCGAGCGTCAGCCGGATCTCGTACCAGTTGCGGGTGCCGGCGGTGACCTCCACCTGGAGGGCGGAGGGGCGGTGCTGCTCGGCACTGACGGCCAGGGTGTAGCTGCCGGGGGTCAGTTCCCCGAAGGCGAAGCCGCCGTCCTGGCCGGCCACACCGGAGGCCACGACCTCGCCGCGCACGTCGGTTGCCACGACCAGCGCGCCGGGCACCGGCTCGTCACCCTTCTCCTCGCGGACCTCGCCGGCGAGCCCGGCGGCGCCGCTGAGCACCAGGTCGTAGGTGAGCGGTCCGTCGCCGACCACCACGGTCACGGCCTGCGGCTGCCGGGCACCGGCGGAGGCGATCAGCACATAGGTGCCGGCGCCCGTGGTGGGCAGCGCGTAGCCGCCGTCGTCCGTGGTCCGGGTACGTCCGAGCTGCCGGCCGCCGACGCTGATCAGGGTGACCGCGGCGCCCGTCACCGGCTGCCCGGAGCCGTCCCGGACCGCGCCGCTGATGGCCGGCCCGGTGGCGTCGGCGGCGGCGGTCGCCGGGGTGTGCGCCGGCACCGGTACGGCGTCACCGGCCGGGGCGGCGGGTGCGGCCGGTTCCGCCGGTTCCGCCGGTTCGGCCGGGGCCTCGGCGGCTTCCGCGGCGGGCGGGGCCTCGCCGTTGGCCTCGGCCTCCGCCTGGGCCCGCGCCTGCAGCCCGGAGATCTGCCGCAGCGGCACCTCCTTGATGAACCACATCAGCAGGAACGCCAGCGCCACGACGACCGCGCCCATGAGGAACACGGTGTGCATCGAGTCGGCGAAGCCGCGCTTGAACGGCTCGGCGAGCCGCGGGTCGAGCTGCTGGATGAACGACGAATCGCTGAGCACGCCCGAGGAGTTGCCGTTGCCCGGGTGCTTGAGCATGTCCAGCACCGGCTTGTTGGCCGGGTCGTGCAGGACGGCGGGGTCGTGCAGGGCGGCCTGGAAGCGCTTGGTGCCCGCCGCGTCCCGGAAGGCCGAGGCGATCTTGTCGCCGACGGTGCTGAACAGCACCGACAGGAAGATCGCGGTACCGGCGGTGGCGCCCATCTGCCGGAAGAAGGTGGACGACGCGGTCGCCACGCCCATGTCCTTGGGCGGGACGGCGTTCTGCACCGCGAGCACCAGGGTCTGCATGCATCCGCCCAGGCCGAGGCCGAAGACGAGCATGTAGGCCATGGTCTCCCCCAGCGGGGTGTCCCACTGGACGCGGTAGTGGAAGAGCAGCATCGCCGCGATCATCAGCGCGGTGCCGACGATCGGGAAGACCTTGTAGCGGCCGGTCTTGGCGGTGATCTGGCCGGACGCGATGGAGGCGATGAACATGCCCGCCATCAGCGGCAGCATCTCCAGGCCGGACTTGGTGGGGCTGGCGCCCTTCACGATCTGGAGGTACTGCGGGATCATCAGCATCCCGCCGAACATGCCCATGCCGATCAGCACGGACATCAGGCTGGTCTTGCTGAAGGTGCCGTTGCGGAACAGCCGCATCGGGATCAGCGCGTCCTCGCCGATCCACCGCTCCACGAAGATCCAGGCGAGGATGCCGACCGCGCCGATGACGTAACAGGCGATCGACCGGGACGAGTCCCAGCCCCACTCCCGGCCCTGCTCGGCGACGAGCAGCAGCGGGACGACGCCGACGGAGATGGTGAGCGCGCCCCACCAGTCGATGCGGTGGTCGCGCCGGGTGTGCGGGATGTTGAGGACCTTGGCGACGACGAACAGCGCGATGATGCCGATCGGCACGTTGACCAGGAAGACCCAGCGCCAGCCGGTGACGCCCAGCAGCTGGTCCTGGCCGGCCAGCGCGCCGCCGATCAGCGGTCCGGCGACGCTGGAGGTGGCGAAGGTGCCGAGCATGTAGCCCTGGTAGCGGGCGCGTTCGCGGGGCGGGACGATGTCACCGATGATCGCCAGCGCCAGCGACATCAGACCGCCGGCGCCGAGCCCCTGCACCGCGCGGAACGCGGCGAGTTCGGTCATCGAGGTGGAGAAGGTGCACAGCACCGAGCCGATGACGAAGATGCTGATGGCGGTGAGGTAGTAGGGCTTGCGGCCGTGCAGGTCGGACAGCTTGCCGTACAGCGGGGTGGCGATCGTCGAGGTGATCAGGTAGGCGGTGGTCGCCCAGGCCTGCTGGCTGAGGCCGTGCAGGTCGTCGGCGATGGTCCGGATGGACGTGCTGACGATGGTCTGGTCGAGCGCGGCGAGGAACATGCCGAGCATCAGGCCGCTGAGGATGGTGAGGATCTGACGGTGGGTCAGTACTCCGGACCCGGGTATCGCCTTGGCTCCCGCCTCGGGCGGGGAGGTGGTGCTCATGTACGTATCTCTCCCTGCTCCACGGCGGCACCCTGGTCTCCCCCGGGACCCAGCCGTGTGTGTTGTCGTGTCGCCATGTCCTCGTTGAGCCGGCCCAGCAGCCGGATGAGGTCGGCCCGGTCCTGGGGCGACCACGGTGCGAGGAGCGCGGCCAGTTCGGCGTCGCGCTGACGCCGGTAGTTCTCGAACGCGGCCCGTCCGGCGTCGGTCGCGGCCAGCAGTGACCCGCGGCGGTCCTCGGGGTCGGGACGGCGGGCGACCAGCCCTCGCTCGACCAGCGAACGCACCTGGCGGCTGACCGTCGACAGGTCCAGGAACGCGTCGGCGGCCAGGTCGGTCGCCCGCATGTCGCCGCCGACCACCAGCCGGGCCAGCAGCACCCGGTCCGCGGCGCCGCCGTCGGTCTTGGCCCGCTGCTTCCAGGCCGCGAGCAGCCGGGAGAAACGGACGATCTCCGTTCCCAGCCCGGCCGCCGCCTCTTCCAGCGCCGACTCGACGGTGATCCGCGGGGCCGCCCGGTCACATCCCGGCACGAGACCCTTACTCATCGTGTTGATCCTTAGCGGTGAAGCATCGATCCGGCTCGATCCGGCGAATAGATTGCTTGTACCTAGCAAGCTTAGCGCCCTGGAGAGGGTGCTGCGCGCCCGGGGACGGAGGCATTCCGGGGCGGCCGCGCCGGGGTGGTCCTCACGCTGTGGGTGCCGCGCACTCCTCGGTGGCCTTGACCACGGTGAGCGTGATCTTCCGGTCGTCCATCGGCGTGCCCGGTGCCGGGTCCTGACCGCAGACCTTCCACGAGGCCGGCCAGAGCACGAGGCGGCCGGCTCCGCGGCCGTCCCGGAACCGGACGGTGGTGTTGTAGTTGAGCTCCCCGTAGGCGGCGACCAGGTTCTTGCCCGTCACGTCGGGCATCGGACGGCCGTCGGCGCGGGCCGGTGCGGCAGGGCCGAGCAGGGAGACGGCGAGGGCCGTGGCGGCGGTAGCCGTGGCGAGGACGGTTCTGGCGGTGCTGGTGTGGTGGGTGTGGTTCATCTCCGGTGAACGATCAGCGGGCGGGCCGGTCACTTACCGCCGAAGGGGTGTCCTGGCCGGTGACCACGTCTCTGGTCAGTGCGACGCGGGAGAGATAAAGGGCGCCCCACAGGACCAGGGCGATGCCGGCGCATTCGGGGATCAGCCACCAGCCGGTGCGGACCCGTTCGTCGAAGAGGGTGACGCCCAGCGACAGGCTCACCAGCGCATCGCCGAGGGTGAGCACCGGCTGGGAGGCGGTCAGCGGTCCGGACTGCATGGCGTTCTCGAAGAGGAAGAGGGCCAGCACGCCGACGACCGCGAACCCGTACGTCTGCCAGGAGGCGAAGAAGGTGGCCGGGCCGCCGGTCTGCCAGGCGTGCGTGGCGTCCTTCATCAGGGCCGCGGTCAGGGCGTAGGAGACGGCCGCGGCGGCGGCGAAGCAGGCCGCCCGTACGCCGCCGGCCCCGCGGCGCAGCGCGGCTCCGACCGCGGACCCGACCACCGCGGCACACACCGCCAGGGCGAGTACCCAGCGGCTGAGCGGGGCGTGGTCGGTGCCGATGGTGGGGGCGGCGGCGGCCAGCGCGGAGCCGAGGCCGACGACGATCAGCGCCACGCCGGTCCAGCCGCCGCGGGAGATCCGCCCGCCGAGCAGCAGCCGGCCGATGAGCAGGGCCAGC
This sequence comes from Streptomyces sp. NRRL S-337, assembly GCF_000720175.1. Taxonomy (GTDB): domain Bacteria; phylum Actinomycetota; class Actinomycetes; order Streptomycetales; family Streptomycetaceae; genus Streptomyces; species Streptomyces siderophoricus. The sequence continues at coordinate 91,843 of NZ_JOIX01000014.1, forward strand.
GGGAGTTCGAGGACGAAGATCGGCTGGACCACGGACAGCGCGCCCTGGGAGAGCGCCAGCGCCTGGAAGCAGGCCGCGGCGATGACGGCGAGCATGCCGCCGAGCCAGGCGGCCCGGTGCAGCAGGTCGACGAGCAGGCCCACGCGCAGGCCGCGGGCCAGCGGGACGGTGCGGGCCGCACGCCGCTGCAACACCGTGGCCAGCGCGTTGCTGGCCGCGGCGAGCAGGGCGAAGAGCACGGCCGGCCATGTGGCCATGCGGCAACCTCCCGGGCGCGGCGGCGGAGCCTTGGAGCTCGACGCTAACCGGAGGCGGCGCGGCCGGCCTGCCGACACGGGGGCCGGGTGGTCCGGCCGGCGGCACCGCGGTGCATACCCGCCGAGCGCCCCGGCCGCTCGCCGGGCCGCTCCCCCACGCGGTCCGCGCCCCGCTCCCGCCTCCCGATCCCCCAGCCTCCCCGGGCCTGCCCCGCTGCCCCGCTTCCTGGAGACCGCCATGCCTCTGACGTCGCAACGGGCCGACGTGCCCGTGACCATCGACGATCCAAGTGCAACGACGGGTCCCAGTGCACCGACGGCTGCACGCTCTGCGTCGACAAAACCTGCGCGGAGCGCCCAACACCATCGCCGCCAAGCCCGGTTCGGCGCTGCGCTCGCTGTCGGACCTGCGCGGCGAGAGCGTCTGCAGCAGCGTCGGCTCGGCCTCCGACGGGACGCTGGTACGGGCGTTGCAGCGGGCCGGCATCGACCCGGAGCAGGGCGTCCACCAGCTCCACCCTCCACGGCGTGACCGTGCGGGACGCCTTCGCCGGTCAACACCCCGGTGCCGTCAAGGAGTTCATCGCCGCGCAACGGGACGCGACGCGCTGGCCACCACGGGCTGCCCGGCGCCGTACGACGCGACCGCGGTCGCCGCGCTCGGAGCCCGGGCGTGGCAGGTCCGGGCCGACGCCGCCCGGGCGCCGGGCTCGTCGCGAAGGGGTGACACACGTTCGGGCCGTCCGGGGTGGCCGGGGGCACGGCCGGGTTGAAGGCTCGGGGAGACACCCCGAAGGCGCAGCCGCCCGTGCAAGGAGTTCCGATGGCCCCCGCGTACCGCTACGACGACCTGAGCGCCCTCTTCATCAACTGCACCCTCAAGCGCTCGCCGGAGATCAGCAACACCGAGGGCCTGGTCGAGCGGAGCCGGGCCGTCATGGAGGGCAACGGGGTCACGACGGAGGTGCTCCGGGCCGTCGACGAGGACATCGCGACCGGGGTGTGGCCGGACATGACGGAGCACGGCTGGGCGTCCGACGCCTGGCCGGAGCTGTACCGCAAGGTGCTGGCCGCGGACATCCTGGTGCTGTGCGGGCCGATCTGGCTCGGTGACAACAGCTCGGTGATGAAGCAGGTCATCGAGCGGCTCTACGCCTGTTCCAGCGTGCTCAACGACCGTGGCCAGTACGCCTATTACGGCCGGGCGGGCGGCTGCCTGATCACCGGCAACGAGGACGGCATCAAGCACTGCGCCATGAACGTCCTCTACAGCCTGCAGCACCTGGGCTACACCGTCCCGCCGCAGGCCGACGCCGGCTGGATCGGTGAGGCCGGGCCCGGGCCGTCGTACCTCGATCCGGGCTCGGGCGGGCCGGAGAACGACTTCACCAACCGCAACACCGCCTTCATGAGCTGGAACCTGATGCATGTCGCGGCGATGCTCAAGCGGGCGGGCGGCATCCCGGCGCACGGCAACCAGCGCACCGAGTGGGACGCCGGCTGCCGCGCGGACCAGGCCAATCCGGAGCACCGCTGAGCACCCGCGCCGGTTCGGCGGTGGCCGATCCGCACGCGTCCGCGCCCGCGCTCCGGCCGCCGGCCGTGCGCTGGCCCCGTTACGTGCGACTCGCTCCGGCCGTCCTGGTGGCCGGCGGTCTCCTCTGGGACGCGCTGTCCCCGCAGGACTACTGGGGTGATCCGATGCTGACCGCGGCCAGTGTGACGGCGGGTGCGCTGCTGACGCTGCGGCACACCGTCGTGGTCGGGCTGGTGCTGGTGCTCGGGGTGTTCGCGCTGACGGTGAAGGACGGCACCGCCGGTGACGCGGTGGGTCATCTGGAGCTGGCCAACACCTTGTTCGCCGCGCTGATGGGCATCGGGGTGAACCGGGTGATCGCCCGGCACGGCCGTCATCTGGACGTGGTGCGGATGGTGGCGGAGGCGGCGCAGCTCGCCGTGCTGCCGGCCCCGCCGGAGCGGATCGGGCCGCTGGCCGTCGCGGCCCGCTACCAGGCCGCCCAGAGCGAGGCCCGGATCGGCGGTGACGCCTATGCCGTGCAGCGGACGCCGTACGGGGTGCGGCTGCTGATCGCCGACGTGCGGGGCAAGGGGCTGGGCGCGGTGAGCGCGGTGTCGGTGCTGCTGGGCGCGTTCCGGGAGGCGGCGGAGCAGGAGCCGGAGCTGACCGGGCTGGCCGAGCGGCTGGAGCGGTCGCTGCTGCGCGCGGGCGAGCAACTCTCCCAGGAGAGCCGTCTGGAGGGCTTCATCACCGCCCTGCTGGGGGAAGTTGGGCCGGGCAGTGGTGAGTTGCGGCTGCTGAACTGCGGCCATCCGGCGCCGTATCTGTGCCGGAACGGTGAGGTGCGGGCGCTTGCGACCGGTGAACCGGGGCTGCCGCTGGGTTTGGGCGAGCTGGCGGTGGCCCGGCCGGAGCCGGTCGACGTGCCGTTCCCGGTGGACAGCACCGTGCTGCTGGTCACCGACGGGGTGACCGAGGCCCGGGACCGCGGCGGGCGGTTCTACGACCCGGCGGCGCAGCTGGCGGGCCGCGGCCCGTTCGGCGGCCCGCAGGAAGTGATCGACGTCCTGGTGCGGGAGGTCGAGCGGTGGACCGGCGGGCCGCGCGACGACGACATGGCGGTGCTCGCGGTCACCCGCCGGCCGGCGGCCGACTGACTGCCCGGTTCGAGTGGCCGACCTGCGCCGACAGCGTGTGCTACCGGGGATTCGGGGCGGGAGGTGAGAAGATCGATCAGAGCATCAGCATCCGCCCCGAGCGGTCCTCCGCTCCCGCGCAGATCGGAGTTGATGTGTCCGAGAACAGATCAGCCCTGCTGAGCCAGCGCGCCGCCGTCATCTTCCTCCTAGGCGCCCTCACCGCCCTCGGCGCCGGTGTGCTCACCTGTGTCAACGGCGGAACCCTGGCGTCCGCCACCCTGGTCGGCGGAGCGGCGTTCGGCGCCGGGGTCACGTTCTTCCATACGGTCATCGATTGAGTCCCGCCCTGCGGCGCCGGGGACCGCACCGGTGCACAGCCGTCCGCCATGGGTCGCGCCTGCCGTCACGGCGTGAGCGGGCGGTCACAGGGCGTCGAGGGCCGGTGGCGGAATCCGGGCCCCCGCATGCGGTGCGCCGCCGGACGGCAGGTGCGAAACTGAAAGACACCGCGCCCGGCCGCCGGCCGGTGCCCTTGCCGCCGAGGGGAACATCATGACCTGGGCATCTTGGACCACTGTCGGGATCCACGCACTCCCCGGCGCGGTGCGCGCGGAGGAGATCGGCGTGATGAACGGCGATCTGACCATCCACACGACCTGGTCGGAGAATCTGGCGCACGTAGCTGTGCAGTACACCGGGTCCTCGGACTGGTACACGATGGCCGGCAGTCCCGTGCCCTGCGATTCCGAAGCGGCCAGCCGCAGCTTCCACCAGGCCGTGGTGGAGGCGGTCCGCGGTGGGGAGCGGGCCGAGGCGACCCTCGACGAGCTGTTCCACCGGCAGGAGCAGTAACAGGCAGCCGCGCCGCAGCGGGCAGCGGGCGCCCGGATCGTCCGTGAGTGCCGGAATCCTCCGCTGAAGTCCGGGCCCGCGTCCCGGCCTTGCGAGTCCACGACCTGACGGGTCGTGGACTTTTTGCTGCGCCGACGGAGCAACCAATTCCGGCCCCATCAAGTCTCCCCTGACAACACAGGCACCGTTGGTCACCTTGCCATCACCCAAAGGTGATCAATTGTCAAATTTTCACCACGAATCTCGCATACCGAGCATATGGCTTTACATGCTCATGCCAGGCAGACCAGGGTTTGCGCGGGGCCGACCGGCCCCCGCGGTGCCCAACGGCACCGTGTGTACGGGCGGTTGGCGTGACCACCGCCCCCGCAGCGCTAAGGACCCACATCTGTGCGTAGACCCCACATACGCAGCCACCGTCTGGCCATCGCGGTCGCGGTGACGACGGCCGCGACCCTGACGGCCGGGGTGGCGGGCGCCGCCACCGCGCACCACTCGGCCGCTCCGGCCGCCGCCACCTCCTCGGCCCCCTCCGCCGACAAGATCGTCGAAGCCGCCCGCGCCGCCGCGGTCGCGCACGGCTCGGCCACCGGAGTCGGCAAGAAGGACACCCTCAAGGCCGTCGACACGATGGTCGACCCGGACGGCCGGCAGCACGTCCGCTTCGTCCGCACCCACCGCGGACTGCCCGTCCTCGGCGGCGACCTCGTCGTCCACCTCAGCGCCCACTCGGCGTACGAGGGCGTGACCCGGGCCTACCGGCACCAGGTCGACCTCTCCGACACCGACCCGAAGCTCTCGGCCGGTCAGGCCGAGGCGAAGGCCGCCAAGGTGGCCAAGGGCGAGGCCGGTACGGCCGAACTCGTCGTGGACGCCCGCGACGACCGGCTCACCCTGGCCTACCAGGTCGAGGTGGCGGACAGCCGTACCGACGAGGCCGGCGGCGCCCGTACGGTCGTCCTCGACGCGGCCACCGGTGCGGTGCTGAGCAACACCCCCGCCAACGACTCGTTCCTGTCGCCGGCCGTCCAGGCGAAGCTGCGCGAGCGGGGCGAGCGGCTCAACCCCGCGACCCGGCAGTTCTCGCCCGCCGCGCCGGTCACCGGCCAGGCGGCCACCACCGCCGGCTACCCGGCCGCCGCCAAGGGCACCGGCGCGTCCTTCTTCGTCGGCAGCGTGCCGCTGTCCACCACGCGGACCGCCAAGAAGTCCTTCACCCTCAAGGACTCGACGCGCGGCAACACCGAGACCCGCGACGCCGGTGACAAGGAGCTGGAGAAGTTCTCCGGCGGCAAGGCGTTCACCTCCGCCACCAACCGCTGGGGCAACGGCACCACGAGCGACCGGGCCACCGCCGCCGTGGACGCCCAGTACGGCATCACCAGCACCCTGGACTTCTACAAGAAGACCTTCGGGCGCAAGGGCATCAAGAACGACGGCCGCGGCGCGCACGCCCTGGTGCACTTCGGCAAGAACGTGGGCAACGCCTTCTGGTCGTCGGACTGCGGCTGCATGCTCTACGGCGACGGGGACGGCAAGACGTTCGCCAAGCCGCTGGTCGTCCTGGACGTCACCGGCCACGAGCTGACCCACGGCGTGGTCGACGCCACCGCCAACCTCCAGCCCACCCGCGTCGACGAGGAGGGCAACCAGTTCGGCGAACCGGGCTCACTCAACGAGTCGCTGGCGGACATCTTCGGCAGCGCGGTGGAGTTTGCCACCAACAACCCGAAGAACCCGCCGAACTACCTGATGGGCGAGAAGCTGGGCCTTGAGCAGAAGTTCCTGCGCCGCCTGGACAAGCCGTCGCTCGACAAGCTGGAGGGCACCGTCGACTACTGGTCGAAGGCGTCCTACGACACCGAGGTGCACGCCGGCTCCGGCGTCTCCTCGCACGCCTTCTACCTGCTCGCCGAGGGCAGCGGCAAGAAGACGATCGGCGGCGTCGCCTACGACTCCCCCACCCGCGACGGCTCGCGGGTGACCGGGATCGGCCGCACCAAGGCGCTCGCCATCTTCTACCGGGCACTCACCCGGTACATGGTCTCCACGACCGACTTCCACGACGCCCGGACCGCGACGCTGCACGCGGCGAAGGACCTCTACGGCGCCACCAGCACCGAGTACAAGACGGTGAACAAGGCCTGGTCGGCGGTGAACGTGACGGCGGCCAACGCCCCGTCGGCCAAGCACTGAGCCCGGCCTGTCGTCCCACGGTGCCCCCGCCGGCCGGCGGGGGCACCGTGCCGTTCCGTGCCGCGACCCTCGACGCCCCGGCCGGCCGGAGCCTACGTTGGGGCCATGATCAGCGATCGCGAGGCAGCAGCAACCGGCCGGCGTCCCGGATATGCCGTGGCGGCGGGCGTGTTCGCCATCGGCATGGCCGGAACCACCCTCCCCACCCCGCTGTACGGGCTCTACCGCCAGGAGATCGGGTTCTCCGAACTCATGGTGACCGTGGTCTTCGCCGTGTACGCCCTCGGTGTGATCACCGTGCTGCTGCTCGCCGGCAACGTCTCCGACGACGTGGGCCGGCGCCCGGTGCTGTTCTGCGCCCTGGCGCTCTCCGCGGCCAGCGCGCTCTGCTTCATCTTCGAGGGCGGGCTGCCGCTGCTGTTCCTGGGCCGGGTGCTCTCCGGGTTCGCCGCCGGGCTGTTCAGCGGTGCCGCCACCGCGGCCGTACTGGAGCTGGCGAAGCCGGGCCAGGAGGCCCATGCCGGATTCGCCGCGACCGCCGCGAACATGGGCGGGCTCGGCTGCGGCCCGCTGCTGTCCGGGCTGCTCGCCCAGTACGCGCCCTGGCCGCTGATCCTGCCGTTCGCGGTGCACCTGGTGCTGGTGGCGGTGGCTGCCGTGGCGACCTGGCTGCTGCCGGAGACCGTCCGCGATCCGCACCGGCCGCACCGTCTGCGCCCCCAGCGCCTCCACCTGCCGCCGGAGGTACGGGGCGTGTTCACGCCCTCGGCCGTCGCCGCGTTCGCCGGCTTCGCGCTGCTGGGCCTGTTCACCGCCGTCGCACCGAGCTTCGTCGGGCAGACGCTGGGCGTGACGAACCTGGCCGTCGCCGGGGCGATCGTGTTCTCCGTGTTCCTCGGTTCGACCGCCGGCCAGTCGCTCGCCGGGCGGATCGGGGTGCGCAAGGCGCTGCCGGGCGGCTGCCTGGTGCTCGTCATCGGTCTGGCACTGGTGGCCACCTCACTGGCCGTCACCTCACTGCCGGTGCTGGTCCTCGGCGCCCTGTGCGGCGGCACCGGCCAGGGCCTGGCCTTCCGCGCCGGGCTGACCGCCGTGAGCCGGGCGGCGCCCGCCGCGCACCGCGGCGGCACCATCTCGGCGTTCTTCCTCGTCGCCTACTTCGGCATCTCGCTGCCGGTCGTCGGGGTCGGCGCGCTCACCATGGAACTGGGACTGCGCGGCGCCGGCCTCACCTTCGCCGGCTGCGTCATCGTGCTCGCGGTGACCGTCGGCCTGTACGTGCTGCGCCACCCGCCGGCCGTCGACGACGACGAACGCCCCGTGGCCGCGCGGCAGAACCAGGGACGGCACAATCGGCAGGCATGAACACCAGGGTGTGGATGGACAGTTGGCAGATGGGGTGCTGCGGTGAGCCCTTCACCATCGGGTCGGAGGTGTCCTGGACGGTCGTCGACCCGGATCGGGAGTGGCTGACCAAGGTGCTCGGAGCCAGGACCGCGGCCACGGTCGACGGCGTCGAGGAGCACCACGGCGGTCGCCCCGAGCAGCCGGCACCGGTCCGCGGCACCGTCACCGGCATCCACGCCGTGCACTGCCGCTTCGCCGCGCTGCCCGGCGAGCCCGGCCACACCCGCGGCCCGGTGCCGGGCAGCGGCACGCTCACCGCCCTGTCCTCGGCCCCACGGTGGACGTCCGGCCGCGACGGCCTCGACTTCGTGGGCTTCCTCGTCGATGTCGCCGCCCCACCGCGGTGAGGCACGGCCGGGCCCCGACGGTCACGGGCCCGGGGCGGTCACGGGTCTGGGTCAGTCACGGGTCCGGTTCGTTCTCAGGCCGTCTTCCGCCCCCCTTCGCCCCGCCCGAGCCGTAACCGCAGGTGGCTGGGGCCGCGGGTGAAGACGCCCGTGTCGGCCGGCGGCGCCCCGTCCGCGAAGGCCATGTCGGGGAACGCGTCGAGGAGTTGGTTGACGCCGGTCTCCACCTCGGCCCGGGCCAGCAGGGCCCCCACGCAGAAGTGCCGGCCGAGGCCGAACGCGATGTGCTGGGCGGCCGCGGTGAAGGCTCCGGCCGGGCTGAGGTCGGGACGGAAGATGTCGAACTCGTCGGGCCGGTCGTAGTGGTCCGGGTCGCGATTGGCGGCGCCGATCAGGCAGGTGACCGTGGCGCCGGCGGGGATCGTGCCGCCGCTGACGGTCACCTCCGCGGCGGGCTGGCGCATGATCATCTGGACCGGCGGGGTGTACCGCAGCGTCTCGGCGAACGCGGCGGGGATCAGCGACCGGTCGGCGCGCACCGCGGCGAACTGCTCGGGGCGGGCGAGCAGATTGCGGAAGATCAGCGATATGGCCTTGTCGGTGGTCTCCCCGCCCGCGGCCAGCAGCAGGCTGACGAACGCGACGATGTCCTGGTCGGTCATCCGGACGCCGTCGACCTCGGCGGTGCAGAGCCGGGAGAGCAGATCGGCGCCAGGGGCCGCGCGGCGTTCCCGGATGACCGGCAGGAGGTAACCGGCGAGTTCCTCGCCCGCACGCCGTCCGGCGGCGGCAACCCCGGGGTCCTGGGCGAGGTTGGCGATGAAAGCCACCACCGCGGTGTACCAGCCGTGGAAGCGGTCGTGGTCGGCCCGGTCCAGTCCGAGCATGTCGACGATCACGTTGATCGGGAAGCGGGTCGCGAACCGCGCCACCAGATCGGTCTCCTCGGAGTCCCGGAAGGTGTCGATCAGCTCGCGGGCGTTGCGCTCGATCACCGGCAGGAACGTCTCCTGCAGTTCGCGGCCGCGGAAGGCGGGCGCCACCAGGGCGCGGCGCACCGCGTGCTCCCGGCCGTTCATCTGGGGCAGGGTGCGGCCGCCGTGGGCCGGCTCGATCTGCCAGGCGTAGTTGTCAGTGGTGAACACCGGCTCCCGGAAGGCGCGTTGGACGTCTTCGTAGCGGGAGAGGAGGTAGCTGTCGGTGCCCTTGTCGTGGAACAGCGGGTAGTGCTCGCGCAGGACCCCGTACGCGGGGTAGGGGGCCGCGGCGAACTCCGGGGACAGGATGTCGGGCGGCGGAGGAAGGGTGGTCACGCCGCCGGACGCTAGGGCCGGGGCGCGGGGTCGTCGAGGGTGCGTGGGTGGTGTGCGGGTGCGCCGGGGGCGCATCGTTGGCCGCCGGTCCACACATACGGGGCGCCCTCTTCACCCGGACGGTCGGCCGCCGTCACTCCGCTGCCCCGCACGGCACGCCCCGCCCGCCCCGGGCGTCGACGCTGAGAGCCGCACGACCGCTCCGGGACCGGAGCGCGACCGTCCCAGACAGGGGTGAGACCCGCTATGTCCGCGTCCGACCCACCGCCTCCACGCCGCCGTCTCCGCCGCGGGTTCGCCGTGGCGGCCACGCTCGTCGCGCTGTTGTACGCCGTCGCCGCACCGGCCGCGGCAGGCCAGCGGTCCCCCGCCGGGCCGCCCGGGAGGCCCGCCGGCGCGGCGGCCGGCAGCAAGCCGCTGGTGTTCATGGGCCTGGGTACCGTTGCCGGCCTGGCCGTGCTCGCGACCGCGGGTCTGGTCACGGCCGCCCGTCGGCGATGCGTCAACTCACATGCAGATGACAGGAGTTGAGGCGATCTCCGCCGGCTCAGGTCAAGGGCTCAGTCACTCCTGGCGGCCCGCAGGCGGGCGGCCTCGCGGGGTGAGTTCTCGTTGCGGCGGCCGGCCCGGGAGCCCGCCAGTTTCTCGGCCAGGTGCCGGCCGACCGTGGTGGGCGGGTAGCGCGGTGCGGCGCCGGGTGGGACACAGCCGGGCAGCGCGCTGATCTCCGCGTCCCAGTTGCCGTCGTGGAAGTACGCGGCGGAGCGGCGCCGGACGCCCCGCCCCCGCTCGTCGGTGGGCGGCAGCACCCGGTGCATCGTGGACCGCCAGCGGTCGTTCGTCCAACGGGCCAGCAGGTCACCGAGGTTGACCAGCAGGCACCCGGGCTCCGGCAGGACGTCGTGCCAGCCGCCGTCCCCGTCGAGGATCTGCAGCCCGGGGACGCGGCCGGCCCACAGCACGGTGACGATGCCGTAGTCGGTGTGCGCACCCATCCCCATCCGGTCGCGGTCGACGGTGAGTGCGTGGTCCGGGAGCGGATAGTGGTTCATGCGCAGCACGTCGAGGGAGTGGTCGGTGAACGGGGCGAAGTAACCCTCCGGCAGGCCCAGTGCGTGCGCGAAGATCCCGTTCATCCGCCGGGCCAGCCCGCCGGCCTGGCGGCACCACTCCTCGACGGCCTGCCGGAAGCCCGGCAGCGACGGCCAGACGTTGGCCGGGTAGTGCGCTGCGGGGAGGTCCGACCCGGGGAACGAGGAGGCCTCGGAGCCGACGTTGAACGCCTCGAAGAGGTCCTCGGCGGCCGCGGGAACGCCGAGGCTCAGGCTGAGTTTCTCGGTGCGCGGCGGGGTGTAGCCGCGGTTGATGTCGGGGGACGGCGCCCGTAGTCGCTTCTTCTCCTCCATGGGCAGTGCGAAGAAGGCGTCCAGGGCGTCGGCGAAGGCTCCGGCGGCATCCTCCGGGATGCCGTGGCCGCGGATCTGCAGGAAGCCGACGGTGCGCGCCGCCCTGTCGACCGCGGTGGCGAGGGCCGTACGGGCGGCCTCGGTGCCGTTCTCCCAGCCGGAGATGTCGATGACGGGCACGTCGAGCACCCCGTCCGGGACAGCCCGGTCGCCGGTCCGCCCGTCGCTGCTGCCCATCGTGGGACGCCCTTTCGTCGCGGTGGGGGCGCGAGACACGGCCACGCCGGTTCCCCTGGTTCACCATTCTGCGGAAAACGGAACGGCCTGTCTCCGCCGGAACCGGCCGCTACACGTCGCGGGGAGCCGTCGGGCCGGCGGGGTAACCGGGGGCGCGCCAGGACGTGGAGCGGCCGAGCAGCGCCAGGATGCGGTCCAGTTCGCCCGCGGTGTCGTCGACGGGGAGGCCGGGCCGGAAGGCACTGCCGGGGGCGAGCCGGGAGTCGTCGTCCGGGACGGCACGGGCGATCGGCAGGGCGGCTCCGAGGAGCTCGGGGCCGGGGTCGTAACCGAGACCCAGGGTGCGGGCGACGTCCCAGCTGTGGACGACGTAGTCGATGAGGTGGAAGCCGATCACCCGGCGCGCGGGGAAGGTCCGCACGGCGCTGAATTCGGGGAGGTGGCACTCGCGGTCGGGGGTGTCGACGGCGGCGAAGGCGGCGATGACCCGTTCCGCCGCCGAGCCGTACGCCGCGACCGGTTCCGGCCCGAGCGGGCGGACCGCCCAGTGCGCGGGGTCGCGGCCGTCCCCGCGCGCGGCCGCGGCGAACCCGTGGTGCTGGACGGTCATATGGGCGAGCAGATCGGCCAGCGTCCATGCGGCGCACGGGGTCGGCCGGGTGAGGTCGTCGGGGCGGATCCGCCGGACGAGCGCCACGCTGTCCCGGACCGCTCGCGCGTGCAGCCGCTTGAGCCGGACGAAGTCCGCGCCGCGGGCGTCCGTGGGGTGGGCGTCCGCGGAGTGGGAGTCCGTGAGCGCGCCGTCAGCTGCTCGGTTATTGATAGGCATGCGCTTACGATCTGCTTCCGCATATGAATTTGTCAACGGGTATTTTCGTGCCATGACCGAGAAACCGGCCGACCACGGCACCCCCTCCGGGGAACGGGCGGACCGCCCCGATCTGGCGGCGATGATGGTGCCGTTGGGCCGCGCCCTGATGGCCGCCGAGCAGCCGGCCCTCGACGCGCACGGTCTGACCATGTGGGGCTACTCGGTCCTGCTGCACCTGGACGAGACGCCGATCCGCACCCAGGCCGCGCTCGCCGAGGCGATTCGCGCGGACAAGACCCGCATCATCGCCGTCCTCGACGACCTGGAGGCCCGGGAACTGATCCGCCGTCAGCCCGACCCCGGGGACCGCCGGGTACGGCTGCTGTCGCTCACCCCCGAGGGGCGGCGGGTGCGCGACGCCACCCGGTCGGCGATCCAGGAGAACGAGGAACGGCTGCTGGCCCGGCTGCCGGCCGCGGACCGCGCCGCCTTCCTCCGCGCGCTGCAGACCTTGTCGGCGCTGCCCGAGCTGCGACCGCCCCGCAAGCGGCCCTAGGGGCGCGCGAACAGACAAAAGCCGGTGCCGGCTCCCGCGACCCGTGGTCGCCGGGGCCGGCACCGGCCGGAAGCTGCTGGAATCACTTCCAGTCGCCGTCGCCGCCCCAGCCGTAACCGCCGTGCTGGCAGCCCTCGCTGAAGTACGGGCCGAAGTAGTCGCTGACGCCCGCGTTCAGCCAGCAGCCACCGTAGTTGCCGTGGCCGCGGTGGTGGTTGTAGTGGTGGTGGCGCTTGTGGTGGTGCTTGTAGCCGTGGTCCTTGCCGGAAGCCATGGCGGCGCTCGCACCGCCCATGACGATGCTGGTGGCCAGGGCGCTAGCGGCGATCGCGGCGCGAATGCGCATGTCTGCTCCTCAGGAGGATCAAAGAGGTATATCGACCTTTTCAGGGATCACCTTCACAGAACCTCCTAAAACCTGACTCATCGTTAATTGGGCGAGTCGGAGTAATCCACCGCCGTCTTCGCGTTTCGCGGATCCGCCGAGGCCGGCGGCCGGACGGGAGGCCGTAGCAGCCGGTGAGCCGGAGACCGGGAGCGCCGGTCGTGGTCTCCCGGGCCGAGCCCTGTCACACGCCGGGCTCGTCGCCGTCGAGGGTCCCCGCGAGCAGATCGTCCGCCCCGGCGAACGGAGCGCCGTCGCCCAGCGCCTGCTCGGTCCAGATGACCTTGCCGCCCGCGGTGTAGCGGGTCCCCCACCGCTCGGCCAGCTGGGCGACCAGGAAGAGCCCCCGGCCGCCCTCGTCCGTGGTGGCGGCCTGGCGCAGGTGCGGTGAGGTGCTGCTGCGGTCGGAGACCTCGCAGATCAGGGAGGTGTCACGGATCAGGCGCACGCCGATCGGGCCGGAGGCGTAGCGGATGGAGTTGGTGACCAGTTCGCTCAGGATCAGCTCGGTGGTGAACGCCTCGGCGGCCAGGCCCCATTCGATCAGCTTGCGCACCGCAGCGGCCCGGACCTGGGCCACCGCGGAAGGGTCGGGCGGGACGTCCCAGTCGGCGATGTGCGCGGCGTCCAGCACCCGGGTGCGGGCGACGAGCAGCGCGATGTCATCGCTCGGGCTCTCCGGCAGCAGCGCGCCGAGCGCGGCCTCGCAGGTCTCCTCGGGGGTCCGCCCGGGCCGGTCGGCGAGGGTACGGGCGAGCAGCGCGGTGCCCTCGTCGATGTCCCGGTCGCGGTCCTCGACGAGCCCGTCGGTGAACAGCACCAGCCGGCTGCCCTCCGGCAGTTGGTGCTGCCAGGTCTCGAACGGCAGGCCCCCGAGGCCCAGCGGCGGGCCGCCCGGCACCTCGGCGGTCTCGACGGTGCCGTCGGGCCGCAGCAGCATCGGCTGGACGTGCCCGGCGCGGGCCATGGTGCAGGTCCCGGACGCCGGGTCGTAGATGGCGTACAGACAGGTGGCGCCGGTGATCGAGCCGCCGGCCTCCTCCGCGCCCTCGTCCTGGTCGATGCGGGTGACCAGTTCGTCGAGGTGCCAGAGGATCTCGTCGGGCGGCAGGTCGAGGTTGGCGAAGTTGTGCACGGCGGTCCGCAGCCGGCCCATCGTGGCGGCGGCGTGCAGGCCGTGGCCGACGACGTCGCCGACGACCAGCGCGACCCGTGCGCCGGGCAGCGGGATGATGTCGAACCAGTCGCCGCCGACGCCGCCGAGCCCGCCGCGGCCGGCCTGCGCCGGCAGATAGCGGTAGGCGGCCTCGACGGCGTTCTGCTCGGGCAGTGCGCGCGGCAGCAGACTGCGCTGGAGGGTGATCGCCATGGTGTGCTCGCGGGTGTAGCGGCGGGCGTTGTCGATGCTCACCGCGGCCCGCGCGACCAGCTCCTCGGCGAGCGAGAGCTCCTCCTCCTCGAAGGGCCCCGGTTCCTGGGAGCGCCAGAAGAGGACCACGCCCAGGATGACGCCGCGGGCCCGCAGCGGGACGGCGATCATCGAGTGGATGCCGTGCGCGACGATCCTCCGGGCGCGCTGGGGATTCTGCAGGTGCCAGCCCCGGAACGCGGTCAGGTCCGGTTCGAGGACCGGCTCGCCTCGGTCGATGCCGGAGCCCACCGAGGTGGACGGGTCGAAGCGGACCAGGTGGCCGACGGGGTACAGACCGCTGTCCGGCGGTGCGCCGCTGACGGCGGTGCGCCGCATCTCCGTGCCGGTGCCGGCGGTGTCCGTGGGTTCGTCGCCGGTCAGCACGTCCTCGGCCAGGTCGACGGTGACGATGTCGGCGAACCGGGCCGCGGCGAACTCCGCCAGTTCCTCGCAGGTGCGCACCACGTCGAGCGTGGTGCCGATCTCCGTCCCGGCGTCGTAGAGCAGCTTGAGGCGGCCCCGGGCGGACTCGGCGCGGCCGGTGAGCGCCCGGAGCTCGGTGGTGTCGCGGAGCGTGGTGACGCTGCCGGGCGGGCCGCCGGCCTGTGCGGTGGAGCGCTGGTTGACGGCCAGCAGGCGGTCGCCGACCGGGTGGACCTCGTCGGTGACGGTCCGGCCGGAGGACAACAGCCGGGCGGTGTCCGGGTCGAGTCCCAGATCGGCGACCGGGCGTCCTTCGACGTCCGCCGCCAGACCGAGCAGCCGCCGGGCCTCGTCGTTGGCGAGCAGCAGCCGCCCGTCGGCCCCGACGATGATCACGCCTTCCCGTACGGCGTGCAGCACCGCGTCGTGGTGCTCGTACATCCGGGTCATCTCGGCGGGGCCGAGGCCGTGCGTCTGACGGCGCAGTCGCCTGCTGACCAGGGCGGTGCCGCCGGTGGTCAGGAGCAGCACCCCCGCCGCGGCGCCGAACAGCAGCGGGAACTGCTGGTCGACCACGCCGCTCACCTTCCTGATGGTGATGCCGGCCGAGACCAGCCCGACGACCTTGCCGTCGCGGCCGAAGACGGGGACGACGGCCTGGACGAGCGGCCCGATGGTGCCGGTGATCCGTTCGCTGACGATCCCGCCGGCCAGTGCCGGCTGCAGCGTGCCGACGAACTTCTTGCCGATCCGGTTGGTGATCGGGTGGGTGTAGCGGATGCCGTCGGTGTTCATCACGACGATGAAGTCGACGCCGGAGAGCTTGCGGGCGGCCTCGGCCCGCGGCTGGAGCACGGCGGTCGGGTCCGGGGTCTTGAGTGCGGCCTCCAGGCCCGGTGCGCTCGCGAAGGTGCGGGCGACCGCGACCGATCGGTTGCGGGCCTCACGTTCGGAGTCGGTCCGGGACTGCAGCACGAGGGCGGCCATGGCGGCGGCGACGAGCAGGACCACGATCGCCACCTGCAGGAGAAAGACCTGGCCTGCGACAGTTCGCATCCTGAGAACCGAACGCGGGCGGCCGTAGCGTCCGGCCATGTCCTCTTTCTACACCTCCCGCATACGGTGGGCGAGCCGCGCGTTGCGGAGCGCAGCCGCCGCCGGCCGGCCCCGCGGCGCGCGACAGAGCCTCATGGTCTGTCCGCAGATCGTCCCGTGATCCGGGTCCGGGCGCCAGAGGGCGGGAAGACCCCCGGGTACGTTTTACGGCCGCACATATGCGAACGTCTTCGACTAACGGGACATACGGGCGCCCGAGTTCTGGGCCGTCCATGTAACTCTCCCCACAGGTTTATTCCCGCTTCCGTTCGGCCGGGACCGCTCGGGTGATCGGCACGCCGGGAGAAGTTGCCTGGTCAGCACGGTTCGCCGGGTTCCGGTGGAGGCCGCGGCGACGCGTGGGGGGACGCGCTCGGCCGCCTACGCGCCGGCGGGCCGGTATGAGACGTTCGTGGGCATGCATCTTCCCGAGGAGATCCGTGCCGACGCGGCCGCCCTCATCGACCACCACGCGCTCGGCCGGTGGAAGCCGAACGACGCCGACCGGCGGGTCGCCGGCGCGCTGTTCCGCTTCCTGGAGACCGGGCTGCCGCTCACGGGCGAGCAGATCCGGTCCGCCCTGACACACCCGGAACCGGCGGACCCGGCCGACGAGCGGCTCGTGAGGCTGCTGCACGGCACCGCCGCGCTGCTCGACGACGCCCCGGAGGCCGACGGCCCCGCCGGGCGGGACGCCGTCGACCATGTCTGTCTGCTGCTGGACGCGCTGGCGCTGTCCCGCCCCGCGGAGTCCTCCGGCCGGTAGAAGCCGGCAGACGGGCCCCCAGGCGCACGTACGAGCCCCTCGTACGCGCACCTGGGGGCCCGCCGTTGGTTCACCCCGACCCGGGGCCCCTCGCGACCGCCCGGGCCACGACCGGCCGGACCACGACTGCTCGGACCACACACCACGAGGCCCGCCCGGGAGCGATGCTCCGGGCGGGCCTCGTGGTGTGCCTGGCCGTGTGTGCCGCTACGTCGTCACACCGGGCAGGGGGGCCGTGGTGGCCGTCGGCGCCTCCACGGGGGCCTGCTCGTCCTCGGGGACCGAGATGACCCAATGCGTGGCCTGGCGCGGGCGGAGGTAGACCGCCCAGTAGACCGCGGCGGCGGCGACGAGGGCGCCGGTGATGAGCAGGCTCTTGGCGCTCTGCTGGTAGAGCACCCAGGCCAGCACCACGATCAGCAGCGCCGGGACCACCGGCCACAGCGGCATCCGCCAGGCCATCCGGTGCTTGTGCTCGCCGCGGCGGGAGACCAGGGCGCCCAGGGCGACGAAGACGTACATCGCGGCGACGGCGACGCCGGTGACCTCGCTCAGGGTGTCGAGGTTGACGAAGCAGAGCGCCGCTCCGGGGACGCCGACCACGAGGGTCGCCACCCAGGGGGACCCGAAGCGCCGGCCGACGTGCGAGAAGGCGCGGTTGACGGCGGTCGGCCAGGCGGCGTCGCGGGCCGAGGAGAAGACCACCCGGGAGTTCTGGATCACCATCACGATGGTGGCGTTGATGATGGCCAGGGCGATGCAGAGGCTGACGAAGGTGCCGATGCCGGAGTTGCTCCAGCTCTGGACCATGCCGGCCACGTCACCGGCGCCGAGGGTCTTCAGGTCGGGTGCGCCAAGGGTGATCGCGACCACCGGGATCAGCACGACGGCGGCACCGATGCCGAGGGTCCACAGGACCGTGCGGGAGACGTTGCGGCGCGGGTTCTCCATCTCCTCCGCGAGGTACACGGCGGTGGAGAAGCCCTGCAGGATGAAGAGCGCGGTGGCCAGTCCCGTCACGATCAGTCCGGCGGTGACGGCGGTGCTGTGTCCGTGTCCGGCGTCGATCACGGGGTGGACGAGCACGGAGGCGGAGCGGTGGGTGTGGGTGAAGCCGAGGTAGGCGACGACCGCGCAGGCCACGACCTCCAGGACCAGGAAGATGCCGGTGATCCAGGCGTTGGCACGCAGATCGAGCAGGCCCATGGCGGTGGCCAGCAGCATCACGCCGGCGGCGGTGTACTGCGGATCGAGATGGACGATCGGCGCCAGATAGTCGGCCGTGCCGAGCGCGATGATCGGTGGCACGATCATGACGACGATCAGCGAGAGGATGAAGACCAGCCAGCCGGCGAGGCGGCCCATGAGGGTGCCGACCATCGCGTACTCACCGCCGGAACTCGGGATCAGGGTGCCGAGCTCGGAGTAGGTGAAGGCCACGCCGATGCAGAGCAGGCCCGCGATGGCGATGGTCAGGGCGGTGCCGGTGCCCAGGCTGGCGAACGAGTCCGGCACGATCACGAAGAGCGACGAGGCCGGCGTCAGGCAGGAGAGTGTGAGCAGGGTGCCGCCGACCACACCGATGGACCGGGTGAGCTTGGGCGCGGCGGCGGTTTTTTCCGTCGCACTGCGGGTGTCCTGCTCGGACGCTGCGGGGGCAACAGGCGTGTAGGGCATATCGGTTATCCGTGTCCCATCGGTGCGGGGGCCAGGAGGGGCGCCTCGTGGGGGAAGAGCGCCATGAGCGGAAGCGCCCGGCTGACCACGGGCGCCGCTTCGATGCCCGAATAAAACCCTCGTCGTCGAGGTCCGTCAATACCTTGTTAAGAGTGTGAGACGACGAAATCCGTCGTCAGGGACCCTCCTGAAACATGGATCCATGCGCTAACTGCCCTATGGGAGCGGATTTCGCGGCACCGGGAAGCGGGTGCGGATTCTGCGCCCGGCATCGGAAACCGGCGCAGGATTCCCCCGCCTTTGAGCGGACGGCGTGCCCCCGGTCACTTCCCGGCGCTGCGGACCCGGGCGATGAGCAGGGCGACGTCGTCGTGGCCGTGCTCATCGCGCAGCGCGCTCAGCAGGCGGTCACACAGCCCCTCCAGGTCCCCCTCGGGCTCGGCGAGCAAGGTGAGCAGGGTGTCCAGGCGGGTGTCGATGGCCTGGTCGCGGGTCTCGATCAGGCCATCGGTGTAGAGCACCAGCAGGTCGCCGTCGTTCAGCGGGACCGTGGTCTGCTCGAACGGGACGCCGCCGACGCCGAGCGGGGCGCCGGTGGGCAGGTCGAGCAGTTCGGGCGGGCGGCCCGCCCGGAGGACGACGGGTGGCAGATGCCCGGCGACGGCGATCCGGCAGTGGCCGTGCTCCGGGTCGTAGACCGCGTACAGGCAGGTGGCGAAGGCCGGGTCGAGGCCGGCGGCGATGTTGTCGAGGTGGCGGAGCACCTCGGCGGGTTCCAGATCGAGATCGGCCAGCGCGCGGGTGGTGGTGCGCAGCTGACCCATGGTGGCGGCGGCGTTGATGCCGCTGCCCATGACGTCGCCGACGACCAGGGCGGTCTTGTCGCCGGCCACCGGGATGGCGTCGAACCAGTCGCCGCCGACCTCGCTGGCCGCCTGCGCGGGCTGGTAGCGGTAGGCGATCTCCATGGCCGTGGGCTGCGGCGGCCGGTGGTTCATCAGGTGGCGCTGGAGGGTGAGCGCGGTCCGGCGTTCGCTCTGGTAGGAGCGGGCGTTGTCGATGCAGACCGCTGCCCGGGCGGCCAGTTCGACGGCGAGCAGCGCGTCGTCCTCGTCGAACGGCACCTGGTTGCGTACGCGGTAGAGCGAGAGCGCGCCGAGCACCTCGCCGCGGGCGATCAGCGGCACCGCGAGATAGGAGTGCAGTCCGGCCCGGCGCAGCAGGGCGGCGCCCTCGGAGTCGGCGGCGATGTGCGGCAGGTCGTCCTCGGTCACCTGGGCGACGAGCACCGGGCGGGCGTCGGTCACACAGCGGGTGATCAGCCGGTCGGTGTCGTAGGAGGCGATCTGGCCGGTGGGGTCGGCGGCGCGGACGGCGTCGGTGGCGTAGGCCGCGGAGACCGCGAGGGCACGGAAGCGGGCCGGGCCGCCGGTGGCGAGCGCGGCCGGGCGCCGGGCATCCAGGACGGCGTCGAGGACGTCGACCGCGGCCAGGTCGGCGAGCTCGGGCACGATGACGTCGGCGAGCTCGTGGGCGGTCTGGTCGACGTCGAGGGTGGTGCCGATGGTCGCCGAGGCGTCGGCGATCAGGGCCAGCCGCCGCCGGGCGCGGGCGGCCTCGGTGGCGGCGCTGTGCTGTTCGGTGACGTCCACGACGGAGGTGGCGAGCCCGAGGACCCGGCCGCCGGGATCCTCCAGCCGGTAGTACGACACCGACCAGGCCTGGTCGGTGTGCGGATCGGCGGCCGTGCGGCCGACGGTGAACTGGTCCAGCAGCGGCCGCCCGGTCTCCAGGACCTCCCGCATCCGGTCCACGATGACCTCGGTGTCGAGGAACGACAGCGCCTCCTGGACGTGCCGGCCGATGTGTTGGTCCGCGGGCAGGTCGTTGATCCGCTCCAAGGCCGGGTTGACCATGACGAAGCGCAGGTGGGTGTCCAGGACGGCCAGGCCGATCGGCGACTGGGCCACCAGCCGTACCGACAGCGCCAGGTCGCGCTCGACCCGGCGCAGGACGGACTGGTCGGTGGCGATGCCGAGGGCGTAGGTCTCGCCGCGCTCGTCCAGCAGGCGCATGTTGCGGAATTCGACCAGCCGCGTGCTGCCGTCCTTGTGCCGGACGGGGAAGACCCCGGCCCAGCTCTCGCCGCCCGCCATGACGTCGGAGAACAGCTCCAGGACGAGGTCGAGGTGTTCCGGCGGGACCAGCAGCTTGGCGGCGGGCCGGCCGAGCGCCTCCTTGGCGGTCCAGCCGAAGAGTTGCTCCGCCTGGGGGCTCCACAGGGCGATCCGGCCGTCCGCGTCCAGCATCACCGCGGCCACGCCCAGTACGTCGAGCAGGCCGCCGGGCTGCCCCGGTGTGGCTCCGACCGGGGCGGCACCCTCGGGGAACGCGTCGGTCGCACCCATCCAGGCACTCCTTCCGCCGGTCCCTCTGGGACCGACAGCCGTGGCGCTCTCCGTACATCGGCCGATTCTCGCCGTGTTTCCGCTGCCCTCCATCATCTCTCGCCACGGGACGGCCCCGCAGGGAGAGCGGGAGCGGCAGGGCCGGAGCGCCCGGTGCGCGAGGGAGCATTATCCGCCGCGGGCGCCGGCTCGGCGACCTTGTCGACGATATTGGGGGCGAGGATTCCGGCCGTCGCGCGGAGCCGGTGGCACGACGGGACGGGCAGGTCATGGCCGTGGTGGTGGCCCCACGGGCCGCCGCGCCACCTCCCGGCCGGGACCTCCGAGTTGGAGATGTCGATCACCAGGGATTACCCTGCATCTTTAGTTGCCTCTAGCAACTAAAGATCTGCGAACGCACCCGGCGGCCGTGACCGGGCCCGCCGGCGCCAGGAGGAAGCCCGACATCATGTCCATCGTCGACCGGACATTCAGCACCTACGTGGAGGAGAACCTCGATGTACTTAGTTCCGACCCGGCACACGAAGCCGTGGTCCACCAGGGCCGCCGGGTAACGGCGGGCGAGTTCCGCACCCTGGTCCACCGGATGGCACGGGCGCTGCGGGCCCGTGGCGTGGCCCGCGAGGACACCGTCACCCTGCTGAGCGGCAACCTCCCCGAGGCCCTGGTCGCGCGCTACGCGGCCAACCTGATCGGCGCCCGGGTCAACCACCTCTACAACAAGCTGTCCGCCGAGTCCCAGGCCGACATCGTCCGCGACGTCGAGACCCGGGCGCTGATCGTCGACCCGCGGTACGCCGAACGCGCCGCCGAGGTGACCGAGTTGGCGCCGGTGCCGGACGTCCTCGTCCTCGGCCCCGCGAAGCTGGGAACGGACCTGCTGGAGCTGGCGGCCGAGCAGTCCGACGAGCCGTTCGCGAGCCTGGCCAAGCCGGACGACGTCTGCACCATCCGGCACACCGGGGGCACCACCGGGCACCCCAAGGGCATCTGCACCACCTTCGAGCAGGCCCGCTGGTTCCGCGGTGTGCTGCCGGAGGAGGAGGGCGAGCGGCGGCAGCTGGTGGTGACGACGCTGGCGCACGCGGCCGGCGCGATGGCCGACAGCACCCTGTACGCCGGCGGCACGGTCGTCCTGCTCGACGACTTCGACCCCGCCGAGGCGCTCGCCGCCATCGAGCGCGAGCGCATCACCGACCTGTTCCTGCTGCCGCCGCTGCTCTACCAGCTGATGGACCATCCGGACCGGCCGCACACCGACACCTCCAGCCTGCGGAGGGTGGCCTACGGCGGCTGCCAGGCGTCCCCGGCCCGGATAGCCGACGCGATACGGGCGTTCGGCCCGGTGCTGATGCAGGGGTACGGGCAGAACGAGGCCGGCGGCATCAGCGTGCTCACCCCCGAGGACCACGACCCGGACCGGCCCGACCGGCTCCGGTCCGCGGGCAAGGTGCTGCCCGACGTCGAGGTGGCGATCCGCGACGAGTCGGGCCGCGATCTGCCGAACGGCGAGCACGGCGAGGTCTGTGTGCGCTCGGCCATGATCATGCAGGGCTACTGGAAGCAGCCGGAGCTGACCGCCGAGGTGCTGCGGGACGGCTGGCTGCACACCGGCGACATCGGATTCCTCGACGACGAGGGGTACTTGACCATCGTCGACCGGATCAAGGACATGATCGTCGTGGTCGGCGGCCATGTGTACACCACCGAGCTGGAGGACCTGCTGAACACGCACCCGCAGGTACTCCAGAGCGCCGTCTTCGGGGTCCGGGACGCCGACCGCATGGAGCGGGTGCACGCCGCGGTGGTGCGGGCACCGGGGAGCACGGTCGACGCGCAGGAGCTGCGCGCGATGGTGTGCGCCGAGCGCGGCGCGATGTACGAGCCGGCGCACCTCACGTTCGTCGACGCGCTGCCGCTGACCGATGCCGGCAAGCCGGACAAGAAGGAGCTGCGCCGCCGGGCCGAGCGGGAGGCCGCTGCGGCCGGATGACGCAGTGGGGCCGCCGCAGCTCAGCGCTGCGGCGGCCTCGAGTGCTACTGCTGGTCAGAGCCAGCCGAACAGGCCACCGAACCCGAACGGGCCGAAGCCGTTCCCGTAGCCGTTCCCGTAGCCGAACCCGTTGCCGTAGCCGTTGCCGAAGCCGCCGTAGCCGAAACGGTCGTAACCGTGGTGGCGGCAGTCGTGGTGGTGACGGTGGTGGTGGTGACGACCGAAGTGGTCGTGGCTGGACGAAGATGCCGCCGGCTTGGCGGGAGCGGCGGAAGCCACACCGGCGAGCGGGACGACGGTGGCAGCGGCAATCGCCGCGGCGGCCACGGAGCGACCTATGATCTTGCGCATTGCGTTTCTCCTGTTTGGCAGGAAATCTGACATTCCGATGAGTACCGCGCGGAGTCCCGATCCGCGCAGACACGACGAAGAGCCACTCCAACGGCCCCAAGAATTGCTCCAGTCGCGGCAATGAAAAGGCAAGGGCGGGCGGCGGACGCACAGGTCAGAGTCGGATGACGACGAGCGCGGTGTCATCGGTGGCCCCGTCGGGCGGCAGCAGCTCGGCCAGCAGCGCATCGGCGAGCGTCTCCGCCCCGGCGCCCCGGTGCCGGGTCAGCGAGGCGGCCAGCCGTGCCAGCCCGACGTCGATGTCCTCGCGACGGCGCTCGATCAGCCCGTCCGTGTACAGCACCAGCACCGCGTCGTCGGCGAAGGAGACCCGGGCCTCGGGGCGGTCCACGTGCTCGGGCCGCGCGCCCAGCGGCGGATCGGTCGCCCCGTCCAGGAACTCCACCCGGCCGTCCGGGTGCAGCAGCGCCGGCGGCGGATGCCCGGCGCTGCTGTAGGCGATGGTGTGGGTGGTCCAGTCGATGAACGCCTCCACCGCGGTGGCGGATTCGGCGCCCTCCACCGAGCGGGCATAGGTGCCCAGCACCTCCAGCGCCTGGGCGGGCCCCGGGGTGACCAGCGTGGCGGCGCTCAGCGCACTGCGCAGCTGCCCCATGACGCAGGCGGCCTCCAGCCCGTGGCCGACGACGTCGCCGACCGCCACCGCCATCCGGTCCCCGGACAGTTCCGCCAGGTCGTACCAGTCCCCGCAGACGTTGAGCGCCCCGACCGCGGGCCGGTAGCGCACCGCGGCCCGGTGGTGCCCCACCGGGCGGGGCGCGGGCAGCATCGCTTCCTGGAGGGCCAGCACCACCAGCCGTTCCCGGGCGTGGGCCTGGCGGAGCCGGTCGTTGAGCTGCTGGAGCTCCTGGGCCCGGGCGTAGAGTTCGGTCGTCATCCGCTGCAGGTCGCCGCCGTCCTCCCGCCGGGCACCGGCCCGGATGGTCTCGGTGACCTCCTCCACCCGGTGCACGATCAGCCGCACCCGCCCCTCCGCGTCGAGGACCGGTGCGTTGACGGGGCTCCAGTAGCGCTCCTCGAACACGCCCGGGCGGCCGGGCAGTTCGACGTCGTAGCGCTGCAGGGCCATTGTGTCGGTCAGGCCGGTGGCCAGCACCCGCTCCAGGGACGCCCGCAGATTGCGCATACCGGTGGCGCCGGGGTCCTTGGGGTTGTCGGGGAAGACGTCGAAGAGGTGGTGCCCGATCACCTGGCGCCGCTGCCGGCCGGCCCGGCGCAGCAGGGCCTCGTTGGCGTCGGCGATCATGAGGTCCGGGGTGAGCAGCAGCGCGCCGCCCGGCAGCGCCTGGAAGACCGCCGCGTAATCGATCGGGAACTCGTTCACGGCCCGCCCGCATTCTCGTTCGCCACGTGCGGAATGATCTCGTCCGGCGGGCGGCCGCGCACACCGGGCGACCGGCCGCGGGCCGCCTCGGGCGTGCGAACCACGAGGCCGTGCCGGAGGTGCACCGGCCGGGGCGGGTACGGCCGTCCGGGGCATCCGGTGCCGGACCGGCCGGGGCGTCAGCGCTTGCGGGCCCGGCTGGGCTGCACCCGGGTCGGCTCCCCCGGCATCTTCGGGTGGTCGGGCGGATAGGGCAGATCGCCCAGCCCCTCGTCGGCCGCCTGCCGCTCCGCGAGGTCGAAGACGGATTCCAGCCCGAAGGCGTGGTCCGCCATGTCGGCGTGCACATCGCCGAGTTCCGCGAACCGCCGCGGCATCGTGCGCAGGTCGAAGTCCTCCGGCACGGCGTCGGACAGCTCCTCCCACCGCAGCGGGGCGGAGACCGTGGCGCGCGGCCGGGCGCGCAGCGAATACGCCGAGGCGATGGTGCGGTCCCGGGCCATCTGGTTGTAGTCGACGAAGATCTTCGCGCCGCGTTCCTCCTTCCACCACGCCGAGGTGACCAGGTCCGGCAGCCGCCGTTCCATGGCCCGCGCCACCGTGATCGCGGCCCGTCTGACCTCGGTGAACGTCCACTGCGGCCGGATCGGCACATAGACGTGCACGCCCCGCCCTCCCGAGGTCTTGGGCCAGCCGCGCAGCCCGTGCTCGTCGAGCAGTCCCCGCAGCTCGTGGGCGACCCGTACGGCGTCCGCGAAGTCGGTGCCGGGCTGCGGGTCGAGGTCGATCCGCAGTTCGTCGGGGTGCTCGGTGTCGTCGCGGCGGACCGGCCACGGGTGGAAGGTCAGGCACCCGAGGTTGGCCGCCCAGACCACGGCGGCGGGTTCGGTGGGGCACATCTCGTCGGCGAACCGCCCGCTGGGGAAGGCGATCCGGGCGGTGGGCAGCCAGTCGGGCAGGCCCTTGGGCGCCCGTTTCTGGTAGAAGAACTCGCCCTCCACGCCGTCGGGGAAGCGCTGCATCGTGGTGGGCCGGTCGCGCAGCCCGCGCAACACCCCGTCCGCGACCGCGAGGTAGTACCGGGCGACGTCCAGCTTGGTGAAGCCGCGCTCCGGGTAATACGTCTTGTCCGGGTTGGACACCCGCACCGTGCGCCCCGCGACGTCCAGCTCGACGGCCTCGTTGGCCCGACCTCCGGTCATGCCTCCACGCTAGAGCGTGCCCGGGGGTTCCGCCCGGCGCGCGGGAAGCGGCCCGAGCCCTCAGGATCGGGACCATGGACCTGCCCGTCATGCCCCCGGTCTCCCCCATGCTCGCCAAGCCGGTGTCCGGCATCCCCGCCGGCATGCAGTACGAGGCCAAGTGGGACGGCTTCCGGGTCATCGTCTTCCGGGACGGTACGGAGGTCGAGATCGCCAGCCGTACGACGAAGTCGCTCAGCCGCTACTTCCCCGAGGTCATCGCGGCGGTCCGGGACGAGCTGCCGCCGCGCTGCGTCGTCGACGGCGAGATCGTCATCGCCCATGACGGCCGGCTGCACTTCGAGGAGCTGCTGGAACGCATCCACCCGGCGGACTCCCGGGTCCGCACCCTCGCCGAGCGCACCCCGGCCTCCCTGGTCGCCTTCGACCTGCTGGCCCTGGGCTCCGACTCGCTGCTGCGCGAGCCGCAGGCGGCGCGCCGGGAGGCGCTGGTGGCGGCGCTGCGGACGGCCGGGCCGCCGGTGTACACCGCGCCCGCCACCACCGATCAGGAGCTGGCCCGGCGCTGGTTCACGCAGTTCGAGGGCGCGGGGCTGGACGGGGTGATCGCCAAACCGCTGGACCTGCCGTACCGGCCCGGTGACCGGGTGATGTTCAAGGTGAAGCACGCCCGCACCGCCGACTGCGTCGTGGCGGGCTACCGGCTGCACAAGAGCGGCCCGGTGGTCGGCTCGCTGCTGCTGGGCCTGCACGACGACGCCGGTCAGCTGCAGCACGTCGGGGTGTGCGCGTCCTTCCCCATGGCCCGGCGGCGCGCACTCGTCGAGGAGCTGGCGCCGCTGCGGACGGACGATGCCGGGGAACACCCGTGGGGCGCGTGGACGGACGAGGAAGCGCATGCGTCCCGGCGGATGCCCGGCGGGCCGAGCCGGTGGAGCGGCGGCAAGGACCTGTCGTGGGTGCCGCTGCGCCCGGAGCGGGTGTGCGAGGTGGCCTACGACCACATGGAGGGCAGCAGGTTCCGGCACACCGCCCAGTTCCGCCGCTGGCGTCCGGACCGTACGCCGGAGAGCTGCACCTACGCCCAGCTGGAGGAGCCGGTGGGCTACGACCTGGGGGAAATGCTGCGGGGCTGACGCCGCGGGGGACGTCGGGCGTCTCCGCCTAGCGCCCGTCCTCCTCCGGGCGCCAGCGCCGCCGGCTCTCCCCCGGGGCGAGGCGGTCGACGACCTCGGCCAGTTCGGTGCAGGCCAGCTCGATCTTGCGGCGGATGGCGATCTGCTCGGTGACGATCGCCGACAGCAGCAGCGCGGTGAGCGCGGCGGAGGCGTTCAGCGCCTGCAGGTTGACCATGGCCTCCAGCAGGCTCTGGCCCTCGAAGGGGCCGGTCCGGTCGGTCGCCGCCGAGATCGCCAGGACGGACAGCACCAGCACACAGGGCGCCGCCCCGGCCAGCTGGAAGCGCAGCGCCGCCCACACGATCACCGGGAAGACCAGGAACAGCAGCGACAGCGAGCTGTGCACCGCCAGGAGGGAGACGAGGACCGCGGCGGCCAGCAGCGCCGCCGCCTCGACCGACCGGACCACGAGCAGCTCCCGGGGCGGCCGCAGGGTGCGGAAGGCGAGCACCAGCGGGGTGACGACGAGGACACCCATGGCGTCACCCACCCACCACGCCGCCCAGGTCCGCCAGAAGTCCCCGGCCGGCAGGTCACCGGTGATCACCTGGGTGCCGCTGCCGAAGGTCGCGCTGATCACCATGCCGGCGAAGGCCCCGAGGGCGACCAGCGCGACGCCGTCCCGCAGCCGGTCCAGTTCGGTCCTGAACCCCACCTTGCGCAGCATCAGACAGGCGCACACCGGAGCGAGGGTGTTGCCGGTCATGATGGCGACGACGGATCCGTCGAGCGGGCCGAGCGAGGCCACGACGAGAAGCGTGCCGAGGAAGTAGGCCGGCCAGGTCCACAGCCCGATCAGCAGCAGTGCGCTGAGCGCGATGCCGGTGGGCGGCCATAAGGGCGTGACCACGGCACCGGCGACCACCACCTGCTCCAGCAGCCCGATCCGGGCGGACGCGTAGTAGACGGCTGCGAGGACGAGGATCGTCAGGGCTGCCGGTGCGAGACGGCGGAGTTGCTCGGTACGCACCACATCAGCCATCAGACAACGCCGGTGACCGGGCGCCGGCCACGACACGCGCGCCCCGCTCGCGCTTCACCCACTCCTGGCCGCCGGCACCGTCGAAGCGCAGCACGAGCACCGCGGAGTCGTCGGTGTGCCCGGTCAGTTCCGCCACGCTCATCGCCGCCGCGGCGACCGCCGCCGGATCGCTGTCCGCGTTGGCCCGCACCAGCCGCATCACCTGCGTCAGCCCGGCCTCCATCGGGAACGACGGTCCCTCCACGACCCCGTCGGTGACCAGCGCGAACGCGCCCGCCATGGCGAGCCGGCGGCGGGTGACCGGGTACTCCTCCCCCGGCACGATGCCCAGCGGCAGGCCCCCGGGGTCGTCGGCGAGGCCGAACCGGCCGTCGGTGGTGGCCCAGATGGCCGGTACATGGCCGGCCCGGGCGCTGGTCAGCTCCCAGGTGGCCGGGTCGAAGCGGAGGAAGGTGCAGGTGGCGAAGAGCCCGCAGTCGACGGAGAGCAGCAGATCGTTGGCGCGGCTGAGCACCTCGCCGGGGTCGGCGGCGTGCACGGCGACGGCCCGCAGCCCGAACCGGATCTGGCCCATGAAGGCGGCCGCCTCCACGTCGTGGCCCTGCACGTCGCCGATGCAGAACGCCAGTGACCCGTCGGGCAGCGGAAAGCCGTCGTACCAGTCGCCGCCGATGTCCAGGCCGTGCCGGGCCGGGGCGTAGGTGGCGGCGGCGCGCAGCCCGGGGAGCTGCGGCAGCCGGGCCGGCAGCATCTCGCGCTGCAGCGCCTCGGCGAGCTC
The DNA here is from genome assembly GCF_000720175.1 of Streptomyces sp. NRRL S-337. Classification (GTDB taxonomy): domain Bacteria; phylum Actinomycetota; class Actinomycetes; order Streptomycetales; family Streptomycetaceae; genus Streptomyces; species Streptomyces siderophoricus. The sequence goes on from NZ_JOIX01000014.1 coordinate 119,916, forward strand.
CACACGGGCCCGCTGCTTCTCGGCGCCCTCCCGTGCCTGGGCGGTCAGCCGGCCGAGCGTGGCCAGCAGATCGTCGGCGCTCGCCGACCGCGGGGGACGACGCCGAGGCATGGATCGCTCCCGGGGGCATCGGTGCACGGGCCACCGCGGCGGCGCGCTCCGCGCGGCGGATCCGCGGGGCCTCCTGACCTGGGCTCACGGGGCTCTCAGAGGGAGCCCGCCTGTCCGGTTCATCATATTTCTGCGGGGGGACTTCCGCTTCACGACGCCGGGCCTTCTCCGGCCGCAGAGCGGTTCACCGCCAGATGACGGACGCCGGACCGTACGGCCCAGAAGAAGACCCCCAGGGCGAGGACGCCCACCGCGATCGAGTCGTACGGGGCGGGCAGCCGGCCGGAGCCCTCGAAGGTGCCGAGCCCGGAGAGGGCGGTCAGGGCGAGGAGGTAGACGACCAGCCAGGCGCCGGTGCGCAGTTCGGCGGAGAGCGGACGGAGCGGCCCGGCGCCGTCGCTCTCGACAGCCGCGGTACCGCCGCGGGCGCCCGGGCGCCGCATGACGAGGAAGATCAGCAGGCCGGCGAGGACCAGTGGCAGGGCCAGCCGCAGGTCGTGCCAGCCCGACCAGTAGACGAACTCACTGGCCACGACGAAGCTGACCGGCGCGATCCAGCGCAGGCCGGGCACCCAGCCGGCGGTCTCCTCGTCCGGGTCGGCGCGGAACACCGCGACCGCGACCGCCGATGCGGCGTAGATCAGCAGGTACATGTCGCCCATGACGCTCACGATGTCCTGCCAGCCGCCGAAGGGCAGCAGGAAGACCACGATGACCAGGAGGTTGACGGCCAGCGCCCGGCGCGGGACGCCGAACCGCTCGTTGACCTTCATGAAGTACCGCGGGATCGTGCCGTTCTTGGCGAGCGCGTAGGTGTGCCGGGCGTCGATGGCCACACCGACGTACGCCGAGCCGCCGGGCGAGATCACCGCGTCCGCGTAGAGCAGGCTGGACAGCCAGTGCAGGTTGAGGATCAGGGCGAGCTGGCCGAACGGCGAGTCGAAGGAGACGCCCTGCCAGCCGTGGCCCAGGAGGCTCTCGGGGACGGTGAAGAGGAACGCCAGCTGCAGCGCGAGGTACATGGCCACGGCCAGGCCGATGCCGGTGAGGACCGCCCAGGGGATGGTGCGGCGGGGGTTGCGGGTCTCGCCGGAGAAGTCCAGCGGGGCCTGGAAACCGTTGACGGAGTAGACGATGCCGCCGCCGGCCAGCGCGGTCAGGCAGGCCACGTAGCCGTACGGGGCGAAGCCGCCGTGGTCGGTGAGCCGGCCGGAGTTCCAGCCGGAGGCGAGCAGCGCGATCACGGTGACGACCGGTACGGCGATCTTGAACACCGAGATCAGGTTGTTCATCCGGGCGAACAACCTCACCGCGTACCAGTTCAGCGCCGTCAGCAGCACGCTGAGCCCGGCGGCCAGGCCGAGCCCGCCGAGGGTGAGGGTGTGGCCGTTGTAGAGGCCGGGGAGGTAGTGCGCCGTGTACTGCATGATCGCGCTGATCTCGGCCGCGGTGCCGCCCACGGACAGCAGGGTCGACCAGCCGATGAGGGTGCCGACCAGCCGGCCGCTGGCGAACAGCGGCCAGCGGACCGTGCCGCCGCCCTCCGGCCGGGACGCGCCGAGCTCGATCAGGACCAGCGCGACCAGACCGCACAGCAGACCGGCGCCGACCCAGGACAGCAGCGCCGCCGGGCCGGCCGTCTGCGCCGCGTACAGGGCCGCGAACAGCCAGCCGGAGCCGACGATGTTGGAGAAGCCGATGCCGGTCAGTCCCCAGAAGCCGAGATCCCGGCGCAGCCGGCGCTCCTCGGCCTGGACTTCCGGCGCGCCGGCCCCGTCGGACCCCGCTGATACGTGACGCTCCGCCACAAAAGACTCCTCGTCGCACTGTCCCGGCCGGGTCCCGGCCGGTGTCCCGGTGGGCCGGACCCTACTTGACCGGCACCGGAGAGGAATCGCCCGTCCGCACTACGGGCCGGCGGCGGGTCAGGAGAGGCGGTCCGCGGGCACCCCGAAGGTCGCGGTCAGGCCCTCCCGGCCGGCCTCGGTGAGGCGCACCACCCGCCGGTACGTGCCGTGCCGCAGCCAGTCCAGGGCGAACATCCGGGTGGTGAGGGCGGCGCCCAGCGCGCCGGCGAGGTGGTGGCGCTGTTCGCCCCAGTCGACGCAGTAGCGGACCGAGGGGCGGCGGCGCGGCAGCCGGTCGGTGTCGACGCCGAAGGCGGTGAGCTCCCGGCGGCCGTGCGGGGTGAGGACGTAGCTGACGGCGCCGGGGCCGGTGCGGTCGCCGCCCGCCGCGGGGTGCTCGGCGGTGAGGACGCCGCGCTCCTGGAGGGCGTCCATCAGGGCGACGCCGAGCCGGCCCGCCAGGTGGTCGTAGCAGAGGCGGGCGCGCAGCAGGGCCTTGGCGCGGGTGTCGGCGTTGAGCGAGCGGACCGGCAACGGGCGGGCGATCAGGGCGAGTTGTTCGAGGGCGCGGGCGACGTCCGTGGTGGCGAGCCGGTAGTAGCGGTGCCGGCCGTCGTGCTCGACGGTGAGCAGCCGGGCGTCGAGGAGCCTGGCAAGGTGGCCGCTGATGGTGGAGTTGCTGACGCCGGCCTCGGCAGCCAGTGCGCTGGCCGGCAGTGCGCCGCCCCCGGCGAGCGCCAGCAGCACCTTGGCGCGGGAGGGGTCACCGATCGCCGCCGCGACGTGGGCGACGTCGGTCTCGGTACGGGCGTCGGTGCCGGTCTCCGCGTCTCGGGTCCGGGGGTCCATGTCTCGACGGTACGCCGACGACGTTTCGGCGGATGCCGTACCGATCCGGTCCGAGACTGGCCGCATGAGTCCTCCGTCAGCCCTGCTCCGTGACCCCGCCCCCGACTGCGACGGCTCCGCCCGGCTTTCGTCGTTGCCGCTGGTCGCGGTGTGTCTGGGGTACTTCATGGTCATTCTGGACGTCACCGTCGGCACCGTGGCCCTGCCGGTCATCGGGGCCCGGCTGCACGCCGGGGTCACCGGCCTGCAGTGGGTGGTGGACGGTTACACCCTGGTGTTCGCCGGTCTGCTGCTGTTCTGCGGCGGCCTGGGCGACCGGCTGGGCGGGAAGTCCGTGTTCCTGGGCGGTCTGCTGGTGTTCACCCTCGCCTCGGCCGGCTGCGCGCTGGCCCCGACGACGGCGGTGCTGGTCCTCGCCCGCCTGGTGCAGGGCCTGGGCGCGGCTCTGTTGGTGCCGTCCTCGCTGGCGCTGCTGCGGACGGCGTACCCGGGCCGGGCGGCCCGGGCCCGGGCGTTCGGCGTGTGGGGCACGGTCGCCGGCCTGGCCGCGGGGGCCGGCCCGGTGCTGGGCGGGGTACTCGTCGCGGGGCTCGGCTGGCGGTCGGTGTTCTTCCTGAACCTGCCGGTGGGCCTGGCCGCGCTGCTGCTGACCGTACGGTACGTGCCGCGGCCCCCGGCGGACCGGTCGCGGCCGGGGCTGGACCTCCCGGCCCAGCTGGCGGCGGCGGTGTGCCTGGGCGGGCCGGCCGCCGGCTGCATCGAGGCCGGGGCGCTGGGCCCGGGCCATCCGGTGGTCCTCGGAGGGTTCGCGGCCGGCGCCGCGGGTCTGGTGGCGTTCCTGGTGCTGGAGCGGCGCTCGCCGGCGCCGATGCTGCCGCTCACGCTCTTCCGCACGCCCGCCTTCTCCGCCTCCGCGGTCATCGGCGTACTGCTCAACGCCGGTTTCTACGGGCTGCTGTTCCTGGCCCCGCTGTACTTCCAACAGCTGCACCACTACAGCGCACTGCGGACGGGGGCTGCGCTGCTGCCCGCCGTGGGCGTGGTGGCGGCCGGTTCGGCGCTCGCCGGGCGGCTGACCGCCCGTACGGGCCCGCGGCTGCCCATGGTGGGGGGCCTGCTGGTGGGCGCGGCCGGACTGGCCGGCTGGCTGGCCGCGGGGCCGGGCACGCCGTACGCGGTGCTGGTGGCGCCGATGGCGGCCGCCGGGTTCGGCACCGCGCTGACCATGCCGGCCGCCACCGCGGCGGTGATGGAGGCCGCGCCGGGCGAGCGGAGCGGCGCCGCGGCCGCGGTGTTCAACGCCGCCCGCCAGACCGGCAGCGCACTCGGCGTGGCGCTGTTTGGCACGCTGGTCGCCGGCGGCCTGGTGACCGGCCTGCACACCTCGGTGGTCATCGGCGCCGCGGGGTTCCTCGTCGCGGCCGCGCTCGCCGCGCGCTGGATTCCGGGCATCAACCGGCGGGAGCGGGTAGGAAGGAAGACGGGAACAGAGGAGCGGTGCACGGGGGGATCCGTCCGTGGCCGGCGCACGAGGCAAGGAGAAGCCGATGACACTGCCATGGCGTGAGGACGAGAGCTGGCGCCGCCGCTACCCGCAGCCGGGCCCCGACTGGACGCAGGGCATGCCGCAGGGTCCGGCGGAGCCGCTGACGCCCATGGGACGGATCGACCAGTACGGCAGGATGGGCAGCGCGCTGCGCGGCAGCTATGTCGCGCCCTGGCAGCGCAAGGTGATCCTCGGCTTCGTCCTCGGCGCCATCGTGGTCACGGCGGTGGCCCTGCTGCTGGCCTTCTTCGGCTGACGAGGCACGGCCCGGTCACAGCTCAGGCACACGTCCAGCAGCCCGACCAGCAGGCGGAACGGTACGGGTGGTGCCCCGGTGCGTGCCGGCGGTCGGCCGGGCGCTCTTCCTCTGCCGGCTCCTGACCGTCGACGAGGGCCCGCAGTCCGGCGAGCCGGGCGGTCAGCACGACGGTGAGCGCGGCGAGTTCCTCGGGCTCGGCATGCCCCCGTTCGATGCGGAAGGTCAGGCCCGGCGGTGCTTCCTCCGGCGGGCCCTGCTCGTCGAGGGGCTGCGCGCCGAGCACCGTGACCAGGTCCAGCGGAATGCTGCCGGAGTCGTCCGGCCGCGGCCGGCCGTTCGCTGTCCGCGCGCCGGCCGGCGGGCTCTCGGCGGTCTGGGTGCTCTCGTCGGTGAAGGCGTTCATGTGCGGGGGTTCCTGGAGTCGGGGACGGGGCGCGGCCGGTGCCCGCCCGCCGCGTGGGGCGGCCCTGCCGGGTGCCGCGGCGGCCCCGGCCCGTGCCGTGTTCGGGCAGGTCACACGGGCGACGCTAAGAGCGCCCCGGCGCCCCCGCGCGCGGGGCGGCGGTCGGCTGCGCCGTTCGGGCGACCGGGCGGGGGCCCAGGCGTGATATCCGGCGCCGAGGCCGTGTTGGTCCCGGCGGGCGCGCCCCGGGCGGCGAGCATCACGCACAGGTATGTGCAGGCAAGGGGTGCCGGATGACGCAGTCAGGATGGGCGGGACGATGAGATGTGATCAGGCCGGAGACGGGCGCGCCGCGGCGCGGGGCGACGGGCGACGGGAATTCCTCAGATGTGCGGCCGGCGTCGCGGGGGTGGCGGCCGCCGGGGGCCTCGGCGGCGAGGCGGTCGCCGCGGACCGGCCGGCGGCCGGGCGGCGGGACGGCCGCGAGGACCTGCCCGACCGCGTGCCGTTCCACGGCCACCACCAGGCCGGTGTGCTGACGCCGCAGCAGCTCTTCGCGGGTTTCGTCGGATTCGACGTGCTGGCCGAGAACCGGGACGGTCTGGTGGAGCTGTTCCAGAAGCTCACCCACCGCTCCCGGGTCCTGACGGGCGGGGTGAAGCCGCGCGACGAGCGGGTGTCGTCGGAGCGCCCGACGCCGGACTCGCTCACCATCACGCTCGGCGTGGGCGCCTCGCTGTTCGACGACCGTTACGGGTTGTCCGGGCACAAGCCGCGCCACCTGAAGGCGATGCCGGCGTTCCCCGACGACCGGCTGGAGCCGTCCCGCTGCCACGGCGACCTCTCCCTGCAGATCTGCGGCGAGCACCCGGACGCCATCGTGCACGTACTGCGCGACCTGGCGCGGGAGACGGACGGCCTGCTGCGGCCACGCTGGCGGACGGACGCCTTCCTCAACCCGTCCCGGCCGTCCGGAGCACGGCGCAACCTGCTGGGCTTCAAGGACGGCATCGTCAACCCGGAGACCGAATCGGCCCGCGAGATGGACCGGCTGATGTGGGTGACACCGCCCTGCGGCGAACCGGACTGGGCGCTGGGCGGCTGCTACCAGGTGCTGCGGCTGATCCGCTTCCACGTGGAGAAGTGGGACAAGGTGCCGTTGCGGCGGCAGGAGAAGATCTTCGGCCGGCACAAGGCGAGCGGGGCACCCCTGGACGGCGAGCACGAGACGGACGCTCCGGACTACCGCCACGACCCGCACGGCCGGATCGTCCCGCTCGACTCCCACATCCGGCTGGCCAACCCGCGCACCCACAAGACGGACGACTCCCGCTTCCTGCGGCGCAGTTACAACTACGACCAAGGCTTCGACCACACCGGCCGGATGGACCTCGGCCTGGTCTTCTGCGGCTACCAGCAGGACCCGGAGCGCCAGTTCGCGACCGTACAACGACGCCTCGAACACGAGCCGCTGTCGCGGTTCATCACCCCCATCGGCGGCGGCTACTTCTTCGTCCTGCCGGGCGTCCGCGACGAGGACGACTGGTTCGGCTCCCACCTCCTGAAACCCTGACGCGTTTTGCGGGGCCTCCCACGTAGTTGGCCGTCCCGACGCGGGGCTTGCTCGCCGTTGCGCTTTGCGGCGCGCCGCACGTACCTGTCTTTCCCGCCGCGGGGCGTCTCGCCGTTGCGCTTTGCGGCGCCCCGCACGTTGTCGGCCGTCCCGCCGCGGGGGTTGCTCGCCGTTGCGCCTGGCGGCGGGCGTGGTGTTTTTGGGTGCGGTGACAGCCCTACAGACTTCGTCCTCCGGTCTGTCCCCTCCCGTTGGTGGGGGGTGGGAGGCCGGAGGGGGTGGGCGTCGTCGTCCTGGTTGTACGTCGCGTCGTGGGGTCGTCGGTGGCGGGAATACCGCCCCTGCCCGTCGAGTTGAGGCCTTGCAAGGGGCGCCCGCATCCCCTACGGGATCTGTTCGACCGTCCCCTACGGGTTCCAAGGGCCCCTGATACCCCCAACGCTCACCCCCACTCACCTCTTCCCACTCCACTCACGGGAGGGGACGGGCCGGAGGGGCCGGTGTTTGGGACGTAAAGCGACAGCAGTCCCAAACACCGGCCCCGCAGGCCCGGCTCCCCCAGCGGCAGGTCCACCACCCGCGTGCCCCCCAGCGGCGTGCGGGCCACGACCATGCCGGGGTGGGTGGCCACGGCCTCGCCGATGATCGCCGCACCCGCACCCAACGGGTGCCTCCGCATCGCGGCCAGTACCGCGTCGGCGTGCTCGCGCGGGACGAAGGCCACGAGCTTTCCCTCGTTGGCGACGTACATCGGGTCCAGGCCGAGGATGGCGCAGGCGTTGGCGACCGCGGGCGGTACCGGGACGGCGCGTTCCTGGATGACGATGCCGGTGCAGGACGCGGAGGCGATCTCGCACAGCGCCGCGGCCAGGCCGCCGCGGGTGGGGTCGCGCAGGACGTGCAGGTCGGGGGTGACCGCCAGCATGGTCTCGACGAGCCCGCCGAGCGCCGCGCAGTCGCTCTCGATCTCCACGCCGAACTCCAGGCCCTCGCGGACGCTCATGATGGCCACGCCGTGCACGCCGATGTCGCCGCTGACGATCACCACGTCACCGGGGACGACGCGCTGCGGGCGGAGGTCGACGCCTTCCGGGATCAGCCCGATGCCGGCGGTGTTGATGTAGACGCCGTCGCCGTGGCCCGCCTCGACGACCTTGGTGTCCCCGGTGGCCACCTCGACCCCGGCGACCCGGGCGGCCGCGCCCATCGCATCGGCGACCCCGGCGACCACCGGCATCTCCACGCCCTCCTCCAGGATGAAGCCGCAGGAGAGGTAGGCGGCCCGGGCGCCGCTCATGGCGAGGTCGTTGACGGTGCCGTTGACGGCGAGATCGCCGATGCTGCCGCCGGGGAAGAACAGCGGCCGGACCACGAAGGAGTCGGTGGAGAAGGCGAGCCGGGCGCCGCCCAGCGAGACCGCCGCGGAGTCGCCGAGCTGGGCGAGGACCTCGCCGCCGAAGGCGGGCACGAAGATCTGCTGGACGAGCTCGGCGGAGAGCGCGCCGCCCCCGCCGTGCCCCATGACGACCCGCGGCTGGTCGCGCAGCGGGGTGGGGCAGGTCCAGCCGGAGATGTCGACGGTGGGCAGTCCGCGGTCGGCCGGGGTGGGAGCGTCGGCGGGGGCGTGGGACGCGTGCGACGTCGTCAGCGGGGTGTGCGGGGTGTCAGGCAACGGGGCTCGCCTCCAGCGGGGTGGGCGGGGTGCTGAGTCGGCGGTACAGGTAGTAGGCGGCGCACGCGCCCTCGCTGGAGACCATGGTGGCGCCCAGCGGGGTGCGCGGGGTGCAGGTGGTGCCGAACGCCTCGCACTGGTGCGGCTTGATGAGCCCCTGGAGGACCTCGCCGCTGCGGCAGGCGGCCGGTTCGCGGGTGGCGATGCCCTCGACGGAGAAACGGTGTTCGGCGTCGTAGTCGCGGTAGCGCTCGGAGAGCCGCCAGCCGCTGGCGGGGATGGTGCCGATGCCGCGCCAGGCGCGGTCGGTGACCTCGAAGACGTCCTCGAGCATGGCCTGCGCGGCGGGGTTGCCCTCGCTGCGGACGGCGCGCGGATAGGCGTTGTCCACGGTGTGTTCGCCGCGCTCCAGTTGGCGGACGGTGCGGCGGATGCCTTCCAGGATGTCCAGCGGTTCGAAGCCGGTGACGACGATCGGGACCCGGAAGCGTTCGGCCAGTGCGGGGTACTCCGCCATGCCCATCACGCTGCACACATGGCCGGCGGCGAGGAACGCCTGGACCCGGCAGCTGGGCGAGTTCATGATCGCCTCGATGGCGGGCGGGACCCGGACGTGCGAGACCAGCATGCTGAAGTTGCGGATGCCGAGCCTGCGGGCCTGATGGACCGTCATGGCGTTGGGCGGGGCGGTGGTCTCGAAGCCGACGCCGAAGAACACCACCTCGCGGTCGGGGTTCTGCTGGGCGGTCTTCAGCGCGTCGAGCGGGGAGTACACCACCCGTACGTCACCGCCCTGGCCGCGCACCTGGAACAGATCGCGGTCGCTGCCGGGGACCCGGAGCATGTCACCGAAGGAGCAGAAGATCACGTCCGGGCGGGAGGCGATCTCCAGTGCCTTGTCGATCACCTCCAGCGGGGTGACGCACACCGGGCAGCCCGGCCCGTGGATCAACTCGACCTGTTCCGGCAGGAGTTGGTCGATGCCGTGCCGGATGATGGTGTGCGTCTGGCCGCCGCAGACCTCCATCAGGGCCCACGGCCGGGTCGCCGTGGCCCGGATGTCGTCCAGCAGCCGGCGGGCCAGCTCGGGGTCCTGGAATTCGTCGATGTACTTCACTTCCGCGCCTCCCGCGCCGTGTCGCCGCCGACGGCCGCAGGCGGGGCGCCCGCCTCCGCGGCCGCCGCCTCCCAAGGGTCGCCGAACTCTTCCTGGAGCAGCCCCAGTTCTTCGAAGAGGGCCAGGGTCTGGCGGGCCGAGTCCTCGTCCAGGCGCTGCAGCGCGAAGCCGACGTGGACGATCGCGTACTCGCCGACCTGGAGGTCGGGGACGTACTCCAGGCACACCTCCTTGACCACCCCGCCGAAGTCGACGGTGGCCATCCGGGTGCCGTCCCGTTCCTCGATGTCCAGTACTTTGCCGGGTACCGCCAGGCACATGGGCCTCTCCTCGTCGTCAAGCGTCGTCCGCCGCGGCCGCGGCGCCGTTCAGGGCACGCCCACCCCGCCGTGCACGGGTGCGGTGCGCGCCGCCACGACGATCTGGCCGAGCGCCAGGCCCCCGTCGTTGGGCGGGACCCGGCGGTGCCGCAGCACGGTGAAGCCGTCCTGCCCGAGCAGCCGGGCGGCGGCCTCGGCGAGCAGCGTGTTGGCGAACACCCCGCCGGTCAGGACGACGGTCGTCAGGCCCGCGCGTTCCCGGGCCAGCGCGCACCAGCGCCGTACGAGTCCGGCGACCGCGGTGTGGAAGCGGGCGGCGATCAGTGCCGGTGCGGTGCCGGCCCGGAGGTCCGCGACGACGGCAGTGAGCAGCGGCGCCGGGTCCGCGACGGTGTCGGCGGCCGCGCGGTCCGCCGGGGCGTCGGTGCCGGTGTGCAGGGCGAAGGCGTAGCCGGGTGCGGGGTCCTCGCCGGCGGTCAGGGCCGCGGCTTCGAGGGCGAGCGCGGCCTGCGCCTCGTATCCGGCGCGGTGGCAGATCCCGGCCAGGGAGGAGACCGCGTCGAAAAGGCGGCCCATGCTGGAGGTGGGCACGCAGTTGAGGTCGCGTTCGAGCTGCCGGGCGAGCAGCCGCCGTTCGTCGGGCGGGCAGGCGGCGACCGGCGGGAGGTCCGCGGCCCAGTCGATGCCGGCCGCGCGCAGGTGGGCCAGGGCCATCCGGTAGGGGCGGCGTACGGCGGTGTCGCCGCCGGGCAGCGGTACGTAGGCGAGGCGGCCGAAGCGGCGGTAGCCGTCGTAGTCGGCGAGCAGGATCTCGCCGCCCCAGACGGCCTGGTCGTCACCGTAGCCGGTGCCGTCGAAGGCGACGCCGATGACCGGGCGGCTGCCGTCCAGGCCGTGTTCGGCCATGCCCGCGGCGATGTGGGCGTGATGGTGCTGGACGCGGACCAGCGGACGGCCGTCGGTGTGCCGCTGGGCCCACTGGCCGGAGCGGTAGCCGGGGTGCCGGTCGGCGGCGAGCAGCTGGGGGCGGACCCCGGTGACCGTCTCCAGGTGCGCCTCGGCCCGTTCGAAGGCGAGCTGGGTGGCGAGGTCGTCCATGTCGCCGATGTGTGCGGACAGCCAGGCGCGGCGGCCCTCGGCCAGGCAGAGCACGTTCTTCAGGTCCCCGCCGGCCGCGAGCGCGGGACGGACCGGCACCGGGAGCGGGACCGGGAACGGGGCGTAGCCGCGGGAGCGGCGGACGAACAGCGGCTCGCCGTCGTCGGTGACCCGGACCACCGAGTCGTCGCAGGGGACGCGGATCTGACGGTCGTGGGTGAGCCAGGCGTCGGCCAGTCCGGCGAGCCGCCGCACGGCCTCCTCGTCGTCGGTGACGATCGGCTCGCCGGCGATGTTGCCACTGGTCATCACGAGCAGCCGGGGGCCATGGGGGGCGTCGGGCAGTCCGAGCAGCAGGTGGTGCAGCGGGGTGTACGGCAGCATGACGCCCAGGTCGGGGCTGCCGGGGGCGACCGCGGAGGACGGTACCGGCGCGTCCGGGGCGGGCGGCGCGGGGTGGGGGCTGCGGCGGAGCAGGACGACGGGGCGCTGGGGTCCGGTGAGCAGTGCGCGTTCCGCGGGCCGGATGCGTACCAGGTGGGCGACGTCGTCGATGTGGCGGGCCATCAGAGCGAAGGGTTTGTCGCCGCGGGCCTTGCGGCGGCGCAGCAGGGCGACGGCGGTGTCGTCGGTGGCGTCGCAGACCAGGTGGTAGCCGCCGAGGCCCTTGACGGCGACGATCGCGCCGGCGGCGAGCAGTTGACGGGTGGCGGCGACCGGGGCGGGGTCCGGTGCCGGCCGCGGCGCGGCGGTGGGGTCGGCGGGGTCGGCGAGCAGCAGCCGCAGCCGGGGGCCGCAGTCGTGGCAGGCGATCGGCTGGGCGTGGAACCGCCGGTCGGCCGGATCGGCGTACTCCCGTGCGCAGCGCGGGCACATCGGGAAGCGGTCCATGGTCGTCCGGGCCCGGTCGTAGGGCAGCGCGGTGACGATGGTGAAGCGTGGACCGCAGTGCGTGCAGGTGATGAAGGGGTGGCGGTGGCGGCGGTCGGCCGGGTCGGCGAGTTCGGCCAGGCAGGCGTCGCAGGTGGCGGCGTCCGGCGCGACCAGGGTGCGGGAGGGGCCCTGGCCGTGGGAGGGCAGGATGCGGAATCCGGTGTCGCCGGTGGCGGCGAGGTCCTCGCCCTCCACGGCGTCGACGACGGCCAGCGGCGGCGCCTCGCCGGCGATCCGGGCGCCGAAGGCGGCGAGTGCGGCGGGCGGGCCCTCGACCTCGGCGAGCACGCCCTCACCGGTGTTGGTCACATGGCCGGCCAGGCCCAGTTCGGTGGCGAGGGCGTGGACGAACGGGCGGAAGCCGACGCCCTGGACGACGCCGCGCACGGTGATCCTGCGGCGTGCGGTGACCGGGGCGGGGGCGCCCGCGGGGGCCCGGTCGACCTGCCCGGTGGTCATGAGCGGCTCGACGCCACGGTGCCGAGGTCGGCGGAGTGCTCGTCGCACGGCTGGGGTTCGCCGTCGTCGTGGACGTGGTGGGAGGTGCGGGTCATCACGGGGATGTGGACCGGCGCGCCGTCGCGGGCCGCCAGTGCCCGGTCCAGCAGCACTCCCTCGCCGACGCCCTGGCGCACCGAGGTGAGGTGCACCTCGACGCCGGGGTTGACCCGTTCGACGTTGGCGCGGAACTCCTCCCCGTCGAAGGAGACCGCCTCGGCGATGTCGGTCTTGGTGACCACGACCAGGTGGGCGAGGCCGAAGGCGGTGGGGTACTTCAGCGGCTTGTCCTCGCCCTCGGTCACCGAGGCCAGCACCACCCGCAGGGTCTCGCCGAGGTCGTAGGAGGCCGGGCAGACCAGGTTGCCGACGTTCTCGATGAACAGCAGCCGGGTGTCGGCGGGGAGCCAGTCCTTCAGGTGCCCGCCGAGCATCTCGGCCTCCAGGTGGCACAGCCCGTCGGTGAGGATCTGTTTGACGGGTACGTCGGAGCGGGCCAGGCGGACCGCGTCGTTCTCGGTGGCCAGGTCGGCGGTGAGCGCGGCCACCGGGATGCCGCGCTCGCGGGCGAGGGTGAGTTCGCGCTCCAGGAGGGCGGTCTTGCCGCTGCCGGGGCTGGAGAGCAGGTTGACCAGCGCGGTGCCGCGGGCCGCGAGGTCCTCGCGCAGGGTGTGGGCGCAGGCGTCGTTCTTGGCGAGAACCGCCTGTTGCAGGTCGACGACACGGCACATGGTTCAGCGCTCCTGGGAAATCGGTGGGTGCGGCGCGGTGTCGTGCCAGCACACACGGACGATCTGCAGTTCACGGCCGGACAGCAGCTCGGTGTCCGTCCCGTCGCAGCCCGGGCAGGTGAGCCGCGGAGGCATGCCGGGCGGCCAGATCCGGGCGCAGGCGCCGCAGCGGGCGCGGGCCGGTACCGGTTCGATGTCGAGATCCGCGCCCTCCAGCGCCGTGCCCGCGCAGGCGAGCTGGAAGGAGAAGGTCAGTGCGTCGGGGACCACTCCGGCCAGTTCGCCGACCTGGAGGCGGACACTGCGCACCGCGGTGGCTCCGGCGGGCCGGGCCGCGCCGTCGACCTGGTCGACGACCGCGAGCGCGATGGACATCTCGTGCATCGGTCCCTCTCTGCTGCGGGACTAATGGGTGCCGCCGGGCCGGTCCGCGGATTCGCGCGGGCCCGCCCCGGGCCCTTGAGCTCATTAGACGGCGCGGGCGCGGGTGGGCCGGGGTGCCTCGCCGGGCGGCGCTGCGGCGTCCTTCGTTCGGTGCAGCGCCGCCGCGGTCACATCGCGCGGATGCGCAGATAGCGCTTGATGTCGGGCAGGTTGCTCTTCAGGGCGAGGGCGAGCACGGCGGCGGCCGCCGTGCCGAGGATCAGTTTCAGCATGGGGTGGTGCTCCTCTCGGTGGTGTCCGCGTCGGTGTCCGCGTCGGTGTCCACGTCCTCCTCCGCGTCAGCGTCTGCGTACGCGTGCGCGTCGGCCCCGACCAGCCGCAGGATGAGTGCCACGGCCTCGTCGACCGCGGCCTCGACCGGGTCGCTCAGGCCGATCCCCTCGGCGGTGTCGGCCGGTTCGCAGCCGACGACGAGGACGCGCCGGGGCGGGCGGCCACCGGTGCCGGCGCTGAGCGTGTCGAGCAGCGCGAGCACCGCGTCGGGGGTCATGTGGTGGGCGTCGAGGGCGGCGGCCCTCGGGCGCGGGGTGGCCGGTTCGGTGGCGTCGAGGAGGTGGACGGTGCCGGGGTCGGCGCCGCGGGCGGTGGCGTCGACGAGCAGCACCGTGTCGTAGCCGTCCAGTATCTGGTAGGCGAGGTGGACGCCCCGTACGCCGCTGTCGACGATCTCGACGCCGTCCGGGAGGGGGTGTGCGCCGAGCCGGCGGACGGCCTCGACGCCGAAGCCGTCGTCGCCGAGGAAGATGTTGCCGACGCCGGCGATCAGCGTCTTCGCGGGCGGCCGGGCGGCGCCGGGGGCGGGGGCGCTCACATGTCCTCCAGGGGAGCGAGTTCGTCGGGCTGGAAGTAGAGGAAGCGGCCTTGTTCGCGCCGGATGTCGGCGCCCGGGTCGTCCTCCAGCGTCACCGCGAGGTGCACCCCGCCGTCCACGTCGTGCAGCACGGCCTCGACGAGGGCGGTGCGGCCGTGCAGGAAGAGGTCCTGGGCGTCGGTGCGGCGCCGGCCGGGCTTCAGCAGCACCCGGCTCCCGGCGCCGACCGGCCGTCCGTCGATGCTGATCCGGTCGGTGGCGGGGTCGACGCCGCGGTCGCCGCCCGGGTCCCACCAAGGGGTGCCGGGGCGGGTGCCGGGCACGTCGGGGGCCCGCTCGCCGGGTGCCTCAGGGCCGGGGCCGGTGACCTCGCGCAGTGCGCGTACGGCCCCGTGCAGGCGCTCCAGGACCTCGGGGGGCATGGTGTCGGCGAGTGCGATGACGTCGGCTGCGCGCGGATCGGTGCCGCGGGCCTCACGCTTCTCCTGGTCGGTGAGGGCCGCGGTGCGCAGGGCGAGGATCTCGTCGATCTCCAGGGCGTCGTAGAGCGCGCCGGGGCTTTCGGGGGCGACGGCCGGGTGATCCTCCAGGATGATCGGCGAGGACAGGACCACGTCGGCGCGGTCCAGTTCGCCGGCCAGCACCGGCCAGGTGTGCTCGTTGCGGCAGGATGCGACGGCGGACCGGGCCCATTCCGGCGGGTCGGTCAGGGACAGGAAGCGGCCGGCGCTCAGGCCGAGGAAGAGGTGGGCGCCGATCAGCGCGTGCGGCAGTGCTGCGGTCCGGTCGGTGGTGCCGGAGGGGGTCCAGTCGCCGGTGTTCTCGACGGTCGCGGTCAGCCGCAGCGCGGCGTACGGTCCGTCGAGCGGGCTCGCGGTCAGCCGGATCCGCCCGTCGATCCGGGCGCGGCGGCGCACCAGCCGGCCGATGAGGCGTCCGTCGGCGTCGTGCACCGGCTCGGTCTCCTCGCTCGCCGGCCGGGTGAACGGCAGGGCGCGGCCGGTGCCGGTCAGTTCGGTGACGGCGGCGTCGAGGGTGAGGCGTTCCTCGGTGGCCTCGTCCCAGGGGACCAGCACCCGGTCGGGCAGTTCCAGTTCGTCGACGGTCTCGAACTCGCCGTCGGGGCGCAGGCGTTGGACGGTGCGGCGCTGGGCGTGCAGGAACCGCAGTTCGGCCGAGAGCCGGGCGCCGGGCTTCGGTTCCATCAGGCATTCGGTGCGCTGGTGGGAGTGTTCGGCGCCGGCGGCGGTCCAGCCGGGCGGGACGAGGACGCCGAACTGCCAGCGCAGCCGGTTCTTGGCGGCGGAGGCACGGTACGGGTAGAGCACGTAGCCCTCGAACAGCACGGCGTCCGCCACCTGGCGGGCGGCGGCGAAGCGGTCCGTCGCCTCGTCGGGCCGGATGCCGGTCGTCATGGGGCGGTCCTCTCGGCGAGCGGGCGGGCGGCGGTGCCGGGGAACGGCCGTGCGTGCCGGGCGGGCGGCGGGGGTGGCGGATCGTCGCCGGCCGCGGCGAGCAGCGCCTCGACGGCCTGCTGCCAGGAGGGCAGGGCGTGCCGGGAGCGGTAGGCGAGCAGCGCGTCGAGGGTGGTGCGGGGCAGCCGCAGCCAGCCGCAGCCCGGGAAGTGGGTTTCGATCATTTCCTGCCAGACCGTCACCGGCATCCGCACCTGTGCTTCCTTGTGCCAGGCGACGGGGTGGACCCGGAAGCCGCCGGCACCGGCGAAGACGGTGCCGGAGAACAGCAGCAGCAGCGGGACCTCGCCGTCGGCGAGTGCGTGGAAGTAGCGGCCGGCGGCGACGTCGAGGTCGTAGCTGCAGGGGACGGGCAGCTCGATCTCGGTGGTGCCGGTGTAGCCGGGGACGACGTGGGAGACCTGGGCGAACTGCAGGGGGTGCAGGGTG
Organism: Streptomyces sp. NRRL S-337; assembly: GCF_000720175.1. GTDB lineage: Bacteria > Actinomycetota > Actinomycetes > Streptomycetales > Streptomycetaceae > Streptomyces > Streptomyces siderophoricus. Next base: position 136,032 of record NZ_JOIX01000014.1, read on the forward strand.
CTGCTCCAGCGGGAGCGGTCGCCGAAGAGGTCGGTGAGCGCCTCGGCCTCGTCGGTCCGGTAGTCGCGGCGGGCGGGTTCGATGCGGATCTGGCAGCGCAGCGCGACGGCGTGCACCCGGTCGGCGGGGTCGGCGGTGGACAGGCGCAGCCGGAAGAGGAGGGTGGGGGCGGCGGCGCGGCGGTCGGCGCGGACGCCGGTGCAGTCGAAGGACAGCTCGGTCACGGCCGGTCGTCCTCCCTCGGCTCACGGGCCCGGCGGGCGACCGTGGTGAAGAAGTCGGCGAGCGCGGCGCGGGCTTCGGCGCCGCCGTCGAAGCCGCGCCACAACAGCCGCATCCGGCCGACGAGTTCGTAACAGATGTCGATCGGTACGAGGTAGCAGTCGGTGCGGTCGTCGGTGCGGCGCAGCAGCAGGGCCTCGACGTCGGGCTGGAGGAGCGGGGCGAGGCGGCTGCCCGCGAGTACGGTTTCCCAGGCGGCGGGGTCGAGTTCGCTCTCGGTGGCGCCGGCCGGGCTGGGGTAGAGCGCGACCAGCCGGTCCAGGCCGGTGTGGCGGAGGAAGAAGGCGACGCCGACGGGGATCCGCAGCAGGTCCCAGGCCGCCTCGTCGAGGGTGTGGCCGGGGTCGGTGAGATAGCGGTCGGGGACGGTGCGGAACCGTCCGTGGCCGGCGCCGGGCTGTTCGAAGAGCAGGGCGCAGGGCGTGCAGGCGCAGGCCAGGGCCCGGCCTTCGGTGTCGACGAGGTGGCGGTGGTTGTGGTCGGCGAGCACCACGCCGCACAGTTCGCAGCGTTCGGGGGTGGCCGGGGTCGGGGCGCGGAAACGGCGCAGCCCGCGGTGGGCGGTGTGCGGGCCCAGGCGGGTGGCCACCGGCTGACGGCCGGTCATGAGGCGGTGGCAGGGGCCGGCGGTCGGCGGGAGATCTGCAGCAGGACCGGCTCCTCCGCGGCCGGGGCCGCCTCCCACTCGACGGTGCTGACCTCGGGGGCGAAGCTGCTGACCGCTGCTTCCACGGCCTGCCGGCCGGTTCCGTCCGCGCCGGAACAGCCGCAGCCGCCGGAGTCGGCCGCCCGCAGCCGCAGCGTGCCGGTGTCCGGGTCGAAGCCGGCGGTCTGTGCGGGGTGCCGGCCACGGACGCTCTCCAGGGCCCGTCCGATGCGGGCCTCGGTGTCCTCGGGGTGCAGGTCGTGCAGCGCGAGCAGGCTGGTGACCAGGGGGTCGCCGAGCAGCGCGGTGCGCAGGGCGGGGTGCGGGCCGGTGCCGTCCGGGGTGCGCTCCAGGTGGTGCATGATGCGGGCGAGCCCGGCGCCGTAGAAGTCCATCAGGACGCGGACTAGTTCCTCGGCGGCGGCGCCGGTCTCGTGGTCGCCGTTCCGGGTGAGCCGGTCGAGCACCTCCTCGACGCGGCGGCCGGCCTCTTCGGCGCTCGGGGCGGCGGGCGGTGCCTGGCGGTCGGCGGGGGCGCTCATCCGGCCAGTCCGCTCAGGCCGGTGGGCACGTGCTCGGTCCGGACGGTCTTGCCGTCGCCGACGTACATGTGGACGCCGCAGGGCAGACAGGGGTCGAAGCTGCGCACCGTGCGCATGATGTCGATGCCCTTGAAGGTCTCCGGGGGGTTCTCCTCGAAGATGGGGGTGTTCTGCACCGCGTCCTCGTAGGGGCCGGGAGTTCCGTAGCTGTCACGGGTGCTGGCGTTCCACGGGGTCGGCGGGTACGGGTGGTAGTTGGCGATCTTCCCGTCCCGGATGACCATGTGGTGCGAGAGGACGCCGCGGACAGCCTCGGTGAAGCCGACGCCGATGGACTCGTCGGGGACCTCGAACTTCTCCCAGGTCCGGGTGCGTCCGGCGCGGACCTCCTCCAGGGCCTGTTCGGCGAAGTGCAGCGCCATGGCGGCGGTGTACGCCTGGAAGTAGGTGCGGGCGCGGTTGCGTTCCAGGGCGTTGCTCCACTTGGGGATCCGCCACTCGAAGCGGGCCTCGGGGCGGGTGAGGCTGCGCGGCAGGTCGATGACGACGCTGTGGCCGGTGGCCTTGACGTAGGGGGTGTCGACGAGCCCGGAGAGCGCGGTGGACCACAGCCGGGCGATCGGTCCGCCGCCGGTGTCCAGCGCGAGGTGCTCCTTGCCGTCGAACCAGCGCGGGGACATCACCCAGCTGTACTTGTCGGCGAAGTCGCGCTTCTGCGGGGCGGGGATGGTGTGCTGGTTCCACGGGTGGCGGGCGTCGATCGGGTTGCCGAGCGGGTCGTGGGTGACGAACTTCTCCTGGTCCGCCCAGTCCTGGTAGTAGGAGCTGCCCAGCAGGATGCGGATGCCGAGGTTGATCTCGGTGAGGTCGTTGGTGACGAGCTTGCCGTCGACGATGATGCCCGGGGTCACGAACATCTTGCGGCCCCAGTCCGTCATGTTGCGGTAGGTGAAGTCGCAGTGGTCGGGGTCGTTGAACGCGCCCCAGCAGCCGAGCAGGACGCGCCGCCGGCCGACCTCCTCGTATCCGGGCAGCGCCTCGTAGAAGAAGTCGAAGAGGTCGTCGTGGAGCGGGACCACCCGCTTCATGAACTCGACGTAGCGCATCAGCCGGCTGAGGTAGTCGGTGAAGAGCTGGACGCTGGCGATGGTGCCGACGCCGCCCGGGTAGAGCGTGGAGGGGTGCACATGGCGGCCCTCCATCAGGCAGAACATCTCCCGGGTGTAGCGGCTGACCTGGAGCGCCTCGCGGTAGAACTCGCCCTCGATGGGGTTGAGGGAGCTCATGATGTCGGCGATGGTGCGGTAGCCGTGGTCGCCGGCGTGCGGGGCCTCGGTGCGCCGGGCGAGTTCCCAGACGCCCGGGTTGGTCTCGCGGACCATCTTCTCGCAGTAGTCGACGCCGACCAGGTTCTCCTGGAAGATGTTGTGGTCGAACATGAACTCCGCGGACTCGCCGAGGTTGATGATCCACTCCCCCAGGTGCGGCGGCTTGACCCCGTAGGCCATGTTCTGGGTGTAGACCGAGCAGGTGGCGTGGTTGTCACCGCAGATGCCGCAGATCCGGCTGGTGATGAAGTGCGCGTCGCGCGGGTCCTTGCCGCGCATGAAGACGCTGTAGCCGCGGAAGACCGACGAGGTGCTGTAGCACTCCGCGACCCGCTTCTGCTTGAAGTCGATCTTGGTGTGGATGCCCAGGCTGCCCACGATCCGGGTGATCGGGTCCCAGGACATCTCCGTCAGACCGCTGCCGTCACCGGCCGCCTTAGTCGTCGGTGCCATCGTGTGTGCCGTTGCCCTTCTGTAGGCGGGAGGTGGGGTCGGACGGGGTGGCGGGAGCGCCGGACGGTGAGCGGGGGCGGGCCGGCCGCTCAGGGGGCCGTACGGTCACCACGGCCTGCGGAATCCGGTGGTCAGCTGGTCGCCGCGGTGCCGCCACTTGGGTTCCTGGTCGACGGTCTTGGCGGTGATGTCGCGCAAGCGGCGGACGATCCCGCCGTACGCGGCGCTGGCGGTGCTGGAGAGCTTGCTGCCGGGCGGCTCGTCCATGAACGGCATGAACTTGTCGGGGAAGCCGGGCATGGTGCAGGCGATGCAGATGCCGCCGACGTTGGGGCAGCCTCCGATGCCGTCCATCCAGCCCCGCTTGGGCACGTTGCATTTGACCACGGGACCCCAGCAGCCGATCTTCACCAGGCACTTCGGCGAGTCGTAGGCGGTGGCGAACTGGCCCTGCTCGTAGTAGCCGGCGCGGTCGCAGCCCTCGTGGACGGTGGCGCCGAAGAGCCAGGTGGGCCGCAGTTGGTCGTCGAGCGGAATCATCGGGGCCGCGCCCACCGCCTGGTAGAGGAGGTAGACCAGGGTCTCAGCGAAGTTGTCCGGCTGGATCGGGCAGCCGGGCACGCAGACGATCGGGATGCCGGCCTTGGACTTCCAGTCCCAGCCCAGGTAGTCGGGCACGCCCATGGCACCGGTCGGGTTGCCGGACATCGCGTGGATCCCGCCGTACGTGGCGCAGGTGCCGATGGCGACGACGGCGAGGGCCTTGGGGGCGAGCCGGTCGATCCACTCACTGGTGGTGATCGGCTGGCCGGTCTCCGGGTCGTCGCCGAATCCGCACCAGTAACCCTCCGGCTTGATGGCCTCATTGGGGATGGATCCCTCGATGACCAGCACGAACGGGTCGATCTCGCCGCGCTCGCCCTTGAAGAACCACTCGATGAAGGTGTCCGCGCCGCCGACCGGCCCGCATTCGAAATCGATCAGCGGCCAGTGGACGGCGACCTTGGGCAGGCCGGGCAGCACGCTGAGCGCGATCTCCTCGATGCTCGGCTGGGTCGCGTTCGTCAGCGACACCGAGTCACCGTCACAACTCAGGCCGGCGTTGATCCAGAGGATGTGGATCGGCGGCTGGTCCTCCGCGGACGGCTTTCCGTCCGCGGCGGACTGGGGGGCCACGCTCGATGCTGCGGACATGGGGTCTCCTCGGCGAATCTACAACGAAAGCCCCATACAGGACTTCCGTTCACCTTGGTAACACCCCGCGCGGTGCGCGGCCGGTTGGGCTGGGCCGTTGCGGTGAAGGGCCGGAAATGGTTCGAGGGCGCCCGGAAGTACCGGGCGCCCTCAAAAACCGTGCCGGCCGTCAGCCGAGCGAACCGGCCTGCACCGCGGTCACGTCGAACCGGCCGCCGCACACCCGCAAGCCGCGGCTGCCGGTGGTCATCGACTCCTTGGAGCCGGGCGGGTAGACGAAGACGAGCTGCGAACGACTCCAGCAGGGGATGTCCGACACGCCCTCGTTGACGGTGTGCAGCACGGCGTGCCCACTCTGCCCCGGCTGGAGACGGACCGCACCGCCCGGGCCGCCCTCGCGGGTGGCGGGCTTGCCGACCGGCGAGCCGTCCCGCTGGATCAGCGAGACGCCGGGGAAGCCGCGCAGCGTACAGGCCTTCTTGCCCTTGTTCGTGAAGACCAGGGGGTAGCGGATGTTGCCGGCGCCGATGTCGGAGGCGCCCAGCCGCAGCGACATGTTGGCGGCGGTGCAGCGGTCCGACGCCGTCATGGCCGAGGCGTGCGACTTCGTGGTGCCCGGCACGTTGCCCTTCGCCTTGCTGCCGGCAGACGCCGAATTCGCCGAGGGCCGCTCGCCACCGGCCGACTGCTGGGCGCCGCCGGTCGTGCTGCCGGACGGCTTGGCACCGCTGCCGGCCTCCTGGGAGGTGTCGGATGCGGCGGCCGACGAGGGGCGGGAGGCGGCGCCGGTCCCGTCCTGGCAGGCGGTGAGCGTGAGCGCCGCGACGGCGATCAGCGATCCGGCGGCGACACGGCGGCCACGGCCGAGTGTCTTGGTGGTGAGCGACATGAGTGTCTCCCCCTCGTCTGGTAGGTGCGAGCTCGTCGTTTGGTTGCGTACGGTCCGTCCGTTGCTCTTCCAGCGTGGCCCCGGGCGCTGCCGGTCCGCTAACGAGGCACTAACACACCACTAACGAGCCGGCCCGGGCGGCGCGCCGATACCTCCGGCACGTCATTGACCAGCCGGGATTCCGGGGCGCCGCTCAGGCTCGCAGAAAATCCCCGAGTTGCGGACGCGGCACCACCAGCTTCGGCCTACTTCCCGGGGCCCTGGTCGGCTCCGGTGGTCGGCGGATCGGCGACCGGGTTGCCGTAGAAATCCCGGTTACCCCCGTTCGGCACCGTTACGCCCGCCCCCAGCGCCGGGGAGCCGGACCGCGGCCGGGCGCTACGTCCGTTCCTCCCGGTCCCGCTCCGCCCGGTTGACGGCCGCGAGCACGGCCCGCAGGGAGGCGGTCAGGACGGAGGTGTCCTGGCCCGCGCCCCAGTACGCGACGCCGCCGATGCGGCACCGGACGTAGGCGACGGCGGCGCTGTCCGGCCCGGAGGTGAGGGCGTGTTCGGCGAAGTCGAGGATCTCGGCGGGATGGCCGGCGGCCGCCAGCGCCGCGGTGAAGGCGGCGAGCGGACCGTTGCCGGTGCCCTCGGCCTGCCGTGCGTCCGCGGGACGCCCGGCGCGGCCCAGCGTGCAGCGGATCCGGTGCTCACCCGGCACGGGCTCGGTCGCGGTCCAGGAGGCCAGGATCAGCGGCCCCTCCTCCCCCGGGTCGAGATAGCTGCCGCGGAACAGTTCCCACAGCTCCTGGGGCGTCGCCTCCTGCCCGCTGTCGTCGGTCGCCCGCTGGACCACGCGGGAGAAGTCCGGCCGCATCCCCTGCGGCAGGTCCAGGCCGTGGTGCAGCCGCAGCAGATGCGCGATCCCCCCTTTGCCCGACTGGCTGTTGACCCGGATGACCGCCTCGTAACTGCACCCGAGATCCGCGGGGTCGACCGGCAGGTACGGCACCGCCCACGGCGCTTCGGACTCGGGTACGCCCAGTTCGGCGGCGCGCCGGGCGTGGTGGGCCAGGCCCTTGCTGATGGCGTCCTGGTGGGTGCCGGAGAAGGCGGTGTGCACCAGGGAGCCGGCGTAGGGGTGCCGCGGGTGCACGGGCAGCCGGATGCAGTCCTCCACGGTGCGGCGCACGGTCGCGAGGTCCGAGAAGTCGATCATCGGGTCGACGCCCTGGGTGTGCAGATTGAGCGCGAGGGTGACCAGGTCGACGTTCCCGGTCCGCTCGCCGTTCCCGAACAGGCACCCCTCCACGCGCTGCGCCCCGGCCAGCACGGCGAGTTCCGCGCACGCCACGCCGGTGCCACGGTCGTTGTGCGGATGCACGGAGAGCACGACCGCGTCCCGCCGCTCCAGATGGCGGTGCATGTACTCGATCTGATCGGCGTACACATTGGGCGTGGCGACCTCCACCGTGGCCGGGAGGTTGTGGGTCACCGGGCGGTCCGGGGAGGCGTCCCAGAGCTCGGTCAGACCGTTGCAGATCTCCAGGACGAGATCGGGCTCGGTGAGGTTGAAGACCTCGGGCGAGAACTGGAACCGGATGTCGGCCTGCGGGCGGGCCGCGGCCAGCCGCGCCATGTGGGTTGCCGCGTCCCGCACCAGGTCACGCACCTCGGTCCGGCTGCGGCCGAGGACCACCTCGCGCCAGGTGGGTGCGGTGGCCGTGTAGAGGTGCACGACGGTGCGCGGCAGCCCGTCGATGGCGGCGAAGGTCCGCTCGATCAGCTCGCGTCGGGCCGGGGTGAAGACGACCACGGTGACGTCGTCCGGCACCGCGTCGCTCTCGGCCAGATGGCGGACGAAGTCGAAGTCGGTACGGCTGGCGGAGGGGTAGGCGACCTCGATCTCCTTGAAGCCCATGGAGACGAGCAGATCGAACATCCGGCGCTTGCGCGGGATGTCCATCGGTTCGGCGAGCGCCTGGTTGCCGTCGCGCAGGTCGACCGGCACCCACAGCGGGGCCCGCACGATCCGGGCGGCGGGCCAGGCCCGGGCGGTGCGCGGCACCTCGACGCGTTGATGGGCGGGCCGGTAGCGGTAGGAGGGCATCGCGCTGTGGCGCTGCGGGTTCCACACCGGCGCGTCGGCGGGGACGGGGCCGGTGGGCGTACGGAGGGCGGGGGCGGGGATGGGGATGGGGATGGGGACGGAGACGGGGGTGGGTGCGAGGGAGGTGGCGGTGGTGGTGGCGGCGGTCGTTTCTGTGCCGCTGGTGCCGGTGGCGGGGCGGGAGTTGCTGGTACTGCGGTCGGGGCTGGACATCTCGCGGGAGATCTCGTGGGACATCGCGTTCCTTCACAGGAGCCGGAGGGAGACCGGCAGCACCGAACCCCGCGGCGGGGTGCCGGTCGCGTCAGGCCCCGCCACGGCGGCCGAGAAGGAGACCACGCAGCGTCATGCCGGGTACAGTAACCACACATCAACTCCTCAGACAACCTGAGGAGTTAGAACCGAGATGTTCGGAACTGAGTGTCCGGAACTGAGTGTTCGGAAGGTGCGAGGTACCACGGCATGCCGCTCGAAGCGCTCCGCCCCAGCCCCCTGGTCGAACAGGCCGCCCAGCGGCTGCAGGACCAGATCACCGGGGGCGACTGGCCGGTGGGCACCCGGCTTCCCGGTGAGACCACCCTGGCCAAGACCCTCGGCGTCGGCCGCTCCACGGTGCGCGAGGCCCTACGGGCGCTCGCGGGCGCGGGACTGGTCCAGCCGCGGCAGGGCGCCGGGGTGTTCGTGATCGCGACCGAGCCCACCGAGGACTGGCCGGCCCGGCTGCGCCGCGCGGCCGTCGGGGACGTCTACGAGGTCCGCGCCATGGTGGAGGTACAGGCCGCCCAACTGGCCGCCGTCCGGCGCACCGACGACGATGTCGCCGCCTTGCGCGCCGCCCTGGAGGGCCGCCGTACCGCCGCCGGGTCCGGCACCGCGGCGTTCGTGGACGCGGACATCGCCCTGCACGCGGCCGTCGTCGCGGCCGCGCACAACCCCGTACTGACCGATCTCTTCACCGAGTTCGTGCCCGCCCTGCGCCAGGGTCTGATCGACCTCGTCGAGCTGCTGGACCTGCGCGGCCGGGACCCGCAGCCCGGCGACGCCCGGCACGCGGCGCTGGTCGACGCCGTCGCGGACGGCGACGGTACGACGGCGAGCCGGATCCTGCGGGAGGAATTCGACGAAACCCTGGGGCAGTTGGCGGAGCGGTGAAAGGGAGAGCGTGCGGCCCGGGCCGGTACGCTGCCCCCTCGCTCAGCTGTCTGTGGCGGACGGCTGGAGGTCGGGGGCGGGCGACTGGAGATCGGGGGTGGACGGTCGGAGGTCGGTCGCTGCCGGCCGGAGATCGGGGGCGGACGGCTGGGTGAGGGTCAGGTCGTGGGTCTGCTCGGCGCCGCCGGGGAGGGATATCGGGGTGGCGTGCGGCGGATAGCCGGCCGCGGTGAGGGTGTACCGGCTCCCGCTCAGGTCTGAGAAGGCGAACGCGCCGTCCGGTCCCGTGACGGTGTGCCCGGTGACCGTGCCGTCCGCGAGGAGGGTCACCGCGGCGTCGGCCAGCGGGCGGCCGCCCGGTCCGCGTACCGTGCCGCGGACGGTGGCGGCCGGCCGCAGCCGGACGTCCTGGCGCTCCGGGCCGGCGTCACCGGTCACGTTCACGGCAAGGGCCTGCGGCTGGTGGCCGGGGGCGCTGAGGACCAGGGTGTAGTTGCCGGGCGGGAGTTCGGTCACCTCCCACCGCCCCTCGGTCCCGGCGGCCGTACGGGCCACCACCTCGCCCGCCGCGTCGGTGACGACGATGCCGCCGCCGGCGAGCGGGGTTCCCTCGGGGCCGCCGCGCAGCGTGCCGTGGAGCCGGCCGCTGGCGGTGAGCAGCAGATCCGTCTCGACGGTCTCGACGGTCGTACCTGCCCCGCGGTAGGTCGCGGAGGTGGCGTACGGGGCGTGTCCGGGCGCGGCGCCGGTCAGGACGTACGTACCGGCCGCCGGGGCGGCGAGCGCGTACCGCCCGTCGGACGCGGCGGTGGTGACGCCGGCCTGCCGCCCCTGATGGTCGATCAGGGTGACGGTCGCACCGGGGACCGGCCCGCCGTGGGACCCGAGGACACGTCCCCGGAATCCGGACCGGGGGTCGTACGCGGCCCCGCCCTCCGCGCCACCCCGGCCGGTCCCGCGGTCGGTGTCCTCGCCGTTGCCCTGGTCCGTCCCGCGGTCGGTGTCCTCGCCGTTGTCCTGACCGGTCCCGTGGTCGATGTCGTCCTCGCTGCCCTCACCCATCCCCTGCTCGGCATCGTCCGTGCTCTGGGCCACCAGGGTCGGCCGGGAGGGCTTGCGCTGTGACGGCAGGAAGGAGGCCAGCGCCACGCCGAGGACGACCGCGGCCGTGGCGATCAGGAAGGAGACCCGGAAGCCGGCCATCGTGGGCACCGTGACCGGGCCCATCCGCTGGGACATATGGGCCAGCACCATGCCGATCACCGCGCTGGAGACCGAGGTGCCGATCGAACGCATCAGGGTGTTCAGGCCGTTGGCCGCGCCGGTCTCGGAGGCGTCGACGGCGCCGATGATCAGCGCGGGCAGTGAGGAGTACGCCAGCCCGATGCCGGCGCCGACGACCACGGCGATGATGACGGTCTGCCAGGCGGCGTTCATCAGGCCGATGCCCGCGCCGTATCCGACGGCGATGACCAGCATGCCCAGCAGCAGCGTCGCCTTCGGGCCGCGGCGGGCCGCGATCCGTGCGTACACCGGCGCGACCAGCATCATGGTCAGACCCAGCGGCGCCATGCACAGGCCGGCCACCACCATGGACTCGCCCAGGCCGTAGCCGGTCGACTCGGGCAGCTGCAGCAGCTGCGGCAGCACCAGTGAGATGGCGTAGAAGGCCACCCCGACCGTGATCGAGGCGAGGTTGGTCAGGAGCACCTCGCGGCGGGCGGTGGTGCGCAGGTCCACCAGCGGGTCGGCGATGCGCAGTTCCATCACGCCCCACAGCACCAGGACCAGCAGCGCGATCCCGAACAGCCCGAGGGTGGTGGGTGAACTCCAGCCCCAGTCACTGCCCTTGGTGATGGGCAGCAGAAGCGCCACGAGCCCCGCGGAGAGCCCGACGGCGCCCGCCACGTCGAAGCGGCCCGGGGCGCGGACCGGCGTCTCGGGCACGAGGAGCAGGGTGAGCAGGATGGAGAGCACGCCGAGTCCGGCGGCGCCGAAGAACAGGCTGTGCCAGTCGGCGTGTTGGGCGACGAGGGCGGCGGCGGGCAGCGCGAGTCCACCACCGACGCCGATCGACGAACTCATCAGGCCCATGGCCGAGCCGAGCCGTTCGCGCGGCAGTGCGTCCCGCATGATGCCGATGCCGAGCGGTATCGCGCCCATGGCGAAACCCTGCAGCGCCCGGCCGACGATCATCGTGACCAGGTCGCTGGTGAACCCGCAGACCAGCGAGCCGACGACCATGACCGCGAGGCTGGTCAGCAGCATCCGCCGCTTGCCGTAGAGGTCACCGAGCCGCCCCATGATGGGGGTGGCGACGGCACCGGCGAGGAGGGTGGCCGTCATGACCCAGGTGGCGTTGCTCGGTGCGGTGCGGAGAAGCACCGGCAGGTCCTTGATGACCGGTACGAGCAGCGTCTGCATCACCGCGACGACGATGCCGGCGAAGGCGAGGACCGGGACGATGGCACCACCGGCTCTGCGCTGTCCGCCCACGGCCGGTCCGGACACCGCGGGGGCCTCGGTGGCGCCCACCGCACCCACGCCCCTTCCGGGGAGCTGATCCGTCGTCGTCTGCGTCATACGTGCGGCCTCCAGGCGGCGGAAGGACTGTCGTCAGAAGTCGTGAGAAGCGTGCGAAGGGTGAGAAGCGCGAGAAGTCGTCAGGGAACGGGGCAGGGCGTCGACACGGCGAGCCCTTGATACGTGCATGACGAACGTTTCAACTCGGCGGTCTATTCCGCACGTCGGGAGGCATCCGCATCACCGCGCGGTGATCTGCCTCACGCCGCCCACCGGACCGACGAGAACCAGTGAAGCGCACACCACTGACAATCCGACGCACGAAGAAGGCGCCGCGGCTTTTCCGCGACACCTTCCCGAGGTCTTCGCAAGGCCTCCGGACCGCGACCGATCAACACCGCGTGCGCGGTATGTTTTCCTGCCCGAATTCTGCGCTCTACGCGAATCGTCCCGCAGGGCGCTTCTCAGCCCGCGGCGACATCCAGCCCGGCGCCGGCCTGCGCCACGGGCTGCGCCTTCTGCTGCAGTTCGGCATCCAGCTTCTCCCCGCGCTCGGGGCCGAGTTGGAGCTTGGCGAGGATGGCGGGCACGGCAATGCTGGGCAGGGTGTGCTGGAAGAAAACGGTCAGCCGGTGGGAGAGGTCGGCCCGGTTGGAAAACGCCTGCGACATCATCTGCAACCCGGCGAAAGCGCCGACGAAAAGCTCGGCGGTGTCCCGCACGTCAACACTCTCCAGCACCTCGCCGCGCCCCTTCGCCTCGTCGAACAACCCCTCGACGAACTGGCTCCAGGCGAGCATCGACTGCCTGCGGTCCAGGTGGTTGGAGCCCTGCTCGACGGCCAGCCGCGCGGCCCCGCGCTGAATCGGGTCGGTGCGCAGCCGGAAGGCCAGCACATGACCGGAGTCGACGAATTCCTGCAGTTTGATCGGCTGCGGCGCGACGGCGATATCGACCACCTGTTCCTGAAGGATGGCGAGCGCGAGCTGCTCCTTGGAAGCGAAGTGGAAATACAAGGCGCCCTTGGTCACCCCGGCGCGTTCGAGGACTTCGGCGATCGTCGCACGGTCATAACCCTGCTCGTCGAACACCGCGGCGGCCGACTCCAAGATCACTCGCCGGGTCCTGATCGCGCGGTCCTGTTGTGCCACAGGACGCCTCCTGTCTCTCGAAATCTTCCGTTGCCGCCGGTGTGGCCACCACTGCAAGTCGCCCCGCCACCAGCGTATTTCCCCCTTCCCTCAGCCCGGCATTGAAAATAAAACCGGATGGTACGTATCTTAACAGCGATGGACCTCATCCCGTAGAGACGCCTGGGGGCAGCCATGAGCGACACGATGCACGTCAGCGGCACCGCTCAGCCCACGACCCCACAGCAGCTGCACCACCCCCGCAACCCCGGCGACAGCCTTCCGCCCCCCGCCCGCACCCGCGTCCCCCGGGAATGGGTCCATCGCCCCCTCCTCGACGACGTGCTGGTCACCTCCTGGCGGCGCGTGGACGACGCGCACTTCTCGCTGACCGCCGAGTGGCCCCACGAACACGGGTACTTCACCACCCCTCACGGCCGGCATCATCCCATTCTCACCGGGGAGACCATCCGCCAGGCAGGGCTGTTGCTCTGCCACACAGAACTCGGCGTTCCGGTCGGACACCACTTCATCCTCGGCGACCTCGTCTACACCATGGACCCCGAACACCTCGCCGTGGGCGACCGCCCCACCTCTCTGACGATCGACGTCACCTGCAGCAAGCTGCGGATGCGGGCCGGCACTCTGGTGAGCGGCCGGTTCGACATGACCATCCGTAAGGCGGGCCGGATCGTCGCGACGGGCCACTCCAATGTGACCGTCACCTCGCCCGGTGTCTACGGCCGGATCCGCGGCGACCGCCTCACCGCCCGGCGCGACCTCCGCCCGCTACCGCCGGCCGTCCCGCCGCACCTCACCGGCAGCGCCACCGAGCACGACGTCCTGCTCTCCCCCACCGACCGGCCGGACCGCTGGGTGCTGCGCGTCGCCCCCGGTCACGCCGCGGTCGTCAACCCGGCGAACGACCACATCCCCGGAATGGTGCTGCTCGACGCCGCGCAACAGGCCGCCCGCGCCCGCACCACGCCCGGGGGCTTCGTCCCGTACGCCGTCGGCACCGAATTCCGCCGTTACGCCGAGCACGGCGTGCCCTGCGTGATCGAGGCCCGGCGCGTCCCCTCGGCGCTGCCCGGCAGCACCACCGTCCAGGTCACCGGCACGCAGCACGACGAGCCGGTCTTCGTGACCACCCTGACGGCGCTGGACGCCCGCGACTGAGCGACGCGGCTCATCCGCCACACGCTTCGCGGCCCAGCCGACAGCGCAGCAATCCCCCGCATGCCACAGTCATAGGCGGCCGCATGCCCGCCTCGCCTACATGGAAGGCCAACACTCATGGGTGACCTCAACGGAAAGACCGCGCTGGTGACCGGCGCCAGCCGGGGCATCGGCCGGGGCATCGCCCAGCGCCTGGCCCAGGACGGCGCACTGGTCGCCGTCCACTACGGCAGCAACGACATCGCGGCAAAGGAGACCGTCGAACACATCAGAGGCGCCGGTGGCCAGGCCTTCATAATCGGCGCGGAACTGGGAGTGCCGGGCGACGCCGAGGCCCTCTTCTCCGCCTTCGACGACGGACTGGCGGCGCACGGCGCACGGGCGGGCCTCGACATCCTCGTCAACAACGCGGCGATCAGCCTGCCGGGGCACATCGGCGAGGTGACCCCCGAGGAGTTCGACCGCATCCTCGCGGTCAACACCAAGGCGCCGTTCTTCGTCACCCAGCACGGGCTGCGCCGGATGCGTGACGGCGGACGCATCATCAACATCTCGTCGGCGGTGACCACTACGGCGTTCCCATCGACCATCGCCTACGGGGTCTCCAAGGGCGCGGTGGAGACCCTCACCCTCACCCTCGCCAAGGACCTCGGCGAGCGCGGGATCACGGTGAACACCATCGCCCCCGGCTTCATCGAGACGGACATGAACGCCGCGATGCGGGCGACGCCCGAAGCCCATGCCGCACTGGCGGCGATCTCGGTGTTCAACCGGCTCGGCCGCCCCGCCGACATCGCCGACGTCGCCGCGTTCCTCGCCTCCGACGACTCCCGCTGGATCACCGGGCAGCGCATCGACGTCACCGGCGGGTCCATGCTCTGAGTGCGGCGCCCGGCGGCGGGCTCAGAGGGGGCGCGGGGCGGCGCCCTCCAGGCCGAGCAGCCGCCGCTTGGGTTCCGGGCCGGCCGCGTAGCCCGAGAGCGAGCCGTTCGCGGCGATCACGCGGTGGCAGGGCCGCACGATCAGCAGCGGGTTGCGGCCGATCGCGGTCCCCACCGCACGGACCGCCGCCGGCGCCGCCCCGATCGCCTCGGCGATGCGCCCGTACGTGGTCGTGGTGCCGTACGGAACGGCCTCCAGGGCCTGCCAGACGCGCCGCTGGAAGGCGGTGCCACGGGTGGCCGCGGTGTCGGCGTACTCGATGTCGAAGCGGGTCAGCGTCCCGTCGAAGTAGGCCCGCAGCTGCTGCGCGATCCCGTCGAACGCGGCGGGGTCGCGGACCCAGCCGTCCTGCACGGCCGCACCGCCCTTCTGCCCGGGCAGGGACAGCGAGCGAAGCGCGGTACCGCCCCGTGCGGTGGCCGACTCCTGCCCGACCAGCAGGAGTTCGCCCAGTGGGCTGTCGAGGGTGGTGTAGAGCGTCATGAGTGTCACGGAAACCACTGTGCCGCAGGTCGCCGGGGTGCACCGGCGGAAATCGGACGTCGTGCTGCGGGGGGGGGACGCGGCCTCGTGCCCGGCCGGCGGCTCAGGCGGACGGCATGGGCCAGTCGTCCAGTGAACCGCCCCGCCATTCGACCAGCCGCGGGTCGTCCAGCCGGATGTCCTCCGCCGGACCGGCGACCCCCGCCCGGCGGAGGAATTCGGCGACGTCGCCGCGGCCGTGGGCCAGGCCGACGATCTGCCCACGCACGGTCACCCGCCGTCCACCGGACGGCGTCGGCGGGTGCACGATGACTGGCGGGTGCTCGGTCATGCCTCCAGCGTGCGACGGGCAGCGCACTCCCGCACGTCGACCGCCCCCAGGGGCAGCAATCGTTGCCCACGCAAGGAATGCTTGCGTGACGAGGACTGCGTACCGGGACTTCCCGACAGAGACACCCCACAAGGAATGGTGTTGCCGTGCAGAGAAACGCCTCGGGAGCGGATCCCCTGGCCTCGCCGGAGTACTTCCGGAACCCGTATCCGCTGCTCGCCGCCGTGCGGTCGCGCGGTCCCGTACAGCGGATCCGGACCGGGAACGGCCGGACGACGTGGCTGGTGACCGGATGGGCGGAGGCGCGGGCGGCGCTGGCCGACGCCCGGCTGTCGAAGGACACCGCCCGCTACTTCGCCGACCGGCCGAGCAACCGCAACCTGGCGCCGGCGGTCAGCCGCACCCTGCTCGCGACCGACCCGCCGGACCACGGCCGGCTGCGGAAACTGGCGATGACGGCGTTCACCCCGGCGGCCGTCGCACGCCTGGAACCGCGCATCCGGGTGCTGGCCGGGGAACTGGCCGACGCCCTGGCGCAGCGGGACGAGGCGGATCTGGTCGAGGGCTTCGCGGTGCCGCTGCCGATCGCCGTGATCAGTGAGCTGCTGGGGATCCCCGAGCCGGACCGAGCGGCGGTACGGCGCTGGTCCAACGAGCTGTTCGCCGCGGCCGCCCCGGACACCGTGGACCGTGCGTCCCACGCCCTGAGCGGCTATCTGACCCGGCTGATCGCGGACCGGCGCGCGGCGCCCGGGGACGACGTCCTCAGCGGGCTGATCGCCGCCCGGGACGACGACGATCGGCTCTCCGAGCCCGAACTGGTCTCGCTGGCCGCCCTGTTGGTGGTCGCCGGGCACGAGACGACGGCCAACCTCATCGGCAACGGCATGGTGACCCTGCTCCGTGACGACGCCCTGCGCGCCCGGCTCCGGGCCGACCCGGGACTGCTGCCCGCCGCGGTCGAGGAATTCCTGCGCCATGACGGACCGCTGACCGTCGCGACCTTCCGCTTCGCCACCGAGCCACTGGTCCTCGGCGGCGTCACGATCGCCGCGGGCGATGTCGTGCAGGTCGCGCCCGGCGCCGCCAACCGCGATCCGGCACGGTTCGACGCACCCGACACCGTACGACTCGGCCGCGCGGGCGGGCACCTCTCCTTCGGGCACGGCCCGCACCACTGCCTCGGCGCGGCGCTTGCCCGCGTCGAGGCCCGGATCGCGTTCGAGGTGCTGCTGACCCGCTGGACCGACATCCGTCCCGCGGGCCACGGACCGGAAGCGGTGGAATGGCGGCGGGCGCGTCTGATGCGCGGTCCGGCGCGCCTGCCGGTGACATTCGTCCGCTGACTCGACGGGGAGTCGGGAACGGGGGCTCGGCGGAGAGCCGCAGGAACGGGGAGACTCCACGGGGACGTGGGACACGGGTACACCGGCGCCGCGACCGCAGTGCGGCGGTCGCGGCGCCGGCCGTTCCGGGACCGTCGCGGGACGTGCCCGCGGACCGGCTCAGCCTTCGGTGGGGTGTCCGGAGAGGCGTTCGACGCCGCGGAGGAGGGCGGAGTGGTCCAGGCCGCCGTCGCCTTGGGCGCGCAGGGAGGCGACGAGTTGGGCGA
>NZ_JOIX01000015.1 GCF_000720175.1 Streptomyces sp. NRRL S-337
AGGAGTCCGTCTCGTGGGCTCGGAGATGTGTATAAGAGACAGCCTCCCGGTCGCGGGGCCGGCCCCCAGCCTGCGATCGGTACCTGCAACGCCATTGCACCTGGTCAGGGGGCGTACGACCGTTGTAGCCGCAATGGAATCGGTGTGCCACGGTAGCCCCATGGCAGGCAACCGCACCCCCTCGCAACGACCTGGCCACACCCACCCGCACGGCCATGACCACGCTCACTCCCCGTGCGCCGGTGAAGGCCACGGCGAGAGCCCCGCCCACCCGGCGAACGGCCATGGCGGCGGCCCCCACGGCCACGTTCACGCCCCCGGCCACTCCCACCCCCGGCTGACGTCCTCTCCCGGGCGCTGGGGGCGAGTGCGGCATCAGCTTGGTCATCTGCTCACCCCACACAGCCATGCGGCCGCGGACAAGGTGGATGCCGCGATGGAGACCTCCCGGGAGGGCATGCGCACGCTGTGGCTCTCGCTCGGGATCCTCGGGGTGACCGGACTGGTCCAGGCGGTCGTCGTCGCGCTGTCGGGCTCGGTGGCGCTGCTCGGTGACACCCTCCACAACGCCGCGGACGCCCTGACCGCTGTGCCCCTCGGCATCGCCTTCGTGCTCGGCCGCCGTGCGGCGAACCGCCGCTACACCTACGGCTACGGCCGCGCCGAGGACCTCGCCGGTATCGCCATCGTTCTCACCATCGCCGCCTCCTCCCTCCTGGCCGCTTACGAAGCCGTTGACCGCTTGCTGCACCCCCGTGAGGTGACCCATCTCGGGGCGGTGGCCGTGGCCGCCGTCGTCGGGTTCCTCGGTAACGAATGGGTGGCCCGCTACCGCATCCGCACCGGCCGCAAGATCGGTTCCGCGGCCCTGGTCGCCGACGGGCTGCACGCCCGCACCGACGGTTTCACCTCCCTCGCCGTCCTCCTCGGTGCCGGAGGTGCAGCTCTCGGCTGGCGCCTTGCCGACCCCCTCATCGGTCTGCTGATCACTGCCGCCATCCTCGTCGTCCTGCGGGACGCGGCCCGCGAGGTCTACCGGCGGTTGATGGACTCCGTCGATCCCGAGCTCCTCGACACCGCGGAGACCGCCCTGCGCACGGTGGCCGGGGTCCGTGGCGTGGGCCAGGTCCGCATGCGCTGGATCGGTCACACGCTGCGTGCCGAGGCCGACATCGTCGTCGACTCCCAGCTGACCGTGGTGCAGGCCCACGCCCTCGCCGTCGCCGCCGAGCACGCACTCATCCACGCCGTCCCCCGGCTCACCGCCGCGACCGTCCACACCGATCACACGACCGAGGGCTCCGGGGTCACCGACCCGCATGCCGCCCTCGCCCATCACGCGGTGGCCTGAGCCGTGCTCTTCTGTTCTCCTTTCGGGGAGTTCGGCCCTCTTTCTGGCGTCTTGCCTTCTGCCTTGTTTCTTCCTTCGGCCTTGCCGCCTTCGGCCCTACTGCCTTCGGATGTCTGCTGGTCAGGCGGTCAGGCGGTCAGGCGGTCAGGCGGTCAGGCGGTCAGGCGGTCTGGCGCCGGGCGGTCAAATAGCGCTGGGTGAAGTCGAGTTCCAGGCGGACCTGCTTGATGCGTTCCTCGACGACGAGGGAGCCGTGGCCCGCGTCGTAGCGGTAGACCTCGTGCGGGTGGCTGCGCTGTTCCAGGCGCCGGACGTAGTTCTCCACCTGCCGGATCGGGCAGCGGGGGTCGTTGACGCCGGCGGAGATGTAGACCGGGGCCCGCACCGCGTCCACGTACGTCAGGGGGGACGAGGCCTCGAAGCGCTCCGGGACCTCCTCGGGAGTGCCGCCCAGGAGGGTGCGGTCCATGGCCTTGAGGGCTTCCATCTCGTCGTTGTACGCCGTGACGTAGTCCGCCACCGGTACTGCCGCGAGGCCCAGGGCCCAGGCCTCCGGCTGGGTGCCGAGCCCGAGCAGTGTGAGGTAGCCGCCCCAGGAGCCGCCGGCCAGGACCAGCTGCTCCGGGTCCGCCAGGCCGGAGCTGACCGCCCACTCGCGCACCGCGGCGATGTCCTCGAGCTCGATCAGCCCGACGCGGTGCTTGAGCGCGTCCGTCCAGGCGCGGCCGTAGCCCGTCGAGCCGCGGTAGTTGACGCGGACGACCGCGAAGCCGTGGTCGACCCACGCCGCCGGGGACGAGGCGAAGGCATCGCTGTCGTGCCAGGTCGGGCCGCCGTGGATGTCGAACACCGTCGGGAAGGGGCCGTCGCCCGCAGGCTGCTGCACCAGGGCGTGGATACGGCCGCCGGGGCCTTCCACCCAGACGTCCCGCACCGGCACCGACCCGGGCGCCTTCATGCCTGGCGGGTCCAGCACGACCGCACCGCTCGTCGAGCGCACCTCCGGGGGCTGCGCGGCCGATGACCACAGGAACTCGACCGTTCCGTCCGGCCGTGCCGTCGAGCCCGAGACCGTGCCGGCCGGGGTCTCGACGCGGGCCAGTATCGCGCCCGTCGGCTCCTCTCCGAGGTCGTACCGCCACAGCTCGCTCCGGGCCTGGTACTCGTGCTCCACGAGGAGTGCCGAGCCGTCCGGGTACCAGTCGGCACCGACGTCTCCCGGGAGGTCGATCTCCAGGGCCGTCTCCTTGCCGGTCAGCGGGTCCCAGATCATCGGCTCCCAGCGGCCCCGGCGCTGGTGTCCGACCAGCAGCCGGGAGTCACCGTCCACCGGTGCGAAGCCCAGCACCGCCAGGCCCAGCTCCTCGGTGCCGCCGTTGGTGTCGTCCAGCTCGGCGACCGTGGAGCCGTCGGGCCGGACGACGCGGATCGCGGAGTGCATCGCGTCGCCGTGCTCGGTGTGCTCGATGGCGATCAGTGAGCCGTCGTGCGCGAGATCACCGACGCCCGCCGACTCGCGGTGGCGGTAGATCTCCACCGGGGGTTCTCCCGGGCGTACGACGTGGATCGTCGAGCCGTCGTCGTCCGTGGAGCGGCCGACGATCGCGGTGCCGTCGCGGCCGATGGCCAGCCCGCCCGGGTAGGAGGGGGCGAGCCCAGGGGTGGCCGGCTCGTCCGGGCCGCCGGCGAACGGCTGCCGCATCCAGACGCCGAACTCGTCCCCGTCGGTGTCCGAGAACCACCAGATCCATTCGCCGTCCGGCGAGAGCGTCCCGTCCGTCGTGCCGTTCGGCCGGTCCGTGGCCTGCCGTTGGGCGCCGGTCGCCCGGTCCCAGGCGTACAGCTCGAAGGTGCCGGTGGCGTTCGAGACGAACAGGGAGCGGTCCGGGGCGTCCTCGGCCCAGTCCGGCAGCCCGATCCGCGGGGCGCGGAAGCGCTTCTCCCAGTGGGGCATGTCCGCGGTGTCCGTGGGGGACAGGTCCGCGGTGTCCGTCTTCGGCGAGCCGGCCGGGTCAGGTGCCGACGCTCCCGGGCCCGTTATGGGGTCGGCCGAGTCCGTCAGCGTCCCGGAGGAACGGTGGGAGCGGTCGGGGTCGGCCGAGGAAGGGGTCGGGGCGGGGGAGCGGTCGGGGCCTGCGGTCGTCTCGTCAGTCATGGGCCCATTCTGCGCCCGGCGCTCGAAATGCGTTGGCGAGGGCCACAACCCTGTGGATAACTTCGCGATATGCGAAAACACACCGGCCCCGACGACTGGCGGGAGACCAATCGCGCGAGGTGGGACGAGCGAGTGGCCATCCACACCGCGAGCGATTTTTATGACCAGGAGCGCTTCCGCCGGGTCCGGGACGTGCTCCGCGACTTCGAGACCGCGGAGGTCGGAGACGTCACCGGCCGGACCCTGCTCCACCTCCAGTGCCACTTCGGGCAGGACACGCTTTCCTGGGCGCACCGCGGCGCCGCCCGCGTCGTCGGCCTGGACTTCTCCGAACCGGCCGTGGAAGCCGCCCGCGAGCTCGCCGCCGAACTCGGCTACGGACCGGACCGGGCGGCCTTCGTCGCCGCCGACGTCTACGACGCCGCCGAAGCCGCCCCCGACGCGTCGTACGACATCGTCTACACCGGTATCGGTGCCCTGAACTGGCTCCCGGACCTGGAGCGCTGGGCCGACACCGCCGCCTCGCTCGTCGCGCCCGGAGGCTTTCTCTACCTCGCCGAGTTCCACCCGCTGGCCGACAGTCTCGACGACGAGACCGGCGCCCGGATCGTCCACGACTACTTCAGCCGTGACGCCTGGGTCGACGAAGTGCCCGGTACGTACGCGGACTTCGAGGCGCCGACGGTCAACAACCGCAGTGTCGAATGGCAGCATCCGCTCGGCGACGTCGTCTCCGCGGTGGCCGGCGCCGGTCTGCGCATCGACTTCCTGCACGAGCACGACATGACCATGTTCCAGCGGTTCGCCGCACTCCGGCGGGGCGACGACGGGTACTACCGCTTTCCCGGGGACCGTCCCCGCGTTCCCCTCATGTACTCGCTTCGGGCCAGCCGTCCTCGTTGAGGTGCGTTCCTTCGGACCCGTCGGCCCGGGCCCTGGGGCGGTGCCGTTCCCCCGCCCCGGCTAGTGTGTCGGACCGGTCCCGGCCGGTCAGGCGGCGACGACGGGTACCGGGGCAGAACATCGCAGGACGTCGCAGGACGACGCGGAACATCGCAGAACAACGCAGAACAACGGGGGATTTGCCGTGCGGAAGCCGATACGTATCGCGGGTGCCGCGGGTCTCAGCGCGCTCATGCTGCTGGCCGTGGGATGTGGCGGGCCCGGTAACGGCAAGGCGGCGCCGGGGCCGTCGGAGGCCGTGACGCCCGCCAAGCCGCTGCCCATGAAGGCCACGCCCCGTCAGGCCACCTGGACCGACTCCGACGACAAGGCGCACCCGCTGCGGATCACCCCGACGCGGCTGGCCCGCGGCTCGGACTCCGACCTCTCGCACATCCGGCTGGACGACGACCTGAAGGGGAAGGTGCCGTACTACCTCACCTTCTCCTACACGAACACCGGCAAGAAGACGGTGAAGAACCTGTCACCGGAGCGGAACTTCTCCGTCAACGGGGCCGACGGCCAGCCCGCCCAGCCGGTCTCGCTGTTTCAGTCCAACCCGTTGGCCACAAGCTCCGGACTGCCGCCCGAGTGCCGTGAGGGCGGCACCTCGCAGCTGGCGGCCGGCGCCTCGGCCGCGATCTGCCAGATCTACATGCTCCCCAAGGGACAGCCGCCGACGACCGTCTCCTACAAGGACGACGGGGGTGACACCCTCATCTGGAAGGTGGGTGAGGGCGGCGCCGCGGGCGGTTCGTCCGACGGGATCCTGCCGGCGGGCAAGCCGGCCGACGGTGTCACGGAAGACAGCAGCAAGCGGCCCGTCTCGCTGCGGATCACCCCGAAGAGCGTGCGCGCCGGCTCCCTCGCCGACCTGAGCCGCTTCGACCTGGACGCGGACCAGAAGAAGATGGTCCCGTACTACGTGACCATGCAGTACCGGAACAGCGGCAAGTACGACCTGCTGCCCAGCATGAGCGACGGGGTGACGCTGCAGACCGCGGCCGGCCAGACCGTGCAGAAGCTGACGCTGATCGACATCGGCGGCCCCGGCGTCAGCCAGTGCCCGGAGGCCGTCCCCAACAAGATGGTGAAGCCGAACGGCGTGGTCACCGAGTGCTCCATCCACCTGCTGCCGAAGGGCGACGCGCCGACCGCGGTGATCTTCAACGGTGAGGGAGAGGGCTCGCACCAGGTCACCTGGCGGGCCTCGGTGGCCGGCAAATAGCGCGCTACGAACCGAGGGACGGACCCGAAGAGGTGGCGGGGCGGCCGGCCGCCCCGCCACCTCTGGGGTGTGGTTTCGCCCCCCGCCCCGGCTCGTGCGTGATTCTCAGTTCAACCGCAGCGGCAAGGACACCAGCCGCCAACTTCCCGGGACCTGCGCACGTTCCAGGCGTTCCGGTTCGACGGCCAAGGAGACGTCGGGGAAGCGTGCGAGCAGCTTCCCGAGGGCGACCTCGCCCTCCTGTTTGGCCAGCGTGGCGCCGAGGCAGTAATGCGGTCCGTGGCCGAACCCCACGTGGTTCTCGGCGTGGCCCGCGGGATGGCGGGTCAGATCGAGGCGTTCCGGGTCGGTGTAGTGGCGGGGATCGTGGTTCGCCGACACCAGGATCAGCTGCACGGCGTCGCCCCTGCGGATCCGGGTGCCGGCGAGCTCGACGTCCTCGGTGGCGTACCGCAGCTGCGTCAGGTGCACCGGTCCGCACCACCGCATCAGCTCGTGGACGGCCCGCGGGAGCAGGGCCGGGTCCTCCTTGAGGAGGCGCAGTTGGCCGGGATGGGTGAGCAGCGCCGCCGTGCCGTTGCCTATCAGGTGGGCGGTGGTCTCGTGACCGGCCAGGACGAGGGTGAGGACCATGGTGACCATCTCGACGTCACTCAGCCGGCTGCCGTCGTCGTCATGGGTGCGGATCAGCTCGCTGAGCAGGTCGTCGGTGAGCGCGCCGCGCCGTTCCCGGATCAGCCCGTGGATGTGGTCGATCATCGCGGGGAACGAGACGCTGAGCCGGTCCGGGTGGAGTGAGACGAGGTCGGCTCCCCATTGACGCCATTGCGGGCGGTCGGCTTCCGGTATGCCGACCAGTTCACAGATGACGGTGATGGGCAGCGGGTACGCGAAGTGCTGGATCAGGTCGACGACGCCGTCCTCGGCGTGCTCGGGGAGCCGGTCCAGCAGGGCGTCCGTGATCTCCTCGACGCGCGGCCGCAGGTTGGTGATCTTGCGTGCGGTGAACGCCCGGGAGACGAGACGGCGCAGCCGGGTGTGGTCCGGGGCGTCGTTGTTGAGGATCGATCCGAGCAAGTAGACCCGAAGGTGCTCGGGGAAGCCGAGCATGTCCAACAGCCGCACCGTGGGCGAGTCCTCGGGCCTGGTGCCCAGAGAGGAGGCGACCGGGTTGTTCGCGAACCGCGGGTCGCGCAGGACCTGCCGGACCTCCTCGAAACGGGTCACGAACCATGCGGGCGAGTCGTCCATGAACCGGCCGCGGACCACCGGACCTTGCTCGCGCAGCGCCCCGTACCCGCCGTAGGGGTCGCTGACCAGCGCGGGGTCCATCAGCTGTGGCTCGCCCGGGTGTTTCCCGACGTGCGCGGCGAGCGGGGAGCGGGGTAATGCCGACATCTTTCGTTCTCCTCCGGTCGGGAGTGGGTGAGGCGGCTGAGGTCGGTCACCGGCCGCCGTCTCCGGCCGCCGCCGCGCCCGCCGCGGCGACGTACCTGCCGCTGGGTCTCAGCGGCGTACCTGGCGGTCGATCTCACGGGCAGAGAGGTCCGCCAACCGCTCGTAGAGGGGGATGACTTCGGTTACGGCCGCGGTGGCGGCGTGGTGTGCGTGGTCGGGGGCGGTTTCGAGCGTGCTCCGGACCGTTCGGGCCAGGATCTCCGCACGCGTCTGTGGGGTGTCCGGGGCCCGCTCGTGGAGCAGCGTCTCGGCGGTGAAGAAGCCGGTGGCGATCGCCAGCAGCGCGTACTGCTGGTGGCGTACGTCCGTGTCGGTACGCACCAGACCGTGTGCGCGCAGCACCTCAAGATGGCGCCGCAGGGTCCGGTCGGCCTCGACGATCAGCTCCGCGCACTCCTTCTTGGCGTGGTCGTTGAGCCGGCCGAGGACGTCGCAGTCGTCGGTGTACAGGGCGCGCAGCACGGGCTCGGTGAGGAAGTCCTGGAAGCGCTCCCGCATCATCCTGCTCGGCA
This sequence comes from Streptomyces sp. NRRL S-337, assembly GCF_000720175.1. GTDB lineage: Bacteria > Actinomycetota > Actinomycetes > Streptomycetales > Streptomycetaceae > Streptomyces > Streptomyces siderophoricus. The sequence goes on from NZ_JOIX01000015.1 coordinate 7,647, forward strand.
GGACCTCCAGCGGATCGGCGCGGAGCCGCGCCACGTGCCGTTGCTGGCTGCGGGCCTGTGCCTTCAGCATGACGGCGAGGAGCAGTGCGTCCTTGGTCTTCCAGTGCAGGTAGACCGTTCCCTTGCCCACCTTGGCGCGCCGGGCGATCTCCTCGATCGTCACCCGCGCGTACCCCCAGGCGAGCAGCAATTCTCCGGCCGCCTCAAGGATCCGCTCACCGCGCTCCGCCCGCTCCACGCCCTCTTCCCCCTCCCCCCGCACCCCGGTCGGCTCTGCGCCTGTCCCCTTGAGCCCGGCTCGTGGCCCTGACCCCGTGACCAGATCTGAAATCTGGTCACGAAGGCCAGGTTAGGTACGGCGGTGCGGAGGCCGTAAGGCACTTTCCGGACAGCGGACAGCGGACAGCGGACGGGAGTTGGGGGGCGGGGGGCTGGAGGACGGGGGTTGGGCGGGTACGAGTGGCCGAGCGCGTCGCCGGGCCGGCACCCCGGCCCCCTGTTCCGGTAGCGGGCCGAGCCGCTACAGGAACAGGCCCAACGCCCCGTCGAGCGACCAGCTCTGCCAGCTCATCGCCGGAAGGCCGGCGACCGAGATCAGCGCCATCATCAGGTTCTGGCCCTGTTCCGCCCAGTCGTGGATCATCAGTGCCAGGTAGATCAGATTGAGCACGGCGCCCGCGACCAGGGCTATCGGCGTGAGGAAGCCCGTGATCAGGCCGAGGCCGAGGGCGAGTTCGGCGTAGGCGACGAGGTACGCCATCAGGCGGGGCCGCGGCTTCACGAAGCGGTCGAAGCTCTTGCGGACGACGGGCCACCGGTGTTCGGCCGCGATGCCGGCCGCCCAGGCGATGCCGCCGCCGGCGAACCAGGTCTTCTTGTCCTTGTGCCGCCAGCTCTCCAGCCACCACAGGCCGAGGCCGATCCGGAGGACCGCGAACCACTCGGCGCCGCTGAGCCAGAACGTGTGCATGGCCATGTCCATGTCGCCTCTCGATTCGTCCGCAACGGGAACGTGAGCTGATGGTGCGTCAGATCAGTCCGGCGTGTGCAAGTTCAGCGGGCGACGGCTCATCCCGCAAGGGGTGCGGCGCGGACCGTAAGGGCGGCCGTTCCGGTGCGGGGAGTCGCCGGACGGGGAGTTGCCGGGCGCGCTTGTCGTCGCGAGGGGGAGGTCATAGCCTCAGAACTGATGGGTCGTCAGATTCGGGCCCGTAGTGACTCACCGGCGGGCAGTTGGGGGTACAGCGTGATCAGCAACGAGAGCGGCACGGCGGAGCTTCCCAAGGTCATCAGCGTGGACGATCACGTGATCGAGCCGGCGCACCTCTTCGAGACCTGGCTTCCGAAGAAGTACCAGGACAGGGGGCCGAAGCCGTTCACCGCGGGCATCGGTGAGCTGGCGTACGAGGGCGGGAAGTACCGGTTCACCACGGACCCGGACGGTCAGATCACGGACTGGTGGGAGTACGACGGGCAGATCTTCCCGTACAAGCGCATCATCGCGGCCGTGGGGTTCTCCCGGGACGAGATGACGCTGGACGGGATCACCCGGGAGCAGATGCGGCGCGGCTGCTGGGACCCCAAGGCGCGGCTCGCGGACATGGACCTCAACCACGTGGAGGCGTCGCTCTGCTTCCCGACGTTCCCGCGCTTCTGCGGCCAGACCTTCGCCGAGGCGCGGGACAAGGAGGTCGGGCTCGCCTGCGTCCGGGCGTACAACGACTGGATGGTGGAGGAGTGGTGCGGGGACAGCGGCGGCCGGCTGATTCCGCTGTGCCTGATCCCGTTGTGGGACATCGACCTGGCGGTCGCGGAGATCCGGCGCAATGCCGCCCGCGGGGTACGGGCGGTGACCTTCAGCGAGATCCCCACCTACCTGGGGCTGCCGTCGATCCACTCCGGGTACTGGGATCCGTTCTTCGCGGCGTGCGAGGAGACCGGGACGGTGGTGAACATGCACATCGGGTCGTCGTCGCAGATGCCGGCGGCCTCACCGGACGCCCCGCCCGCGGTCCAGGCCGCGCTCTCCTTCAACAACGCGATGGCGTCGATGATGGACTTCCTGTTCAGCGGCGTGCTGGTGAAGTTCCCGCGCCTGAAACTCGCATACAGCGAGGGCCAGATGGGCTGGATCCCGTACGCCCTGGAACGCGCCGACGACGTCTGGGAGGAGCACCGGGCCTGGGGCGGGGTGAAGGACCTGATCCCCGAACCGCCCTCGTCGTACTACTACCGGCAGATCTTCTGCTGCTTCTTCCGGGACAAGCACGGGATCGAGGCGATCGAGACCGTGGGGGTCGACAACGCGACGTTCGAGACCGATTACCCCCACGTCGACTCGACCTGGCCGCACACGAAGCAGGTGGCGGCCGAACACATGGCGGGCCTGCCGGACGAGGTGACGTACAAGCTCTTGCGCGGGAATGCGATCCGGATGCTGGAGCTCCCCTTCGACCAGGGATGAGGGCGTTCCAGGATGTTCCGGAGGGGCGCGGTCCGGCACCGCGTCGCGGCCCGGGCCCGGGTCCTCGCGGTGCCGGATTCCTCGCGGTGCCGGACGGCCGGGAAGGGATGAGGGCCTACGTCCAGCCGGCGGCCGTGGCTGCGGCGACGGCGTCGGCCTCGGCCGCTTCCGCTTCGGCGTTCAACGGGTCACTGGCACCCCAGCCGTCCCGTCCGGCGGCCCTTCCCGCTGCCAGGGATGCCTTGAGGGCGGCGTCGTACGCGGCGTCGCAGAGTTGGTTGATGCCGTGGGAGCGGGCTATCTGGGCGGCGAGGACGGCGGCCGCGGCCGCGTTGCGTGCGTGCCGGGCGTCCGCGGCGGGGTCCGGGCTGCCCGCGGTCAGTGCGGCCACGGCGTCGGCGGACAGGCGGAGGGCGTTGGCGGCCTTCGCGGAGGCCGCCGCCGGCACGGCCACTACGGAGCCGGGGTCCGTCGCGAAACCGGCGAAGCGGCAGGCGGCGGCCGTACGGGCGGAAGCGCTTCGGGCGCGGGCGGTGTGCCTCTCCCTGAGGGCGTCCTGCGAGGTGTTGCTCTGGCTTTGCTCGTCTCCACGGAGCTCGGTCATGGCGGTCTCCTTGCCTGCATCGGCTGTCGTTGTCGGCCGCGGATACGACGTCCGCCGGGGCCGACCAACGGGTGCCGCGCAGGGTGGCACGCCGGGCATCAACAGGCCAGAGGCACGACTCCGGAACCGCTCGCTCGCCCCGCGCCCCCTGGCCATCTCCCCGCAGCCGTCAGCCGTCAGCCGTCGCCCCTCAGCCGTCGGCCCTCGGATAGCGCCAGTTGACGTGCGCGAGCGCGCGTGCCCGGGCCTCGGCGATCGCCATCCGCGCATGGCGCTCCGCGGTGTCCGTGTGGGAAGGCTGGCTGGTCGCCTGGCCCGGCCACTTGCGGTAGAGCAGGCCCACCTCCGAGGAGAACCAGCCGCGGCTGGTGGCGTTCAGGGCGAGCAGCAGACCGGTGTCCTCCGAGGCGGGGAGGGCCATCCAGCCGCCGAGGGCGAGGAGCAGGTCGCGGCGCACGAAGAGGGTCGCCGGGTGGACCTGGGCGCGGAAGTCGTTCGCCTTCCAGAAGTCGAGGACGGCGCCGCGCTCGATCGGCCCCGCCTCGGGGTCGCCCGGGAAACCGACGGTCGAGCCGTCGGGCAGCAGGTCGAGGGCGCGGGACGTCGCCCAGCCGAGGCCGCGGTCGCCCTCCAGGGCGGCCAGGTCGCGGGCGAGCGCGCCGGGCGCCAGCTGGTCGTCGGCGTCCAGGACCTTGAGGTACTCCCCCTCGGCGTGGGCCAGGGCGAGGGTGCGGGCGACACCGGGGCCGCCGGCCCGTCCCTGGCGGAAGGTCACCCGCGCGTCGTCGGGGACGTACGGGGCGACCTCGTCGGTGCGGCCGTCCTCCTGGACGACCCAGTGCCACTCCCATCCTTCGGGGAGTTCCTGTTCGCGGAGGGACTTGTACGCCTCCGGGAGGAAAGGGGCCGAGGGGGCGTGGACGGCCGTGACGATGATGATGCGCCGGCGCACGGCACTCACCACCTTTCCAGGGGAGTGGTGAACAGCATTTCCGTGCGGTCGCCGGGCAGGACGACGTGCGAGACGTCGACGATCCGGTCCTGGATGTCGATCGACGTCTTGCGGAGTACGAGTACCGAGGTGCCGGGCGGGAGCTCCAGCTCCGCCGCTTCCTCGGGCGTCGGCGGGCGGGCGGTGACCCGCTCCTCGATGCGGTCGACCTCGATGCCGACGGTCGAGAGCTGGGCCTGTGAGCCGCCCGGCCACGGTTCGTTGGCCGGGTCGAGCAGGTCCGGGTTCGCCGCGATCAGGTCGCGGACGAGATAGGACGTCACCAGGCTGAAGGGGGCGCTCTCGGCCGCGCAACGCGTCCGGTAGGAGCGCGCGAGGAGAGGGGTGCCCTCGGGGAGGCCGAACGCCGCCGCGAGCTCCTGGTCCGCCGTGGTCTCGCGGTACGCGGCATGGAAGATCAGGTCGTCGACCTGCAGGCCGGTCTCGTGCTCGGTCGCGCCGGTGCGGGCCCGCTCCTCCAGGGGCCGGCGGGCGCGGTTCTTCTCCCACTGGTGGCGAAGGTTGGTGCGTACGGTCGTGGTGCGGGGGCGCCGGACGAAATTGCCGCGCCCGTGCTGCTTCTCGATCAGGCCCTCGTCGCGCAGCACCCGGAGCGCGTCCCGGACGGTCGGCACGCTGCGTCTGAACTCCTCGGCGAGCTTCGCCTCGGCGGGCAGTCGGTCTCCGGGCCTCAGCTGACCTGCGCGGATGGACTGCCGAAGCCGGTCGGCGATCTGCTCGTACGCCACTGCCATCGGTCTCACCGTCCCGCTCGTTCGGTGCTCTGTCGCTCAGGACGACACCAGGCTACGACTCATAAAGAGGTGTTGACGAGTTGGAAGGGGTGAGCCGGGAACGGTGGGAAGGGGCCAGGGCGGAACGCGAGCAACCCAGGGTTTACAGCCGCGTACCAGGTTCAACAGGCGTAAATCGGTAACAGCAGGCATGAAAGCGCCCGATCGCTGGCGACGGGGGATGCACCAGCGATCGGGCTGCGGCCAAGAGTAGCAAGGCTGTCAGCACGACGGGAGTCAACTGCTGAACCCGGACCCGGAGTTGTGATCGGAGTCACGTAGACCCCGGTCGTCGTCACGCGCCGCACGGTGGCTCGTACGAGAGGTGGGGCAGGTACTCGCGCCATTTCTCCGGCGTCAGGACGCCCCGCGTGGTGGAGCAGATGCGGCGGATCGCCGGATCGGGGTCCAGGCTCCACAGCCGGAGGGTGCCGGCACCGCTCGACACCCCGAGCAGGTGGCTCTTGGGGCTGAACGCGAGGAAATTCCCGGTCTTGGCGTTGGGGCTGGTCGCCTGGCCGATGGGCGTGGTCCGGGACGGGAACGAGACGTTCCAGAACCGCACCGAGTTGTCGTCGCCGCCGCTCGCCAGGATCCGGCCGTCCGGGTTGAACGTCAGCGACACGACCGCTTCGGTGTGGCCGGTGAGCGGCGGGCCCAGCGGCGCCGCGCTGCGGGGGTCCGTGACGTTCCACAACCGGACGGTGTCGTCGTCGCCGCCGCTGGCCAGCGTGTGGCCGTCCGGGCTGTAGGCGAGCACGTTGACGGGCCCGAGGTGGCCCCGGAGAGGGGGGCCGGAGCGGGCGGGACGACGCGGGTCGGACACGTCCCACAGCCGGATGGTGCCGTCCGCACTGCCGCTGGCGAGCGTACGGCCGTCCGGGCTGAAGGCGAGGGAGTTGATGAAGCCCTTGTGGCCGGTGAGCGGCGGGTCGAGCGGCACCACGTGGGAGGGGTCGCTGACGTTCCACAACTGGACGGTGCGGTCGTCGTAGGCGGTGGCCATGGTGCGGCCGTCGGGGCTGTAGGCCAGTGAGTCGGGGCCCGCGAAGCGGGTGTGCAGGGTGAGGGGCGGCCCGGCCGGGACCGGGCGGGCCGGATCGGTGACGTTCCACAGGTACACCATCCGGTGCCCGGTCCGTACGACGAGGATGCGGCCGTCGGGGGAGAAGGCCATCGAACGGTGGTAGCCGTCCGCCTGCATGAACGGTCTGCTCAGGGGCACGGGCCGGCCGCGGGTGTGCACGTTCCACAGCCGGACCCGGCCGTCCCGCGCGGCCGTGGCGAGCACCCGCCCGTCCCGCCGGAACGTCCCATTCCGGCCGATCATGTCCGAGGCCGGTATCGACCACAGGCGGGCCTTGCTGTCACCGCTGCCGGTGGCGAGGGTCCGGCCGTCGGGGCTGAAGCCGAGGGCGTACATCTCGCCGCTGCTGCCGGCGAGGGGCTCGCCGACCTGCGACGGGTACGCCGGATCACTGACGTTCCACAGGCTCGCCGTGCTGTCCGCGCTGGCCGCGGCGAGCATCCCGCCGCCGGGGCTGAAGGCGACGGACCAGATGGGACCGGTGTGGCCGGTGAGCGGCGAGCCGATCGGCTTGGCGTGCTCCGGGTCGGACACGTCCCACAGCCGGATGGTGTCGTCCGCGCTGCCGCTGGCGAGGGTGCGGCCGTCGGGGCTGAAGGCCACCGAGTGGACCAGGTCCGTGTGGCCGGTGAGCACCCTGTCGATCGGCTTGGGGTGCCGAGGATCGGACACGCCCCACAGCCGGATGGTCTCGTCGTCGCTGCCCGCCGCGAGCGTCCGTCCGTCGGGGCTGAACGCGACGGAGCGCACGGCGGAGGTGTGGCCGGTCAGCGTGGCGAGCGCCTTCGGACGGCGCGGGTCGGCCACGTCCCACAGGCGGACGGTGTGGTCGTCGCCGACGGAGGCCAGGGTGTGGCCGTCCGGGCTGAAGGCGACCAGGTAGATCGTGCCCTGGTGGCCGGCCAGTGGCGGGCCGAGCCGGGACGGGTGACGGGGGTCGGTCACGTCCCACAGCCGGATCGTGCCGTCGTCGCCGGCGCTGGCGAGGGTGTGCCCGTCCGGGCCGAAGACCGCGCTGCTCACCCAACTCGTGTGGCCGGTCAGGGGCTTGCCGAGCGGCTCGGGGCGGCCCCGGTCGCGCACGTCCCACAGCCGGACGGTCCGGTCGTAGCCGGCGGTGGCCAGGGTCCGCCCGTCGGGGCTGAACGAGGTGAGGTAGACGGCACCGGTGTGGCCCCGGAGCGGGGTGGCCAGCGGGGCGTTCACGATGGAGAGCAGCCGGTTGTTCGCACCCTCGTCGTGGGGCCGCAGGTGGTGTGCCACCAGGTCGAGTTGGGCCGAGAGGGACGGGTCCGTGTACTGGGCGCGATCGGCTTCGGTGAGCACCTGCTGGAACACCGAGTCGTCCCGCTGCTGCCACGCCACCACCGCCGAACCGAGCGCCAGCATCGCCATGACGACCACGGCCGCCACCGCACCACGGCTGAGCCACACCGTGCGCCGGCGCAGCCGCACCGCGGCGGCCAGGAACTCCACCGCGCTGCGGGTCAGAAACGTGTCACCGGCGGATTCCGCCCAGCTGCGGGCCTGCTCCAGCCGGGAACCCCGGTAGAGGAGCGAGGTGTCGCGGTTCGAGCCCTCCCAGGCCCTGCCGTCCTCCTCCAGCCGCTGGCGCAGCAGATTGCCGTTCCGGTCCTCGTCGATCCAGTCGCGCAGCCGGGGCCAGGCGTGGAGCAGCGCCTCATGGGTGATCTCCACGGCCTCCGCGTCGAGCGTCACCAACCGGGCGTGCACCAGCGCTTCGAGCGATTCCTCCGTTTTGTGCGGATCGGTCGACTCGTCCGCCAGCTGGCGCCGCGTTCCCCGCCTACGGGTGGCCTGGGTGTCCTCGCCCAGCCGGACCAGCCTGAGGAGGAGCAGCCGTGCGGCCGTGCGTGCCGTCGGGTCGAGACCGGACCAGGCCCGCTCGGCGGTCGCCGCCACCGCCCCCTGGATCCCGCCCGCCGCGCGGTAGCCGGCCAGGGTCAGCCGCCCCGCCTTCCGCCGCTGCCAGGTGGCGAGCAGGGCGTGCGAGAGCAGCGGCAGGACGCCCGCGTCGTGCGCACCGTCGGGCCCGTCGGCGCTCACCTCCCGGACGATCAGTTCCGCCAGCCCCGGTTCGAGTTCCAGCCCCACAGCCTTGGCGGGACCGGTCACCGCCTCTCGCAGCTCCGCGCTGGTCAGCGGACCGAGCACCATGTGCCGGTGCTGCAACGCATCGGCCAGTTCGGGATATCCGAGACATTTCTCGTAGAAGTCGGCGCGTATGCCGACGATGACGAGCGCGGGTGCCGGGTCGCCGGAGGAGGGGGGCCCCTCCTCGTCGACCGAAGTCGAGAACGCGGGGGAGGGCGTGCACGCGGCGTGGAGGACCTGGATGAACGTCCGCCTCGCCGCCTCGTCGGAACAGAGGGTGAACGCCTCCTCGAACTGGTCCACGATCACCACCGGCCGAGCAGCGACCGCCGCCCCCCGCCCCGCCCAGCCCGAGACGGCTTCCCGCACGGCGCGCGCGAAGTGGGGGGTGCCGGGGTTCGGCGGGGGACTGGGGTTCGTTGGGGGGCCGGGGTTGGTTGTGGTGCTGTCGGCCTTGGGTTGGGTGCGGGGACTTGCCGGGGTGTCGGGCTTGGGCGGGGTGGGGGGAATTGTTCGGGTGTTGGGCTCCGTGGCCGCGTGCTCCGTGTCCCCGGGCTCGGTGGCCGCGGGCTCCGGTGCGGTGGGGGCGACGGTGGGGAGGACGGTGGGGACGACGTCGGCGAGCTCGGGAATCCGGCTGATCAGCTCTCCGAGCGGATCAGCCCCCGGCACGAGCTGCAGCACCTCCCGCGCCCCACCGCCCGTGTCCTCGCCCCCCACGCCGCTCCGCAACGCGGGCACCAGCCCGGCGTTGAGCAACGACGACTTCCCGGCCCCCGAGGCGCCCACGAGCATGACCAGACCGCCCGTCCGCTCCGCCGCGCGGAGCTGGGCGATGAGGGCCTCCGTGCTCCGCTCCCGGCCGAAGAACCACCGGGCGTCCTGCGGACGGTACGACGCCAGCCCGCGGTACGGGCACACACCGGGTACGGGCGCGGCCTGGTCCTGGGGGCGTTCCTCCTCCTGCGCGGACGCCACGGCACGGTCGCCGACCGCCCGCTCCCACAGACGCTGCCACTGGGCCAGGTCGTACAGCCCCGTGGACACCGGCACCGGCCGCAAGCGCCGGGCCTGGGGTATCAGGACCTGCAGCACCGCTGCGAGGGCGGCGAACTGCGCGGGCACGTTCTTGGCCCGTCGCCAGTCGCTGATCCGCTGGACGGACACCCGCACCGGCCGCCCTCGCTCGTCGACCCGCTGCAGCCGGACGACCGCCTCGGCCACCTTCTTGAGGGGAGGGTTGCCGGCCTCCTTGTACAGCAGCGCGAGACGCTCGGCGAAGGCTGAGCGTGCCCCTGAGTCGGAACTCAAGGCCTCCACTCCTTACTTCCCCCGCGGCTGGACATCCGGACCGGAAAACTCACCTTAGCGGGCTGACCTGTGGTTAAGCCCCCGGCCCGACTCCGGAATCTCCTCGCGGGCACGCACGACTGGCAGTATCACGTGCCAACGGCGCAGCACCCGGGCCTTGCCCGGCCGGGCGAAACCCGGCCCTCCGGAGCAACGACTCCTGACACCTGTTCCCGGCCACCGTCCGCCGGAACCACCAGCCGGTGGTGACGGCCGGGACGCCTCAGCACGAGGACCCGGCCCGGCCCGGACTGCCGCCGCGTCGACCACGGTCCGGCCAACCCGGATCCGCGCCGGTACGGGGGGCGCGGATCACCGCCGCCCGCGCTGTTCGGCACCGGTCCCCACGAGGGGAGGGACCGGCGCCGAATGGCGCGGCGTTGTTTCCCGGGGGTTCGGGACGAGGGCGCCGGGCCGAAGGTGCCGGACCGTGACCGTGGTGCCGAAGGTGCCGGACCGTGACCGTGGTGCCGCTTCCAGGTCCGGCGTCAGGCCGGCGCTCCGGCGTTGCCTTCCGGATGCGCATCCACCACATCAGCCTGCCACCGGCAGCGACCAGGGCCGCGGCCATACCGGCGTAAGGCCGACGGGGACACCGGAGCCGGTGTGAGCTAGATCACCCCCCGGGTCGTCCCCCGGAGGCCGGCTTGACCCGCCGTCACCAGCGGGCGGGGTGCTCCTGCCCGGGGTCCGTGTGGGATGTATGACGGTTGGGCCGCTTGACCGTGATCTGATCCCGGCCGCAGAGCGGCTCACCGGGCCCTGGGTGACGGGATTCCGCGCGGCGGACTTCAGGCCGAGCGGTGCGTCCAGAACGTAGATGCCGCCGTCCTGCTCGCGGACCTTGGCGGGCCTGACCTCGCCATCAATTCGTCTGCCTCGTAAGGAAACACAGCGCCCCTCGTGAATCCGCCACCCTGGCCCAGGTGTCAGTGGTGGCGCCTACGGTGGCGTGATGAGTGACCCCGATTTCTGGAGCTGCCCGCTCGACTCCAGGGTCTGGGGGGGTCGGGGACTGTGCCCTCACCTTCGTCCTGCCCCCCTTCCCTGACCCCGCAGCGGAATTCGCCGCTCATGGTCCGTCGAGGGTACGGGAGTTCGCGAAAGCTTCCGGAACAGTCGATGAGGTCCTCGATGAGGTGCGGTCGGCATCGGCATCGGCTGCGGAACCGATGGCTCTGGCGACACGGAAGGATCGTCGGGTCGGCACATGTCGACTGCGGGGAGACCCACGCCGAGGACGCTACAGCGACCGGAAGCGCTGGGACGCCTTGCGTTGGGCCCGTACAACCCGTGGGACCGCGCCGACCTTCATACGTCGGTGTTCCGCGTCCGGCACACCGAGTCCGCCACGGCCCTGAGGGAAGAGACCTGGCTCCCTGATACGTAAAAGGGGCCGCAGTCACAGCTGCAGCTCACAAGGGCCCGCCCTACGGGCCCCCATGGCGTCCACTCCACCCACTCCGCCGTTCGTCACCTTCGTGGCAGAGAAGATCCTCGGCAGTCCTCAGAGGTGAATTGGGAGCCGGATGCGCGAACACGCAACCACGGACCGCCGCGTGAGACGCTCGCCACACCTTGCCGGCGACCGCGTGCTGGGCCACCCACACGAAGATCTTCTCCGGCATGTCTCCCGGGCGATCCCAGAAACGGATCAGGGGCCTGATCCGCGATGCGAATCAGGCCCCTGACCTGGTGTTCCTTCAGTCGGGGTGGCGGGATTTGAACCCACGACCTCTTCGTCCCGAACGAAGCGCGCTGCCAAGCTGCGCTACACCCCGAAGCAACGAGCTCTACTTTAGCGGACCGATCCCCGTAGGCGAAATCCGGTTCCGGGAGAGACGTGGGGAGGGCCTGACCTGGTCGATCGCGATGGTGATCACGGGGAGGAGGCAGCTCGCCAGGGCGGTGGTGAAGGTGGTGGTGAGACTGCCGGGGCGGGTGCCTGTGGTGGCGGGGAGGGCGAGGGTGGCGGCGAGGTAGAGGAAGGGGTACACCGGCCACTGCCAGGCGTGGCGGGGGCGGAAGCCGCGGGGTGTGGTGAGCAGAAGCCAGTCGGCGAGGGCGGCGAGCGGGGTGAGCGTGGTGAGGAGGAGGGAGGAGAGGGAGGAGAGGGAATGGACGGGCGTGCCGGGGGTGGGGCTCGGGAGGGCGAAGGCGGTGGTGGAGATGGCGGGGAGGGCGTGGTGGAGGACGGCGGTGAGGGTGAGGAAGGAGAGCGCGGCGCCGGTGAGACCGGGGCTCAGGGGGCGGCGGCCGGTCCAGGCGCGGTGGGCCGAGGCGGCGGAGACCAGGGCGGCGGCGAGGCCGGCCTGCGCGGTGAAGGAGGCGAGCAGGCGGGCGGGGCCGGGGATGGCGACGGCCCCCAGGACCAGGCCGGTCAGGGCGGTCGCGGTGATCAGGAGGCGGTAGACGGCGGCCAGGCGATGGCGGGTCGCGGGGGCGACGGCCGCGGCGGGAGTCCGGGCGGCGGCGCCGGCCGGACCGGTGGCGTGGCGCGTGGACTGCGAGGTCCGGTTGGGGTCGGACATTCCTCCACGTTAGGGGGAGGGGCCGCAGGGAGGGGAGAGGCCCCCTCCGGGCGGTTCGCCCCACCAGGAGGAAGGCTTCCGGGATGGCCCTTCGGGCGGTTCGCCCACCAGGAGGGAAGTCCCTTTGGGCGGTTCGGACGCCCGGAATGGCCGCCCCGGATCAGGCGTGCGTGTCAGTCGCGGGCGGTGAGGGTGAGGAGGGTCGCTTCCGGGGGGCAGGCGAAGCGGACCGGGGTGTAGCGGTTGGTGCCGCAGCCGGCGGAGACGTGGAGGTAGGAGGTGCGGCCGGCGGCGGTGTGGGTGGACAGGCCCTTGACCCGGTCGGTGTCGATGTCACAGTTGGTGACGAGCGCCCCGTAGAAGGGGATGCAGAGCTGGCCGCCGTGGGTGTGGCCGGCCAGGATCAGCGGGTAGCCGTCGGCGGCGAAGGCGTCCAGGGAGCGCAGGTACGGGGCGTGGACGACGGCGAGGGACAGATCGGCGCCGGCTTCGGGGCCGCCGGCCACCTCGGCGTACCGGTCGCGCTTGATGTGCGGGTCGTCCAGTCCGGTGAGGGCGATCTCGACGCCCTCCAGCTTGAGGCGGCCGCGGGTGTTGGACAGGCCCACCCAGCCGGCCGCGTCGAAGGCGTCGCGCAGTTCTTCCCACGGGTTGTGGACGGCGCCCACCACGGGAGCGTTGCCGTTGAGGCCGTGGCGGCCCTGGACCCGCTCGATCAGGTAGCGGGCCGGGTTGCGGAGCTTGGGGCCGTAGTAGTCGTTCGAGCCGAAGACGTAGGCACCGGGGAACTCCATCAGCGGGCCGAGCGCGTCCAGGGTCTCCGGGACGCCCTCGGGGTCGGAGAGGTTGTCACCCGTGTTGATGACGAAGTCGGGGCGCAGCCCGGCCAGCGACTGCAGCCAGCGCTGCTTCTTGCGCTGGCCGCTGACCATGTGGATGTCCGACACCTGCAGGACGCGCAACGGGCGCATACCGCGCGGCAGTACGGGAACCGTGACCCGCCTCAGGCGGAAGGAGCGGACTTCGTAGCCGGCGGCGTAGGCGAGGCCGGCCGCGCCGACTGCGGTCAGGGTCAGGGGTACTCCGTATCGCGCGCGCATGGGTCCCATCGTTGCAGAGTGGCGAGGGGTCGGTACACCGGGAGGGGCGGGCCGGGCGCGTACAGGTGCCGTCGTGGACAGGGCGCCGGCGCGTGCAGGGGGGCCGGTGCGTACGGGTGAGGGCGCGCGTACGCGTACGGGTGGAGGCGTGTACGGGTGGGGGTGGGCCCGGAGGCTTGGTGGGGCCCGGGGGGCCGTGGGCTCGCGGCGGGGGCGGGGAAAAGGCGCGGCGGTTGTCGGTGGGTGGGGGCATACTCGACGGCATGACCACGCTCAAGTCCAAGCTGCAGCACGACCTCACCGAAGCGATCAAGACGCGCGATGAGCTGCGTTCCTCCACCCTCCGTCTCACGCTGACCGCGATCCAGAAGGAGGAGGTCGCGGGCACGGAGGCGCGCGAGCTGTCCGACGGCGAGGTCGAGAAGATCATCGCTCGGGAGGCGAAGAAGCGCCGGGAGGCCGCGGAGGCGTTCGAGCAGGGCGGCCGGAGCGAGTCGGCCGCGCGGGAGCGCGCCGAGGGCGAGCTGCTCGCCGACTACCTCCCCAAGCAGCTGACCGACGAGGAGCTGGAGTCGCTGGTCGCGGCGGCGGTGGCGGAGGCCAAGGGCAGCGGCGCCGAGGGACCGAAGGCGATGGGCGCGGTCATGAAGATCGTCAACCCGAAGGTGGCCGGGCGCGCCGAAGGCGGCCGGGTGGCCGGAATGGTGAAGAAGCTGCTGGCCGGCTGAGCGGTCCGGATGCAGGCCCTCGCCCGCAGGCGTTACGGACGGAGGCGCTCACCCGCGGCGTGCGGACCGAGCCCCTCACCCGAGGGGTACGGACGAAAGTCCTGGCCGCTCGCCGGGTGAAGACGAGGTGACGGACGAGGGGCCGCCCCAGCACCGGCTGGGGCGGCCCCTCGCTTGTCTCTCGGTCCCAGGAGGCGGGCGCCAACCGGGCCGCTACCACCCGCCGTTGCCGCCACCCAGGATGTCGGGCCAGCCGGGGAGGTGCCAGCCGCCGCCGGGCTTGTTGTCGCCGCCGTGGCCGCGGCCGGGCTTGTGCTTGCCGTTGCCCTTGTCGTCGCCCGAGGCCTTGTCCTTGTCGGGGTCGTCGATCGGGACGGTGGGCAGGACGGGCGCGGGCCGGCCGGCCAGGGCGCCGGTCATCGCGTCGCGCCAGATGGGGCCGGGGGTGTCGGCGCCGTAGACCTTGTCGTGGGGTACGCCGCCGATGGTGATGTTGTACATCTTGCGCTGGTGCTGGGGGTCGCCCACCCAGACGGCGCCGGCCGCGTTCGGGGTGTAGCCGACGAACCAGGCGGCGTAGCGGCTGTCCGTGGTGCCGGTCTTGCCCGCGCTGTCGCGGCCCTTGAGGCCGGCCTCCTTGCCGGTGCCGTCCTCGACGACGCCCTTGAGGAGGGTGTTGATCGTGTCCGCGGTCTTCTTCGACATCGCCGTACGGCAACTGGTCCGCGGGACCTTCAGGGCGCGGCCGCGGGCGTCGGTGATCGACTCGATGGCGACCGGCGAGCAGTACTCGCCGCCGTTGGCGAAGGCGGCGTAACCGGCTGCCATGGTCAGCGGAGACATCTCCTGCACCCCGAGCGTCATCGACGGAACTTGCTGCAAGGGCTTGCCGTCGGCCCGCTCGATGCCCATCTTCTGCGCCATCTTGACCGCGGGGCAGATGCCCATGTCGCTGATCAGCTGCACGAAGTAGGTGTTGACCGACTTCGCGGTCGCCTCCTTCATGGCGTACGGGCCGACCTCTTTACGGTTCTCGTTCTGCGTCACGTCGGCGGAGGAGCCGTGCCACTCGCCGTCACAGGTCTGCACCGGGCTCGGGTACGGCATCCGGTACGGCGAGGGGTACTCCTGCTCGGGGCTGGTGCCCTGCTCCAGGGCGGCCGCCGCGATCACCGGCTTGAAGGTCGATCCGGGCTGGTAGCCGGCGCCGCCGCCCATGTCGTGGTCGACCGAGAGGTTGAGCATGGTCTGGTTCCCGCGGAAGCCGTACGGCCGCGACTGGCCCATGCCGAGGATCTTGCCGGTGCCGGGCTCCACGATGGTCGCGGCGGTGGCGACCGGGTCGTCCTCGTAGACGTGCTTGCCGATGGAGGCCTGGATCGACTTCTGGGTCTGCCGGTCGAGGGTGGTGCGGATGGTCAGGCCGCCCTGGTCCCAGCGCTTCAGGCGGGACTTGCGGCTCTTGCCGAAAGTCCTGTCGCTGAGAAAGACCTTGCGAATGTAGTCGCAAAAGAAGCCGGCGCCGTCGGTGGCGGTGATGCAGCCGTTCTTGGGCCGGCTGATCGCCAGCTTGATCGGCTTCTTGGCGGCCGCGTCGGCCTGCTCCTGGGTGATGTTCTTCAGGTCGGCCATCCGCTGCAGCACGGTGTTGCGCCGCCGGGTGGCCTCCTGCAGGTCGTTGACCGGGTCGTAGCGGCTCGGCGACTGGACGATGCCGGCCAGCAGCGCCGACTCCTCCAGGTTCAGGTCCTTCGCGTGCTTGCTGAAGTACCGCTGGGCGGCCGCCTCGACGCCGTACGCCTGCTCGCCGAAGAAGGTGATGTTGAGGTAGTTCTGCAGGATCTTGCGCTTGCCGAGCTCCTTCTCGATCTGGATCGCGTACTTGAGCTCCTTGACCTTGCGGCCGATCGTCTGCTGGGTGGCCTGCGCGACCTTGTCCGGGTCGTCGCCGGCCTCCTCGACGAAGACGTTCTTCACGTACTGCTGGGTCAGCGTCGACGCGCCCTGGGAGACGCCGCCGGACTGGGCGTTCTTGTTGAGCGCCCGCAGGATGCCCTTCACGTCGATGGCACCGTGCTGGTAGAACCGCGCGTCCTCGATGGCGACGATCGCCTGCTGGATGTACGGCGACATGTTCTTGAGGCTCACGACCGTGCGGTCACGGGAGTAGACCTTGGCGATCTCGTTGCCGTCCGCGTCCTGGATGGTGGTCCGCTGGCTGAGCGGTGGCGTCTTGAGGTTCGCCGGGATCTCGTCGAAGCCTTCGACCGAACCCTTGGCGGCGAGGCCCAGCGCCCCGGCCGCCGGCAGCGCGATACCGGCGAGCACCGCTCCGGCCAGGACGCTGACACCGAGGAACCTGGCGGTCCGCTGCGTCGTGGACAGACCCCCGCCATCGCGCTTCTTAGCCATGGGGGCAGCCTAATCCGTTGCCACATACGTGCGGACGGAGCGGGGGGTGCGGGGCCGCTCGCGCACCGGATGGTGACTTCGCAGCGGTGCGGTCGTGACCTCGGCGGCGAGCCGCACGTGTTCTCCGTCCCCGGCCGGGCCGACCTCCGGGCCAGTCGCGAGGCGATCTTCGTATCCGGCCGGAACTGATCTCCGTGCTCGGCCGGATGTGATCCGTCGAGAGCCGTACGGGCCGGTCGCGGCGCACGTGAGGGGCCGAGGTTCCCATTCGCCGGACAGGGGTGCACCTGTTCGCTTAGCCTGTACTCAGTTGCCACAGCCGAATGGTTACGCCTCAGTTCGTCAACCCCCACCTCTCGCGGACCGAGCCCCCACGTGTCCGCGTGTGCCGAAAGAAACCCCGTGTCAGGGCGGCGAACTGCCCCGCCTTGTACGCAATGTGACGTATGCCGCACGGTCACTCCGTTGGGTGATCTGCCGCGTACGCATAGTCCGTTCGGGCCATTCAAGATTGGGCCCGAAGGGGGTGTTGCGCCCTGTCCGCCTTCCGTAACGTCCTCAACTGGCAACGGTGAATATGCCGTTTGCCGCCGTGGGGGAGCCTCGATTCGGGAGAGGACGGCGCCAGCATGAGCTGGGTAACCGACTGGAATGCACAGGCAGCCTGCCGCACTACCGATCCGGACGAACTGTTCGTTCAGGGTGCGGCGCAGAATCGCGCCAAGGCGGTGTGCACCGGATGTCCGGTGCGTACGGAATGCCTGGCCGACGCCCTGGACAATCGGGTGGAATTCGGCGTGTGGGGCGGAATGACCGAGCGGGAGCGGAGGGCGCTGCTGCGTCGCCGCCCGACCGTGACGTCATGGCGTCGCCTCTTGGAGACGGCGCGCACGGAATACGAGCGCAGCACCGGCATTCTGCCGATGGACTGTGAGGACGAGACCTTCGACGAGTACGCCGCGGTCGGATAGCCGGACGGCCGGGACGCACCGGCCGGCGGAACAGGACCGGCGGGCGGAACAGGACCGGCGGAGTGCGGTGCCGGGTGTGCCCGGTGTGCCTGTCGACGGTGGTGCAGGCGACAGTTCGGGCGGTGGTTCGGCGTCCGGTTCGGTCGGTGGTTCAGCGTCCGGTTCGGGTGGCGGTGTGAGTCGTCGGTTCAGTCGTCGGTGTCGCGGTCCGTCGTGGCGCCGTTCAGCGCCAGGCGGTCGCCGATGGCGCGCAGGCCCGCGAGGTCGTGGACGTCGCCGGGCAGCGCGGCGACCTCCGTCACCGGGACCTCGGGATGGAGTGCGGTGAAGCGGTCCCGGGTGCGCCGTTCGCGCGCGAGGACCTGCATGCGTTCCGCGTGCAGGCGGAGGAGCCCGGCGGCCAGTTGAGCCGCCGAGGCCGAGGTGGGTGCTGCCGGGTCCGCCGCGGCAGCGGGGGAGAGGCCGCCAGCGGTACCGGAGGCATCCTTCCCGCCGTCGAGATCCACAATGCCGGTTGGTTCAAGATTATTTTCGGTGTGGACGCCCTCGGCGCCGTCGTCCTCCGCGAGGCCCTCGCCCAGGGTCTCCGCGGCGGCCAGCGCACGCTCGGCGCTGAGTTGGGCGGCGCCACTGCCGTGCACGCGGTTGAGGACCAGGCCGGCCAGCGGCATCTGCTCGGCGGCCAGCCGCTCGACGAAGTACGCCGCCTCGCGCAGCGCGTCCCGTTCCGGCGCGGCGACCACGAGGAACGCCGTGCCGGGGGCCTGCAGCAGGCGGTACGTGGCGTCGGCGCGGGTGCGGAAACCGCCGAACATGGTGTCCATGGCCGCCACGAACGTCTGGACGTCGCGCAGGAGTTGACCGCCCATGAGCTTGCTGAGCGTGCCGGTCATCATCGACATGCCGACATTCAGGAACTTCATGCCGGCCCGGCCGCCTACCTTCGCGGGCGCCATCAGGACCCGGATGAACTTGCCGTCCAGGAAGGAGCCGAGGCGTTTGGGCGCGTCCAGGAAGTCCAGCGCGGAGCGGCTCGGGGGCGTGTCGACGACGATCAGGTCCCACTCGTTGCTCGCGCGGAGCTGGCCCAGCTTCTCCATGGCCATGTACTCCTGCGTGCCCGCGAAGCCGGCCGACAGGGACTGGTAGAAGGGGTTCTCCAGGATCGCGCGGGCCCGGTCGGCGTCCGCATGGCCCTCGACGATCTCGTCGAAGGTGCGCTTCATGTCCAGCATCATCGCGTGCAGTTCGCCGCCGGCGGCCTCGTCCACGCCCTTGACCCGGCGCGGGACGTTGTCGAGCTCGGAGATGCCCATCGACTGCGCCAGCCGCCGGGCCGGGTCGATGGTCAGCACCACGACCTTGCGGCCGCGCTCGGCGGCGCGCACGCCCAGTGCGGCGGCGGTGGTGGTCTTGCCGACGCCGCCGGAACCGCAGCACACGACGATGCGGGTGCGCGGGTCGTCGAGCAGGGCGTCGACCTCCAGCCGCGGGGCCGAGTCGTCCAGCGTCGTGTCGTCCGAGGTCATATGGGCCCCTGTTTCCGCAGGTCTCTGGCCAGTTGGTACAGCCCGGCGAGGTCCACTCCCTCGG
Organism: Streptomyces sp. NRRL S-337; assembly: GCF_000720175.1. Classification (GTDB taxonomy): domain Bacteria; phylum Actinomycetota; class Actinomycetes; order Streptomycetales; family Streptomycetaceae; genus Streptomyces; species Streptomyces siderophoricus. The sequence continues at coordinate 26,387 of NZ_JOIX01000015.1, forward strand.
GGAGCAGCTCCAACTCGTAGGTGGGCAGGCCGATCGCGGTCAGCTCGCCGTGCTCGGCGCGCTCCAGCTCGACCCGCTCGGCGTGCTCGCGGGCCTGCTCCAGCAGGGGGTCGATGAGCCGGTCGGCCAGCCCGCCGCGGCGGGCCCCGCCCAGCCCGGCCTGCGAGAGCGCCTTGGCGACGCCGGCCCGCGCCCCGCGGGCCGCGAGGAGGTCGAGATCGCCGTTGTCCAGCAGCGCGGGACGGGTCATGTTGATGACGATGCCGCCTACCGGGAGGCCGGCGGCGCGCAGCTCGGCGACGCCGTCCGCGGTCTCCTGGACGGGCATCTCCTCCAGGAGCGTCACCAGATGGACCGCGGTCTCCGGTGACTTCAGGACCCGCATCACGGCCTGCGCCTGATTGTGGATCGGGCCGATCTTCGCGAGGCCGGCCACCTCGTCGTTGACGTTCAGGAAGCGGGTGATGCGGCCGGTCGGCGGGGCGTCCATCACCACCGCGTCGTAGACGAACCTGCCCTGCTTGTCCTTGCGGCGGACCGCCTCGCACGCCTTGCCGGTCAGCAGGACGTCCCGCAGGCCGGGGGCGATGGTCGTGGCGAAGTCGATCGCGCCGAGCTTCTTCAGGGCCCGGCCGGCGCTGCCGAGCTTGTAGAACATCTGGAGGTAGTCCAGAAGGGCGCGTTCGGCATCGATGGCCAGGGCGTGGACCTCGCCCGCCCGTCTCCCGCCACCACCCCGAACGGAATCGCTGCGCGATGCACCCTCTGATGCGGGGCCCACCGCGATCTTCCGCTCCTCGTAGGGAAGCGCTTCGGTCTCGAACAGCTGGGCAATGCCCTGCCGGCCCTCGACCTCGACCAGGAGGGTACGGCGCCCCTCGGTGGCCAGGGCGAGGGCGAGGGCAGCGGCGACCGTGGTCTTGCCGGTGCCGCCCTTGCCGCTGACGACATGGAGCCTGCTCACGCAAAGGAGCCTAACCAGTCCGCGTCGCGGCTACGCACGGGATACGCCTGGGAAGACCCGGAGATCCGCCCGTGCCGGACCCGTAGACGGGTCAGGGTTGTCCCTTAGGGGACCGGCCGGCGCGGGTCGGGCGGCCCGCGCCGGCCGGCGTCCGCCGCCGCCCTGGACAGGCATTACGCTCGGCCCATGACCAAGTGGGAATACTCGACCGTGCCGCTGCTGGTGCACGCGACGAAGCAGATTCTGGACACCTGGGGCGAGGACGGCTGGGAGCTGGTCCAGGTCGTGCCGGGCCCGAACAACCCCGAGCAGTTGGTGGCCTACATGAAGAGGCAGAAGCCGGAGTACAAGGCGTGAGCGCGGCGGAGGACAAGATCGCGGCGCTCGGACTGAAGCTGCCGGACGTCGTGCCGCCGCTGGCGGTCTACCAGCCCGCGGTGCGCTCCGGCTCGTACGTCTTCAGCTCCGGCCAGCTGCCCATGGTGGGCGGCGCGCTGCCGGTGACCGGCAAGGTGGGCGCCGAGGTCAGCCCGGAGCGGGCCCAGGAGCTCGCCGCGACCTGTGCGCTCAACGCGCTGGCCGCCGTGAAGTCCGTCATCGGCGACCTGGACAAGATCCGGCGCGTGGTGAAGGTCGTCGGTTTCGTGGCCTCCGCGCCGGACTTCACCGGCCAGCCGGGCGTCCTCAACGGCGCCAGCGAGCTGCTCGGCGAGATCCTCGGCGACAAGGGCGTGCACGCCCGCTCCGCGGTGGGTGTGGCCGTGCTGCCGCTCGACGCGCCGGTCGAGGTCGAGATCCAGGTCGAGGTCGCCGACGAGGCGTAGGCGTTGCCGCTTCCGGCCGCCGGGACGGGCCTCGTGCGGTCCGTGCGGTCCGTACGGGCCGGTGGCGGCCTTCCCGGCGGCCGCGGGGTGCGCGCGCCTCGGAGGAGCGCGCTCCCGCCGGCCGGAGCGGTCGCCGGCCGCGGCCCGGCGGAAAGGGACCCCTCGAACATCCGCGCGTGAGCGCATAGCATCCGGCCATGTCGTCCACGACGAATGGCCAGTGGTACCCACCGGAGTGGCCGGGCCGCATCCGGGCGCTCGCGAACGGTGAGCTCACCCCTGCCGAGCCCCGCAAGGCCGCGACCGTCCTGCTGCTGCGCGACACCGGGACCGGCGGCCCTACCGTCCACATGCTGCGCAGACGCACCTCCATGGCCTTCGCCGGGGGCGCGTACGCCTATCCGGGTGGTGCGGTCGATCCCCGTGACGAACGCCCGGTCGCCTGGGCCGGCCCGTCGCGCGCCGAGTGGGCGGTCCGTATGGGCGTCGGTCCGGCCACCGCGCAGGCCATCGTCTGCGCCGCCGTACGGGAGACGTTCGAGGAGGCGGGTGTGCTGCTCGCCGGGGACTCGGCGGACACGGTCGTCGCGGACACCACGGGCGAGGACTGGGAGGCCGACCGGGCCGCCCTGGTGGCCCACGAGCTGTCCTTCGCCGACTTCCTGAGCCGCCGTGGCCTGGTCCTGCGCTCCGACCTGCTGGCCGCCTGGGCGCGCTGGATCACCCCGGAGTTCGAGCCCCGGCGCTACGACACATGGTTCTTCGTCGCCGCGCTGCCCGAGGGACAGCGCACGCTTCCCCAGGGACTGCCGGTGAGCCCCGGGGGGAATGCCGTCGCGGCCGGGGAGGCGGACCTCGCGTTGTGGATCCGGCCGGGGGAGGCGGCCGCCGGGTACGACCGCGGCGAGCTGCTGATGATGCCGCCGACGATCGCCACGCTGCGCGCGCTGGAGCCGTACGCCACCGTCGCGGACGCGCTGGCGGGCGCCCAGGCGCAGGACCTGACGCCCGTATTGGCGCGGGCGCGCCTGGTGGGCGGCGAGATCGTACTGAGCTGGCCGGGCCACGACGAGTTCACCAAGCACATCGCGCCGGAGGGCGGTGCTGGGGACGGTGCCGCCGAGGGCGCGTCCGCCGGGGACGGTTCCGTGGCGCACGGGGCCACAGAGGCGGGGGGCGGTTCCGACGGCCCCTCAGGAGCCCAGCGAGCCACCGGCGCCCCAGGAGCCACCGGCACGCCCGGAGGCACCGGCACCTCGGGAGGGACCCTCACATGACCGAAGCAGCCGCTCTCCCGGGCCGGCCCCGGGGCGGAGTGATCTCCGGGCCCGCCACCACGCGGGCGCACTGCGTGCTGGCGCCCAACCCGTCGGCGATGACCCTGGACGGCACCAACACCTGGATAATCGCCGAGCCGGACTCCGACCTGGCCGTCGTCATCGATCCCGGGCCGCTCGACGAGAGCCACCTCCAGGCCGTCATCGCCACCGCCGAACGGGCCGGCCGGCGCATCGCGCTGACGTTGCTGACCCACGGTCATCCGGACCACGCCGACGGCGCCGCCCGGTTCGCCGAGCTGACCCGGTCGTCCGTCAGGGCGCTGGACCCGGCGCTGCGCCTCGGTGGCGAAGGGCTCGCCGCGGGGGACGTCATCACCACGGGCGGCCTCGAACTGCGGGTGGTGCCCACCCCGGGGCACACCGCCGATTCGCTCTCCTTCCATCTCCCGGCCGACCGCGCCGTCCTGACCGGTGACACGATCCTGGGACGCGGCACCACCATGGTGGCGCACCCCGACGGGCGGCTGGGCGACTACCTCGACTCGCTGCGCCGACTGCGCTCCCTCACCGTGGACGACGGGGTGTCCACGGTCCTGCCGGGCCACGGGCCGGTGCTCAACGATGCCCAGGGCGCGGTGGAGTTCTATCTGGCGCACCGTGCGAACCGGCTCGCCCAGGTGGAGACCGCGGTCGAGGCCGGCCACCGGACCGCGGCCGAGGTCGTCGCCAGTGTGTACGCCGACGTCGACCGCTCCCTGTGGCCGGCCGCCGAACTGTCGGTGCGGGCGCAGCTGGAGTACCTGGGGGAGCACGGGCTGATCGAGGAGTGACCCCTTCGTGGGCCGGGCGTCCCGGGAAGACGCTTGCTGCGCGGGGCCCGTACGGGCGGGGAGCCTTCGCGGGCCCCTACGGGCGGGGAGCCTTCGCCCCGTGGACGGCGAGGTATTCCTCGGCCAGCCAGGGGGCCAGGCCGGACAGCAACTCGTCCAGCAGGTGAGGGTACGCGGCCGGGGCACGGGCGGCGCGGGCCGCGGCGCGCATCTGGCCGGCGTGCGCCGGGTAGTAGCGGCCGAAGACCTCCGCGGACTCGGCCAGATCGCTGGTCCAGCCGCCCCAGCGGGGCATGACCAGCGTGAACCCGGTGCGTACGAGCCGACGCGTCACGCCCCGGGTGAGCCGGGTGCGCGCGGCCTCCGTAGGGGCCGCCGCGGCCTTCGTGCGCAAACCGGGGAGGTCGCGGAAAAGGTCCCCGTTGGTCTCACGGGCGAGGAGCGAGGTGGGGCGGTAACGGGGCAGCCGGCCGGCGAGGTCCGGACCGTCGAGCGGGGTGCACAGACAGGCCACGAACCAGCCCAGGTCGTACCGCTCCAGGTCGCTCAGCAGCCGCTCGGCGGCGAACAGCAGCAGCCCCGCGCCGTCGATCTCCGGGAACGCGGTGTCCAGCGCCTCCTCGACGGCACGGGCGGCGGCGTGGTCGTCCTCGGTCGGCCCGTTCCGTAGGGCGAGCAGGGCGTCCAGATCGGAGACGCCGGGGAGGGCGGTGCCACGGGGGATGCTGCCGAAGAGGTAGCTGCTGTGCAGGCGGTCGCCGAAGTGGTCGGCAATACGGGAGCGCAGGCCCGCCACCACGGGCGCGAACTCCGCGGGCACTCGCTCCAGCGAGCCCTCCCGTACGAACCAGCCGTCGCGGTCCAGGCCTCTGCCGGTGCCTGTGCCTGCGCTGCCGCCCGTGCCTGCGCTGCCGCCCGTGCCGTGGTGCGTCCTGTCAGCGGTCCCGTCGGGCGTCATGGCGCCACTATGGCGAGGGCGTACGGCGGGGGCGACCGTATTTCGCGGGGCGCGGGCCCTGGCCACTACGGCGAGGGGCCCGGGCCACCACGGCGAAGGGCGCGGGCCATTACGGCGAAGGACCCGCCCCCACGGCGAAGGGCCCCGCCGGAGCAGGGCCCTTCGCCGTAGTTGCCGGTGTGTCAGCGCGAGCGCTTGGCGAGCCGCTCGACGTCCAGCAGGATCACGGCGCGCGCCTCCAGGCGCAGCCAGCCGCGGCCCGCGAAGTCCGCCAGGGCCTTGTTGACCGTCTCACGGGAGGCGCCCACCAGCTGGGCCAGCTCCTCCTGGGTCAGGTCGTGCACGACATGGATGCCTTCCTCGGACTGCACGCCGAAGCGGCGCGACAGGTCGAGCAGGGCGCGCGCCACGCGGCCCGGCACGTCCGAGAAGACCAGGTCGGACATCTGGTCGTTGGTCTTGCGCAGTCGGCGGGCGACCGCACGCAGCAGGGCCGTGGCCACCTCGGGCCGGGCGTTCAGCCAGGGCTGGAGGTCGCCGTGGCCCAGGCCGAGGAGCTTGACCTCGGTGAGGGCGGAGGCGGTGGCCGTGCGCGGGCCCGGGTCGAACAGCGAGAGCTCACCGATCAGCTCGCCGGGACCGAGGACGGCGAGCATGTTCTCCCGGCCGTCGGGGGAGGTGCGGTGCAGCTTCACCTTGCCCTCGGTGACCACGTACAGGCGGTCGCCGGGGTCCCCTTCGTGGAACAGGGCGTCGCCGCGGGCGAGCGTGACCTCTCCCATAGAGGCGCGCAGCTCGGCCGCCTGCTCGTCATCGAGCGCCGCGAAGAGCGGTGCGCGCCGCAGAACGTCGTCCACGAGATCTCTCCTTGTCGACATGCTCCGGGGGACTGTGGTCCCCATCATGCCGGAATGCAAAACAGTGCGATCAATCACAAGTTTGCCGGACCGGTGGCCCGAGCCATAAGGCAGGGGGCCGATTGGAGTCAGGGATCACGGGGATCGACCCGGATGTCAGTGGCTGGCCTTAGTCTGGCCGAGTGTCCAATACGCCGGTGAGAGCAGAGGACTGGGGGCCGGACGAGTGAGCGCGGGACATGATTCCGCTGTGGGCGAACAGGCGTCCGGCGGAGCTTCCGATCCGGATAAAAGTAACAAATCGCTCTCCGGGGTGAGGTCCACCCGGAACCCGACCGTCCGGAAGTCTGGCGCGTCGCGGTCCGCGACGCAGGACACGAACGAGGCGGGACCGGCCTCGGTACGTACCACCTCGGCAGGGAAGAAGGCCGCCGTGAACGAAACCCCCGAGAAGCCGGTGGCCGCGAAGAAGGCCGTCACGAAGAAGGCGACGGCCACGAAGGCGACCGCGAAGACCGCGCCCGCGAAGAAGGCGGCCACGAAGAAGGCCACCGCCAAGAAGGCCGCCGCCAAGAAGACCGCCGCCAAGAAGACCGCCGCCAAGAAGGCCGCACCCGCCAAGAAGGCCCCCGCGCGCAAGGCCGAGTCGCGTGCGGCCATGGTGCGCCGGGCTCACGAGATCAACGACGGGCTCGCCGAGCTGTATCCGTACGCGCACCCCGAGCTGGACTTCAGCAACCCCTTCGAGCTGCTGGTCGCCACGGTCCTGTCGGCCCAGACCACCGACCTGAGGGTCAACCAGACCACGCCGCGGCTGTTCGCGGTCTGCCCGACGCCCGAGGACATGGCCGCCATGCCCCCGGAGGAGCTCGAGGAGCTGATCCGCCCGACCGGCTTCTTCCGGGCCAAGAGCAAGGCGCTGCTCGGCCTGTCCGCCGCCCTGCGCGACCGCTTCGGCGGCGAGGTGCCGGGCCGCCTGGAAGATCTGGTCACGCTCCCCGGAGTCGGCCGCAAGACCGCCAATGTGGTGCTCGGCAACGCCTTCGGTGTCCCCGGGATCACCGTCGACACCCACTTCGGCCGTCTTGCCCGCCGCTTCGGCTGGACCACCGAACAGGACGCGGAGAAGGTCGAGGCGGACGTCGCGGCGATCTTCCCCGAGAGCGAGTGGACGATGCTCTCGCACCGCGTCGTCTTCCACGGCCGCCGGGTGTGCCACTCCCGCAAGCCCGCCTGCGGCGCCTGCGCCATCGCCCCGCTGTGCCCCTCGTACGGCGAGGGCGAGACGGACCCGGAGAAGGCCAGGAAGCTGCTGAAGTACGAGTTGGGCGGCCAGCCGGGCCAGCGCCTGAAGCCGCCGCCGGACTACCCGGGGCAGCCGGCGCCTCCGCTGGCGCCCCCGGCCGCCGCTTCGTGACGGCAGCCATGACGCCCCCTCGGGGGACCGATGAACCACGCCAGGCCTGAGGGGGCGCGTATGAGGAGTGCACGGGAGCAGCAGTACGGCGAGGAGACGGGCGTCGGCGCGGCGGCGGCACCCGGCGCGGCGACCGGCGGGGAGATCACGGTCTCGGCCGATGGCCTGCCCGAGTGGCTGGAACCGGTGGCCCGCGCGGCCGCCACGGTCGAGCCCCACCAGCTCAGCCGCTTCCTGCCGCCCGAGGACGGCGGCCGGCAGTCCGCGGTGCTGATCCTCTTCGGCCACGGTCCGCGTGGCCCCGAGCTGCTCCTGATGGAGCGGGCCGGCACCCTGCGCTCCCATGCGGGCCAGCCCTCCTTCCCAGGTGGCGCCCTCGACCCGGAGGACGGCGATCCGGAGGGCGCTGGTCCGGTGCGGGCGGCGCTGCGTGAGGCCCAGGAGGAGACCGGTCTGGACCCGTCCGGCGTGCAGGTCTTCGGCGTGCTGCCGCGGCTGTACATCCCCGTCAGCGGCTTCGTGGTGACCCCGGTCCTGGGCTGGTGGCGGCGGCCGAGCCCGGTCGGCCCGGTGGACGAGGCGGAGACCGCCCGGGTGTTCACGGTCCCCGTGGCCGATCTCACGGATCCCGACCATCGTGTGACAACGCGCCACCCCAGTGGTCACGTCGGTCCGGCCTTCCTCGTCGAGAACGCCCTGGTCTGGGGCTTTACGGCCGGGGTGATCGACCGGATCCTGTACTACGCGGGGTGGGAGATTCCGTGGGACCGTGACAAGCAGGTCCCGCTCGACTGGCGCTCGTGAGACGGTGTCCGGCGTGAACGTCCTGGACATTCTGCTGCTGGTCGCGGCCGTGTGGTTCGCGATCGTCGGCTACCGGCAAGGTTTTGTCGTCGGCATCCTGTCCGTGATCGGCTTCCTCGGAGGCGGCCTGATCGCGGTCTATGTGCTGCCCTTGATCTGGAACGAGGTCACCGGCGACGCCACGCCCGGTACCTTCGCGGCCATCGCGGCGGTCGCCATCGTGATCGTGTGCGCGTCCGTGGGCCAGGCGCTCACCACCCACCTGGGCAACAAACTCCGCCGCCACATCACCTGGTCACCGGCGAGGGCGCTGGACGCGACCGGCGGTGCGCTGGTCAACGTCGTCGCGATGCTGCTGGTGGCCTGGCTGATCGGCTCCGCGCTGGCCGGGACGTCCCTGCCCACGCTCGGCAAGGAGGTCCGCAACTCCAAGGTGCTGCTCGGGGTGTCCCGGGTGATGCCGCAGCAGGCCGGCACCTGGTTCGCGGACTTCTCGTCGGTGCTCGCGCAGAACGGCTTCCCGCAGGTCTTCACGCCGTTCTCCAACGAACCGATCCACAACGTGCCGGCGCCCGACCCCCAGCTGGCCACCAGCCCGGTGGCCGCGCACGCCAGGCGCAGCATCGTCAAGGTCGTCGGCACCGCCCCGAGCTGCGGAAAGGTCCTCGAAGGCAGCGGTTTCGTGTTCGGCCGGCACCGGGTGATGACCAACGCCCACGTGGTCGGCGGGGTGAGCGAGCCGACCGTCCAGGTGGGCGGCGAGGGCCGGACGTACGACGCCAAGGTCGTGCTCTACGACTGGCGGCGCGACATCGCCGTCCTGGACGTGCCCTCCCTGGACGCCCCGGCGCTGCACTTCGCCAAGACGGACGCGAGCAGCGGCAGGAGCGCCATCGTGGCCGGTTTCCCGGAGAACGGCGGCTACGACGTCCGCGCGGCCCGCATCCGCAGCCGCATCCAGGCGACCGGCCCGGACATCTACCACCGCGGCACGGTCGGCCGCGACGTCTACTCGCTCTACGCCACGGTCCGGCAGGGCAACTCAGGCGGCCCGCTGCTCACCCCGAACGGCGAGGTCTACGGCGTCGTCTTCGCGAAGTCGCTGGACGACTCGCGCACCGGCTACGCACTGACCGCCGACGAGGTCCACCAGGACGCTCTCAAGGGGCGTACGGCCGAGCGGCAGGTCGACAGCCAGGGCTGCGCGATCTGAGGCGGCCAGGGCGCCCTCAGAGGGCCTGAGCGGCCAGGGGCGCCCTCGCAGGGCCTCGGCGGTGCGCAACGGCACCGGCAGGGCGTACACACCGCGAGGAGCCTCAGGCGCGGCGACGGGCCACCCTGCATCGTTCGGACGCCGCCGGCGCGGCGGTGCGGTCAGGTGCGGGGATGGCGCAGGCGCGCGCTCATCCAGCGCGCCCGGCGGCGCAGGATGCGCGGAATGCCCATCGGATGCGCCGGGTCGGGGGACGCGCCGGACCTGAGGTCCGGAGTGCCCCTGTCCTGAGTGCCCACGGCAGCGGCACTGCTGCGGCGGTTGCGTGCCACGTCACGGTAGTCGTGCGTCCAGCCCATACCCTCGACTCTGCCCGTGGCCCAAGGTCCGTAACCGCCTCGGGGACGGCCAATTGGCCTATGCGCCGGGCAAGTCGCCGTTCGCCATACGCGCGTTCGAGCGCCGGGTGTACGCGCCCCGCCGAGCGGTACGCGCCCGCCCCGTCAGCGGTCCGGTTCCAGGTCCTTCAGCCAGTTGATCAGCTCGGTGGAGAACGCCACCGGGTCCTCCTCGTGCGGGAAGTGCCCGAGTCCGTCGAACAGCCGCCAGCGGTAGGGGGCTTCGACGTACTCCCCGGAACCGGCCGCGCTGCGGGTGCGCATCACCGGGTCCAGCGACCCGTGCAGATGCAGGGTCGGGACCCGGACCGGGAGCTTCATCCGGCGGTTGAACTGGATGCCGTCGGGGCGCGCCAACGACCGCACCATCCAGCGGTACGGCTCGATCGAGCAGTGCGCGGTGGACGGGATGCTCATCGCCCGCCGGTAGACCTCGACCGCCTCGTCGTCCGGCAGTTGGGGGCCGGACCAGTCCCGGATCATCCGGCCGACCAGCGCCGCGTCGTCCGCGGTCAGCCGCCGCTCCGGCAGCCAGGGCCGCTGGAAGCTCCAGATGTGCGAACTCCGGGCGCTCTGCCGGACGTCGGCGAGCATCGCCGCCCGCCAGCGCCGCGGGTGCGGCATCGAGGCCACCGCGAGCCGGCGCACCAGCTTGGGCCGCATCACCGCCGCGGTCCAGGCGAGATAGCCGCCGAGGTCGTGCCCGACGAGCGCGGCGTCCGGTTCGCCCAGGGACCGTATGACGCCGGTGACGTCCAGCGCGAGGTTCGCCGGGTCGTAACCGCGCGGGGTGCGGTCGCTGCCGCCGACGCCGCGCAGGTCCATCGCGACCGCGCGGAAGCCCGCGTCGGCGAGCGCCGGGAGCTGATGCCGCCAGGTCCACCAGAACTGCGGGAAGCCGTGCAGCAGGAGCACCAGCGGGCCGTCGCCCATCTCGGCGATGTGGAAGCGCGCACCGTTCGCCGCGACGTCGCGGTGCGACACCTCTCGGTCGCCGGGGACGTCCAGGCGGACGACCGAGGCGGTGCTGTCAGGGGCTGTCATACCGACGAGCGTGTCACAGACTCCAGGACCGGATGGTCCTTGGTCTCCACGCGCGGGTGCGGCTTGGCGTTCTGCAGCACGGCCGCGGTCTCCCGGGCGGAGTTGATCGACTTCTCCGGCTTCTTGATCTTCTTGATCTTGGCCATGGCGATGAGGGCCAGCAGACCGGCGAGGACCAGGAAGGCGCCGCCCACGATCAGGAAGGACCAGGCGAGCCCCAGGCCGAGGTTGTGGATGCCGTACGCCGCCGCGAAGCTGAGCACCGGCAGCGCGAACAGCGCCAGCGAACCCGCCACCATGAACGCGGCGCTGCCGATGCCGGCCCGCTTGGCGTCCTGCCGCAGCTCCGCCTTGGCCAGCGCGATCTCGTCGTGCACCAGTGCGGACATCTCGGCGGTGGCCGTGGCCACCAGCTGTCCGAGGCTGCGGTCCGCGCTCGTGTCGGCTGCGCTCATCGCCGTCTCCCTCATCTCGTCAACCGGATGCAAAGCCTCTCAGATCATGCCGGACCATCGTCTCCGGCGTGCGTGCCGGAGGCCACTTCGGCAAGCCGCCGGTGTTCGGCGGCCTTTGCCTCGTGGATCGCGGCCATCCGAAGGTGGTATTCCGGTTTGTCGAGTTCGTAGACGTCGGGGATGCCGTCCTGGTCCTCGTCCCGCTCCTCGTCCTCCGTCAGCTTCTTGTACTTGGCGTTGCGGATCTTGAGCAGGATGCCGGCGAAGACGGCCGCGAGCAGCGAGCCGACCAGCACCGATGCCTTGATCTCGGCGGTCAGCGCGGCATTGCCGGCGAAGGCGAGCTCGCCGATCAGCAGGGAGACGGTGAAGCCGATGCCGGCCAGGGAGGCGAGCGCGAAGACGTCCGGCCACTTGAGGTCGGGGTTCAGCTCGGCCCGGGTGAAGCGGGCGGCGACCCATGTGCCGCCGAAGATGCCCAGCGCCTTGCCCACTATCAGGCCGAGGACGACACCGAGCGTCTCCGGGCGGGTGAAGACCTCGTGGAGGGCGCCGCCGGAGAGCGGCACCCCCGCGGAGAACAGGGCGAACAGCGGCACCGCCAGACCGGCCGACAGCGGGCGGACCAGGTGCTCGATGCGCTCGCCGGGGGACCGGGTCTCGCCGTCGCGGCGGTGGCAGCGCAGCATCAGGCCCATGGCGACGCCCGCGATGGTGGCGTGCACCCCGCTGTTCTCCATCAGCGCCCAGATGGCCACGCCGAGGGGCACGTAGACGTACCAGCCGCGGACACCTTTGCGCAGCAGCAGGTAGAAGACCGCCAGGCCGACGGCGGCGAAGCCGAGCGCCAGGAAATTGATCGTCGAGGTGAAGAAGACCGCGATGATCAGGATCGCGAAGAGGTCGTCGACGACGGCGAGGGTGAGCAGGAAGGCGCGCAGCGCGGCGGGCAGCGCGGTGCCGATCACGGCGAGGACGGCGAGCGCGAAGGCGATGTCGGTGGCGGTGGGGACGGCCCAGCCCCTCAGGGACCCGGCGTCGAGGCCGTTGACGGTGACGTAGACGAGCGCGGGCGTCACCATGCCGCAGAGGGCGGCGATGACCGGGAGCGCGGCGGCCTTGGGGTCGCGCAGTTCGCCGGCGACCAGTTCGCGCTTGAGCTCGATGCCGGCGACGAAGAAGAAGACGGCCAGCAGGCCGTTGGCGGACCAGTGCTGGACGGAGAGGTCGAGCCCGAGGGAGGCCGGGCCGAGGTGGAAGCCGCGGACCGCCTCGTAGCTTGCGCCGAGGGTGTTCGCCCAGATCAGTGCGGCCACGGCGGCGGCGAGGAGGAGGATCCCGCCGACGGTCTCGGCGCGCAGCGCTTCGGCGACGAAATTCCGCTCGGGCAGGGACATCCGCCCGAGGAATATGGATCGGCGGTTGCTCGTGGGCGCGCTCACGCGGTGACCTCCGGCCTTCGGCAGCTGTGTACGGCTGTGTCAGTTGCCGACCAGACTTCCCGGCGCACCCAGAGTTTCTTAGCGCGTCATTGACGCGGTTCCCACTGTACCGGGCAGGTGCGAGGGAGTACTCGGTGGCCTCACTTTACGGGCAATTCGGGCGGGCGGCTGTCGGGAGTGGTGCCGATGTACCGGGGACACGTGGGGCGTGCGGTACGCGCGAGGGGGCACCGGACCGCTGCAGGCCCGGTGCCCCCTCCGCCGTCGGTCCGGCTCAGTCCTCGGAGGCCGCGCTCGGCAGCTTCGCCTGGATCAGGTCCATGACCGAGGAGTCGGTGAGCGTCGAGACGTCCCCGAGGTCGCGGTTCTCGGCGACGTCACGCAGCAGCCGCCGCATGATCTTGCCGGAGCGGGTCTTGGGCAGCTCCGCCACCGGCAGGATCCGCTTGGGCTTGGCGATCGGGCCGAGCTGCTGGGCGACATGGGCGCGCAGCTCCTCGACCAGTCCCTCGTCCTCCGCCGCGCTGCCGCGCAGGATGACGAAGGCGCAGATGGCCTGGGTGGTCTGCGGGTCGGTGGCGCCGACGACCGCGGCCTCGGCCACCTTCGGGTGCGAGACCAGCGCGGACTCGACCTCGGTGGTGGAGATGTTGTGCCCGGACACCAGCATCACGTCGTCGACCCGGCCGAGCAGCCAGATGTCGCCGTCGTCGTCCTTCTTCGCGCCGTCGCCGGCGAAGTACTTGCCCTCGAAGCGGGACCAGTACGTGTCGAGGTAGCGCTGGTCGTCGCCCCAGATCGTGCGCAGCATCGACGGCCACGGCTCGGTCAGGACGAGGTAGCCGCCGGCGCCGTCGGGCACCTCGTTGGCGTCGTCGTCCACGACCGTCGCCGAGATGCCGGGCAGCGGCACCTGCGCGGAGCCGGGCTTGGTCGCCGTGACGCCCGGCAGCGGGCTGATCATCACGGCTCCGGTCTCGGTCTGCCACCAGGTGTCCACGATCGGTACCGAGTCCGCGCCGATGTGCTTGCGGTACCACATCCACGCCTCGGGGTTGATCGGCTCGCCCACCGAGCCCAGGACCCGCAGCGACGACAGGTCGAACTTCGCCGGGATGTCGTCGCCCCACTTCATGCAGGCCCGGATCGCGGTCGGCGCGGTGTAGAGGATCGTCACGCCGTACTTCTGGACGATCTCCCACCAGCGGCCCTGGTGCGGGGAGTCCGGGGTGCCCTCGTAGAGCACTTCGGTCGCGCCGTTGGAGAGCGGGCCGTAGACGATGTACGAGTGGCCCGTCACCCAGCCGACGTCGGCGGTGCACCAGTAGACGTCCGACTCCGGCTTGAGGTCGAAGACGGCGTGGTGGGTGTACGACACCTGGGTGAGGTAGCCGCCGGTGGTGTGCAGGATGCCCTTGGGCTTACCCGTCGTCCCGGAGGTGTAGAGGATGAACAGCGGGTGCTCGGCGTCGAACGCCTCGGGGGTGTGCCGGTCGCTCTGCCGGTCGACGATCTCGTGCCACCACACGTCGCGGCCCTCGTGCCAGGCGATGTCCTCCTGGCCCGTACGGCGCACCACGAGCACACTGCGGACGTTCTCCGTGCCGGGCCTGGTCAGGGCCTCGTCGACGGCCGGCTTGAGGGCGGACGGCTTGCCGCGGCGGTAGCCGCCGTCGGCGGTGATCACGACGCGGGCGTCGGCGTCGTTGATCCGGGTCGCCAGCGCGTCCGCGGAGAAGCCGCCGAAGACCACCGAATGCGGCGCGCCCAGTCGGGCGCAGGCCAGCATGGCGACGACCGTCTCCGGGATCATCGGCATGTAGATGGCGACCCGGTCGCCGGCTCGGACGCCCAGCTCGGTGAGGGCGTGGGCGGCCTTGGAGACCTCGCGCTGCAGCTCGGCGTAGGTCAGGGAGCGGCTGTCGCCCGGCTCGCCCTCGAAGTGGACGGCGACCCGGTCGCCCAGGCCGTTCTCCACATGGCGGTCGACGCAGTTGTAGGCGACGTTCAGCTTGCCGTCGGCGAACCACTTCGCGAAGGGCGGGTTGGACCAGTCGAGGGTCTGGGTGGGCTCGGTCTCCCAGGACAGGCGCCGGGCCTGCTCGGCCCAGAAGCCCAGCCGGTCCGCCGCGCCCTGTTCGTACGCAGCAGCCGTGACGTTGGCGTGCGCGGCCAGCTCGGCGGGTGGTGCGAACCGCCGTTCCTCTTTGAGCAGGTTGGCCAGGCTTTCGTTGCTCACGACTTCTCCCAATCACAGGGGTGTCCGATGTGTCCCAGGCCATAGCTCATCAGCCCGCACGGGGCCCTGACAAGGGCTGTGGACAAAAAATGGTCCAGACCTGTTGACGGGCAGTCGGTTCCGTGCTGACCGGCAGCCTTCGGCGCAGGTCAGGCCCGGACCGGGGACGCCTCGCCGCGGACCGCGCGGAACCGCCCGGTGGCCTCGTCGAGCACGTACGCCTGGGCCTCGCCGACATGGAAGTACATCCCGTGCAGGGTGAGCGTCCCCTCCGCCACCCGGCGCGCCACACAGGCGTGCGCCCTGAGGTGGTCGAGCTGCTGCCGGACGTTGACGAGCGCCAGCCGTTCCTGATCGTCGCTCACCGGCCGACCGCACAGCGCGACTTCTCCCCGGCCCAGCCGCCCGATGCGCTGCATCCGGGCCAGGCTCGGCAGGCCGTGCCGCAGCCAGCGGGAGAGTGGGGTCGGCTCGCCGTCCTCGGGGGCCGCGGAATCCAGCAGAGCCCCCATGGCGCCGCATCCGGAATGCCCACACACCGTGATCGAGCCGACCCGCAGGACCTCGACCGCGTACTCGATCGCCGCGCCCACGGAGTCGCACGAGGCTTCCGAGCCGGGCGGGGGCATCAGATTGCCGACGTTGCGCACGGTGAACAGGTCGCCCGGACCGCTGGCGGTGATCATGCTCGTGACCACCCGGGAGTCGGCGCAGGTCAGGAACAGCTGGGTGGGTCGCTGGCCCTCGCGCGCCAGCCGCGCCAGCTCCTCCCGCACCAGCGGGGCCGTATGGCGCTGGAACGCACTGATCCCGCCCAGTAGTTGGCTGCTGCTCTCCGGGGCCGGGCCCTGGTCCGCGGCGGTCCGGGTGCACTCGTGGTGGCGCCACGGCGTCCACGGTCGGCAGGAGTGCGCGCCGGACGACTCGGCGAGCGGCCGGGCCGAGCGGCCGCCGAGGGTCACCCAGCCCCCGTGCGCCCGATGGGCGGCCGACCAGGACTGCAGCGCCTCGTGGGCGGCGTGGTCCATGAAGGAGCCGCGGAGTTCGATGACGACATCGGTGTGGGCCGGGACCAGCGCCAGCGCCCGGGTCAGCCGCGGCACCGCCAGGAACGTCAACTGGCCGCTGATGCGCACCCGGTAGCCCTCGTCCTCCTTCGTGACGGTGACGCGCGTGTGGGTCAGCCGGCGCAGCGCGAGGAAGGCCGCGACGGCGATGCCGGTCAGCACGCCCTGGAGGACGCCGAGCAGCACCACACCGCCCAACGTGGCGGCGTAGACCGGGAATTCGCGATGCCGCTGTACGTGCCGGATGTGCGCGAAGCTCACCATCCGTACGCCGACCACCATCACCAGGGCGGCCAGTGCGGCCAGCGGGATGAGCTCCAGGGCGGCCGCCGCCAGGCCGGCGCACAGCAGCACCCATACGCCGTGCAGCACGGTGGCGCGGCGGGTGACGGCACCGGCCCGTACGTTGGCCGAGCCGCGGATCGCACCACCGGAGACGGGCAGCCCGCCCAGCAGGCCGGAGACGGCGTTGGCCGCCCCCTGGGCGGCCAGTTCGCGGTTGAGGGCCAGGCGGCCGGTGGGGGCCCCGGGCCGCTCGGCGGCGAGCCGGTCCACGGCCACGGCGGACAGCAGCGACTCCATGCTGGCGACGAAGGTGACGGTCAGCACCGCGGCGGCCAGGGCCGGAACGGACGCCTCCGGCAGCGCCGGGAGCGTGGGCATCTGCCAGGACGGCAGCGCCACGCGCGGCACCGCCGACCCCGCGCCGACCGCCGTCGCGGCGGCCACCGCGACCAGTGGCGCCGGCAGCGCCCGCGCCCACCGCCCGGCGTGGCCCGGCAGCCTTCCCCAGCCGGCGAGTACGGCCACGGTGACGGCGCCGATCATCAGCGCGGTGGGGTGCGGATGCGCCAGCTGGCCGGGGAGGGCGGCGATGTTGTCGAGCGCCGAACTGTCCGGCCGGCCGCCGAGCACCACATGGAGCTGCCCGATGGCGATGGTGGCCCCGATGCCGGCCAGCATGCCGTGCACGATCGCCGGGCTGACTGCCAGCGTCGCCCGGGCCACGCGCAGGGCGCCCAGGGCGAGTTGGGTCAGGCCGGCCAGGACCGTGATGGCGCAGGTGGCCCGCCAGCCGTAGCGCTGGACGAGGTCGGTGGTGACCACCAGGAGGCCGGTGGCGGCGCCGCTCACCTGAAGGGGAGCGCCGCCGAGCAGCCCGGCGACGATGCCGCCGACGACCGCGGCGATCAGACCGGCCTGGAGCGGGGCTCCGGTGGCCAGCGCGACGCCGAGCGACAGCGGGACGGCGAGCAGGAAGACGACGGCCGAGGCGGAGAGGTCCCGGAGCCAGGCGGCCCGGCCGGCCCGCTCGGTCGGGGGTTCGACGGGCTGGAGGAGCGGCTCGGGAGGGACGGCTGCCCGGTGCGGGGAGCGGGGCGGCTGCGGCGGCGACTTCTCGATCTGCGACATTCCCGTCTCCTCCGGGGCGACGCGGTCGCGCGGGGCGCGATCGTGGGCGGCGGTGTACAGCGGCGGGTCGCGAGCCGGCCGGTGGGCGTCGCGGTGGGTGACGGTCCGGTGACTCTCAAGCAGCGGTAAATGAAGCGTAATGACATGTAAAGATCCGGAGAAGACTTTGCGGGCATTCACCCCAATCCACCCCTCTTTCGGGTGAAGATCCCGGCTCCGGCGTTGCCGGGATCGGTAAACGGGGCGGCCGGTCCGGTGGGCCCGGCGCGAGCCGTGCGACGACTCGCGCCGGCCGGCGATCAGGCCGGCTGCGGGGTGGCCGTCCCCTCGGAGAGGACGAACGCCGGGTCGACCTGGGCCGCGAGATCGACGCCCGTCTTGGCGTTGCCCCAGCTCTCCGCGTTCTTCAGGTGGAAGTGCACCATCTGGCGCGTGTAGCGCTCCCAGTCGCGACGCCCGTAGGTCGCATCGGCCGTGTCGTGCAGCGTCTCCAGTGCGCACCGGTTGGCCTGCTCCAGATAGCTGAAGCGGGCCGGGCGGCCCTTCTCCATGGCGCGCACCCACTCCGACTGCCCGACCGTCACCAGCAGGTCGTCGCCCGCCGCGTCGCGCAGGAACGCCAGGTCGTCCGGCCCCTGGACCTTGTTGCCCACCACCTTGAGGGGGACCCCGAAATCCCGGGCGTACTCCTTGTACTGGCGGTAGACCGCGACGCCCTTACGGGTCGGCTCGGCGACCAGGAAGGTCATGTCGAAGCGGGTGAACATCCCGGAGGCGAAGGAGTCGGACCCGGCCGTCATGTCGACCACGACATACTCCTCGCGGCCGTCAACAAGGTGGTTCAGGCACAGTTCGACGGCGCCGACCTTGGAGTGATAACAGGCGACGCCGAGGTCCGACTCGGTGAACGGCCCGGTCGCCATCAGCCGGACCGGGGCGCCGTCCAGTTCCACCGTCCGCGCGCACGCGTCGTAGACGGGGTTGTCCTCGCAGACCCGCAGGAGGCGCGATCCCTCGCCGGGCGGGGTCGTCTTGATCATGGCTTCGGCGGACGGGATCCGGGGGTTGCTGCCGCGCAAATAGTCCTTGATCAGCGGGAGATGGGTGCCCATCGCGGGAAGCGCGGCGGCCTCTGCCTCGTCGAGGCCGAGGGCGGCACCCAGATGCTGGTTGATGTCGGCGTCCACGGCGATCACGGGGACCCGCGCCGCGGCGAGATGGCGGATGAACAGGGACGAGAGGGTGGTCTTGCCGCTGCCACCCTTGCCTACGAAAGCGATCTTCATGTTCACAAAGGGTAATCCGGCGGTTCCGGTGAGTGAGAGCCCTGCGTGAAGAAGACCACTCCTTCGAGGGGTTCGGGCTGCCGGTGCGTAGGGTCGTACCCATGGCTGGAAACTCCCGGGGGACCACCCCCGCACCCCCGAAGGCGAGCGACGATCCGCTCGCGACCCTGGCCTTGCTCCCGGGAGTCGCCGACTCCGTGGACTCCGTACGTAAGGGCGTCGACCGGGTCTACGGGCACCGGATCATGCGGCGTCGCAGCAACGAGGTCAGTTCCGAGGCGGCGCTGCGCGGAGCGCGCGGTTCCGCGGCCCTTTCGGGTGCCGACTGGGCGCTCGAAGAGGTCAGGCGCCGGACCGACTTCGGCGTCGAGGGCGAGCCGCGGACGGTCGGCGCGGCCCTGCGGCTGACCGCCGAGGCCGGCCAGCTGCTGAGCGTGTGGCGGCAGTCGCCGCTGCGGGTGCTGGCGCGGCTCCACCTGGTGGCGGCCGGCAAGGAGGCGGCGGACGACACGGTGGGGCGGCCCCGGCTCGCCGGGGAGCCGGTGGACGAGCCGCTCGTCGAGCTGCCGCTGCCGGATGCCGACGAGGTGGCCGGGCGGCTGGACGGCCTGTCGCGGCTGCTGCTGGCCGGCACGGAGGCGCCGGCCCTGGTGCTCGCCGCCGTGGTGCACGGCGAACTGCTGGCACTGCGGCCGTTCGCCTCGCACAACGGGCTGGTCGCACGGGCCGCGGAACGGGTCGTGCTGGTCGGCAGCGGACTGGACCCCAAGGCGATCTGCCCCGCCGAGGTGGGCCACGCGGAACTGGGCCGGGCGGCCTACGTGGCGGCCCTGGAGGGCTACGTCTCGGGCACCCCGGAGGGCGTCGCCGGATGGATCGCCCACTGCGGACGCGCGGTCGAACTCGGCGTACGGGAGAGTACGGCGGTCTGTGAGGCCCTCCAGCGCGGCGCGGCATAAGCGGCGGAGGCGCGGTATCCGGCCGTTGAGGGCGGCGGTATCCGACCCGGTAGCCGGAATTCCGGAACGCATTGCTTGATTTGGCCCGAACACAGGGTTGCGGCGGTACCAATCGGTGGTACCGCCGCTGGCATGTCTGCCGGGTTACCATGCGTGCTCGAATATTTGCCCATCAGGTCGGAATCTTCGTCCGGTTACCTGGTGCGGCTGGCCCGTAATCGACGGGTCGGCGTCGCGTGGGTGCCCGGCATTCATGCATCGGTCCGTGGGCCACTTGCTGCGTTAAAGGTGTTCCTCTCGGATGTCCTTGGTCTCGCGGGCCGTTAAGTCCTTTGTACTACTCGTACCGGGCAAGTGGAACCCCGGGCCGCAGATCTTTACGTTTGGCTTCAAACGCGGTCAATACGGGCGGCGCGGGCGACCCGGCCAATACGAGCGAGGCGCGGCTTCGCGGTTTTCCGCCGGCTCGCGTACCAGACCAGGGTGGCGGTGGCGGCCGCCGCGCTCACCGCGGCCATGGCGGCGAGCGCCGGCCGGGACGGCATGGACAGCGCCGGCAGCCGTTGCTTGAGCGGAACCGGGCGGTTGAAGGAGAGGACCGGCCAGCCCCGCGCGACGGCCTCGCGGCGCAGCGCGCGGTCCGGATTGACCGCGTACGGGTGCCCCACGGCCGACAGCATCGGGACATCGGTTGCCGAATCGCTGTACGCATAACAGCGCTCCAGGTCGTAGCCCTCGGACTCGGCGAGTTCCCGGACGGCCTCCGCCTTGGTGGGGCCGTAGGCGTAATACTCCACCTCTCCGGTGAATCGGCCGTCCTCGCCGACGACCATACGGGTGGCCACGACCCGGTCGGCACCGAGAAGTTCCCCGATCGGTTCGACGACCTCGGCACCCGAGGTGGAGACAATGACGACATCACGTCCGGCGGCGTGATGCTCCTCGATGAGTGAGGCCGCCTCGTCGTAAATGATCGGGTCGATCAGATCGTGCAGTGTCTCGGCGACGATCTCCCGCACCTGGGCCACATCCCAGCCGCGGCACAAGGAGGAGAGATATTCCCGCATCCGCTCCATCTGATCGTGATCGGCGCCGCCCGCGAGGAACACGAACTGGGCATACGCAGTGCGCAGTACGGCCCGCCGATTGATCAGGCCGCCTTGGTAGAACGACTTGCTGAAGGTCAGCGTGCTCGACTTAGCAATGACGGTCTTGTCCAAGTCGAAGAACGCGGCAGTACGGGGCGTCGAGTGAGGCACGGAGTGGTTTTCCACGGGGCGAGCATAGGCGGCCCACCATTCGGCGTAAGGTGTGGCGCGTGGGTTTGCCTGAGAAGGCTCTCGGGTACACCATGGAAGTCACGGATCGTTCGCGACCGTGCTAACCCGGTCCGGCTCCTCCCCCCCCGAGTCGGCCGTGGGGACGACCCCCGCTCTCCCCCCCGGCGGGGGTCGTCGCATGTCCGGGGGCCTTTTCTGTCGTGAGGCACCGATCCGCCCGTCTTTGCGCCCGCTCGGCGCCTGCTGGCACGACGCCTTCCTCCCCTTACGCACCGTAGTCAACACGCTGCTCTGAGGAAGGCTTGGACGGGGTGCTCCCTCGTGTCCCTGGAGCACCTCGCGAGGCCCTCTTGCGTCACGGAACTGGCCGGCGGTCGCTGGAATAGGTGACGGGGATATTCACAGGCGCGGAGTTGTCCACAGATTTGGACCAAGATCCACCCGGATTTCCCGATCCCTGCATCGTAAAAGTCCGCGAGTTCGCGAGTGCGAGTCGCGTAGCGATAGGGGGACGGGACATGGCTGGAACCATGCCATCGGAAGGGCCGGCCCGGGCCGGCGAAGAGTGGGGCGGCCCACTGATCATCACCGAGGACGAACGGCTCCTCGACGACCTGCTGCGGCTGTGTGCGGCGGCCGGCGCGCTGCCCGAAGTGGCGCACGGCCTGCCGGCCCGCAAGGGGGGCTGGGAGGCGGCGCCCCTGGTGATCGTCGGGGCCGACTGCGCGGGCAGGTTACGCGGTGCCGGACGCCGCCCCGGCGTGATCCTCGCGGCCGGGGGCACCGACGACCCCGAGACCTGGCGGCAGGCCGTCGCCCTGGGCGCCGAGCGGGTCCTCGGCCTTCCCGACGGCGAGCGCTGGCTGGTCGACCGGATCGCCGACGCGGTCGAGGGGGACGGGCCGCCGGCCCTCACGGTGGGCGTCATCGGCGGCCGCGGTGGCGCCGGGGCGAGCACCCTGGCTGCCGCGCTGGCCGTCACCGCCGCGAGGACGGGCCGGCGCACGATGCTCGTCGACGGCGACCCGCTGGGCGGCGGGCTGGACGTCCTGCTGGGCGGGGAGAAGGAGAAGGGACTGCGCTGGCCGGCCTTCGCCGAGTCGCGCGGCCGGGTGGCCTGCGGCGCCCTTGAGGAGTCCCTGCCCCGGCTGCACTCCCTACGGGTTCTCAGCTGGGACCGCGGCACCGAGGTCGCCATTCCGCCGCCGGCCATGCGCGCGGTCGTCTCCGCGGCACGCCGGCGCGGCGGGGTCGTGGTGGTGGACCTGCCGCGCCGCGCCGACGAGGCGACGGCGGAGGCACTGTCCCAGGTGGACGTCGGGCTGCTGCTGGTCCCCACGGAGCTGCGGGCGGTGGCGGCGGCCCAACGGGTGGCCGCCGGGGTGCGGCCCCTGCTCGGCGATCTGCGGCTGGTGGCGCGCGGAACCCCCGACCGCCATGGACACGGCCTGCCCCCGGCCGAGATCGCCCGCCTCATGGACCTCCCGCTGGCCGGCGAACTCCCCTGGGAGCTCGGCCTGTTCGCGGACCTGGCCCGCGGTCTGCCGCCGGGCTCCCAGGCGCGCGGTCCGCTGGCGCGCTTCTGCGGGGAGTTCTGGTCCCGGGCGACGGGGGGCCGGGACGGTGCCACTGAGCCGGGAGCGGACCGGAAGGGGGCGTCCGGCGGCGTGGGTCCGGCGGCCGCGCGCCCGGACGGAGCGGACGGAGGCCGGCCGTGAAACAGGGCGAGGGCCTGCTGGAGGCGGTACGGCGACGACTCGCCGAAGCCGGGGCGGAGCCGACCCCGGCCCGGGTGGCGGTGGCGCTGCGCGAGGAAGGGCGGCTGCTGGGGGACACCGAAGTGCTGGGCGTGGTGGGGGCGTTGCGCTCCGAGATGGTGGGCAGCGGACCGCTGGAGCCGCTGCTGGCCGCGCCCGACGTGACGGACGTCCTGGTCACCGCGCCGGACGAGGTGTGGGTGGACCGCGGCGCCGGCCTGGAGCGTACGGACGTCCGCTTCCGGGACGGCGCGGAGGTCCGCCGGCTCGCCCAGCGGCTGGCGGCGGTTGCCGGCCGGCGGCTGGACGATGCCCGGCCATGGGTGGACGCCCGGCTTCCGGACGGCACCCGGCTGCACGCCGTCCTGCCCCCGGTGGCGGTCGGCGGGACATGCCTGTCCTTACGGGTGCTGCGGCACAGGGCCTTCGCGCTCGCGGAGCTGGTCGCGGCCGGGACGGTCCCTCCCGGCGGCGACCGGCTGCTCCGGGCGGTGCTGGCGGCCCGGCTGTCCTTCCTGATCAGCGGCGGTACGGGCTCCGGCAAGACCACGCTCCTCAGCACGCTGCTCGGCCTGGTCGGCCCGGCCGAGCGGATCGTGCTGGCCGAGGATTCGGCAGAGCTGCGCCCCGACCACCCGCATGTGGTGCGGCTGGAGACCCGGCCCGCCAACCAGGAGGGCGCGGGGCGGGTGACGCTGCGGGACCTCGTACGCCAGGCGCTCCGGATGCGGCCGGACCGGCTGGTGGTGGGCGAGGTGCGGGGCCCGGAGGTCACGGACCTGCTGGCCGCCCTCAATACGGGCCATGAGGGCGGCTGCGGCACGGTCCATGCCAACGCCGCCTGCGACGTCCCCGCGCGCCTGGAGGCCCTCGGCTCGACCGCGGGCCTGGACCGGGCCGCCCTGCACAGTCAGCTGGCGGCCGCGCTCTCCGTCGTCCTCCACCTCGTACGCGACCGGACCGGCCGCCGCCGGATCGCCGAGGTGCACGTCCTCGAGCGCAATCGCGACGGCTGTGTGGTGACCGTACCGGCGGCCGTCTGGAGCCCGGACGGCTTCCAGCCGGCGCAGGGGTGGGGGCGGTTGAGCCGCCTGTGCGAGCGCGGCGGAGGCGAGTGGTCATGAACGGCGCCGCGGTGGCGCTGGTGGGCGCGGTGGTGTGTGCGGGGGCCGCGGCGCGGCTGGCGGCCGGGGGGCGGGAGGACGTACGGCGGCGGGCCCGGGCGGTCCTCGGAGGCGATGCGGGCGACCGGGCTTCCCAGGGGCGGGCCCCGCGGCTGGGGGAGGAGGTACGGGCGTGGTGCGCGGGACGGGTGACCGACGGGGAGCGGCGCTGGCGCCTCGGGCGCCGGGTCGACCTCGGCCGGGAGCTGTGGTGCCTGCCGGCCGGGCTGACGCTGGGCGTACTGGGAGGGTCCGTGCTGCCGGTGCTCGCGGCACCGGTGGCGGGGTACCTCGTTCGGCGGTGGCTTGCCGGCCGTCGGGCGGAACGGGCGCGCGAGCGGCGGACCACCGAGGTGATCGGGCTGTGCGCGGCGGTGGCGGGGGAGCTGCGCGCCGGTCGGCAGCCGGCCCAGGCGCTGTACGCCGCGGGGGATCCACCGGCGCTGGGCCCGGCGGGCCGGGCGGCGGCCGCGGCCGCGCGTTACGGCGGGGACGTACCGCGAGCGCTACGGGCCGCGGCGCGGCAGCCCGGGGCCGAGGGGCTCACCGCGGTGGCGGCGTGCTGGCAGGTGGCGGTCGAGGGCGGTGCGGGGCTGGCCGCCGGTCTGGAGCGGATCGCGGCCGGACTCCGCGTCCGCCGGGAGCTGCGCGAGGAACTGCGGGCCCAGTTGGCCGGCCCCCGGGCGACCGCGCTGATGTTGGCGCTGCTCCCGGTGGGCGGCCTCCTGATGGGCACCGCATTGGGCGCCGACCCCCTGGGAGTGCTGCTGCACTCCCCGGCCGGCTGGGGCTGCCTGGTGCTCGGCGGGCTCCTGGAGTGGGGCGGGGTGGCCTGGACGACCCGGATCGTCGCGGAAGCGGAAGGCACGGGCGGCACGAAGGGCGTGCGCGGCGCGCAAGGAACGGATGAAGCGGAAGGGGCGGACGACGCGCAGGGCGCGGAAGGCGCGGGAGGTGCGCGAGGCGCGGAAGTGCGGAACGACCGCGCGGGCGCACGGAAAGTACGCATAAGGGGCATGGGGTGAGCGCGGTGGTGGGTGCGGGCATCGACGTCGCAAACGTTGTCCACAGGCTGGGGATGACGGTGGCCGCCGCGTCGCCCGTCGCCATGGTGGTTCTGTGTGCGATGGCGGCGGTGGCGGCAATGGCGGTGCTGGACGAGGCGCGCCGGCGCCGGGCCGTACGGAGCCGGGCGGCGGCCGTTCTGGGCCACGGGCCGGCCGCGGACGGCGGACGCGGTGGCAGGCCCGGTGGCAGGCCCGGTGGGCCGAGCCGGTTCCTGCGGCCCGGAGGGCGCGCAGGTCGTATGCGAGCGAAGGCCCGGGGCCGACCAGCGGGCGCCGGCGGGCCGGCGAGATGGGCCGGGGCCCTGGGTGCGGCAGTCTTCGTGGCCCTCCTCATCGGTGGGGCGGTCGGCGTCCTGGCGGGTCTCGTCGCAGGCTTCGTCGCGCACCGCAGGCTGGCGCGCCACCAGGAGGCGCAGGCCGCACGGTCGGCGGCCGAGGAGGTACACCGGCAACTGGCGCCGGCCGCCGATCTGTTGGCCGCCTGCCTGACGGCGGGAGCCGGTCCACGCGAAGCGGCCGAAGCGGTCGGCCGGTCCCTCGACGGGCCGGTGGCCGAACGGCTGCGGCAAGTGGCGGCGGAGCTGCGACTGGGAGGTGAACCGGCCGTCGTCTGGCGGCGGTTGGCCGCACTGCCCGGCGCCGAGGAACTCGCCCGCTGTATGGAGCGCGCAGGGATATCCGGCGTGCCGGCGGTGGAGTCCGCGTCCCGGATCGCCGCTGCCCTACGCGCCGAACGGGACAGAGCCGCAGCCGCACGGGCCCGGCGGGCCGGCGTGCTGGTCACTCTCCCGCTGGCCGGGTGCTTCCTCCCGGCGTTCCTCCTGCTCGGGGTGGCCCCGGTGCTCATCGGACTGGCGGGCGGCCTGCTGGGGCGCAACTGACTACGAGGACCGACTACAAGAGCTGACCAGAAGGGCTGGCAAGAAGCGCCGACGCGAGAAGGAGTCGCCCGCCAACGACAACAACCCAAGCCACGAAGACGACAACAACGACAACGACAACGACCAAGCAACCACACGACCCAGACAACGACAACGAACCGGCCGGGAGGCGGCCGGGGAACGGGGGTTGGCATGTTCCGGCGATGGAGGAAGCGGCTGCGCGGGATGGCGGCCGATGACCGAGGGATGGCGACGGCCGAGTACGCGATCGTCACGCTCGCGGCCTGTGCGCTGGCCGTGGTGTTCTACCGGCTCATCACGAGCGGCACCGTGCGTGCGGCGTTGCGGTCATTGATCGAGCAGGCGCTCCATGCACCGTCGTGACGGCGGAAGGACGCTCCGCGGGGCCCGCGCGGCCCCCCGGAGGGCGCACGACGCCGGCTCTGTGACCGCGGAGACGGCTCTGGTGCTGCCGGTGCTGGTGGTGGTCGTGGCGGTGCTCATCTGGGGCCTGATGGCCGCCTGTGCCCGCATCGAGTGCGTGGACGCGGCGCGGGCCGGGGCCAGGGCGGCCGCGCGCTCGGAACCGCGGACGGCGGTGCTCGCGGCCGCCCGGCGTGTGGCGCCCCGGGGCGCGCGGGTGGCGCTGGCCCAGGAGGGCGATCTGGTGCGGGTACGGGTTGAGGCCGCGCTGCCCGGTGTGGGGGAGCTGACGGTACGCGTCGGAGGGGAGGCGGTGGCTCTTGCGGAGGAAACGGTGGGGCGATGAGGGCTCGGCGACGGTCTGCACGGTCTTCGCCGCCGCGGCGCTGTGCGCGGTCTTCCTGGCCCTGATGGGACTGGGCCAGGCCGTCACGGCACGCCACCGGGCGGGCGGCGCCGCCGACCTTGCCGCGCTGGCGGCCGCGGACCGAGCCGTGCGGGGCCCGGCCGCTGCCTGCGCGGCGGCGGGCCGGGTGGCGGCTGCGCAGCACACGCGACTGGTGCGCTGCGCGGTCTCCGGCCCGGTCGCGGACGTCTCGGTGGAAGCAGGGAGCGGGCCCTTCACCACCCAGTCACGGGCCCGCGCCGGACCGGCGGCACAAGGGACATCCGCTGCCCGTACGGAGGCGCAATGGGCGTCCGCTGCCCGTAGCGAGGCGCAAGGGGCCTCCCCTGCCCGTAGCGAGGCGCAAGGGGCGTCTCCTGCCCGTAGCGAGGCGCAAGGGGCGTCTCCTGCCCGTAGCGAGGCGCAAGGGGCGTCTCCTGCCGGTACGCCGCCGCAAGGCAGGCATCCTGCCCGGCCCGGCGCCACAGGAGCCGTCCCCGGCCGGTACGGCGACGCAGGAGGCACATTGCCGGCCCGGTGGGTCTCCGGGCCCGGCGCCGCTCGTACGACAGCACCAAGGACGCCCAACGCCCATCGGACGGCACACGCATCGCCTTCCCCTCGGCCGGCACACGCACTGGCCCCCGCCCACCGGACGGCACGCGGACCACCCGCCTCTCGCCCGCCGGCACGGCCGCCCGAGTACGTGCACGCACCCCCACCGGCCTCTTTCCACCCACTACGGGAGGGGACAGACCGGAGGACGAAGTCCGTAGGGCCGGCACCGCACCCGACACCCAACGCCCGCCGCAGGCGCAACGGCGAGCAACAAGCACGGCGCTGCAGCCGAGTACGTGGGAGGGGCCGCCAGCGCATCGGCGGGCAACAGGCACGGCGCCGCAGCCGACCACGCAGGGCCGCCAAGCGCAACGGCGAGCAACCACCACGGCGCCGCACCCGAGCCCGTGGGGCGACCCCGCCGCCCGGCGACCCCGCCCGCCGCCCGGCCACCCCCCGGCCGCCCAGCCACCCCCCGGCCACCCCCCTCCGCCCGGCCACCCCCAGCGCGTGCCTCAAGCAGGCTTTTTCGGGGCGCCGCGGAGGAGTTCGCCGAGGAGGCGGATGGCGCCGCGTTTGTGGAGGGGGTCGTTGCCGTTGCCGCATTTGGGGGACTGGATGCAGGACGGGCAGCCGGCCTCGCACTCGCAGGAGGCGATCGCGCTGCGGGTGGCGGTGAGCCAGTCGGCGGCCGTGTGGAAGGCGCGTTCGGCGAAGCCCGCGCCGCCCGGGTGGCCGTCGTAGACGAACACGGTCGGCAGCAGGGTGTCCGGGTGGAGCGGGACGGAGACGCCGCCGATGTCCCAGCGGTCGCAGGTGGCGAAGAGCGGCAGCATGCCGATGGAGGCGTGCTCCGCGGCGTGCAGTGCGCCGCCGAGCTGCCGGGGGCCGACGCGGGCGGCGTCGAGCTGGTCCTCGGTGACCGTCCACCACACCGCGCGGGTGCGCAGCGTACGCGGCGGCAGATCGAGCTTGGTCTCGCCCAGGACCTCGCCGGTGATGAGCTTGCGGCGCAGGTAGGACACGACCTGGTTGGTGACCTCCACGGAGCCGAAGCACAGCCGGGCGTCCCCCCAGGGGACCTCGGTGTCGGTCTCCAGGATGGAGATGGCCGTGGTGTCGCGGGCCGTCGTGGAATACGGCGGGCTGGCCTCCTCGACGAGCGCGACGTCGTCGTCCAGGTCGAGGTGGCGCACTACGTACGTACGTCCCTGATGGAGGTGGACCGCTCCGTCGTGCACGGTGGTGTGCGCGGCGCCGGCGTCCACGGTCCCCAGCAGCCGCCCGGTGCCGGCCTCCACGACCTGCACCGGCGAACCGCCCTGGCCGCGGATGTCGGTGAGGTCGGCGGCCCGTTCGCGGCGCGTCCAGTGCCAGGCGGTGGCGCGCCGCCGCAGCAGTGCCGCGGCCTCCAGCTGCGGCATCAGCCCTGCGGCCGCGGGCCCGAAGAGCGGGAAGTCGGCCTCGGTGAGCGGGAGTTCGGCGGCGGCGGCGCACAGGTGCGGGGCGAGCACGTAGGGGTTGTCGGGGTCGAGGACGGTCGACTCGACCGGCTGGTCGAAGAGCGCCTCGGGGTGGTGGACGAGATAGGTGTCCAGCGGGTCGTCGCGGGCCACGAGCACCGCCAGCGCGCCCTGCCCGGCCCGTCCGGCCCGTCCGGCCTGCTGCCACAGGGACGCGCGGGTCCCCGGATAGCCGGCGATGACCACGGCGTCCAGACCGGAGACGTCCACGCCCAGCTCCAGCGCCGTGGTGGCGGCCAGGCCCAGGAGCGCTCCGCTGTGCAGGGCGCGTTCCAGGGCGCGGCGCTCCTCGGGCAGATAGCCGCCCCGATAGGCGGCGATCCGCGCGGGCAGCGAGCGGTCCACCTCCGCGAGCCGTTCCTGGGCGATCAGCGCGATCAGTTCTGCGCCGCGCCGGGAGCGTACGAAGGCGACCGTGCGCACGCCCTGGACGGCGAGGTCGGTGAGCAGATCGGCGGTCTCGGCGGTGGCCGTGCGGCGCACCGGGGCGCCCTGTTCGCCGTGCAGCTCGGTCAGCGGCGGCTCCCAGAGCGCGAAGACCAACTCGCCGCGCGGCGAGGTGTCCTCGGTGATCTCCACCACGGGCAGACCGGTGAGCCGGGTCGCGGCCCGGGCCGGCTCGGCGGCCGTGGCGGAGGCGAGCAGGAAGACCGGCTCCGAGCCGTAACGGGCGCAGACCCGGCGCAGCCGGCGGAGGACCTGGGCGACGTGCGAGCCGAACACACCGCGGTAGGTGTGGCACTCGTCGATGACGACATAGCGCAGCGCGCGCAGGAAGGAGGACCACCGGGGGTGGGACGGCAGGATGCCGCGGTGCAGCATGTCGGGGTTGGTCAGCACGTAGTTCGCGTACTGGCGGACCCACTCGCGCTCCTCGACGGGGGTGTCGCCGTCGTAGACCGCGGGCCGGACGGCGTTGCCCAGCGGGGTGGCCAGCTCGCGAACGGCGCGCCGCTGGTCGGCGGCCAGGGCCTTCGTCGGGGCCAGATACAGCGCCGTGGCGCCCCTGCCGTTGGGCGCCTGTGCACCGTCCAGGAGAGCGGAGAGGACCGGCGCCAGATAGGCCAGGGACTTGCCCGAGGCGGTGCCGGTGGCCACCACGACCGACTCGCCGCGCAATGCGTGTTCGGACGTCCGTGCCTGGTGGGCCCAGGGACGCTCGATTCCGGACGAACGGATCGCGTCGATCACTTCGGGCCGGATCCGATCGGGCCAGTCGGTGTGGCTGCCGATGCGCGGGGGCAAGTGCTCCGTATGAGTGATGCGCGCAGCGCGGGTCGCGCCCCGGGCGAGACGTTCGAGAATCATGCCTGGGGAAGGGCGCGCGCCCGCATCCGGCGGGAGTCGATTGGAGGCCATCGGCACCGAGTGTGTCACCGGAGTGACGGACAATGCTCAAAGGGCGTCGTGCACGCCTGCTGGTAAGTGATTGAATGCCATCGCGGCTGCCAGATCCGCCCCTACTTCGGTGGGGAGGCCCCAGGGGGGCGACCGCTCGATAGCAAGGTGCTGGAGGATCCGTGGACCTGTCCCTGTCGACCCGGACCGTTGGCGACCGTACGGTCGTCGAGGTCGGTGGCGAGATTGATGTATACACCGCGCCCAAGCTGCGTGAGCAGCTGGTCGAGCTTGTGAACGACGGAAGCTACCACCTCGTGGTGGACATGGAACGTGTCGACTTCCTCGACTCCACTGGGCTCGGCGTCCTGGTCGGCGGACTCAAGCGGGTGCGCGCCCATGAGGGCTCGCTGCGCCTGGTCTGCAACCAGGAGCGCATTCTCAAGATCTTCCGTATCACCGGTCTGACCAAGGTGTTCCCGATTCACACCTCGGTCGAGGAAGCCGTCGCAGCCACTGACTGACGGCTTGCCGGGCCCCCGCGCCGGCAGGCGCGGGGGAAGGAAGGAGTGGGGGGTACCGGACGGGTGTCCGGCCCCCTGCGTCGCACGCCCGCATATCGAGGGGGATGGCATGGCCACCGTCGAACTCCGTTTCAGCGCCCTTCCGGAGCATGTCCGCACCGCGCGACTGGTCGCGGCTGCCGTGGCACGGCGGGCCGGGGTGGACGAGGCCGTCCTGGACGAGGTGCGGCTCGCGGTCGGCGAGGCCTGCAGCCGGGCCGTGGGGCTGCACGAGAGCCATGACATCGAGTCGCCGGTGCGGGTGCTGCTGATCGAGGACGAGAAGAAGTTCTCGATCGAGGTCGGCGACGGTGTGCCCGGCGGGACCACCGCGGCGGGTGCCCGGGGAGCCGGCGAGGCCGAGGGCGCCGCGGAGAGCGACGCCGAGGGCGAGGACGAGATGGGCCTCGCGGTCATCAGCGGGCTGGTCGACGACGTCGAGGTGACCGCCGGTGAAGAGGGCGGCATGATCCGCATGAGCTGGCCCACGACGACGACGGCAACCATCTCGTAGCCGGGACCGACGGCTGCCCTGCCGCAGCCCGTATCCGCTCGTACCCGTACTCGTACTCGTACCTGTACTCGTGCCAAGCGTCTGTACGTCTTCATGGCATGCCCCTGCTCGCTGCTCGCTGCTCTGCGCGGGGCCACGGGGCGTCCGCCACCCCGCCCCCATGCGTTGCGATCCGGACTCGATCTGACGGGTCCTCATGGGTCGTCATGAGCCCTCACGGTCCCTCAGAAGGGCGTCCGGGGGCGGTGGGTCACCCGTTCGGTCGCGGCCGGGCGGCTCAATTCTCTCCGGGGTCTCCTGTGCCTCATTCGGCCCAGCCGCCGGGACGGTGTCCTTGAGCAGCGGCGATCAATGCGTGATCAAGCGGCGATCGGTACGACGAAGAGATCATCTGCCGACGGTCAGTGAATTCGGTGCATTCCTTCGTCCGGGCGAATTCCGGGCGCCGTCTGCCTTTTGATCTTCGCGACTACCGGCGAATTCCCTTTGAGGCGCCCTGTTTTGATCAACCGGGGCTCCCTACAATCCGTCCACATCTCTTGCTCAGGACGCCTGAGCGTGCTTCCGCGCGCCCATGTGCCAAACGTCAAGGAGGACGAATGGCGGGGCCTTACACCCCTCAGTTGCTTGACACCCCCTCTTTTCTGGCCGGGCCGTCACTGACCGCGGGCAACCGCGGCATCGTGCTGGTGATCGCCGCGGTAGCGCTGGCGGCGCTGGCCGTCGCGGCGGTGCTGGTCCGCCAAGTGCTTGCGGCCGGCGAGGGAACCGACAGTATGAAGAAGATCGCGGCGGCGGTGCAGGAAGGCGCAAATGCCTACCTGGCACGGCAGTTGCGGACCCTCGGCGTATTCGCGGTCGTGGTGTTCTTCCTGCTCATGCTGCTGCCCGCGGATAACTGGTCGCAGCGCGCCGGACGCAGTGCCTTCTTCTTGATCGGCGCGGCATTCTCGGCGGCCACCGGCTATATCGGCATGTGGCTCGCGGTGCGCAGCAATGTGCGTGTGGCGGCGGCCGCCCGGGAGGCCACTCCGGCCGAGGGCGAATCCCGGGAAAAGGATCTTACGGCGGTATCCCACAAGGCGATGAAGATCGCTTTCCGCACCGGTGGTGTGGTCGGCATGTTCACCGTGGGACTCGGTCTGCTCGGTGCGTCCTGTGTGGTCCTCGTCTACGCCGTCGACGCGCCCAAGGTGCTGGAGGGCTTCGGCCTCGGAGCCGCGCTGATCGCGATGTTCATGAGGGTCGGCGGCGGCATCTTCACCAAGGCCGCCGACGTCGGCGCCGACCTCGTCGGCAAGGTCGAGAAGGGCATCCCCGAGGACGACCCGCGCAACGCCGCGACCATCGCGGACAACGTCGGCGACAACGTCGGTGACTGCGCCGGTATGGCCGCCGACCTCTTCGAGTCGTACGCCGTCACACTGGTCGCCGCCCTCATCCTGGGCACGGCGGCCTTCGGGGACGCGGGCCTCGCCTTCCCGCTGCTGGTGCCGGCCATCGGCGTGATCACCGCGATGATCGGCATCTTCGTCGTCGCGCCGCGGCGCCGGGACCGCAGCGGCATGACCGCCATCAACCGCGGCTTCTTCGTCTCCGCGGGCATCTCGCTGGTCCTGGTGGCCGCCGCGGTCTTCATCTACCTGCCGTCCAGCTACCGCGACCTGACCGGTGTCAGCGACCCCGTGGTCCTGCGCCACAGCGGTGACCCGCGGATGCTGGCCCTGGTCGCGGTCGCCGTCGGCATCGTGCTCGCCGCGCTGATCCAGCAGCTGACCGGCTACTTCACCGAGACCACCCGGCGGCCCGTACGGGACATCGGCAAGACCTCGCTGACCGGCCCGGCCACCGTCGTCCTCTCCGGCATCTCGGTCGGTCTGGAATCGGCCGTCTACTCGGCGGTGCTGATCGGACTGGCCGTCTACGGGGCGTTCCTGCTGGGCGGCGCGTCCATCACCCTGGCGCTGTTCGCCGTGGCGCTGGCCGGCACCGGCCTGCTGACCACCGTCGGCGTGATCGTGGCCATGGACACCTTCGGACCGGTCTCCGACAACGCGCAGGGCATCGCCGAGATGTCCGGCGACGTCTCCGGGGACGGCGCGCAGGTGCTGACCGACCTGGACGCGGTCGGCAACACGACCAAGGCCATCACCAAGGGCATCGCCATCGCGACCGCCGTATTGGCCGCCTCCGCGCTCTTCGGCTCCTACCGGGACGCGATCGCCACCGCCGTACGCAACATCGGGCGGGCCGCCGGCGGCATGGGGCTCAGCCTGGACATCTCGCAGCCCAACAACCTGGTCGGGCTGATCCTCGGCGCCTCGGTCGTCTTCCTGTTCTCCGGGCTGGCGATCAACGCCGTGTCGCGGTCGGCGGGAGCGGTGGTCTTCGAGGTGCGCCGGCAGTTCCGGGAGAAGCCCGGAATCATGGACTACACCCAGACGCCCGAGTACGGGCGGGTGGTCGACATCTGCACCAAGGACGCGCTGCGCGAGCTGGCCACCCCGGGCCTGCTGGCGGTGCTCACCCCGATCGCGGTCGGCTTCTCGCTGGGTGTCGGCGCGCTGGGCTCGTTCCTGGCCGGGGCGATCGGCACCGGCACCTTGATGGCGGTCTTCCTCGCCAACTCCGGTGGCGCCTGGGACAACGCCAAGAAGCTGGTCGAGGACGGCCACCACGGCGGCAAGGGCAGCGAGGCACACGCCGCCACCGTCATCGGTGACACCGTCGGCGACCCGTTCAAGGACACCGCCGGACCGGCGATCAACCCGCTGCTGAAGGTGATGAACCTGGTGGCGCTGCTGATCGCGCCCGCCGTGGTGAAGTTCTCGTACGGCGAGGACAAGAACATCGGCATCCGGATCGCGACGGCCGCATTGGCGCTCGTCGTCATCATCGGTGCCGTGTACGTCTCCAAGCGGCGCGGGATCGCCGTGGGTGATGAACACAACAACTCCGAGGAGCCCGACGGCGTCGCCAAGTCGGCCGAGACGGCGGTGGCGTCCTAACCGGAACCGACCGTCGGAAGGCTCGCGGACCGCTCAACTGGGCGGGTGGACGGCGCACGTTGCAGGCGCCGGCCACCCGCCCTCGGTCTGCCCGGGTGGCCCTGCGCTCCTTGGTGCAAATGGCTGCAATGAGGGCCGGGCCGGATGCCCGACCCGGGGACCAGGGCGTTCGGACGTGTATGTTCCGGGGCCGAGAGCCATGGAAGGGACCAATCCGGTGAACAAGAAGCTTGTGGCTGCACTGTCCGGCGGGGCGGCACTGATGCTCGCGCTGACCGGCTGCAGCGAGGACAACGGAAAGAAGCTCAACGACTGGGCGAAGAGTTTCTGCGACCCCGCGCAGGCTCCGTTCAAGCAGATCCAGGACGCCAACGCCGCCATGCAGACGGCCGACAACGGCAGCACGGACTCCAAGAAGGTCCAGCAGACCGACTCGGCGGCCTTCCAGAAGATTTCCCAGGCGTACGCCTCGCTGGCCAAGTCCCTGCAGCAGGCCGGGCCGCCGCCCACCGACCAGGGCAAGCAGGCGCAGGAGAACGCGGTCAAGGAGCTCAACTCGCTGTCCAAGGGCTACGCGGACCTGCAGAAGCAGGTCAACAGCCTCGACACCTCGAACAAGCTCAAGTTCGCCGACGGGCTGCGCGACCTGTCCAACGGCATCAACAAGCTCAACAAGCAGAGCGAGGCCGCCTTCAAGAACCTGGAGGCCGGTGACGTCGGCGCCGCGATGGCGAAGCAGAAGGGCTGCCAGAACCAGGCCGCGTCCGGTTCCCCGGTGCCCACGCCGTCCAAGAAGTCGTAGCGCCTCCGCGGGGCCTCCTGCCGGCCCGGCGACGCGCCCGGGAAGGGCGTGCCGCCGGGCCGGCGCCGATTGTCGGTGGCAGCACGGACAATGGTCGGTGTGAGTACGCACCTCCCCACCGCTGATGTCCAGGACCCCGAGAGCAACGCCCGCACCGCCAGGCTGCGCGAGGCGCTGCTGACCGCCGCCTTCACCGCCGACGGGCTGCTGGACCTGCTCGGCGCGCCCGCCTACGCCGCGCTGGCGCGCAACGAGACCGTCCCCGCGCTGCGCGCGACCCGCGGCGACAGCCCGCTCGCGACCCTGGTGCGGCTGTTCCTGCTGCAGCGGCCGGTGGAGCTGGGCCGGGCGCGGGCGGCCCTGCCGGTCGAGGACTGCCTCGCCGACGGCTGGGTGGTGCAGGACGGCGACACCCTGCGCGCCACGGTGGACGTCCGCCCGTACGGCGGCCCCGAGGGACAGGACTGGTGGATCGTCTCCGACCTGGGCTGCGCGGTCGGCGGCGCCGGCGGCATCCGGGGCGCCGGGGAGACCGAGCGCGCGCAGCTGGTGCTGGGCGTCGGCGGCGCGTCCACCACCCTCGCCGGGATCACCGTGCGCCGGCCGGCCGCCAAGGCGCTCGACCTCGGGACGGGCTCCGGCATCCAGGCGCTGCACGCCGCCCGGCACGCCACCCGGGTCACCGCCACCGACCTCAACCCCCGCGCCCTGCGGATCACCGCGCTGACGCTGGCGCTCTCCGGGGCGGGCGCGGCGGACCTCAGGGAGGGCTCGCTGTTCGAACCGGTCGGGGACGAGACGTACGACCTGATCGTGTCGAACCCGCCGTTCGTGATCTCGCCCCTCGGGCCGGACGGCGCCCGGCTGACGTACCGGGACGGCGGGATGGGCGGCGACGACCTGTGCCGGATCCTCGTCCAGCAGTCCGCCGCGCACCTCAACGACGGCGGGTACTGCCAGATGCTCGCCAACTGGCAGCACGTCGAGGGCGAGGAGTGGCACGACCGGCTGCGCTCCTGGGTGCCGCGCGGCTGTGACGCCTGGATCGTGCAGCGCGAGGTGCAGGACGTCACGCAGTACGCCGAGCTGTGGCTGCGGGACGCCGGTGACCACCGCGCCGGCGACGAGGAGTACGCCGCACGGTACGACGCCTGGCTGGAGGAGTTCGCGGCCCGTAGGACCAAGGCCGTCGGCTTCGGCTGGATCACGCTGCGCAAAACCGGGTCCGACACCCCGTCCGTCACGGTCGAGGAATGGCCGCACCCGGTCGAACAGCCGCTGGGGGACGCGGTCGTGGCCCACTTCGAGCGCCAGGACTATCTGCGCTCCACGGACGACGCCGCGCTGCTGGCCGGGCGCTTCCGGCTCGCCGACGGCGTGGTCCAGGAGCAGGTCGGGCTGCCGGGGGCCGAGGACCCCGAGCATGTGGTGCTCCGTCAGAACCGCGGTATGCGACGGGCGACGAAGGTGGACACCGTCGGTGCGGGCTTCGCCGGTGTGTGTGACGGCACGCTGCCCGCCGGACGGATCCTGGACGCCATCGCCCAACTCGTCGGCGAGGACCCGGTGCTGCTGCGGGACCGTACGCCCGCCTCGATCCGGATGCTGGTCGAGCAGGGCTTCCTGGAGCCGGTGGCGGAGGAGGAGAAGTAAGGGGGAGCAGGGGGAGTAGGGGAGCAGAGGGGGACGGCGAGGGGGCGGAAGGCGTTCATCCGGTGTTCGCCGGGACGCCGCCCTGGAGTGCGACGCTGCGCGCATGGAGAGTGGACCCGAGGCATTCGCCGGTGTGGCGTTCGCGCTGTTCGGTGCCGGACTGCTGGTGTGGACGGGGGCGTGCGCCCGGACCGGTACCCCGGTCGCCGAGGGGGTCAGCCGCCCGGTCGCCGCGGTCACCGCGCTGCTCGCGGGGGTGCTGTTCCTGATCACCGGGGCCTGGCTGCTGGTGGCGCTGTAGCCGGGCGGCGGGTGGAGGCGCGGTGGTACGTCCAGTTCCAGACAGTTCTGTCACAGATGGCTGATCTGTGACGGCCCGCGGAACGTCCGCGGGCCGTCCGTCATGTTCCTCGGTGAAGGTCGCCAACGGCCACCACACCGACAGTGAGGAAACTCCCATGAACCGCGCACTTCGCTACGCCACCGTCGGCGCCATCGCCGTCTCCCTGATCGCCGGGGGCTCGGCCGCCGCCTTCGCCGCGCCGCAGGACCTCCACGCCGCCAAGCCGGTCGTGGCCACCGCCCCTGCCGCCGCGTCGCTGACCGCGAAGGCCAGCGTGAACTCCGTCAAGGCCTGGCAGGAGTTCCGGATCTCCGGCACCGCCAAGGGCCTCAAGGCGGGCACCAAGGTCACCGTCCAGCAGAAGCAGGGCACGAAGTGGGTCTCGCTGCCCGCACAGACCCCGGTTGCCAAGAGCGGTGCCTACTCGGTGCGCGTCAAGCTCGGCATCAAGGGCGCCAACCAGCTCCGGATGGCCGCGGGCAAGACCGTCTCGCCGGCGGTCTCCGTCACCGTCCGCTGACCTTGATGGTCTGGGTCCCCGTCGGCTGAGGCCGCCGGGCGTCAGCCGACGAGGTTGCGGACGAGCATCCACACCGCGGCGATGCCGAACACCACGGCATTGCCGCGGCCCGTCAGTTGCAGCCGGTACGCGCGGCCGCGCAACCCCAGGACCAGCCAGCGCAGCAGGACGTACGCGATCGCCGGCACGCCCAGGACGAGCAGCACCGCGTTGTCGTGGAAGGCCCGCAGCACGTCGCCGTGCAGCAGGTCGTACGCCATCCGGGTGCCGCCGCACGCCGGGCACAACACCCCTGTCAGCAGCCGGAACGGGCAGGGGATCAGCACCTGCCCGGGCTGGTGCGGATCGGTGTGCCAGAGGTAGACGGCGGCCGCCGCACCGGCGGCGAGGGCGAGTGACGCCCGCCGGACGGTGCGGCTCCGGATCGCCGCCCCGGAGGGCGGACCGGCCTGTCCCGCGTCGCTCACACGCTCAGCGACCGTGCGTAGTTGACCTGGTTGAGCACGAACATGACCTGCTCGCGCGACTGCACCGGGACCATCGTGGAGTGGTGCCGGCCACCGCTGGCCACCGTGACCTGCACGAAGCCGGTCGTGGTCCGCTCCTTCATCAGCAGGAAGAGCAGACCCAGCAGACAGAACAAGAAAAAGATGATGGCGAGCACGACCGCGTGCGCCGGCATCTTCTCCTCGGTCCGCGACATGTCCGTCGCGGTCCACACGGCGCCCTTGAGCGGCATCGCCCCCGTAGGCGTCATGATCGTGTCGCCGCTCACCGCGATGTCCCCGAGCGACAGCGCCATCCCGCCGGGCTGCGGAGCGGCCTGGAAAGCGCCGGGGCCGGGCGGCGGGGGGCCGGCCGGAGCGCCGGCGGGCGGGAAACCGGGCGGCGGGGGCGTCGAGCCGGGCTGCGGATAGCCGTATCCGGGCTCGCCGGGGCTGCCGCCCTGCGGATAGCCGTAGGCGGAGTCGGCCGGGCCGGGCGTGGCGTACGGATTCTGGCCGGGCTGAGCGGGCTGGCCGGGCTGCTCCGGTGGCGGTCCGGGGTACTGGTTCGCCATGGGTGAGATTCCCCCGAGGGTATGCGTGACGACGGCGGTACCCGGCCCGAGCGGTGGGCCGTGCCGTGTCCATCCTGCGCCCATCCTGCCAGCCCGCTCACCTGACGTACCAAGACAGTGAAGGGATCCGGGGCCGTCTTGTGACATGTGCCGCGGCGCGGGCGCGGATCGCGGACCTGGATCATGCGCGGGCCTCCGGGCGGAGCCGCGGGGCCGTCATGATCCAGATGGCGCGTGCCGGACCCGTGGCGGCCGGCTGAGGTGGTCCAGGCGGCATGAAGGCATGTAGTCGGGTTACCGTTCGAGTGGCGTTGCGGGGTTTTTCCGTTTGACACGGGGGCGGGAGGTACCGTCACACTCCGCAGCGTCAAGCGTCACCGCAGTGCGCCCCCGCATCCGGCCGGGGGGCATTTTCCGCGTCGACCGGAGAGAAGAGCGAAGTTGTCCCCGACCAGCGAAGCCACGAAGGGCGGCGGCCGCCGACTTGTCATCGTCGAGTCGCCTGCCAAGGCGAAGACGATCAAGGGCTACCTCGGCCCGGGCTATGTGGTCGAGGCCAGCGTGGGGCACATCCGTGACCTGCCCAACGGCGCGGCGGAGGTCCCGGCCAAGTACAAGGGCGAGCCCTGGGCCCGGCTCGGGGTGAACGTCGACGCCGATTTCCAGCCCATCTATGTGGTGAACAGTGACAAGAAGGACCAGGTCAAAAAGCTCAAGGAGCTGCTGGCCGAATCCGACGAGCTCTACCTCGCCACCGATGAGGACCGCGAGGGCGAGGCCATCGCCTGGCACCTCCAGGAGATCCTCAAGCCCAAGGTCCCGGTCCACCGCATGGTGTTCCACGAGATCACCAAGGACGCGATCCGCGAGGCCGTCGCCAATCCGCGCGATCTGAACCAGAAGCTGGTCGACGCCCAGGAGACCCGCCGGATCCTCGACCGCCTCTACGGCTACGAGGTCTCGCCGGTCCTGTGGAAGAAGGTCATGCCGCGGCTGTCGGCCGGCCGGGTGCAGTCCGTGGCGACCCGTCTCGTCGTCGAGCGGGAGCGCGAGCGCATCGCCTTCCGCTCCGCCGAGTACTGGGACCTGACCGGCACCTTCTCCACCGGGCGGGCCGGCGACGCGAGCGACCCCTCGACGCTGACCGCCCGCCTGAACACCGTCGACGGCCGCCGCGTCGCGCAGGGCCGCGACTTCGGCCCCAACGGGCAGCTCAAGAACAACGATGTCCTCCACCTGGACGAGGCGAACGCCCGCGCGCTCGCCGCCGCCCTGGAGAACACCGACTTCTCGGTGCGCTCCGTGGAGTCCAAGCCGTACCGGCGCTCCCCGTACGCGCCGTTCCGGACCACCACCCTCCAGCAGGAGGCCAGCCGCAAGCTCGGCTTCGGCGCCAAGGCGACGATGCAGGTGGCGCAGAAGCTGTACGAGAACGGCTTCATCACCTATATGCGTACGGACTCCACCACGCTCTCGGACACCGCGGTCGCCGCGGCCCGGGCGCAGGTGACGCAGCTGTACGGCGCCGGCTACCTGCCGGACAAGCCGCGCACGTACGCCGGCAAGGTCAAGAACGCGCAGGAGGCGCACGAGGCGATCCGCCCCTCCGGCGACCGCTTCCGCACCCCCGCCGAGACCGGGCTGACCGGCGACCAGTTCAGGCTCTACGAGCTGATCTGGAAGCGGACCGTCGCCTCCCAGATGAAGGACGCGACCGGTAACTCCGTCACCGTCAAGATCGGCGGCACCTCTGCCGACGGCCGGGACGCCGAGTTCAGCGCCTCCGGCAAGACCATCACCTTCCACGGCTTCCTCAAGGCCTACGTGGAGGGCGCCGACGACCCGAACGCCGAGCTGGACGACCGCGAGCGCCGGCTGCCGCAGGTCGCCGAGGGCGACGCGCTGGCCGCCCGGGAGATCACCGCCGACGGGCACGCCACCAAGCCGCCCGCCCGCTACACCGAGGCCACCCTGGTCAAGGAGCTGGAGGAGCGGGAGATCGGCCGCCCGTCGACGTACGCGTCGATCATCGGCACCATCCTCGACCGCGGCTACGTCTTCAAGAAGGGCACCGCGCTCGTCCCCTCCTTCCTCTCCTTCGCGGTGGTCAACCTCCTGGAGAAGCACTTCGGCCGGCTGGTCGACTACGACTTCACCGCCAAGATGGAGGACGACCTCGACCGCATCGC
Source organism: Streptomyces sp. NRRL S-337 (assembly GCF_000720175.1). Classification (GTDB taxonomy): domain Bacteria; phylum Actinomycetota; class Actinomycetes; order Streptomycetales; family Streptomycetaceae; genus Streptomyces; species Streptomyces siderophoricus. The sequence continues at coordinate 66,864 of NZ_JOIX01000015.1, forward strand.
CCGTGGTGAGGCGCAGGCCGTGCCGTGGCTGCGGCGCTTCTACTTCGGCGTGGGCGAGGACGCGAGTGCGGTGGGTGCCGCTTCGGACGCCGGCAACGGCGACGGCGACCACCTCGGCGGGCTGAAGGAGCTGGTCACGGACCTGGGCGCGATCGACGCCCGGGAGATCTCGTCCTTCCCGGTCGGCGAGGGCATCGTGCTGCGGGTCGGCCGCTACGGCCCGTACGTCGAGCGCGGCGAGAAGGACAGCGAGGGCCACCAGCGCGCCGACGTCCCCGACGACCTCGCGCCCGACGAGCTGACCGTGGCGTACGCGGAGGAGCTGCTCGCCAAGCCGAGCGGCGACTTCGAGCTGGGCATGGACCCGGAGAGCGGCCACCAGATCGTCGCCAAGGACGGCCGCTACGGCCCGTACGTCACCGAGATCCTGCCCGAGGGCACCCCGAAGACCGGCAAGAACGCGGTCAAGCCGCGCACCGCCTCGCTCTTCAAGTCGATGTCGCTGGACACCGTGACGCTGGCGGACGCCCTCAAGCTGATGTCGCTGCCGCGCATCGTCGGCAAGGACCCCGAGGGCGTGGAGATCACCGCGCAGAACGGCCGCTACGGCCCGTACCTGAAGAAGGGCACGGACTCGCGCTCCCTGGAGAGCGAGGAGCAGCTCTTCACCATCACCCTCGAGCAGGCCCTGGCGATCTACGCCCAGCCCAAGCAGCGCGGGCGGGCCGCCGCCAAGCCGCCGCTGAAAGAACTGGGCACGGACCCGGTCAGCGGCAAGCCGGTGGTGGTCAAGGACGGCCGGTTCGGTGCGTACGTGACCGACGGCGAGACCAACGCGACGCTGCGGCGGGACGACGACGTCGAGACGATCACGCCCGAGCGCGGCTACGAGCTGCTGGCGGAGAAGCGCGCCAAGGGGCCGGCGAAGAAGAAGACGGCCAAGAAGGCGCCGGCGAAGAAGACGGCCGCCAAGAAGACGACGGCGAAGAAGACCGCGGCCAAGAAGACCACCGCGAAGAAGACGACCGCCAAGAAGGCCACCGCGAAGACCGCGGCGGCCAAGAAGACGGCGGCTTCGGCGGAGGACTGAGCCACCTGGTTCCAGGGCCGGGGCCGGGCCCTGTGCCCCTGGTGAGGCGTGGTGTGCGGGCGGGCACGACGGACGCGTTCCGTTGTGCCCGCCCGTTTGTTCGGGCGGGCGGTCGACGGTACGCGCCCTCCCGATAGGCTGGCGGGATGACGCGTGCCGAGCAGCCAACGGTCGTGACCCCCACTTCTGGCGCCCTAGCCGCGGATTCCCGCGAGCGCGCCGTGCGAGCCCTGCTGCGCTTCCCCCCACTGAAGCGGCTGTGGAGCGCCCAGTTCGTCGGGGGCATCGGCGATGCCCTGTCCATGCTTGTCCTGGTGGTACTCGCCCTCCAGGCGGCGCTGTACGTGCCGCTGGGCGGCGAGGCCGTCTTCGGCGGCGGCTATCGCGGTGCCGCCCTCGCCGTCACCGCGGTCTTCGGCGCCCGGATGCTGGCGACACTGCTCTTCGGAGCCGTCCTCCTGGGCCCGCTGTCCGCACTCACGGCGCCCTCCGGGCCGCTGGACCGCCGCTGGACGATGATCGGCGCGGACGTGCTGCGGCTCGCGCTCCTGGTCGTCGCCCCCCTCTGGATCGACTGGACGCCCGGCAAGGCCCTGGCCTGGGTGCTGGTCACGGTCTTCGTGACCGGCGTTGCCGAGCGCTTCTGGACCGTCGCCAGGGAGAGCGCGGCGCCCGGCCTGCTGCCCACGCCGCCCCCCGAGGGCGCCGTCGTGAGGCCGCTGCCGGACAACCTGGACGCCCTGCGCCGCCTCTCGCTGCGCACCACCTTCATCTCCCTGCCGATCGCGGCCGCCGCCCTGGTGGTCGTCACCCTCATCAGCAAGCTCCTGGGGACCGGCATCGACTGGTTCCACCTCCACCAGGCGGCACTCGCCTCCTACGTGGCGGCCGGTCTGTTCGCCGCCTCCGTGTCCATCCTGTACTTCATCGAGCTCCCCGGTGGGCAGACGCCGCGGCCGCGCTCCCCCCTGGAGGGGCTGCGCCGCCCGAAGGCCGCGAAGTCGGCCCAGGGCGAGCCGGCCGGTGCCGACAAGGGCCGTACGGGCGCCGTCCCGCTGCTGGTCACGGCGTGTGCGGCGGTCGCCGCCGGGATCGCCGCGGCCGTCTCGCTGGCCGTGCTGCACGCCTACGACCTCGCGGGCGGGCCGGCCTTCTTCGCCCTCCTGGTGCTCGCGCTCACCGGCGGTACGGCCGCCGGCATCCGCGGCGCCCACCGGGTGCTGCCCGCGCTCTCCCGGCGCCGGCTGCTCGCCCTCGCGGTGGCCGCCACCGGCGTCGCCCTGCTGGCCATGGGCCTGGTCCCGGACCCGACGACCGTCCTCCTGCTCGCGCTGCTGGCCGGCGTCGGCGCCGGCATCGCCGCCAACACGGGACACGTCCTGCTGGACCAGGAGGCCGAGGAGCTCCGCACCGCCCGTACGACCGAGCACCTGCACGCCGTCGTACGGCTCGCGATCGCGCTGGCCGCCATCGTGGCGCCGCTGCTCGCCGCCCTCATCGGGCCGCACCACCTGGGCAACGCCACCTTCGACTTCTCCTACGGGGGCGCCGCCTACACCCTGATGCTCACCGGCGCGCTGCTGCTGCCGGTCGCCGCCTGGGTCCTCGGCAAGGTCGACGACCGGCACGGCGTCCCGCTGCGCCGCGATCTGCGGGAGGCGCTGCGCGGCGGCGACCCGGCGCAGGCACCCGCGCCCACCGGCTTCTTCATCGCCCTCGAAGGCGGCGACGGGGCCGGCAAGTCCACCCAGGTCGAGGCGCTCGCGGAGTGGATCCGCAACAAGGGCCACGAGGTCGTGGTGACCCGCGAACCGGGCGCCACCGCCATCGGCAAGCGACTGCGCTCGATCATCCTGGACGTCGCGACGACCGGGCTGTCCGACCGGGCGGAGGCGCTGATGTTCGCCGCCGACCGCGCCGAGCACGTCGACAGCGTCATCCGGCCCGCCCTGGAGCGCGGTGCGGTCGTCATCTCCGACCGGTACATCGACTCCTCGGTCGCCTACCAGGGCGCCGGGCGGAACCTCGCCCCCACGGAGATCGCCCGGATCAACCGCTGGGCGACGGACGGCCTCGTCCCGCACCTGACCGTCCTGCTCGACATCTCCCCGGAGACCGCCCGGGAGCGCTTCACCGAGGCGCCCGACAGGCTGGAGTCCGAGCCCGCCGAGTTCCACCAGCGGGTCCGGGCCGGCTTCCTCACCCTGGCCGCCGCCGACCCCGCGCGCTATCTGGTCGTCGACGCCGGACAGGAGCCCGAGGCCGTCACCACCGCCGTACGGCACCGCCTCGACCAGGTGCTCCCGTTGTCCGAGGCCGAGGCCAAGGCCCAGGAGGAGGCCCGTAGGGCGGCCGAGGAGGAGGCCCGCCGCCGGGCCGAGGAGGAGGCCGCGCGCAAGGCCGAGGAGGCGCGCCTGGAGCGGGAGCGCCAGGAGCAGCTCGCCAAGCTGCGCGCCGAGGAAGAGGAGCGCAAGCGCCAGGAGGCCGAGCAGGCCAAGGCGCTGGAGGCCGCCCGCCAGGCCGCGGAGGCCCGGCAGCGCGCCGAGGAGGCCCGCCAGGCGGCCGAGGCCGAGCGCCAGCGCCGGGAGGCGGAGGAGCGGGCCCGCCTGGCCGAGCAGGAGCGGCTGCGCAAGCAGCACGAGGAGCAGGCCCGGCTGCGCAAGGAGGCCGAGGAACGCCGCCTGGAGAAGCAGCGCAAGGCCGAGGAGGCCCTGCTCCGCGCCGAGCAGGCCCGGATCGCGGCCGCGGAGGCGGCGGCCGCGGCGGAGGCGAAGGCGGCTGCCGAGGCGGCCGCCGAGGTCGAGGCAGCGGAGGCGCCCACCAGGGAAACGCCGGTGGCGGACCTGCGGAAGCGACTGGGGGAGGAGCACGGCGACGGCTCTTCGTCCGGGGCGGAAGCGTCCGGTTCCGGTTCCTCGGGCGCCACGTCGCAGGAGCGGACGGAGTCGCTGCCGCGGCCCGAGGCCTGGGGCGGCAACGCGCCCGGCGCGGCGGACGAGACGGCGGTGCTGCCGCCGGTCCGCGACGCCGGCTCCGACGCGGGCCACGGTGCGGGCACCGACGCCGAGCAGACGGCCGTCCTGCCACCCGTACGGGACACCCGGCCGGGTGGTCAGGAGGCCCCGCAGGCTGGTCAGGACGCCTGGCACCAGGACACCCGGCAGGAGCAGCGGAACGACCGGCAGGGCCGGAACGACTGGCAGGCGCGGGACACCCGGGGCGAGGACCCCACCGAGCGGGTGCCGTCGTGGATGTTCCGCAAGGAGACCCCGAACAGCGCCTCCACCGCGGAGTCGGGCATCGAGCGCACCCGCGAACTGCCGCAGATCGACCCGTCGACGGGCCACCCGTCAGAGAACCCGCCGCGCACCCGCCGGCGACCCGAATGGGCGGAAGAGACCCCACTGGACGATCTGCCGACGCTCGCCGACGAACTGCTCGGTCCGCGTGACGACGAGGACGCGGATGACGGTGCGGGCGACGACGGCCGCCGCGGGGGCCGGGGCCGGCGCCGCTAGCCCGGACGGGAGCCGGGGCGAAAGGCGTTGCAGAAGCGGGCCGTGGCCGCAGTGGGAACACTGCGGCCACGGCCTTTTCGCGGCCTTCCACGGGGTCCTGCGCAGCGCCTCCGCGGGGCCGCGCGGGCTCCGTCCGACTGCCCCGGCACCGGCTTCCGGATTCGTTTGTCAGTGGGTTGCACCACAATGGGTCAGGTCGCGGGCGACGCGCGGACGGCGATCCCGGCCGTGGCGCCGACCGGCGGTCACAGACACGAAGACACCGGAGAAGAGGAACGGCGGCAGCGATGGCGGTGTGGGACGACGTGGTCGGCCAGGAGCGGGTGACGGCTCAGCTGGCCGCTGCCGCGCGGGACGCGGACGCCCTCGTCACCGCCGAGGCGGAGGGCCGGGCCCGCGCCTCGGAGGGCCGGTCCGGGACGCCGTCCCCGGGCGAGCGGAGCGGTGCCTCCCAGATGACGCACGCCTGGCTGTTCACGGGGCCGCCCGGCTCCGGCCGGGCCACCGCCGCGCGTGCCTTCGCCGCCTCCCTGCAGTGCGTCAGCCCCGACCGCGCCCTCGGTGGCGCCCCCGGCTGCGGCTTCTGCGACGGCTGCCACACCACCCAGGTGGGCACGCACGCCGATGTCGAGATCGTCCGTACGGACCTGCTGTCCATCGGCGTGAAGGAGACCCGCGACCTGGTCCGCCGGTCCTCGCTCTCCCCGGCCGGCGGCCGTTGGCAGGTGATCGTCCTGGAGGACGCCGACCGCCTCACCGAAGGCGCCGGCAACGTCCTCCTCAAGGCCGTCGAGGAGCCCGCGCCCCGCACGGTCTGGCTGCTCTGCGCGCCCTCCATCGAGGACGTCCTCCCCACCATCCGCTCCCGCTGCCGCCACCTCTCCCTGCGGACCCCGCCGGTCGCCGCGGTCGCCGACGTCCTCGTCCGCCGGGACGGCATCGCCCCGGAGGCTGCCGACCGTGCCGCCCGCGCCACCCAGGGCCATATCGACCGGGCCCGCCGCCTGGCCACCGACGAGCGCGCCCGCGCCCGCCGCGCCGCCGTCCTGAAGCTCCCGCTCCGCATCGACGACATCGGGGGCTGCCTCAAGGCCGCCCAGGAGCTGATCGACGCCGCGGGGGAGGACGCCAAGCAGGTCGCCGAGGAGGTCGACACCAAGGAGACCGAGGAGCTGCGCGCCGCGCTCGGCGCCGCCGCCGGGACGGGCGGCCGGCTGCCCCGGGGCACCGCCGGCGCCATGAAGGAGCTCCAGGACAAGCAGAAGCGCCGCTCGACCCGCACCCAGCGCGACAGCCTCGACCTGGCCCTGGTCGACCTCACCGGCTTCTACCGGGATGTCCTCGCCCTCCAGATGGGCGCCTCGGTCCCGCTCGCCAACGACGAGGTGCGCGACAGCCTGGAGCGCATCGCCGCCGGTTCCACCCCCCAGCGCACCCTCCGCCGGATAGAAGCGGTGATCGCCTGCCGAGAGGCCCTGGACCGCAACGTCGCGCCCCTCCTGGCGGTCGAGGCGATGACCGCCGCCCTCCGCGCCGGCTGACCTGACCACCTGCCCTCGCCCCTCGTAAAGCCGCAGCGGGCACCCCGCCCACCCGCCCAGCCACCACTCCACCTGGCCAGCCACCACTCAGCACCCGCCAACAGCCCACCCGCACCCGCTCTTCAGCGCCACCACCGAAGCGTCACCACCGAAGCGCCACCACCGAAGCGTCACCACCGATGAAGCACCACCCAAGACGCCTCACCCTCAAGACGCACCACCGCCGAAGCACCGCCCAAGACCCACTACTGAAGATCCACCCCCAAGACGCACCACCACGAGGTACCCGCCACCCCCCACCACCGGCTCTCCCGGCTACCAGACCCAGGCTCCAGCTTCCAGGGACCGCGACCAAGGGACCGTCCATGGCCACCAGCCGTCTGCTCCGCACCTCCGCCGCTGTCGTGGCGGCCACCGCTCTGCTGATGTCCGGCTGCTCCTCGGGCAGTTCGTCCCCTGATGCCCACGCGTCCCCGGGCCGTACGACGGAGGCCGGCGCCCAGCGGCCCGCCGACGACGCCACCCTGCAGCCCCTGCCCGCCGCGATCCCGGCCGACCTGCGCCCGTACTACGACCAGAAGCTGACCTGGCACCCCTGCGGGGTCGCCGGCTTCGAGTGCGCGACGATGAAGGCCCCCCTGGATTACGCGCACCCCTCCGCGGCCACCGACCTGAAGCTCGCGGTGGCCCGTAAGAAGGCCACCGGCCCCGGCAGCCGGCTCGGCTCCCTCATGGTCAACCCGGGCGGCCCCGGCGGTTCGGCGATCGACTACCTCCAGCAGTACGCCCCGCAGCCCGCGTCGGTCCGCGCCCGCTACGACATGGTGGCGATGGACCCGCGCGGCGTGGCCCGCAGCGAACCGGTCGAGTGCCTCACCAACCCGCAGATGGACCGCTACACCCAGACCGACCAGACCCCGGATACACCGGCCGAGGTCAACAAGCTCGTCACCTCGTACCGCGACTTCGCCAAGGGCTGCCAGGCCCGTTCCGGCAAGGTGCTCCGGCATGTCTCCACGATCGAGGCGGCCCGTGACATGGACGTCCTGCGCGCCGTCCTGGGCGACAAGAAGCTGACGTACGTCGGCGCCTCCTACGGCACCTTCCTCGGAGCCACCTACGCCGGCCTCTACCCCTCCCGCACCGGCCGCATCGTGCTGGACGGCGCCGTGAACCCGGCGCTGGACTCCCGCACGATCAACCTCGACCAGACCAAGGGCTTCAACACCGCCTTCGCCGCGTTCGCCGCGGACTGCGTCAAGAAGAAGGACTGCCCGCTCGGCCACAAGAACGCCGAGGACGCCGGCAAGCGGCTCGCCGCCCTGTTCAAGAAGCTCGACGCCCACCCGGTGGAGACGGGCGAGGCCCGCAAGCTCACCGAATCCCTGGCCACCACGGGCGTCATCGCCGCGATGTACGACCAGCGCGCCTGGCCGGTCCTGCGCGAATACCTCGCCCAGGCCGAGGCGGGCAACGGCCGCGGGCTGCTCACCCTCTCGGACAGCTACTACGAGCGCGACCCCAGCGGTAAGTACGCCAACCAGATGTACGCGAACCCCGCCGTCAACTGCCTCGACCTGGCGCCCACCTTCACCGGCCCAGACCAGGTCCGCAGCGCCCTCCCCGCCTTCCGCAAGGCCTCCCCGGTCTTCGGCGAGAGCTTCGCCTGGTCCGCGCTGAGCTGCGCGTACTGGCCGGTGAAGGCCACCGGCACGGCCCACCGCATCCCGGCCAAGGGCGCCGCCCCGATCGTCGTCGTCGGCACCACCCGCGACCCGGCCACCCCGTACGCCTGGGCCCAGGCCCTCGCCGCCCAGCTCTCCAGCGCCACCCTCCTCACCTACGAGGGCGACGGCCACACCGCCTACGGCCGCGGCAGCACGTGCATCGACAACGCGATCAACACCTACCTCCTGACCGGCACCACCCCGCCCAAGAACAAGCACTGCACCTGACCGCGCCCCGCCCCGCCGCGTGACCCGCCCCACACCCCTCCCCGCCCACCTCTGACCAGCCCCGCAACCGGTTACGAACCACCCCTCAGTGGTGTGTAGACTGGGCCGCGCACCACGCCGCCTTAGCTCAGTTGGCCAGAGCAACGCACTCGTAATGCGTAGGTCTCGGGTTCGAATCCCGAAGGCGGCTCCGCGGAAAAGCCCAGGTCACGCTATGTGGCCTGGGCTTTTTGCGATGTCTGGTGGGCTGGCGACGGGCTCGGTCGTGGTCTCAGTCGTGGTCGCGCGGCGGAGGGCGGTCGTGGTGAAGGCGATGGTCAGCAGGGCGGCGGTGGTGGCAGGGCGGGCGCCACATGCCGACGTGCGGACGTAGGCGCTGTTGTGGGTGCGGCGGTGGTCGCCAGGGCACCGATCTGCATGATCAACCAGGGGGCGTCCGAGCCCCGTACGGCCAGGTAGCCCCGGGGCTTGGGGGCGGGCAGGACGACGGCGTCTCGCGGGCCGACGGGTCGGAGGGGCGGCGGGTCCGGTCGCGGAAGCCGGCGAGCCGGCGCCGTGGGGCCGAGGGGCCAAGGGGCCGGGCAGGGCGGGGGCAGACGTAGCGTCAGGTCGTCGGGAGCCGCTTGTTGTTGCCCGCTGCTGCTGCGGTAGGGCTTGGTGGGTGCTGAGGCTGGTGGGCCTAGTGAGCCTTGAGGGCCTGGTGGCCGTCCTTGGTGACCGTGAGGTGCTTGGGGACCTCGACCGTGAATCTGGCGTCGCAGAGGGCGAGTCCGCTGCAGCCGGCGTCGATGTCGAGGATGTCGCCCTTGAGCGTCCACTTCAGGTGCACGGTGCCCGCGGCGGAGTCGAACCAGCGGGTGACCTTGATGTCCTTGCGGTCCGTCGCCACCAGTTTCGTCGCGACCTCGTGGGTCTGCAGCTTCAAGGACGTGCCGGCGTACGGGAAGCGCTTCGATTCCGGCTTCGCGGTTTTGGCGTCCACGGAACAGCCGGTGAGGCCGAGTACCGCGACAGCTGCGAAGGCAACGGCGGCCGCCGTGACGGATGCGGCGGTGCGGGATGTGCGTGTGGGGGTGGGGATGGAGGTCGAGTTGAGGGTGGGGGCGGGGACTTGGGCGGGGGACGGTACGCCTGAGGACATCGGAATCTCCGGTTGTACGTGTTCGGCTGGGGAGCGGTGGCTCCGAGGAGAGGATTCCGGGGCGCGGTGGCCGGCACATCTGCCGATCGGTAGATATCGCGGAGTCAGATATCGCGGAGGCTGGTGTGGGGAGGGAGCGGGCGTCACTTGGTGAGGGGAGGACTCCTCAGCGGGTGGGCGGCGTGGGCAGTAGGCAGCGCACGTGCCAGCCCTTTCCGTTTCCGTGCGGGCCGGCTTCGAGGGTGCCGCCGAGGGCGCTGACGCGTTCGGCGAGGCCGGCGAGGCCGGTGCCGCCGCCCTGGCGGGGGCTGCGGGCGGATGTGGCTCGACCTGCGGTGTTCGTGACCGAGATCTTGAGGGTGCGGTCGGCGGTCCGGCCGACGGAGACCTCGACCCGGTCTGCCCGCGGGGCATGGCGGCGTACGTTGGTCAGCGCCTCCAGCACCACTCGGTACGCGGTGTCCTCGGCCTCTCGGGTGAGGCTGTCGGTGCCGGTGAGCTCAGTGAGCTCGGTGAGCTCCAGTGTGACCTCGGCGGGTGTCATGGACGAGAAACGGTCGACGAGTTCCGGCAGATCGGTCAGGCCGTGGGGGCGGGTGGGTGGCGGTTCGGTTGGTTCCCGTTGGCTAGGTGGTTCGCTTCCGGCGCTTCCCTCTTTCCCATCGCTCCGCTCGCGACTTTCTGCCGTACGTAGCGCTGCCACCGTACGGTCCATGGATTCCAGGGCCCGCAGCCCGGCCTGCTCGATGCGTTCGAGCAGGGCGCGGTGTTGTTCCTGCTGATCCTGCTGATCCTGCCATTCCTGTTGGGGATGGTGTTGGTGTTGGTGGGGTGGGTTGGGGGCGTTGGTGGTTGGGGTTCGGGTTGGGGGCGAGGGTGCGGGGGCGGTGAATTGGGCTGCCTGTGCTTCCAGAACGATGCCGGTCACTTCGTGGGCGACGAAATCGTGGAGGTCGCGGGCGACTTCGAGGCGTTGTTCGCGGCGGGCCAGGGCCACCGCGTGCGCACGGCGGGTGTCCAGCGACCGCAGGTAGACGCCGACGCCGGTCGCGCAGGCTGCTGGGAAGAAGGCCAGCGCGGCGACGAAGATCGATTCCTTGAGCCCGGTGTGCGGCGCGTGCAGGGTGAAGCGCAGGGGCAGCAGCACCGCCGCGGCGCCGGTCAGGCCGCCGACCAGGCCCACTCGGGAGCCGGGCACCTGGCGTACCGCCCGCCCCAGGAGAACGAGCAGTGCCACCGTCTCGAAGGGGAGCCAGAGGACGACGAGGCCCGGCGGCCCGAAGTACGCGAGGTCGGCGGCGAGCGAGAGCAGCGCCGTGCCGGCCGCTACGTGGGCGAGTTCGTACCGGCGTATCGGCCAGGAGAGCAGTGAGACGACGGTGGTCAGTGCGGCCAGGATGGCGAGTGGGGCGGCGCCGGGCGGGGCGAGGAGTGCGGGGGCGAGCAGCAGTACCGCGGCGGTCGTTGCCCATGCCCGGCGGAAGCGGCCATTCCGTTGGACCGACTGGCTTTGGTGCGGTGTGTGGCTACCTCGCTCTGCGGCCCGGGGCTGCCGGGGCGGGGTGATGGACGGCGTCATCGCGACGGTCCCGATGGTCCCAGTGGTCCTGGCGGACCCGATGGTCCCGGCGGTCCCAGCGGTCCCGACGGTCCCGGCGGTCCGGGAGTGCGGCCGGTGGCGTAACCCAGTTCCCAGGCCCGGACCGCGATCCCCACCCGATTGCGGACCTGCAACTTCCGCTGAATGCTGGCGATATGGGTCTTGACCGTGCCCGCGGAGATGAACAACTCGCCGGCGATATCCGAATTGGTCTTTCCCTCGGCGACCTTTCCCGCGATTTCCCGCTCCCGTTCGGTCAGCACGGAATCACGGCGCCGGGCGCGACGGTCCGACGTGCTTCCCGTGACGTGCTGTAACAGCCGTACGGTGATCGACGGGCTGATCAGGCTGTCGCCGGCCATTGCCGCCCGCACCGCCTCGATCAGCATTGCCGGCCCGGACCGTTTGAGCAGAAAGCCCGAGGCGCCGAAACGCAGCGCGGGATAGACGTATTCGTCGAGGTCGAAGGTGGTGACGACCACGACGCGTACCGGGTGCGCCGAGGCGGGATCGGCCAGCCGACGGGTCACTTCCAGGCCGTCGAGGCGTGGCATGCGGATATCCACCAACGCCACATCGGGCGCGAGGGCCCGGCCCAACTCGACGGCGGCCACTCCGTTCGCCGCTTCGCCGACCACTTCCATGTCGGGCTGGCTCTCCAGAATGCGGCGTATCCCCCGGCGGACCATCTCCTGGTCGTCGGCGATCAGCAAGCGAATGGTCACGGGGAGGAATTCTGCCGTACCGGCCTTGGCGCCGTACTGCGTCATGGCGCCGAACCGCACCGCAGCGCCGTACCGCACCGCTCCCGGCCTACCGCAGAACCCGGTGCTTGGCGAGGCGGCCGGGCGCGGCCTCGTGGATACGGCTGGCGGGTCACCGGAATGGACGCGTGCCCGCAGGCCGTTCACCGACCTCCCCGCTCACCTCGCCCCCTCCTCCCGGCCCTGCCCTGACCTGCGGAAAGCTGCGTAAAGGCGCCGTGACGAGCCAGGGGTGCAGCCGCTCGGGCGCGGCCGTCGCCGGACCGTTCGCGTGGCCGACTCGCCGGCCCGCAGGCACGTTGAACAGAAAGGCCCACCGGTCAGGGCCCGCGTGGAGGGATCCCAGTGGCGCCATACGGGAGCCCCGGCGGTGCCCTACGGGAGCCCCCAGGGACGCCTACGGAGCCGTGCGGGGCGCGCCATACAGGGCCTACCTGATGGGCCCATGTGATGGGCCTACCTGATCCCACGTGCCCGGACCGACCTGGAGGCTGCCGCATGCTTCGGAGATCGTTGCGGATACCGGCCGCCGGAGTCGCGTACCTGGTGACGGCGGCGATATCGTCGTCGGCCATGGCGCCGGGGCCGGAGGAGTACGCGGACGTCGCCGTGAGCAGCGGGGCGCGGGCCGGGCCCGGCACCCCCGCCGCCATGGTCATCGCGCACCGCGGCGCCTCCCGTTACGCACCGGAGAACACGCTGGCCGCCGTGGACGCGGCACATCGCCGCGGCCTCATATGGGTCGAGAACGACGTGCAGCGCACCAAGGACGGCCGGCTGGTGGTGATCCACGACACCACGCTCAAGCGGACCACGGATGCCGCGAAGGTGTTCCCCGGGCGGGCGCCCTGGCGGGTGGGGGATTTCACGGCCGCCGAGATCGCTCGGCTGGATGCCGGGAGCTGGTTCGGCAAGCGGTTCGCGGGGGAGCGGGTGCCGACGCTCGCCGACTATCTGCGGCGTCTGGACCGTAACGGGCAGCGGCTTTTGCTGGAGATCAAGTCCCCTAAGGACTATCCCGGAATCGAGGCCCAGGTCGTCCGGGAACTGCGGTCCCACGGTTGGCTGGATCGCGACCATGTGCGGAGCCGACTGGTGGTGCAGAGCTTCCGCGTGGCCACCGTGAAGACCGTGCATGCACTGGTACCACAGGTACGTACGGGAATCCTGGGGGCGCCCGATGTACGCAAACTGGCGGCCTACGCCCGCTTCGCCGACCAGATCAACCCCCGTATGTCAGCGCTGAGTTCGCGATGGCTGGCGGCGGTCCACCGGCTGCGCGGCCCGCACGGGCGCCCCTTGCAGGTCTACGCCTGGGACGTGGCGGAGAACACCAACGCGCGGGCGGTGCGCGCCCGGGGAATCGAAGGTGTTATTGAATAGCGGGTGGCGTCCCCGACGGTCCGCCGGCCGGCTCCGGCCCCTGACGGTGCGTGAAGGTGCTGTGGAGGGTGGATGGGTGCCGGGTGGCCGCGACAGGCGGGGATTTACGTGATTCCCACCGCGGAGCTAAGGTGCCTGAGATGTTCGACGCCGCCACCCTTCCCGTAAAAGAACTAAGACGCAGGATTTGGCTTTTGGGTTCCGATTTGCGGCCCGGTGCGGGCCAGCGTCCGGCTCCTCCCGTGGGCTCGTTCCGGGAGGCTTCTTGAACAACGATTTTCCGGTGTACGGCCAACGGCGGGTCCCGCTCCCACCGCCGCGGCAGACGCCGAACGGCACGAACGACGGTGCCGGTTCCGGCGCCCCGTACTCCTCTTCGTCCTCCTCCTCGTACTACTCCTCGCCATACTCCGCCACGCCCTCGTCCTCGTCCTCGTATGCGTCTGCCCACGCGTCCCCGGCAGCAGCAACGGCCGCGATGACGGCCGCGACGACGATGGCGCCGGCCGGCACGGAGCCGGCCGAGTCCGAACGCTCCATGGGTGAACGCGCCCTGAGCGAGGGCGCAATGGCCGATGGGTCCGTGGCGGAACGTGCTGCGGCACCGGCGGGCGGACGGGCCTCCGGCTCGGCCTCGCACGCCAGGCCCCGGGGCCGCGCCAGGGGCCGGGGACGAGGCAGCCTCGCGAACGACGGCGCCGTCGACACCAAGGCCGGCGCCAGTGCCAACGCCGCGGGCGGCGCCAAGGGGAAGCCGCGCGACGCGTTCTTCGACAACGCGAAGTACCTGGCCATCGTGCTGGTCGCGATGGGGCACTCGTGGGAGCCGCTCCGCGACGGCAGCCGGTCGGCGGCGGCGCTGTATATCACCGTCTACGCGTTCCATATGCCGGCCTTCATCATCATCTCCGGCTATTTCTCGCGCAGTTTCGATATGCGCAAGGACCGTTTGCAGCGGCTGATTACCGGCGTCGCGGTGCCGTACATCCTCTTCGAAGTCGCCTATACCTTCTTCAAGAGGTGGGCGGATGACGACCCGCATTACCCAATAAGTCTTACGGACCCTTGGTATCTGACCTGGTTCCTGCTGGCCCTGTTCATCTGGCGGCTGACCACTCCGCTGTGGAAGATCGTGCGCTGGCCCGTACCGCTGGCGCTCACCATCGCCGTCCTCGCGTCCATCTCCCCGAACATCGGCGACGACCTGGACCTCCAGCGGGTGCTGCAGTTCCTTCCGTTCTTCGTGATCGGGCTGTCGCTGCGGCCCGAACACTTCAAGCTGGTCCGTCGCAAGAAGGCCCGGATCCTGGCCGTCCCCGTCTTCGCGAGCGCCCTGGTCTTCGCGTACTGGGCGGCACCCCGTATGAACGCCGCCTGGTTCTACCACCGGGATGCGGCCCAGGAACTGGCCGCTCCGTGGTGGAGCGGTGCGGTGATGACCCTGGCGATGTTCGGATGCTCGCTGGTACTGGTGGCGTGCTTCTTCGCGTGGATACCGGGCCGCACGATGTGGTGCACGGCGCTGGGCGCGGGCACCCTGTACGGCTATCTGCTCCACGGTTTCCTGGCAAAGGGATCGCGCTTCTGGAACTGGTACGACGTGCACTGGGTCCACACCCCGTGGGGCGCCGTGCTGCTCACCCTCGCCGCCGGCACCGTCGTCACGCTGCTCTGCACACCACCGGTCCAGCGGATGTTCCGCTGGGCCATGGAGCCGAAGATGACCTGGGCCTTCAAGAAGGACCCGGTGGGAATGGCCCGCGAACGCACCTGACCACCACGGCCCACGGCCGGCGGGCCGCCCCACGGCCACCACAGCCAGATGGGCGGCCCCACGGCCGCCACGGAGAGCAGGGCGGCCCCACGGCCGCCACGGAGAGCAGGGGGCCACTACGGCCACCAAGACCCGCGGGGACCCGGTGGGCGGGACGGCCCCCAGCGTTCCGTAGGGAGCGACAGTCAGCGGCGAGAACAGCACCAGCACCAGGGGCGCCTGCGCCGCCGGGAAACCGGCCGCGGGCGCCCCTGGCGCGTTTGGAGCCTTGGGGCGTACGGCGCCGTGGTTCGCACGGAGCGAGCAATGCTCAAGACCTGTGGATCAGCGGGTGGGACGCGGAGGGCGTACCTTCCCGATGATCCCTTGACGGTCATCGAGTTGGCCCGCGTTGCAGCGCGGGTCGGGAAGGCACGCCCGTGCTCAGCGTAGTCACCGAAGACGGCACCACCCAGTCCGGCTCCCTGATCGACGAGATCGTCCGCGAGGGCGCGCGCCGGATGCTCGCCGCCGCGCTGGAAGCGGAAGTCAACCAGTACATAGCCGAGTTGGCAGGCGAGCGGGACGAGCATGGGCACCGTCTGGTAGTCCGCAACGGCCATCACCGGCCCAGGTCCGTGATCACTGCGGCTGGCTCGGTCGAGGTCACCGCGCCCCGGGTGAACGACCTGCGCATCGACGAGGAGACCGGCGAGCGGAAGCGGTTCTCTTCCAAGATCCTTGCGCCGTGGTGCCGTAAGGCCCCGAAGATCTCCGAGGTCTTGCCGCTCCTCTACCTGCACGGCCTGTCCTGCGGGGACTTCGTGCCCGCGCTGGAGCAGTTCCTCGGCTCCGCGGCCGGCCTGTCGCCCGCGACGGTGACTCGGCTGACGAAGCAGTGGAGCGACGACCACGCGGCTTTCCAGCAGCGGGACCTGTCGGACCGGGACTATGTCTACGTGTGGGCGGACGGCGTCCACCCCAAGGTCCGGCTCGGGCAGGCGCATTCGTGCGTCCTGGTCCTGCTCGGGGTCCGCCTCGACGGATCCAAGGAGCTGATCGCGCTGGCTGAGGGGCTTCGGGAGAGCACGGAGTCATGGGCTGACCTGCTGCGCGACTGCCGCCGCCGCGGGATGCGCGACCCGGAGCTCGTGGTCGGAGATGGTGCGATGGGGCTCTGGCGGCACTGGCCGAGGTGTTCCCCGCCGCCCGGCATCAGCGCTGCTGGGTCCACAAGGCCCGGAATGTCTCGAACTGCCTGCCGAAGTCGGCGCAGCCGAGCGCGACGAAGGCGTTGCAGGAGATCTACAAGGCCGAAGATCGAGCCCACGCCGAGAAGGCGATCGAGGCATTCGCGAAGACCTACGGCATGAAGTGGCCCAAGGCCGTCGCGAAGATCACCGACGACCGGGAAGAGCTGTTGGCGTTCTACGACTTCCCGGCCGAGCACTGGGTCCATCTGCGGACCACGAACCCGATTGAGTCGACGTTCTCCACGGTCAAGCTCCGCACGAAGGTCACCCGCGCGGGGGGGGGGGGCAGTCCTGCCGCGGCGCTGGCGATGGTGTTCAAGCTGGTCGAGTCCGCGCAGGCCCGCTGGCGCGCGATCACCGGAGCTCACCTCGTGCCCCTGGTCCGCGCCGGTGCTGTGTTCGAGTACGGCATCCTCGTCGAGCGCGAGGAGCAGGCAGCTTGAGCACGTCAGAGAGCCCCCAGCCGGGCATGGCGGGGCAGTCCACCTGCATAGATCTTGACCTATCCTCAGTCGTTCACGACCGGGACAGGGGCGATCGAACATGGCATATCGGGTTGGCGACGAAGTGATCGTCTCTTGCGAACCGGCAAGCGCTCGGGTCGTCTCGGTGAATGCGACCCACATCCGCTTCCAATGGCCATGGGGAGAGATCGACAACTCCGGGCAATTTCACTGGGACGGGACATTCCTCCTCCCCTGGGCCGACTCAAGCCCTGAGTGGTCTCCCTATCGCTTCGAGCCGGCACCTCCTGCCCTTCGCGCCGGAGACGTCTGCGCGGTGTCGATCCCTCCCACTCGCCTCTGCGTGGGGCACTATGAGGAGTACGACCCTCCACGCGACTTCGGCTGGCTTCCCGCCCCCACCGCCGGAATCTACGTCGTGCCGCCGGAGAGCTTCGACGTGGAGGACGTGGACGAGACCGCGGGGTGCATGCTTTACCTGGGCGGAGCGGAGCCCCATCGAGTAGAACCTGTCCAGGACTGAGCCGCCAAGAACCGCACGTCATCTCGTCCACAGGTCTTGACTATTGCTCGTACGGTGCCGTGGTTCGTACGGAACCTTGGTTCGTACGGTGGCCCTGCGCGTACCGGCCTTGGCGTGTCACCGGCCCTCTCCCCAGACCCTGACGTGCCCTGCCATGAGCCTGATCAGGAACCCTAAGACTGGTCAGGGCCGGACCTAGTAGGCCGCCTCGGGGACAAGCCTTAGGACGAATAGCCGATCCCACCACGGCGGCAGATCTCCTACGCTCGGGACGGGAAAGACCTAGGTCAACGGGGAGGGCGCAGCGTGCCGACCAATGCCGTTTGGGGCGGGGATCAGCTGGATCTGGAGGCGTATCTCGCCCGGATCGGCTACGAGGGCGACCGCCGGCCCACCCTGGAAACCCTGCGCGCACTGCACGCCGCCCACCTGTGCTCGATCGCCTTCGAAAACCTCGAGATCGTGGTGGGCCGGCCCGTTCTGCTCGACCTGGAGTCGTTGCAGGCCAAGATGGTCGAGCAGGGCCGCGGCGGCTACTGCTACGAACAGAACCTGCTCTACGCCGCCGCTCTGGACCGCCTCGGTTTCCGGATCTCCGGCCTCTGCGCCCGGACCCGTATGGGCGAGCGGCGCATCCGCCCGGCCACTCACGCGCTGCTCAAGGTCGAGCTGGACGGTGCGGACTGGATCACCGACGTCGGCTTCGGCGCCGAGGGGCTGCTCGAACCCCTTCCGCTACGGGACGGCGTCGAGTCCCACCAGGGGGAGTGGACGTTCGGCCTGATCCATGAGAAGGAGACGGAGACGGCTTCCGAGGCCTGGGTGCTCCGGACACGCCACGCAGACGACTGGTTCGACCTCTACGCCTTCGGGACCGAACGGCGCTTCCCCGTCGACTACGCGGTCTTCAACCACTACATATCCACCCACCCCCGCTCGCCGTTCACCGGCCAGATGGTGGTGCAGCGCCCGAGCCGCGACCTGCGCAGGACGCTGATCGGCCGGGAGTACGCGGTGACCCGCCCGGACGGCACCCGCGAAGCCCGCGAGGTGAGCCCCCAGGAGCTCCCGGACCTCCTGGCCGCCGAATTCGGCCTCACCTTGTCGGCAGCGGACGCGCAAGCACTGGCGACGTTCCACGAACGCTAGGGGGAGACACCCTCTGGATGGACGGCCGGATGGCTGGACGGCCAGGCGGCCGGGAGGCCGGGAGGCCGGGAGGCCGGGAGGCCGGGAGGCCGGGAGGCCGGGAGGCCGGGAGGCCGGGAGGCCGGGCGGTCAGACGGCCGGAAGGGTGGACGGCCAGGCGGCCAGAAGAAGGGGCAACGAGCAGACGGCCCGACGGCCAGACGAGCAGCCCACAGTCGACCGTTCGCCCCTTTGGCCCCTTGACCCCTCGTCCTCTCCTCGCCCCCAACTACTCAGTACCACCCACCCGTTGCCAGCTACCGGACCACCGCGATCCCCTCGATCTCGACGAGGGCCGCCTCGTCCCAGAGGCGGGTGGCGCCGATCACGGCCATCGCCGGGTAATCACTGCCGACCAGCCGCTTCCACACCCGGCCGATCTCCCGAGCGTGCCGGCGGTAGTCCGCGATATCGACGGCGAAGACGGTGAGTTTGGCGAGGTCCGACGGGGCGGCTCCGGATGCGGCCGCGACGTCCAGGAGGTTCGTCAGCGCACGCTCGAACTGCTCGACGATCCCGTTCCCCACGATCCGGCCCGTACCATCCAGCGCGGTCTGACCGGCGAGGAGGACCAACGTTCCCGGCGCGGCCCGGACGGCGTGACTGAACCCGGTAGGCGGGGCGAGGTGCGGCGGATTGATTCGCTCCATCTCTCCGCCTCCCACGGCTCTCCGCGGCGCGTCCCCGGCGCCGCTCGCCGTCTGCTCGGGCTCACCGCTCATCTCAGTCTCCGCACTCATCCCCACGAACTCCCTTCCACCGCCCACTCGTACCGCACCCGCCGCGCACGCGCACCCGCCGCGCACGCGCACTCGTACTCACACGCGTCCTCGTACGCGCACGCGTCATCGTGCTCGCACACGCACTCCAGGGATTGAAGCCCGTCCTGTTCCTCCTGGGGAAGCCGTCCACCGGGGAAGACACATCGGAGTCGGCCACCGGGGTAGGTTCGTAGAGCACCCAGAGCGGCGCCCAAAGCGCCCAAAGCGCCTACAGCGCTTACAGCGCCTGAGGTCCAAACCCGGGGCAGTCCACCCTCACACCTCTGTGGTCGCTGGCAAACCAGCAGTCGCCAGTGGGTCCCGGCCGTTCAAAGTGCCTTGGGCGGCATAAGGGAGGCAGCGTACGAACCCGGCCTCGTGGTGGAACGGTGCTGCCTGATGCGCCTGGATCGCTGCTTTGTGATCGGGCTGCGCGGAGCCGTACGCGTAGCGGCGCATGGCGTCCACGCTCTGCCATATGGAGAACGTGCTGACGAAGCGGGGAGGTCTGGCCAGGGCGAGGGACGCAAGCAGGGCGGGATCGGCTGCCGCTCGCCCGGCGGCCCGGGAGTTGGCACGGAGGAACGGCAGGGCGCGACGCAGGCGGAGCTGTCCGAGGGTGAGGACGGCGACCGGGGTGGCGGTAGCGCCGGACGCCACCTGCTCGCCGTATTCCTCCTTGCCGTCTTCGTGGTCGCCGTAATCCTGGTTGTCATCCGTCGCTGTGCCGGGTGCGACCTCCACCGGCATCGCGCTCCATGATCCGGACATCCGGATGGGCCGTAGTCGTACGTGCCAGCCGCCTGCCAGCCGTTCCGCCAGCGGGTTCTTCTCCACGCGGAGGAAGCCGTCGAGTGCGGCGTCGCCCTCCCAGGAAGCGAGCAGGGCGACCCGGCCCGGATGCAGCTTGGGCAGGCCGGCCGCGATGGCCCCGGTCAGTGTCGTCCGGGCGGAGCGCAGCCCCGGAACGTCGTCCGGATGCAGCCGCTCGCGGAGGAGGGCGGGTACGGCACGCGCCCCTACGTCGGCGACATGCAAGGAAATGATCACAGCGACCCCCGTATCCGGTCGCCTCACGGTGAGCCGACCGTAAGCTGCTCGTAAGTTACTCATGCGTATACCAAGCGGTACACGATCTAGTATCCTTCATCACAGCGGTGATTGCGAGAGGAATCGAGCAGTCGGAATCGGCCAAACGGAGGGGTGGCGAGGGTCGTATGAGGGAGATCGATCGGGGGCGCGCGGCGCGCGCCGAGGCCAGGACGCGTATCGAGGACACCGCCGCCCGGCTGTTCGCCGAGCGCGGCTACGCGGGCACGACCATCGGGGAGATCGCCACCGAGGCCGGCCTGAGCAAACCCATGCTCTACCGCCACTTCGACTCCAAGCAGGAACTGCACCTGGCCCTGCTGGAGCGACACCGCGATGAGCTGGCGGCCGCCCCGATCCAACAACTCCTGCACGGGGAAGGGGATCTGGACAGCCGTATGAGGGCGATGTACGACGCCTGGTTCGGATATGTGCAGAGCCATCCGTACACCTGGCGGATGATGTTCCGTGACACCACCGGGGACGCGGAGGTGCAGGACTTCCACCGTGAACTGCAGCGCAGACAGCGCGAGACGGACATGGCGCTGCTCCGGGAGTTCGCCCCCGGTCTGCCCGAGGGCGAACTTGAGCCGCTGGCCGAGGCGATCCGCAGTTCGCTCTACGGACTCGCCCTGTGGTGGCTGGACCAGCCCGAGCAGCCACGGGAACTACTGGTGTCGGCGATGACCCGGATTACCCGTGGCCTGATTTCAACCGTCGGGTAGCCGGGGGAGGGGCGAGAGGCGCCGGCCCTTGAGGGGGCACCTGCGCAGGGACCAGATGCGCAGGGAACAGGCCACCCGGCCCAGGTCACCGTGCGCAGCCCACACGGCGCAGGTCACACAACCCAGGCCACACGGCGCCGGTCACACAACCCAGACCGCTCAACTCAGGCCACACGCCCAGGCCACTCGACGCAGCCGCCTCCCGCGCCCAAACCCGGAGCCCACACCCGCGACTCGCAGCCCACAGCCCCCAGCGCGCTCAGGCCACCACCGCCCCTCCCGCCCCGTCCGCCCGCTCCGGATACAGCGCCGACCGCAACTGCCCCTTCCAGTGCGCCTTCGTCTCCCTGGCGAGGCGGGTGTCCGGGGCGTGCAGCTCGAAGCCGTGCCACGCGCCGGGGACGTTGTGGACCGTCACCGGCACGCCCGCGTCCATCAAGCGCCGGGCGTACGCCAGGCCGGTGTCGCGCAGCGGATCGAGGTCGCAGACCATGACGTACGCGGGCGGCAGGCCGGAGAGGTCGGTGGCGCGGGCCGGCGAGGCGTAGGCGTCCGGCACCGTCGTCCCCTCGGGGAGGTAGTGCTGCCAGGCCAGGCGCACGGTCCGGAGGCTGTTCAGCCAGGGGTTCGGCGGCGCATCGGCACCGGCCCCGGCACCGGCTCCGGAGCCGGCCCCCGCCCCGGCGTTCTCGTCCTCCGGCATGGCCGGAATGGGCTGCTCGGCGGCGCGGTCGTCCACGTCCGGTACGCACATCGACTGGTAGACCAGCCCCGGGCCGCCGCGGTCGCGGGCCATCAAGGCGACGGCCGCGCTCAGCCCACCGCCCGCCGAATTCCCGGTGACGGCAATCCGGTCCGTGTCGATCCCCAGATCATTCGCCTGCTCGGCCGTCCACTCCAGGGCCAGATAGCAGTCCTCCACACCGGCCGGGTACCGGTGCTCCGGAGCGAGACGGTATTCAACGGTGACGACAATGGCGGGCAACTCGCGGCAGAGCGCGATCGCCGACCGGTCCTGACCGGGCAGCGAGCGACCGATGGCGTATCCGCCACCGTGAAAGTGCAATACGGCGGGCAGGAGGCCCTCCCCAACCTCCCTGCCCTCGTCGTCCTTCTCGTTCTCCTCGTTCTCCTCGTTCACCTCAGCCTCCGCCCGCACCGGCCGGTAGACCTCGACCGTGAGGGCGCTCCCGTCCGGCCGCGCGATGTCGTACCGCGTGCTGCTCACCGAGGTCCGATCGGCCGGGCGCAAAGCCAGCAGCCCGCGGAACTTCTCGCGGGTGGCCTCGATGTCCTCATATGGATCCGTGAACGGCTGCAACTTCCCGAGGTAAGGGACCAGTTCGGGATGCACGGCCAATCCGGGCGGGACAGTTATAGGAAGGTTCTTCTCAGCCATATACGTCTCCTATCAGCGTTGACGTGCGGATGTGGCGATATGGCGAAGCCGGAGCGGCCGAACCGAGGAAACCGGGGAAGCCGAGGGGAATCGAGGAAACCGAGGAAACCGAGGACACGAAGAAACCGACCGAAACCAAGCGAAGCCAATGCAAACCAAGAGAAACCAAGCGAAACCAAGGAAAATCAAGGAACTTGAGAGCCGCAAGCCGCCCGAAGAGGGCAGCACGCACGCACCTCACTTCGCGTCCGCGTAGCACTCCACCACCACCGTGGTGAAGGGAAAGCGGACGGGCGTCTCGCCGAACGCCGTCCGGCCTGCCGTCGCGGCCGCTGCCGTGATGGCCTCGGACACCGCGGTCGCCTCCTCCGCGGGGCAGTGCACGATCACCTCGTCGTGCTGGAAGAACACCAGCTCGGCGCGGAGACCGCCCGCCCACAGCGCCCGGCGCAACGCGGCCAGCAGCAGCAACGCCCAGTCGGCGGCGCTGCCCTGCACGACGAAGTTACGGGTGAACCGGCCGCGGGCGCGGGCGGCCGCCGAACTGCCGCCGTACCCCGTGGACGGCTCCTCCTCCTGGGGCAGGCCCGCCTCGTCGGGCGGTGCCATGGAGGCGGGCGGACAGGTGGGGCCCAGCCACGTACGCACCAGGCGTCCCTCCTCGCCCGCGCGCGCCGCCTCGTCCACGTACGCCACGGCCGCCGGATAGCGGCGGCGCAGATCGGCCATGTGCTTGAGGGCGTCACCCGACGTCTGGCCGTAAATCGCCCCCAGGAGCCCGAGCTTGGCCCGGTCCCGGTCGCCGCCGAACGCACGGGCGGCCAGGTCCGCGTAAAGGTCCTCGCCGCTGCCGGCCACCTCCATCAGGCCCCGGTCGCGGGAGACCGCGGCCAGCACTCGCGGCTCCATCTGGTCCGCGTCGGCGACCACCAGGCGCCACCCCGGATCGGCGAGCACCGCCCGGCGGATCACCTTCGGGATCTGCAACGCACCCCCGCCGTTGGTCGTCCAGCGGCCGGAGACCGTGCCACCGGGCAGGTACTCGGGACGGAACCGGCCGTCGTGCACCCACTGCTGCAACCACGCCCACCCATGGGCGGTGTGCAGACGGTAGAGCGTCTTGTACGCCAGCAGCGGCGCCACCGCGGGATGATCGACCTGCTGCAGCTCCCACTTACGGGTCGAGGTCAGCGGAATCCCGGCCCGGCCGAACGCCTTGACGATGTCGTTCGGCAGATCGGGACGCACCCGCGCACCGGGCCCGAACGCCCGGGACACCTCGTCCGCCAGCTCCGCCATCCGCCGTGGCTCCAGCCCGCCAGGGAAACGCTCGCCCAGCAGCTCGTCGAGCAGCGCACGATGCACGTCCGCACGCCACGGCACGCCCGTACGCCCCATCTCGGCGGCCACCAGCATGCCCGCGGACTCGGCGGCGAGCAGCAGCCGCATCCGCTCCGGGTGCTCGGCCCGTGCCGTCCGCGCGACCTGCTCGGCATAGACCTCCGTCAGCGCCGACAACTCGTCCGTACCGGGCGGCAACGGCACCGGACCCGGTTCGAAGAGGGACGGCTGGGTCTCCGCCGCACGCGGGGGAGCGTCCGGGGGCACGGGCAGGGAGTGCAGCCGTGCCCAGGCGGCGGCCAGCGAACGCGGCTGCCCCGACTGGCCCTCCTCATGGCCGGTCAGCAGCGCCTCCGCGGCCTCGACGTCGTAGCACCGCTCGACGCGCACACCGGCAGTCAGCAGCCGCCGGTAGATCTCGGCGGTGGACCGCCACACCCACCGCTCGACCTCCGGCCGCGACCGGACCGCCTCGGCGAGCGACGGCTCGCTCACCACCGGCCCCGCCACCCGGCCGTCCGGAGTGAGCGGGCAGAGACGAGCACCCCCGTCGCCCGTCTCCACCACCGCCCATCTCATGTCCTGCAGTCTTGCACCAGGGTCTGACAATGGCCCTGACCTGCACGTTCGCCACACACGGCAGCACAATTTCCCGTGGCGGTCACGGGCGCGGTCACGGGCGCGGTCACGTCCACGACCTACCGCACCCGCACCACCAGCCGCCGTTCGCGGCCCGTGCAGCGGGCGAGATGGGCGGCCTCCGCCTCCAGGCCCGCGGCCGGCACCGCGCCGTGCTCCGCGAACAACGTCACGTCCACCGTCTCCTCCCTGAACTCCCATACGCCCGCCACCCGACCCTCATGCACCACCACCGGCGAGATCCAGCCGCCGCTGCGGCTGACCGCGGTGCGCCGCGCGGCCGCGATGAGTCGCGTATCGGCGGTGCTGGGCCCGAGGACGTACTGATCGAAACCGGCCAGCAGCCGCACCTCCTGCGAGGGCTTGATGCGCGCCAGCGCCGCCACGTCCTCACTCCGCACATACGCCGTGCCCCCACCCCCGCCCGCACCCGTGCTGCCGCCCCCGCTCCCGGCCTCGATCTCGACCGGGGTCAGCCGGTCGCCGAGCGACTCGAACCATCCGCGGAGCACGGCCTTACGGGTCGCGCCGCGCAGCAGCCAGGCGTCGAACGTGGCCGGAGTGGCCGGACCGTGGGCCGCCAGGTACGCCGAGATCACCGCCGGCGCGGCCTCGTCCGGGTCCGGCACCCCTCGCCAGCCGGGCACCCAGGAGCGCGGTGAGGTGAACGTGACGTGCTGCCCCTGTGGCGGGCCCTGGCACAACCGGCCCGTCCAGGCCAGCGGTTTGAGCACGGCGCCCCAGCCGGACGCCAACTGCTCGCCCAGACCTTCGAGACCGGGCCGCGCCCGCACCGCGTCGATCAACTCCTGCCGGGTCAGCACCTGCCCGTCGAGGATCTCGTCGACGGCCTCACCCAGCCTCGACACCTG
The DNA here is from genome assembly GCF_000720175.1 of Streptomyces sp. NRRL S-337. Taxonomy (GTDB): domain Bacteria; phylum Actinomycetota; class Actinomycetes; order Streptomycetales; family Streptomycetaceae; genus Streptomyces; species Streptomyces siderophoricus. Next base: position 91,863 of record NZ_JOIX01000015.1, read on the forward strand.
CTGTGGGCTCACCCCGAACGCCCGCTGCCAGGACGGCTTTTCCCATGTACGCGCCGCCCCCAGCAGGGCGAGATAAGCCGCCGCCCCGTCGGCCGGCAGCAGATGCAGCGTGCCCCGCATCGCCCAGGTCCTGACCAGCGACCGGGCCGCGAGCGCCTCCTGGACAGCGCCGCGGCGAGGCGTCCTCTGCCGTATCGCCAGGGCGAGTTCGGCCGCCGAGGCGACCTGCGCCTGCACGCCGGCCAGTTGCCCGACGAGCCGCTCCACCGAGGCGGTCGTCCGCGGCGCCAGACTCTGCTGCCGCAGCCGCCACGCCAGCACCTGCGCAAGTGTCACCTTCATGTCGCCATTGGAACCGACGCCACTGACAATCGGCTTTTCCCGGACGGGGTTTGGCAGCATCCCCCTAGCCGCGCCGCGTGCGACGATGACGACGAGACGCCCGGTAGGCCGAGCCGCCAAACGGCTAACGGCCGCCAGATGTGCGAGACGTCCCTTTCACCCGTTTGAGCCGCTACTTTTGCCCCGGTTGGTGAGTTGAACTGCTTGTCGCTCTAAGGGGCGCACGTATCTGAATGCCGCTCAGTGAAGAGGTACACCGTGAAGTTTGTCTCGAAGGCCGTCGTCCTGTCCGCCGCCGCGGGCATCACCGTGGTGGGCGCGGCCGGTATGGCCAGTGCCACCGGCGGTGCCTCCGCCGCGGGTGGCGCAGTCAACTCCCCCGGTGTCATCTCCGGTAACCTCATTCAGGTGCCGATCTCCATTCCGGTCAATGTGTGCGGCAATACCATCAATATCATCGGACTGCTGAACCCGGCATTCGGCAACGTCTGCATCAACCGCTGAGCGCTGTACAGAGGTTGATGCCCCGGGCCGCTGACGCGGGCGGTCCGCCCCAAAGGCCGGTACGCATTCCCGTACCGGCCTTTGTGCCGCCCACCACGTATCCGCGGCCGAAAGGCCGCCCGGATGCAGTGATATGTGTCTATCGTTCCGCGGCATTCGGGTGAATGGGCGAAACCGCACCCAAAGAAGCGAGTTGACCAGTGCGCTCCGGATACGGGCACTCCGCTTCGAGAAGGGTAAATCGTGATCAAGAAGGTCCTGGCCACGACGGCTGTAGCCGCGTCCGTCGTCGGAATTTCGGCGGCGATGGCGCCCCAGGCGATGGCGATCGGCAACCACCACGGCACGTCGACGGTCAACGGCAACGGAGCCAAGAGCGCGTTCGGCAACTCCACCACGCACGGCAGCATGAGCCCGCAGCTGGAGCTCATCCAGGGCACGCTGAACAAGCCCTGCATCGCCCTGGGCAAGGTGCCCGTGCAGGTCCTGGGCGCGATCCAGGTCCAGGACATCAATGTGCTGTCCAACCCGCAGAACCAGCAGTGCGTGGACAACTCGACGCAGGCGAAGGGCGACGAGACGTTGTCGCACATCATCGACGACATCCCGATCCTCTCCGGCAACGGCGTCGGCAACCACTGATCCGGTGCCATCGGCCGCAGGTCCGGACCGCCGGCTCTCACTTCCAGGGGGGTCCGGTCCTGCGGCGTCCCTTACGAACCGTAGGGACAGATATTCTCGATCTCCCTTTCGGTAGGAATTCGTATTCGGCGGATACCCCGTCTGTTCGAAGTCCGATGTTTTTTCCGCGTCGTATGCGCGGTGGCAATCTCTCGGGACGGTCATGCACCCTTCGAGCGATTCCTCTGAAAGCCACCGGGCAAGGGTTTCGTTCACGACGGGCAATCGTTACCAATATTGGCAGCGGCGTTACGGGCGAGCAGATCAGCGCCCGAGCGACACGACGGTCGTGTTCGCTACGGACCCGTTGCAGGAAGGGCTGAAAGTGAAGTACGCAAAGGTCGCAGCAGTCACTGCCGGTACGCTCATGGCAGTGGGTGCGGCTGCGCCGGCGTTCGCCAACGCGGGTGCCGCGGGCGGCACCAAGAACTCCCCCGGCGTGATCTCGGGCAACGCCATCCAGGTGCCGATCCACATTCCGATCAATGTGTGCGGTAACACCGTTAACATCGTCGCACTGCTGAACCCGGCGTTCGGCAACAACTGCCTGAACAACTGACTCGAAGGTATTCGAGCTGTGTCTTTGTGACCCGGCCCCGGTGCGTGTTTCCCTGTGCATCGGGGCCGGTCGCCATTCGTTTTAGCGAGTAGTAAAAGTCGTAGAGCCCCGTACTTTTCTGATGGGCCGGCCGCGAAGGGCGAAACTTCAGGGTTTCTTCGGGCGGCGGTCCTCGTTAATCACGCTGAAAGCGGTGATCCGAGCAGCGAAGTGATCGCTTATGCGGCGCTGATCTCCCGGGACCGTCAAGCACCTCCCGAGAAGGGACAGTTGAAGTGAAGTACGCAAAGTCTGCTGCGGTTGTTGCCGGTTCCGTCCTGGCGCTGGGGGCCGCCGCGCCCGCTTTCGCCGCGCCGCCCGGAGCTCCCACCATGAGCCTCAACGGCGCGGTGAACGACACGCTGAGCAGCGATCAGCTGGACGGCCACCAGCTCGCGCCGCTCCTCAACATGGTCAGGACCGCGCGGGACAAGGTCAAGGCGGCCGGCGCGAAGAAGCTGCTCGGTGGCGTCAACAGCACGGCCAAGAATGCACGGCTGCTCGGTGGTCTTCCGCTCAAGTAATTTCGACGCGTGGCCTCGGCCGCCCTCCGGTGGAATGCGACGGGGGAGCAAAAATCCACATCATCGGACTGCGGCGTTTGATTTCACGAGACTGCACCGCCCCCGGATGTTTTTCGTGCCGGGTTCCGGTGCCGGGTGCCGGTCGCGAGGCCGATCGGCAATACGCATCAGGCCACCCGCTGTTTGAGTGAATGAGAACAACCAAAAACGTCCCTGTCAGTTGGGCAGATTGCCCGGCCCAAAGGTACCCCGAAACACGAAGGACCAAAATGATCAAGAAGGCTCTGGCGACCGCTGCAGCGGCTGCGTCCATTGTCGGCGTAGCCAGCGCCGCTGCCCCTGCGGCGATGGCGATCGGTAACCAGCACGGGACGTCTTCCGTCAACGGCAACGGCGCGACGCAGTACTACGGGAATTCGACCACGTACGGCTACATGAGCCCGCAGATCGGCCTGGTACAGGGCTCGCTGAACAAGCCCTGCATCGCCCTGGGCAAGGTGCCCGTCCAGGCCCTGGGCATCCTGTTCCAGATCCAGGACATCAATGTGCTGTCCAACCCGCAGAACCAGCAGTGCGTCGAGAACTCCACCCAGGCCAAGGGCGACGAGCCGCTGTCGCACATCCTGGACAACATCCCGATCCTTTCGGGCAACGGCGCCGGGAACCACTGACCGGCTGAGCGAAACCCGGGCCGCCCGGCCCTCCTTCTTCCGGGCGGCCCGGGTTTTTGCTGCCCACCCCGGGGCCGGGAAATGTTATTCGCTCGTGACTGAACTCCGGCGCATCCGGTCGTTAGGAAGGGTGTGTGGAGGGAAGCATGCCAATGCCCTTGCGAATTGATGGGGTTGCCAGGGCATTGGCATGCCGGCCGGAAACGAGGACAGGGTCTGCGCAGCCGTTTGGACGGTGGTGCGGGCCCTGTGTCGTGGGCCGGGTCCCGATGAGCCGGTGAAGAGGGACGGGAGCCGGACGGCGAAACTCCGGGAGAAGTTGTCCCATTGTCGTTTTCGGGCCGGTGTGAGCGGCCTCTTTTCCGGCCGGCCGGGCCACTATTCGGGTGACGCTGCGCAACTCGCGGCCGCGTGGCGGGTTGTTCAAATAGGGCTCCCGGGCCGGGAGTTCCGTCTCCTGAAGGGTTTGCGTGAATGAAGAAGATTTTTGCGGGCGCGGCCGTGGCGGCTTCGCTGATCGGTATCTCCGTTGCGGCCGCTCCGCAGGCCATGGCGATCGGCGACCAGAAGGGCACCCAGACGGTCAACGGGAACGGGGCGGCGTCGATCTACGGCAACTCCACCACGCACGGCAAGCTGAGCACTCAGCTCGGGCTCGTCCAGGGCTCGCTGAACCAGCTGTGTGTCGCTGTGGGCAAGGTGCCGATCCAGGGCTTCGCACTGGGCCAGATCCAGGACATCAATGTCCTGTCCAACCCGCAGAACCAGCAGTGCGTCCATAACTCGACGCAGGCGAAGGGCGACGAGACGCTGTCGCACATCATCGACGACATCCCGATCCTCTCGGGCAACGGTGTCGCCAACCACTGAGTACGGCCGGCGGCTTCGGCCGTTGCACCGCTTGCGTCTCCGGGCGGCCGGCGCCGCGTACGCGCTGCCGGCCGCCCGGCCGTATTCGCACCACAGGGGGAGCGGGCCCCTGGGCCCGTACGCAACGACTGCAGACGAGGGATGAGAGATGCGACAGAGCCTGAAGACCTGCGTGCTCATGGCCGCGGCGTCGGGCGTGCTTGGCGCGGGTGGCGGGACGGCATACGCGGACGCCGGCGCCGGGGGAGGGGCCTCGGACTCTCCGGGGGTGCTGTCCGGCAACAGCGTGCAGGTGAGCGTGGACGCCCCGGTCAACGCGTGTGGCAATTCGGTCGACGGGGCCGCGGCGCTCAATCCCGCCATGGGCAACTCCTGCGGGAGCGGTGCGGCGCCCGCGCCGGCCGTACCGCCTCCCCCGGTGGCACAGCGGCCGCCCGTGTCGCCGGGCAAGCCGGCGGAGCCGGTGCGGCGCCCGGAGAAGGCGCACATGCGGCACGAGGCGCCGGCGCCGGTGAAGCCGGCGCCCGAGAAGGCGCCGCCGGCCGGTCACGGGGCCGCGCACGAGCCCGTGCACCGGCCCGCGCCGCGGTCCGTACCGGATCAGCGGATGGGCGCGGTGGCGCGGGCCGGCGCGTCGGCGGGCTCGGCGCTGCTGGCGTCCACGGGGACCGGCGAGCTGGGGACGGCGGCCGGCGCGGGCGGGGGCCTGCTGCTGGGCGGTGCGCTGCTGCTGCGCAGGGCCCGTACGCGGCGCCGGTGAGCGACGCGGACGACGTCGATCACTGGGTGGGGGCCGGCGGGGCCGGTGGCGCCCGGTGTATCCCGGGTGGCCGGCGGCGAGGCGGCCGGCCGAGCGGGTCCGGCGGGCCGCTCGGCCTGGGCCGCCCGGTCGATCCGGCCGTCGGCATCCCCGGACGGTTCGACCGCGGGCCGTCGCATCGCTTCCGGCGGGCGGGGCTGCGGCTGGAAGCCGCCCTTCCGGTGGCACGACGGATCGTGCGGATCAACGCGTGAGGACCCGCTCCGGCACGGGAAGGATCGTTCTTTCGCTCATTGGTGGGACCTGCCTCGCAGGGCGTTTGAAGGGCGCGGAAAGGGGGGTTCCGCGGGGTGGTGCCGGTCCGTTCTACCTCTGGCAAAATGGCGGTAAAGCCGCATAGGTGATGAGTCGATGAGGTGGGGACATGCTCATTGCGCTGGCGCAGACCGATTGCGTGCTGGGTGAGGTGGCGGACAATCTGAAGGTCGCCCATGAGCAGATCGAGCAGGCCGCGGCCCAGGGTGCCGATCTCGTCGTCTTTCCCGAACTGAGCCTGCACGGCTACCACTTGGGCGCACTCAAGCGCGACGAGTCCCTCAAGGCGAACGACCCGCGGCTGCTGGAGCTGAGCACCCTGGGCCCCGACGTCCTCGTCGGCTTCCACGAGCACACCAGCCTGCGCGCGTACAACACCGCGGCCCACTACGCGTCCGGCGCGCTGCTGCACGCCCACCGCAAGCTCTACCTGCCCAACTACCTCGCCTGGGAGGAGCGCAAGCACGTCAGTCCCGGACAGTCGCTGCGCGCCTACGAGCTGAAGCGGTCCGCCCACGGCGGCCGGGGCGCGACGCTGGTCTGCAACGACGCCTGGCAGCCGGTCCTGCCGTGGCTGGCGGTGCAGGACGGGGCGGAGGTGCTGTTCGTGCCGACCAACAGCGCGGCGAGCCTGGACCCGGAGGCGATGGACACCGGCCTGTACTGGGACACCCTGCTCTCCTACACGGCGAAGATGCTGCAGTGCTGGGTGGTCTTCGTCAATCGGGTCGGCAACGAGCACGGGGCGACGTTCTGGGGTGGTTCGCGGGTGGTGGACCCGCGCGGCGCGGTGGTGGCGCAGGCGCCCAAGTGGGAGCCGGCGCTGGTCACCGTCGAGATCGACCTGGCCGAGGCGCGCCGCCAGCGCCGGGCGGTGCCGCTGGTCGCCGAGGCCCGGCTGGGCCTGATCGACCGCGAGGTGCGGCGGCTGATCGACGAGGGCGGCGACCACTGACCACGGTCGGCCGCCCGGCCGGGGTCAGTGGCTGGCTGCGGACTCCGCCGCTTCTGCGCGGGGTGCCTCGGCGGCCCGGTCGTCCTTGAGGGCCTTGGCCTCGGACTTCAGGATCCGCATCGAGCGGCCCAGGCCGCGCGCCATGTCGGGCAGCTTCTTCGAGCCGAAGAGCAGCACCAGGACCGCGATGATCAGGAACAGGTGCCAGGGTTCGAAGGCGTTGCGGAGCATGCGCACTCGCTTCCGTCGGGGAGCCGCCAGGGGTCGGCGGGCGTTCTGTCCAGTATTACCCGGTCGTGCCGGGCGGTGCGGTCCGGGGGCCGCCGCCGGCGCCGGACGGCTGAGCGGGCCGCCGCCGGACCGGCCGGGCGCGGCTGGCGGCGCGCCCCTCCGCCGGTGCGCGGCAACTACGGATGACGGCCTGGAGGACGGCCCGGCGGGCCGCGTAACAGGCGACGACCGCCCGGCGCCGCGCCTTCCCCGTGATCCTGCCCTGCTGAGGCGTCGAAGGCCTTGACGGCATTGAAGGCGTCGAACGAATCGAAGGCATCTCAAGCGCTCCTTGCGGTAGAGGCCCAGGTCAGAGCCTATTGAAAATGGAAACCATTTCCGTATACTAACGGGCATGGCCCGCAACGAACTACGCCCGGTCGTCAAACTCCGGTCCACCGCCGGCACCGGATACACCTACGTGACCCGCAAGAACCGCCGTAACGACCCCGACCGCCTGCACCTGCGCAAGTACGACCCGGTGGCCGGCCGGCACGTCACCTTCCGAGAGGAGCGCTGAGCCCCATGAAGCACGGAATCCACCCCACCTACGGGCCGGTCGTCTTCCGCGACCGGGCCGCGGGCCACGCCTTCCTCACCCGGTCCACCGCCACCAGCGACAAGACCATCGAGTGGGAGGACGGCCACACCTACCCCGTCATCGACGTCGAGACCTCCTCGGCGAGCCACCCCTTCTACACGGGCACCGCCCGGGTGCTGGACACCGCCGGCCGCGTCGAGCGGTTCGAGCGGCGTTACGGCAAGCGGGCCCGCTGATGGACCGGCTGCACATCGTGCTGGTGGGCGGACTGCACGCGGACGCCCGGCGGGCCACCGTCGAGCGGCTGCTGCACTCCGTCCCCGGCAGCGTCGCCCTCCACCACGACCTCGCCCCGGCCGCCGACGGCACCGTCCGCCGCACCATCCGCGACGCCGGCGGCACCCTCGCCACCGGCGAGGCGCCGCTCGTCAACGACTGCGCCTGCTGCGCCCTGCGCGAGGACCTGGTGCCCGAGCTGGAACGACTGGCCGCCGGCCGCACCTGCCGGCTGGCGGTCGTCGAACTGTGGGACTCCGTCGAACCCAGGGCGATGGCCGAGGTCATCACCGGCTGTGGCAGCGAGCGCCTCGCACTGACGCAGGTGATCACGGCCGTCGACCCCGCGCTGCTGCTGCCCTACCTCGGCTGCGGCGACGACCTCACCGAAGCCGGACTGGCCGCCGCGGCGACCGACCGGCGCACGGTCGCCGACACCTGGGCCCGGCAGCTGGAATACGCACCCGTGCTGGCGGTCGCCGCGGGCGACGAGCCAGCCGAGCCCGCCGACCTGGCACTGCTCGCCCAACTGCACCCCACCGCCCGCCAAGTACCCGTAGAATCCGCCCAGTTGGCGGCAGCCGCCACGGCCGGATTTGACGTCGAGGCGGCCGCCGCCCGCCAGCACCCGGCCTGCGCGCTGCTCCCCCAGGAGGCCGACGCGGACGGCGTCGGCACCCTCGTCTGGCGCCACACCCGGCCCTTCCACCCCGAGCGGCTCTACGCCGCGCTGGAGGACCTGACCTGCGCGGCCGCGCGCAGCCGGGGCCGCTTCTGGCTGGCCGACCGGCCCGACACCCTGCTCTCCTGGGACGCGGCCGGCGGAGCGCTCTGCGTCGAGAACGCCGGACCCTGGCTGGCCGCACTGCCGGACGCCGCCTGGGAGATGGTCCCGCCGATGCGCCGCGCGGCCGCCGCACTGGACTGGCACCCCGAGCACGGGGACCGCGCCCAGCACCTGGTCTTCACCTCGCCGGGACTCGACCGCGACGGGCTTACGTCCCTCCTGGACTCCTGCCTGCTCACCGACGCCGAGTACGCGGGCGGCCCACCGGCCTGGAAGGCCCTGCCGGCGGCCTTCGACGAGCTCCTCGATCCGGTTTCGTAGTCCCTTGGTTCAGCTGGGTGCAGCTGGGTGCCCGCTGCACCGCACCACCCTCCCCGCCCTCCTTCGTCACAAGGACGTCCCATGCCCCGTCGGCACGACCCGCGCCGCAGGACCACGCCCCGCCCCAATCCGCTCGACGCGGCCGGCATCACATACATCGACTACAAGGACACCGATCTGCTGCGGAAGTTCCTCTCGGACCGCGGCAAAGTGCGCAGCCGCCGGGTCACCCGGGTCACGGCGCAGCAGCAGCGCCAGATCGCCCGGGCGATCAAGAACGCACGGGAGATGGCGCTGCTGCCGTACGCCTCACGGTGACGGGGGCCGGGGAACGGGCCGGCCGGCAGCGGATCCACCGCCTGGAGGCGGCACCGCACGGCCCGACCGACCTCCGTCAGCGAGGGTCTGGCGGGTGCTGACCGAGCCCGAGCTGATCGCCCGGTGGCCGATGCCCGTCGATTTCCGGCTGGCCGAAGGGCACCGCTGCGAGCAAGGGGGAGGGTGCTGCGGCTGCGCCGGCGGGACGCCGACGTGGGGGGAGGACGACGACCTCGCGGACTCGCCCCCCACCTGGTCCCTGGAACCCGAGGGGCGTGGCACACGTCTCTTCCTCGTCCATGAGGGCTTCGGCCCGGACGGGCCGTACCAGGTAAAGGCGCACCGCATCGTGGGCGGCGGCCGGCGATCGAGGGTGGAGGAGCGCTTGGGCCAGGTGCTCGACAAGCTGTGACGGGAGCGGCACCGGCTGTCGTGCACGTGCATCTGCGCATGCATCCGCATGTGAACGCAGCTATGATCCCGGGCAGTTGACACCATTTCTCACCGGGAGAGCCCTGTGCCCCACGCATACAACGGCATGGCCGCAACGGAGCTCCGCGACGTGACCTGGCAGAAGAGCCGGCACAGCAACTCCCAGGGCTCCTGCGTGGAGTTCGCCAAACTGCCCGGCGGTGAGATCGCGGTCCGCAACTCCCGCTTCCCGGACGGCCCGGCGCTCGTCTACACCCCGGCCGAGGTACGGGCCATGCTGCTCGGCGTCAAGGACGGGGAGTTCGACCACCTCGTACCGGACTGAGCGTTCACGCGACGGAGCGGCCACGGCGCCGGGTGGCACCACGCGTCGTCGGCACATGCATATGCAAGGAGCGCCCACCGGTAGGGCGGGCGCTCCTCGGGTGCGACGGATGGCGGGCAAGGCCGGCTACGGCAGCCGGAACTGCGCCCACACGATCTTGCCGTGGGTGACGCCGGACAGCGGGTGCCAGCCCCAGCTGTCGCTGAACGAGTCCACCAGATAGAGCCCGCGCCCCGATTCGGACGCCGAGTCCGCCGCGGAGTCCGCCTCGCCGGCCACCGGTGAGTCATCGCTGGGATCCCGCACCGCACAGATCAGCCGCTGCGACCAGCGCATCAGGTGGAGCCGGGTGGGCGGCGGGGCGTCGGCGTGCTCGGGGGCGGCGAGGACCGCATGCCTCAGGGCGTTGGTGACGAGTTCGGACACCACCAGCGCGACCGAGTCGAAGAGCTCGTCGAGTTCCCAGCCCTGGAGCGTGTCACGGGTGAACTTCCGCGCGGAGCGCACCGATTCGTACCGCGGGGGGAGCGTGCACGACGCGGATCCGGAGACGGCCAGCGGGTCGACGGGAGGAAAGCCCTGCCATAACGGCTCGAGCATGGTCAAAACCTTGGTCCCCATGCGAGGCACTCCTGGCGTTCGCGGACGTCATGACCCTGGCCGGTTCAGCCGGATCTGGCGGATCTTTCACGAGCGTGCATGCGTGCGCCGCCTATGGTTCCCAATGTGCGAGACAGATGCAAGGGCAGATGCACGTGCACGCGCCGCGATTGCCCGAAATCGGCCCGGTTTGGCGGCAATTATTGCCACCGGTTCTTGTGGAGGGCTTGCGAGAGCGGCTCATATCAGTAACCGGATGAGCACTCAACGAAGCCTGAACGTGGCAGACTGCGGCCCACCATTGGACGGGGTGGGTCACAGGAGGGTCAGAGAGGTGTCCGCAAGTGAGTCGAGCGGGTCGGTGGTGCGGCGGATCCTGCTCGGGTCGCAGCTCCGCCGACTGCGTGAATCCCGTGGGATAACCCGCGAGGCGGCCGGCTACTCGATCCGTGCGTCCGAATCCAAGATCAGCCGCATGGAGTTGGGCCGGGTCAGCTTCAAGGCACGCGACGTCGAGGACCTGCTCGTGCTGTACGGAGTCAGCGATCCGCAGGAGCGCGAAGCGCTGCTCTCCCTCGCACGCGAGGCCAACGTCGCGGGCTGGTGGCACAGTTACACCGATGTGCTACCCAGTTGGTTCCAGACGTATGTCGGCCTGGAAGGAGCCACCTCGCTCATCCGGGTCTACGAAGTCCAGTTCGTGCACGGGCTGTTGCAGACCGAGAGCTATGCGCAGGCCGTCATCCGGCGCGGTATGCCGGACGCCGCGCCCGCCGACATAGAGCGCCGGGTCGCGCTGCGCATGGAGCGCCAGAAACTGCTCGTCGCCGAGCGGCCCGCGCAATTCCACTGCGTACTCGACGAGGCGGCGCTGCGCCGCCCGTACGGCGAACGCGAGGTGATGCGCGAGCAGGTGCGGCATCTGATCGACGTTTCCGAGCGGCCCAATGTGCGCCTCCAGGTCATGCCGTTCAGCCTGGGCGGGCACGCGGGGGAATTCGGCGCCTTCACCATGCTCGGATTCCAGGAATCGGGACTCCCGGACGTCGTCTTCCTGGAGCAGCTCACCAGCGCACTGTATGTGGACAAGCCCGAAGAAGTGGCCCAATACGCGCGGGTGATGGACCGCCTCCAGGAAGAGGGGCCCAGTCCGGCGGAGACCAGAGACCTTTTGCGTGGTCTACTCCAACTTATGTGACGTCTATCCCATCTCATGTGACGCGTCGGTAGGATGCGCCCCATCAGGAGTCAGCACCCCCCAACTAGGCACCCTGCGTGCCCTGTTCTCCAGATCGGGATGGCATGTCCTACTTCGACGAGTTGGCCTATCAGTTCATCGACGGTGAGTGGCGCTCCGGAAGCGGCTCGTGGGACATCGTCGATTTCAATCCCTACAACGGCGAGAAACTGGCCTCCATACCCTGCGCCACGGTCGAGGAAATCGACCAGGCCTACCGCGCCGCCGAGCGTGCGCAACGGGAATGGGGCGCGGTCAATCCGTACACCCGGCGGCTGGTCTTCGAACGGGCCCTGCGGATCATCGACGACCGTGAGGCGGAACTGTCCGAGGCGATCGCCGCCGAGGTCGGCGGCACGCTCGCCAAGGTGGGCTTCGAACTGCACCTGGCCCGCGAATTCCTGCGCGAGGCCATCCAGTTGGCGCTGCGCGCCGAGGGCCGCATCCTGCCGTCGCCCATCGACGGCAAGGAGAACCGCCTCTACCGGCTGCCGGTCGGCGTCGTCGGGGTGATCAGCCCCTTCAACTTCCCGTTCCTCCTCTCGCTCAAGTCCGTCGCGCCGGCCATCGCGCTGGGCAACGCGGTGGTCCTCAAACCGCACCAGAACACCCCGATCTGCGGCGGCGGGCTGGTCGCCAAGCTCTTCGAGGAGGCCGGGCTGCCGGCGGGCGTGCTCAACGTCGTCGTCACCGACATCGCCGAGATCGGCGACGCGCTCATCGACCACCCCGTGCCCAAGACGATCTCCTTCACCGGCTCGGAGAAGGTCGGCCGCCACGTCGCCACGGTCGCCGCCGCCCACTTCAAGCACTCGATCCTGGAACTCGGCGGCAACAGCGCGCTGGTCGTCCTCGACGACGCCGACGTCGACTACGCCGTGGACGCCGCCGTCTTCAGCCGCTTCGTGCACCAGGGCCAGGTCTGCATGGCCGCCAACCGGATCCTGGTCGACCGCGCCGTCGAGCGCGAGTTCACCGAGAAGTTCGTCGCCAAGGTGGCGTCCCTCAAGGTCGGCGACCCCACCGACCCGCAGACCCACATCGGCCCGCTGATCAACGAGGGCCAGGCCGAGGCGGTGGCCTCCCTCGTGGACCGCGCGGTCGCCGAGGGCGCCTCAGCGCTCCTGCACGGCGAGACCCACGGCACGCTCGTCGCCCCCAGCGTCCTGAGCGGTCTCCCCGACGACTCCCCGCTCCTCACCCAGGAGATCTTCGGCCCGGTCGCGCTACTCGTCCCGTTCGACGGCGAGGAGGAAGCCGTACGGATCACCAACGCCACGCCCTTCGGGCTCAGCGGCGCGGTGCACACCGGCGACATCGAGCGCGGGGTGCGGTTCGCCAAGCGCATCGACACCGGGATGTTCCATGTCAACGACGCCACGGTCCACGACGAGCCGATCGTCCCCTTCGGCGGGGAGAAGAGCTCGGGGGTCGGCCGGCTGAACGGGGACGCGATGGTGGAGGCCTTCACCACCACGAAGTGGATCTCCATCCAGCATGGGCGGTCGGCGTTTCCGTTCTGAGCGGTCGCTTCATCTGTTCTGGGCGGTCGGCGGTTGGCATGCGTGTGCTTCGGGGGCGTGCGTGGGTTGGGGTCGCGGGCGGGGCGGCGGGGGTCGGGGTGTGGCGTGGGGTGATGCGCGGGTGCCTTGGGCCGGGGCTGCCTCCATTCTTTTCCGGCAACGATTACGGAGGGTAGTTTTGTTCCCGTGAACGTAACAGAGAGTGGTGGGAGTGGTGAGGGTGGGGAGGGAGCGTGCCGGGGGGTTGGGTGGGGGTGAGGGGTTGAGGAAAGAGGACACGAGCTGTCCTTTATGAGGGCTAGCTTGGGGGTGTTGGAGGGCGGCGGCTCGGTGTGGGTCGGGTGTCCTTGGTGTGGGGTGGAAGGTGGATGGCATGCCTACTCATGTTGTGGCTGAGGCTCATGGGGACGAGCTCGGGGCGCTGCTGGCCTTTTTGGAGGCGCAGCGGGGCGGGTTGCGGCGGGCCGTTCTGGGGCTGACCGACGAGCAGGCGAAGCAGCGGCCGAGTGCGAGTGAGCTGTCGCTGGCCGGGCTGGTCAAGCATGTCGCGGAGACCGAGCAGGGCTGGGTGGAGACGGCGCAGGAGCGGCCGCACTCGATCGAGCGGACGCAGGACACCTGGCACCTGTCGTTCCAGCTGGAGGACGGCGAGACGGTGGCCGGGGTGCTGAAGTTCTGGGACGACGTCGCCCGGCGGACCGAGGAGTTCGTGCGGTCCGTGCCGAGTCTGAACGACACGTTCCCGCTGCCCGAGGCGCCGTGGTTCCCGAAGGACGCCCGGCAGTCGATGCGCTGGCTGCTGCTGCACCTGATCGAGGAGACCGCCCGGCACGCCGGGCATGCGGACATCATCCGGGAGTCGCTGGACGGTAAGACCGCCTTCGGGCTGGTGGATGAGGAGCGGCAGGCCACGGAAGGGTAGGGCGAGGCCAGAGGAAGGGTTGCGGAAGGGTTGGAGCCGTAGCGTTCCTTGTGCGTTCTAGGCTGGGCCTTGAGGGGTCGGGGCGTCGTCCGGTGGCGGCCCGACCAGGTGTGGTGCCGAGGCGACGTGTCGTCGGGGCGACGGGCGCAGAGGTGACGGGACGCGAGGGGTGCGATGTCGGCGATCCGGCTGCTGGTACTGGGTGCCGTGCGGCAGCACGGGCGGGCGCACGGCTATCAGGTGCGCAACGACCTGGAGTACTGGGGCGCCCACGAGTGGTCGAACGCCAAACCCGGTTCGATCTACCACGCGCTCAAGCAGATGGCCAAGCAAGGGCTGCTGCGCGCGCACGACATCGCGCCCAGTACCGCCGGCGGCCCGCCGCGTACCGAGTACGAGGTGACCCCGGCGGGCGAGGCGGAGTATTTCTCGCTGCTGCGGGAGGCGCTCTCCAGGGCGGACCAGAAGTTCGACGTGCTGAGCGCGGGCATCGGCTTCGTGGTGGATCTGCCGCGGGACGAGGCGGTGGCGCTGCTCAAGCAGCGGGTGCGGGCGCTGGAGGAGTGGCGGTCCACGGTCACCGGGTACTACACGCCGGAGGAGGGGCCGGGGCAGCTCGGCCACATCGGCGAGATCATGAACCTGTGGGTGCACTCGGCGGACAGCGGCGCGGTGTGGACCCGCGGGCTTATCGAGCGGATCGAGGGCGGGGCGTACGTTTTCGCGGGCGAGGGGGAGCCGTTCGTCGGGGTGCTCGCCGAGGGGGAGGAGAACCCGTACGCGACCGGGGAGCGTCATCCCGGGGATGTTCACTGAGACCCTCCCCAAGACCGTCAGTAAGGCGCCGGGACCGTCGGCTGCCACGTCACCTGCCGGAGACGAGTTCGGCCAGGTGGTGCAGTGAGTTGGTGAGGTGCTCGGGGGCGAACGGCGGGAACTGGAGGTATTCCCGGATGCGCTGCGGCACCGCCGACCAGTCGTAGGTGAGGGTGACCTCGGTCTCGGACGGGCCGAGCGGTGCGAGGTCGTAACCCCAGGTCCAGCCGCCGAACTCCAGGTGACCGTCGGCCTTCTCCTCGCCCGGCAGCCAGCCGATGGCGCGCGGTGGGTCGAGCACCTGGACTTTGTTGGCCACCTGGTAGTCGCCGTGGGGGTGGTTGGGGTGGTACATGGCCATCCGGAAGATCTGTCCCACCTCCGTCAGCGGCGCCCGGTCGACCGCGTCCTGGACCCAGCCGGTGCCATCGATCGCGGCATGGGCCGTCGGATCCGCGAGCACCGCGAACACCCTCGCGGCGGGCACGGCGACAGTCAGGGTGGCGCTCACGTTCTCCTGGTCCACGGTGTGCACGCTCCTTGTCAGCTGGTCTCTGGCCTCGTGTGGGCGGAACCCGTACTCCGGCATACCCGCTTTTGCGGAGGCGGCCAAGGCGGCCAGGAGACGGCCCAGGCGGCGGCCCCGGAGACGGCCTAGTGGTGGAACGCCGTGGCCAGGCGTTGCGGGCGGTCCAGGGGGGCGGATTGCCGGCGGAGTTCCGGGAGGAGCTGCGTCAGGTCGTCGAGGAAGAGGTCGGCCAGGTCGTGGGAGAAGCCGTTGCGGCAGACGATCCGTAGGACGGAGAGGTCTTCGCGGTTCGGGGGGAAGGTGTAGGCGGGGAGCAGCCAGCCGCGTTCCTTCATGCGGCGGGAGACGTCGAAGACGTCGTACGAGGTGACGTGGTCGGCCGTGGTGAAGGCGAAGACGGGCAGTTGGTCCCCGCGGGTGAGGAGGGTGAAGTCGCCGAGGGCCTCGATGCGTTCCGCCGTGGAGCGGGCCACGTCGCGGGTCGCCTGCTGGACGGCGCGGAACCCGGCCCGGCCGAGGCGGAGGAAGGTGTAGTACTGGGCGGCGACCTGGGCGCCGGGCCGGGAGAAGTTGAGGGCGAAGGTCGGCATGTCGCCGCCCAGGTAGTTCACGCGGAAGACCAGCTCCTCCGGGAGCGCGTCCATGTCCCGCCACAGCGCCCAGCCGACGCCCGGGTAGACCAGGCCGTATTTGTGGCCCGAGGTGTTGATGGAGGCGACCCGCGGCAGGCGGAAGTCCCAGACCAGTTCCGGGTCGAGGAACGGGGCGATCATCGCGCCGGACGCGCCGTCCACGTGGACCGGGATGTCGAGGCCGGTCCGTTCCTGCACCTCGTCGAGCGCGGCGCAGATCTCGGCCACCGGCTCGTACGACCCGTCGAAGGTGGAGCCGAGGACGGCGACGACGCCGATGGTGTTCTCGTCGCAGAGTGCGGCCGCGGAGGCGGCGTCCATGTGGAAGCGCTCGCCCTCCATGGGGACCAGGCGTGCTTCGACCTCCCAGAAGTTGCAGAACTTGTCCCAGCAGACCTGCACATTGGCGCCCATGACGAGGTTGGGCCGGGCGCTGCCCGGGTAGCGGTCGGTGTTCCGCCGCATCCAGCGCCGCTTGAGCGCCATGCCGGCGAGCATGCCGGCCTCGCTCGACCCGGTGGTGGAGCAGCCGACGGCGGCCGACGGGTCGGGTGCGTGCCACAGGTCGGCGAGCATCGCCACGCAGCGCCGTTCCAGTTCGGCGGTGCGCGGGTACTCGTCCTTGTCGATCATGTTCTTGTCCCGGCACTCCGTCATCAGGACCCCGGCCTGCGGTTCCATCCAGGTGGTGACGAAGGTGGCGAGGTTGAGCCGGGCGTTGCCGTCCAGCATCAGCTCGTCGTGGACGAACTGGTAGGCGGTGTGCGGGGCGACCGGCCCGTCGGGGAGGGTGGTGTGGGGCGGTGACTCCTCCATGCCGGAGATCGGGTCGGCCTCGCCGTAGAAGGGGTTGACCGGACCGGCGGTGCGCTTCTCGTCGGCCTTCGATGCGCCTTTGTGCAGAGTCAACTCTCGCCCCTTCGCGTCAGGTTGCCGGCACCAGGCCGTGCTTGATGGCTTTGGTGAACTTCACGACGCGCTGCGCCTGGATGCGGGCGGCGGTACGCGCGTCCTCGTCGAGTGGGGTGTCCGGTCCGCCGACGTGGGAGGTGCCGTACGGGTTGCCGTCCCGGTATTTCGCCGGGTCGGTGTAGCCGGGCGTGACGAGGATGCCGCCGAAGTGGTGGACGGTCTGGTAGAGCGCCAGCAGGGTGGACTCCTGGCCCCCGTGGCGGGTGGCGCTCGCGGTGAACCCGCTGTAGACCTTGTCGGCCAGTCTGCCCTGGTGCCAGAGGCCGCCGAGGGTGTCGAGGTACTCCTTGAGCTGGGCGCTGACGTTCCCGAACCGGGTCGGCGTCCCGAAGATCACCGCGTCCGCCCAGAGCATGTCCTCGGGGGTGGCTTCCAGGATGTCCGCGGTGGCCTCGGCATTGGCCGCCCACGCGGGGTTGGCGTCGATCGCGGTCTGCGGTGCGAGTTCGGCGGTCCGCCGCAGCCGTACGTCCGCGCCCGCGTGCTCGGCGGCGTCCGCGATCCACTGGGCGAGCGTGGCGATGGTGCCGGTCGACGAGTAGTAGATGACGGCGACGTGCACGTCGTGCGGGGGTAGGTGCATACGGCATACCTCCTCATGCCCGACAATACGGGCATGAGGAGGGGGTAGCCATCACCGTCGGCCGGTCGGCCCGCCCTGATGGCTCAGGCGTCGCCGAGCGTGCCGTTCTTGACGGCGTGGACGAAGGCGGACCAGTGGGGGGCGGAGAAGGTGAGCACCGGGCCGTGGGGGTCCTTGCTGTCCCGGACGGGGACGAGGCCGGGGAGGTCGTCGCGGACCTCCAGGCAGTCGGCGCCGTCGGGGTTGCTGTGGCTGCTCTTGCGCCAGGTGGCCGAGCTCAGGTCAAGCTTGTTGCTGCGCTTCATCTCTGTATCCCCTTGCCGCTTCCTCGATCAGGGCCAGGGACGCCTCGGGCGGCAGCGCGGCGGCCCTGAGCAGATCGTATGACCTCCGATACACCGTCACGTGAGGCGGATAGTCGATGATTTGGCCGCTGTGCTCGCCTTCGGTCCAGACGAGGGGTGGGGCGTCCGGGAAGGTCATGACTTTGGCCAGCCCCATGGGCAATGGGTGACCGACGGTCGTTTCCGGCAGGACCTGCAGAACGCTCCGGGTGTTCCGGATCAGGTCGTGGATGTGCGTCAGCTGCTCAGCCATCTCCTCGGGAGGAAGCAACGGCTTACGGATCAGCTCTTCGCGGAGGATTGCCCAGTACGCGGGGCGGGCGTCGCTCTTCCAGATCTCCGCGCGTTTGATCCGTGCGCGGACCTTCTCTTCGACGATGTCGGGCGCTTCCCACGGCCTTGCGGTCTGTACGAGCTTCCGGACGTACGCGCCGGTCTGCAGCAGGCCCGGGATCACGAGGGGCGCCCAGTCTTCGATCGTCGTCGCCTGCTTCTCCAGGTCCGGGACATCCGCGAAGTAAGGCGGATGGCCGTTCTGCCGCGCCTTCTGGGCATCTTCGCAGCGGCGCTCGAAGAAGCCGTCCGTGCCCAGCTTCTGGTCCACATGGCGGGCCAGATCCATCGGCATCCCCCGTTCGCCCCGCTCGATCTGGCTGAGGAACGAGAGGCCGCGGAAACTGCCGTCCACCAGCTGTTCGAGGGTGAGGCCCGCCTTTTCCCTGAGGTAGCGCAACTCGGCGCCGTAGAAGCAGGGGACGCTTGCGGACGGGTCGGGGTCCTTGCGAGGGGGCATGGTTCACCACCTGTTTCGCCGGGCTGCCTGGCGCAACCCAAGTGCCTTCCACGCTACGTGCGTTGACGTCACGCTGTGAGGGATTCGTCACACAGCGCACGGAAGGGTGCCCAGCCCATGCTCAGCCATTTCCACCACGACCACGACGTCCACGACTGCACCGAGGCACTGCGGACCGCACTCCGCGCCCACGACATCACGCTGCCGTCACTCGGCGTCGATCTGCCGGGGCTCGCGGGGAGTTACGCGCTGCCGCTGGTCGCGCTCGGGAACTGCAACACCGAGACGGCCCGCAGGCTCACGGACGTCCTGCACAAGGCGGCGGCAGCGCGTTAGCTGCAAAAGGGCGAAAGGCTTCAGCTCGCGCTGGCCAGGGACAGCTTCGCGGCGAAGCCGAGGAAGGCCGCGCCGGCGCCCGCGGACAGACCCGCGGTCAGGCGCCGGCGGCGGCGGAAGGTGGCCGCCAGGTACGTACCGCTGAAGATCAGGATCGACAGGTACGTGAAGCTGAACAGCTGGGCCCAGGCGCCCAGGGTCAGGAACGACAGCACCGGGTGGGCGTAGGCCGGGTCCACGAACTGCACGAAGAAGGAGATGAAGAAGAGGATCGCCTTGGGGTTCAGGAGGCTGACTATCAGGGCGCGGCGGTAGGGGCGTTCGGCGGCCTCCTTGCGGGACGCCGCAGGGACCGCGTCGGCTGTCTCCGGGGTCTCCGCGTCGCGCGTCGCCTTCCGCTCCTCGCGGCCGCGCCACAGTGCCCAGGCGCCGCGCAGCATCCCGACCGCGAGCCAGGTGAGGTAGCCCGCGCCGGCGAACTTGACGATGCCGAAGAGGACCGGGCTGGCCTGCAGCAGGGAGGCCACGCCGCCCGCGGACAGCGTCATCAGCACCGTGTCGCCGCACAGCACTCCGGCGGCCGCCCGGTACGCCACCCGGGGGCCGCGGCGGGCCGCCACCGAGACGACGTACAGCGAATTGGGGCCCGGCAGCAGAATGATCAGCGCGAGCCCGGCCAAATAGGTCGACAGATCCGTTATCCCCAGCATGGGCGGAAGGATCTCACCCCCGATTCCGTCGCCCCACCGCTTTTCAGGATCCGGACTTGCACCTCACGCGGCGTGAGGACACATCGTTGCGTGCGTACCGAGAAGGGAGCGGGAGTGAGTTATTCGGTAGGGCAGGTCGCGGCCTTCGCCGGGGTGACGGTGCGCACCTTGCACCACTACGACGAGATCGGGCTGCTGCACCCCGGTGAACGCAACCACGCAGGTCACCGCCGTTACGGCGACGACGACCTGGACCGGCTGCAGCAGATCCTGTTCTACCGCGAGCTCGGTTTCCCGCTCGACGAGGTCGCGGCCCTCCTGGACGATCCGGGCGCCGATCCGCAGGAACACCTGCGGCGCCAGCACGACCTGCTGACCGCGCGGATCGGCAAGCTCCAGGAAATGGCCGCGGCCGTCGAACACGCCATGGAGGCACGCAGGATGGACGTACGGCTCACACCGGAGGAGAAATTCGAGGTCTTCGGGGATTTCGACCCCGATGCGTATGCCGCGGAGGCCGAGGAGCGCTGGGGCGGGGCGGACGCCTACGAGGAGTCGCAGCGCAGGACGGCGGCGTACGCGAAGGAGGACTGGAAGCGGCTGACGGCGGAATTCGACGCCCTCCACCGCAGGATGGCCGATCTGCTGGCGCAGGGCGTGCCGGCGGATTCGGAGGCGGCGATGGACGTCGCCGAGGAGCACCGGCAGTTCATCGGCCGCGGCTACTACGCGTGCTCCTACGAGACGCACACCGGGCTCGGCGAGATGTACGTCGCCGATGAGCGGTTCACCGCCACCTACGAGGCGATCCGGCCCGGGCTCGCCGTGTACATGCGGGACGCGATGCTGGCCAACGCGGTCCGCCACCTGTGATCCGTACGGGCCGGGGCGGCGCGGTTCTCCGCCGGGCGCCCCGGCCCGTACGGCGATCCTTCGGGCACCCGATCGCTCGGGGCTTTGCCAGGGCGGCTCAGCCCATGGGGGCGATCACCACGGCCGTTCCGTAGGCGCACACCTCGGTGCCCACGTCCGCCGCCTCCGTGACGTCGAAGCGGAACATCAGCACCGCGTTCGCGCCGCGCGAGCGGGCCTGTTCGATCAGCCGCTCCATCGCCTGGTTGCGGGTCTCCACGAGGGTCTTGGTCAGGCCCCGCAGCTCGCCGCCGACCAGCGACTTCAGGCCGGCGCCGATCTGGCTGCCGAGGTGCCGGGAGCGCACGGTGAGGCCGAAGACCTCGCCGACGACCCGTTCCACGTGAAACCCGGGGACGTCGTTCGTCGTCACCACCAGGACGTCGGACTGTGCGTGCTGTCCGCCGCCGTAATCCTCGATGCCCATGGGTGCGCACCTCCTCAGTGGCCAGGATCACCCGGGTCCGGGGGCACGGCCAGCGGTGGGGGAGCGGTCGGGTGGGGGCCGGGGCGGGCGCCTGGAACCGAGGGGGGCCGCGGGGCGTTGATAGCTTTGGGCCGACACCCGGCGCCCGGGCCCGTCCACCGCTCGTACCCCGCTCGTCGCACCGCACGATCCGGCGCCCTCGACCCAGGAGCCTTCACCCCGTGAATACTCTCGCGCTCGGCCCCCAGTGGCTGGACCCGGACTATCTGATCGCGACGTTCGGCCTGATCGGCGTCCTGGTCATCGTCTTCGCGGAGTCCGGCCTGCTGATCGGCTTCTTCCTGCCGGGCGACGCGCTGCTGTTCACCACCGGCCTGCTGGTCACGACGAACAAGATCACTCAGCCGCTGTGGGCGGTGTGTGTGCTGATCGTGCTCGCGGCGGTCCTCGGCGACCAGGTCGGCTACCTCTTCGGCCGCAAGGTGGGGCCGTCGCTCTTCAAGCGGCCCGACTCCAAGCTGTTCAAGCAGGAGAACGTGGTCAAGGGCCATGAGTTCTTCGAGAAGTACGGCCCCAAGTCGCTGATCCTGGCCCGCTTCGTGCCGATCGTCCGGACGTTCACGCCGATCATCGCGGGCGTGAGCCGGATGAACTACCGCCCCTTCATCACCTTCAACCTCATCGGCGGCGCGCTGTGGGGTGCGGGTGTGACGCTGCTGGGCTCGCTGCTGGGCAACATCAAGTTCGTCCACAAGAACATCGAGATGATCCTGATCGCGATCGTGCTGATCTCGGTCGTGCCGATCGCGATCGAGTTCCTGCGCGCCCGCGGCAAGGCGAAGAAGGAAGCCCCGGCCGCCCCGGCCGGCCCCCGCCCGCACGGCGCATCACCCGCCGACCCGGCCCGCCGCGGCCGCCACGCCAAGCGCTGACCCGGCCCCGCACCACACCACCTACGCCAGCCCCCACCGGCCTCCTTCCCTCCCACCCACGGGAGGGGACGGGCCGGAGGGGGCTTGTTCGTGGACGGTGAGCGACCCCCACGGCGGGTCGGCCGACGACGTACGCGGACCCGCCCGCCGCAGGCACGGCGGGCATGCAAGCATCGTGGGTAGGCGGCAGAGCGCAGCACCCGCAGAGCGCAGCTATCGCGGCACAGGAGGAGCGAACACCGTGGCGTCGGACCCACAAGGCGGCCAGCGCAACACCGACAGCGACAACAACGGCACCAAGCCCAGCGACACCAAGCCCAGCGACACCAAAGCCAGCGGCACCAAGCCCAGTGGCAGCGGCACGGGCAGCAGCATGGGCCCCATCGAGGACCGCAAGCCGGCCTCCGACGAGGCACACAGCGCCTTCACGCCGCCGCTCGGCGTGCCGTACCCGCCGCTGCCCGAGGACGAGCACCCCACCTCCGAGTTCGCCCTGCCCGCGGGCCTGCGCCCGGAGCCGCCCGCCGAGCAGGAGGGCTCCGCGTTCACACCGCCGGCCGGCACCACCACGGGCCAGACCCCGCTCCCCACCCCGGCGGGCGCCACCGCCATGGGCCTGGCCTTCACCCCGCCGCACGGCATCCCCACCGTCAGCCTCACCAAGGAGGCGCCGTGGCAGGACCGGATGCGCACGATGCTGCGGATGCCGGTCGGGGAGCGGCCGGTCCCCGAGCGCCGGGAGCGCGGCGACGAGGACACCGGCCCGGCCGTCCCCCGCGTCCTCGACCTGACCCTGCGCATCGGCGAGATCCTGCTCGCCGGCGGTGAGGGCGCCGAGGACGTCGAGGCGGCGATGTTCGGCGTGGCGCACGCCTACGGGCTGGAGCGGGTCGAGCCGACCGTCACCTTCACCCTGCTGTCGATCTCGTACCAGCCGTCGCTGGTCGACGACCCGGTGACGGCCAGCCGGACGGTGCGGCGGCGCGGGGTGGACTACAACCGGCTGTCCGCGGTGTTCCGGCTGGTCGACGAGATCACCTCCGAGGGGATCACCCTGGAGGAGGCGTACCGCGGGCTGGCCGAGATCCGCCGTAACCGGCACCCGTACCCGAGCTGGGCGCTGACGGTGGCCTCCGGGCTGCTGTCCGGTGCGGCGTCGATGCTGGTCGGTGGCGGGTCGCTGGTGTTCCTGGCGGCGGCGGTGGGTTCGATGCTCGGTGACCGGCTGGCGTGGCTGGCGTCCGGGCGGGGGCTGCCGGAGTTCTACCAGTTCGTGGTGGCCGCGATGCCGCCGGCCGCGGTGGGCCTGGCCTTCGGGCTGGCGCACTCCAGCGTGCAGGCGTCCGCGGTGATCACCGGTGGGCTGTTCGCGCTGATCCCGGGGCGGGCGCTGGTCGCCGGGGTGCACGACGGGCTGACCGGCTACTACATCACCGCCGCGGCCCGGCTGCTGGAGGTCGGCTATCTGATCGTCGGCATCGTCGTCGGCGTGCTGAGCGTGCTGTACATCGGGTTGCAGGTGAATCCGGGCCTGAAGCGGCTCAATCCGGAGCAGGCGCTGGGCTCGTACAACGCGCCGCTGGTGCAGACGTTCGCGGCCATGCTGCTGGCGCTGGCGTTCTGCGTCCTGCTCCAGCAGGAACGTCACACCGTGGCGTTCGCGACGCTGAACGGCGGGGTGGCGTGGGTGGTGTACGGCGCGCTCGCCAACGTGGCGGGGATCAACCCGGTGCCGGCCACCGCGATCGCGGCCGGTCTGGTGGGCCTGTTCGGGCAGCTGCTGTCGCGGTACCGGTACGCGTCCGCGCTGCCGTACGTGACCGCCGCGATCGGCCCGCTGCTGCCCGGTAGTGCCACGTACTTCGGGCTGCTCAACTTCGCCCAGGGGCATCTGCCGCAGGGGCTGACGTCGCTGGTGCAGGCGGCCTCGCTGGCGCTGGCCATCGCGGTGGGGGTCAACCTCGGTTCCGAGGTCGCGCGGCTGTTCCTGCGGGCGCCCGGGTTGCTGGAGGCGGGCGCCGGCCGCCGCGCGGCCAAGCGGACCCGCGGGTTCTAGCGGGCGGCCCCGTCCCGCGCTCCGCCGGGAGACCCCTGGGGGGAGACACCCCCCTGGGGTGTCTCCCTGGTCAGGCCGCGGCCTTGGCCGTCAGCGCGGGCTTCGCGCCGTCGGTGAGCGCGCGCCGTGCGCTGTGGGTGAGGGCGGGCTTCTCGCTCTGCGCGAGGACGTAGAGGAGTGCCGGGTGGGTGGCGCCGAAGGCGAGCACGAAGCGGTTGAGGCCCATGAACTGCCCGATGCCGAGGTGGAAGAGCGTCATCGAGCCGAGCCATGCCTTGGCGGCGGGCTTCGGCAGCACGAAGACCAGCGGGAAGCCGACCTCCGCGGCGACCGTTCCCCAGGTGATGAGCTTGCCGAGCAGGGGGTACTTGTGGACGAGCTGGAAGATGCGCGGGTCGCCGTAGTTGTGCGTACGGATGACTCCGCTGAACGCCTCGCCGCTGAGCCACACCGGGGACACGAGCTTGACCACGCCGGACGCGACGTACGAGATGGTGGTCTCCAGGGCCAGTGCGCGCATGGCCACGTCGCGGGCCTTCTCGCCGTCCTTGAAGGTGCCGGTCGAGGCGAGGACGACGTTGATCACCTGCTGGAGCTGGTCGGCACCGTCCCCACCGAACGGGGTGTGCAGCCGTCCGGCCGCGCCCGTCACCGCCAGCACGGCGCTGCCGGCCGCGCGTACCCCGCGCTTGTGGCCCCAGACCAGCGTGGCGGCAGAAGCACCCGCCTGCACCCCGTACAGGGCGACCGCGGCCTTCTTGGAGCTGAGGGCGCGGGTCAGCCGGGGAAATCGCTTGGCGAACTTGGGGCGCATGCTTGCCAGCTGGCCGCTCAGCAATTCACCGTCTTCGAACTTACGCGTCTGGCTCAGCATTTCCAGTGCGGAGACCAGCGTACCCAGCGAAGCCACTCGGCGTGCCGTGACCTCGGGCGGAGCGTCGAGGAACATGGATGGGTGCTCCTGTTGATGTGATGCGAGTACGGTGGAATGGGAAGCGGCGGCACGGTATGCGTATCGGGCGTACCGTGCCGCCGCGTCTTTCATCAGCCGGGACTAACGGTGCCGGTCAGCACCATCTGCCGGTCGGCTCAGCCGTGTTGGTCGGCTCAGCCGTGCTGGACGTTGTGCGTGACCTGGTTGAGCGCGATGGCGGTCGCGCAGGTGACCGCGATGCCGGCGGAGACGGCCTCGGGGGTCGCCACGGTGGCCAGCGGGGTCATCATGGTCGGCGCAGCGTCGGAGCCGATACGGCCCGGCTTCACGTCCACCAGGTTGGTGTTGGCGAATTCAGCCACAACAGACATTGCGATCCTCTTTCTCTCAGAAATCTCAGAGCGAGTTCTCCAGCCGTTCGGCGGGAGGACGCGAACTCACGCGGTGCAGGGCTTCCGAGTGAGCTCGCAGCTTCCGGCCGAGGGGGTTGATCGGCTCGCTAGGCCGCCAGGGGAAAGGCGGCCGGTTCGGGGGCGGTGTCCTCGGCCAGTGGGAATTCCAGGGAGACGAAGACGGGTTCGATCTCCCGGTCCCCGGGGGCCTTGAGGAACGACTGCATCAGCATGAACTGGCTGTGCGAGGCGCCTTCGGCGTGCGGCAGATGGCGCTGGATGTAGCGGGAGAGCAGCCGGTAGCCGGACCCCAGTGTGACGAGGTGCAGCTCCGGTCCGAAGGCGACCGAGCGGCCGATGGTGTCCTGGCTCGCGTCGAACAGGGCCTTCGGGGAACGGTTCCGCGCGTTCCAGGCCAGGGCGTACCACGGCCGGTCGCGGGTGATGGTGATCTCCTCCCACTCGCCGGGCACACCGTCGATGATGTCCCGGTAGAGCAGGTGGTTGTCCTTGACTCCGGGGTTGGGCCCGAAGAAGCGCCAGTTGGGGACCGGAAGCCCCCACCGCCCGCGCCGCAGGAGGTTGTCGAAGCGGTTCTCGGGCAGCTGTCCCGCCGCCGTCGCCACCAGCCAGGCGGCGAGCGACGCCGTGACGGCGACCGTCTTCACGCGTTCCGTGTTCACCTTCACGATCACGCCAGCTCCTCTTCCCGTTCCGTGGTACGCCCGGTGGCCGGGCGGTCCTCGGCGGACTTCTGCCGCTCGGGGCCGGTGCGCCCGGAGGGCGGTTCGCCGGCGATCACCTCCGCCACCTGCCGGGCGTGATCCGGCACGGCGAGGACGGACTCGTGGTCGGAGCCGTCGATGAAGTGGTGCCGGGACCGCTTCGAGATGGCTGCCAGCCTGGCCTGGACCGCGTGGTGGGTGGCGTTGTCACCCACGTTGTTCTCCGCCGTGACGACGGTCAACGGGCAGTCCAGATCGGTGAGTTCCGGGAACGTCATGGCGTCCCGGTACTCCTGGCGGGCGGTGGCCCACGCACGGGGGTGCGTCATGAACGCCGTGTAACTCCGGTTGAGCTCCGGGCGGTACTGCTTGTTCACGTTCTTCGCCGGGCGGAAGGCCGACAGGCCCGCCCAGGCGTACACCTGCTCCATCACCAGCGACTGGCGGGCCCACCGGTCGACGTTGGTACGGCGGGAGTGGCGCAGGCTGATCACTTCGGTGGCGTCGATCATGACCACCGCGGTCACACCCTCCAGCGCGCCCGGGTGGCGCGAGGCGTAGGCCGCGACGAAGTATCCGCCCAGGGAGTGGCCCGCCAGGACCACCGGGAGGTTGGGGACGTAGGTGTCGCGCAGTTCCTGCAGCAGTGCGAAGTGCCGCGTGAGGCCGTATTGCGTGGACGGGGTGCTGAGCCCGTAACCGGGACGGTTGAACCGCACATAACCCATGTCCTCGGGAAGTGCGTCGCACACCCAGTCCCAGTATTCGTGGGGTGCACCCAGGCCGTTGTCGAGCACAACGGCGCGCCGTGCCTGCGGAGGAATGTGGACGTCGACCTCGACGAAGCTGCCGTCCGGCCTCTCGTGCAGCAGGTAGCGGCGCGCACGTTCGCGCCTACCGGTGAATCGCGTTATTGCGCCGGTCAGAAGGCTCGCGCCGGCCAGACCGGCAATGCCGACGGCGAATTGGCGCTCCAGAGACGCCACATTCCCCTCCCCCGTGATTCGAAGTGGCTGTTACCGAGAAACCTAACACGCGGTTCCCGGATAAAATAACGAGTTAATTGACCCGCTGTGCGGGATGGGTCTTCCCGCGGGGCAGCGGAACACGGACTCCGGCGGTTCTCGTGTGCTTCCGGAGTTCCATGTACAGCTCGCCTATCGTGGCCTTCAGGTTCGCGATCTCTTGGGTGAGTTCAGCTGTCCGGGAGGCATTTTCAGAAGTCTTGCCACTCTCACCGGCGAGGCCATTACGGGCCCCCTCAATAAACTGCCGGCGCCAGTTCGAGACGGACTGCTCGGAGACTCCTGCCTCTCGAGCTGCTTCGGCTGCGGTCAGTTCGCCGGTCACCACTCTCAGTACCAGAGCGAATTTCTTGTCTGCCGGCAATATCGGAGGACGTCCCACGTGCGATCCTCTTTCGTCATCCGTTTTTCTGGGTGCTGCCCTCAGTGCTTGACGTAACAGCAGATGAACATCGGGGCGCGTTCGCTGTAGGGACTTCCGTCCCAGTGCGCGAGGTGGGATTCGGGCGTGAGCCCGGCCGCTCTGGCGTAGCCGTCGATGTCCTCGGGCGTGGTGAGCCGGGTGAGTTCGGAGCCGACCCGGGTGGTCCCGTCGGCCTGGTACAGGATGTGCGAGCAGTGCCACAGACCGCCCTCCAGCAGGGTGGAGTGGGTCTGCACGCCGGTGCCGGGCTCCGGGTGGGGCAGGAAGTAGGTGGTGCGGGTGAGGCCTTCGTGCAGGGCCAGGATCGGCGGCTTGTTGTGCGTCTCGATGACGAGCCGGCCGCCGGGGGCGACGAGGTCGGCCGCGCGTTGGACGGCCTGCTGCTGGTCCTCGGGCGTGGTGAGGCACGAAAGCGTCGCGCACACGCAGTACACCAGCGCGTAGCGGGATTCCGAGGTGTAGGTGCGGATGTCGCCGTGCACCGGAGTGACGTCCCCGGCGCCGTCGTTCAGTTTGGCGCGGAGCATGTCCAGCATCTCCGGCGAGGAGTCCACGCCCGTTATGTGGCCGACCTTCCCGGAGAGCGGGAGGGCAATGCGGCCGGTGCCGACGCCGAACTCAAGGGTTCCCCCCTCGGGATCGGGATGGAGGGCCGCCAGCCCCTCGACGGCGGCGGTGGTAATGGCGTCGTCCGGGATCAGTCGGTCGTACCAACCCTCGAACTGCCGCCCGTAGCCTATGTCCTGGACCCCGTTTTCCACCCGAGCTTCCCCTCTCTTTTGCCCCCACTGTCGATGCCCGGGGAACGTCAAGAAGACGAAGAGCGAGGCAAGGCGTGACACGCCACCGATGGGCGGCCGGGCGGAAGAACCGCAGCCGTCTGCATGGTTGGTCAGACCAGCAGCTGATGCCGATCCCCTGATGACGTCTCAACGAAGTGTGGGGGGAGTAACTTTACAACGAACAATATCAGCCACGTCTGCGGGCTGGCAATCGATTATCTGGCTCAATCCCCATGCCCGCAGGGGCCGTTGGGGGTGGTTGACGATGAAACAGATGAGTGTTCCTGCATTAGTGCGCAGGGCCGAATTGGTGCTGTGTCGGTGAGAGTGACACGTCGGCTGCGTTGCGTATACCGAAGCAATGCCGGAGCGCGGAGAGCGCCGCGAAATAGCCGGACATGCCGTGCACACCGGGCCCCGGCGGGGTGGCCGAGGAACACAGGAAGACGCCGGGCAGCGGCGTGCGGTAGGGATCGAAGCGCGGGACGGGCCGGGCGATGCTCTGGTACAGCGTCATCGCGCCGGTGCCGATGTCCCCGCCCACGTAATTGGGGTTGTAGGCCTCGTACGACGCGGCGGGCACGGAGCGGTGCGCGAGGACGGTGTCCCCGAAACCCGGGGCGTAGCGCTCGATGCGGGCCCGCACCAGCTCGAACGGGTCGGTGGGATCGCCGTTCGGTACGTGCGCGTACGCCCACACCGGGCGCTTCCCGGGCAGCGCGCGTCCCGGATCGGTCGCCGCCGGGTCCACGACGAGGACGAAGGGCTCCCGGGTGCGGATCCTGCGGGCGGTCGCCGTCTCCTGCCGGACGATGTCGGCGCGGGTGCCGCCCAGATGCACCGAGCCGGCCCGGCCGACCGCGGGATCGGCCCAGGGGATCGGCTCGGAGACCAGGAAGTCGACCTTGGCCGCGCCCGGGCCGTACCGGAACCGCGCCAGGCCGCGCGCGTAGGAGCGGGGCAGCCGGTCGCCGGCGAGCGCCAGCACGCTCTTGGGGCTGGTGTCGAGCAACACGGCCCGGGCACCGCCGAGTTGGGCGAGGTCCGTCACCTCGTGCCCGGTGTGGAAGACGCCGCCGTGCGCGGTGATGTCCGCGACCAGCACCTCGGCGATGCGGACGCTGCCGCCGCGGGGCAGCGGCCAGCCCGAGCCGTGCGCGAGGTGGCCCAGCAGCACGGCCACCGCGCCGCCCGCCGGGCTCGGCAGCCGGCCGACCGCGTGGGCGGCGACCCCGGTGAGCAGGGCGGCCGCCTCCTCACCGCGGAAGTACCGCGCGCCGAGCGCGGTGCCGTGCACCGCCACCCGGGCCGCCAGCAGCAGGGCCGCCGCGGGGTCCCGCGGCAGCCGCCGTTGCCCGTTCATGATCAGGCCGACGATGCCGTCGCTGTGCTCCAGCAGGGGCGCCATCAGCCGCCGCCAGCGCGGGCCGTCGGCGCCCAGGTGCGCGCAGGTCTCGGCCAGCGACCGGTACGCCAGGGCCGCGCGGCCCCCGTCGAGCGGATGGGCGTAGGCGATCTCGGGCTGCAGCAGCTCGACGCCGCGCTCCGCCAGGCCGAACGCCCGGAAGAACGGCGAGGCGGCGGCCATGGGGTGCACGGCGGAGCAGAGGTCGTGCAGCACGCCGCTGTCGAAGAGGGGAGCGGTGCGCAGCCCGCCGCCGATGGTGTCGGCCCGCTCGTACAGCGCCACCCGCAGGCCGGCGCGGGCCAGGACCACCCCGGCCGCGAGTCCGTTGGGCCCGGTGCCCACGATGGCCACGTCGGCGCCGTTCACCACTGGTCCTCGACCCTGATCGGACGGAGCTGGATCGTCTGCTCGTTGAGGGTGGCCGGCGGCAGCCCGCCGAAGGCCAGGGAGAGGGAGAGCGTGGTCTCCGTGTCGCGGGGGGCCGTGTGGTCCGGGTACCGGGCCGGGGCCTGGGCGGGGACGCGGACGCCGGAGTCGGCGTGCAGCTGGGAGCCGGCCAGCCGCCGGTAGAGCGTGTCGCGGGCCATCAGGTCCTGGTGCCGGCCGGTGGCCCGGACCCGGCCGTCCTCCATCACCACGATCTGCTCGGCGTCGATCACCGTGGAGATCCGGTGGGCGATGGCGATGACCGCGCAGTGCCGGGAGACCCGCTGCAGTACGTCGCGGAAGTCCCGCTCGGAGTCGGAGTCCAGGTGGGAGGTGGCCTCGTCCAGCAGCATCACCGCCGGCTTCTGCAGCAACGTCCGTGCGATGCACAGGCGTTGGCGCTGACCGCCGGACAACCCCGAGCCCTGGTCGCCGAGTTCGGTGTCGAGGCCCTGCGGGAGATTGGCCACCACCTTGCTGAGGCCGGCCATCGCCACCGCCTGCTGGATGTCGTCCTCGCCGGCGTCGGGGCTGGCGTAGGTCAGGTTCTCCCGGACAGTGCCGCGCAGCGCCGCACTGTCCTGCTGGACGTAGCCGACCAGCCCGCGCAGCGAGTCGAGCGGCAGCGCCTCGATGTTGCGGCCGCCGACCAGGATGCTGCCGCCGGTCGCCGGATAGAAGCGTTCGATCAGCTGGAACAGGGTGGTCTTGCCCGCGCCGGACGGCCCGACGACGGCGGTCAGGCCGCGTGCCGGGACGCTGAGCGAGACGCCGTGCAGGACCTGCGTCCGCTCGCCCTGGTCCCCCCGCTCGTAGCCGAAGCGGACGTCGCGGAACTCGACCGCGGCCCGGCCGTGGGCCGGCAGGACCAGCGGCGCGGAAGGCCCGGCGGCCACCGTCCCGCCGCCCTCCTGGGGCAGGTCGGCCAGCTCGTCGACCTTCTGGATGGCCGCCCGGCCCTGCACGAACTGGCCCACCGCCATGAAGAACATCACCAGCGGGGACACCAGCTGGAACAGGTACATGATGAACGTGGTCAGCGCGGCCATGGTCATCTCGCCGCGGGCCACCCAGGCCATGCCGACCCCGACGACGACGGCCAGCGCGCCCTGCGTGCCGACGTTCATGGACGGCGTCAGCAGGGCGCCGTAGGCGGTGCCCCGGATGCCCGACCGGCGGGCCTTCCCGGCCAGCGTGCCGATGCGGTCGGCCTCCCGGGACTCGGCGCGGGACGCCTTGACCGTGGGCAGGGCGGAGAGTGCGCGCTGGACGGCGGTGCCGAACGCGCCGATGTCGTCGCGGTTCTCCAGTGCCACCTTGCGCAGCTTCCGGGCGAGCGCCAGCGAGAGGACGCTGGCCGCGCCGAGGCAGGCCAGCGTGATCGCCATCAGACCCGCGTCGATGCAGAACATCAGCACCACGCCGCCCAGCACCGTCACACCACTGGTGATCAACTGGGTCAGGCTCTGCGAAAGGGCGATCTTCACCAGTGAGGTATCGGTGACCGTGCGGGTGAAGATATCGCCCTGCGGCCGTTTCCCGAATGCCGTGAGATCGGCGCGCAGCAGACGTTCGGTCAGCAGCCGGCGGACGTCGAAGACGATGTTCTCCCCGGCCCGGCCGATGACGTAGGCCTGGAGCGAGGAAAGGACCGCACCGGCACAGAAAAGGGCGACGAGCTGGGTGATCGGCGCGGCCAGCGATTCGCCGCGGCCGGCCGCTTCGATCAGCCGGCCGATGGAGACCGGCTGGGTGAGTGAGGCGGCCACCCCCGCCAGGCCCAGCGCGATGCCCGCGACCAGCAGGGCCGTGTGCTGTCTGAAGACCGTGGCGACCAGGCCGGCGCCGCGTCCGGTCCTGCCCCTCTGGCTTGCGCGGCCCACGCGATGTGCCATGAGTGCTCCCCCCGCTTTGACGACGGTCGCGCCGTGCGCGACCAGTGAGAACCGCCTTGCCTATTGGGGTGCTCTCGTCAAGATGGCGAAGCTAGCATCGCCGCCCGCTGTCAAGTTATTGGTTAATTGGCCGCCCGGTGGGCGGTCCGTGGAATAGGCGGGAGATCTGCGTGGGGGCCGTAAGTTAATTTATCTGCCGCTTATTTTGGCGATGATCGCGAAGCGGCCGGCCGGCGCAGGAAAACTTTACCCATTCCTTCCCGCTTTTTACCGCAGAACGGGAATTTCCCCGGCCGCCGGCGTGTTTTCGCACCGCGGCGCGGACCCGGCACGGGGCGCGCACCGAACGGACGACGGGCGGCACCCGGATGGATGCCGCCCGTTCGCGTACGAAAATCACCGGGCGCGCATCCGCGCCCGGGCCTTCGGATCAGTGCCCGCCGTGCGCCTCGGCGCGCTTGTACGAGGCCTCGATCTCGGCCTCGGCGTCCGCACGGCCGACCCAGTTGGCGCCCTCGACGGACTTGCCCGGCTCCAGGTCCTTGTAGACCTCGAAGAAGTGCTGGATCTCCAGGCGGTCGAACTCCGACACGTGGTGGATGTCACGCAGGTGCTCCACGCGCGGGTCGGACGCCGGGACGCACAGCA
This sequence comes from Streptomyces sp. NRRL S-337, assembly GCF_000720175.1. GTDB lineage: Bacteria > Actinomycetota > Actinomycetes > Streptomycetales > Streptomycetaceae > Streptomyces > Streptomyces siderophoricus. The sequence goes on from NZ_JOIX01000015.1 coordinate 124,336, forward strand.
GCTTGTCGTCGCCGCCGGCCTCGTCCGTCATCCGGAACATGCCGATGGCGCGGCACTTGATGAGGCAGCCGGGGAAGGTCGGCTCATCCAGGATGACCAGGGCGTCCAGCGGGTCGCCGTCCTCGCCCAGGGTGTTCTCGACAAAGCCGTAGTCCGCCGGGTAGCTGGTCGAGGTGAAGAGTCGACGGTCCAGGCGGATCCGACCGGTCTCGTGGTCCACCTCGTACTTGTTCCGCGAACCCTTCGGGATCTCGATGGTGACGTCGAACTCCACGGGTGGCTCCTCCATGATCAACACATACGTCTGGTGATTAAGTGTCCCCCACGCAGGTGTGTGGTGGCGAAAGGGGCTGGTCCGAGGTGCCGGAGACCAGGAAATGGCAGGTCAGATGGCAGTCGGCGCAGCGTTCGGCGCAGCGCACCGCGCGGACGGCGGCCGACGCGGCCGGGCGCTCGGCCCGTGCGGCGGCCGGCACCGTACGGCAGGCCTGGCAGGACACCCCGCGGCACACCCAGCAGACCTGGCGGCTGACGGCGGTCTCCGCAGCCACTGGCCTGACGGTCGCGCTCGTCGCGGTGGCGGCGGCCGGCCCGTGGGACTCCGGTCAGCGTACGGCCGAGCGCGCCGAGGCGGCGGTGGTCGACGGATCCAGTGGCGAGCATCACGCCGCGGAACCCGACCGTCCGGCGCCCAGCGCCGCGCCCGTGCTGCCCGCACTCGGCGTCCGCACCGCCGCGGGCGCCGGCCGGGGCGCGGCACCGGTACCGACCGGCGCCGGGCTCGCCGACGCCCTCGCGCCGCTGCTCAAGGACCCGGCGCTGGGCCCGCTGCGCACCGCCTCCGTGGTGGACGTCGCGGCCGGTCGCGAGGTCTTCGGGTCCGGCCAGGGCAAGACCGCCATCCCGGCCTCCACGGTCAAGCTCGCCACCGCTGTCGCCGCACTGTCCGCCCGCGGCCCGGAGCACCGCATCGACACCTCCGTCGTCACGGCCGGCAAGGACCGCATCGTCCTCGTCGGCGGCGGCGACCCCACGCTCACCGTCCGCGCCCCGCAGCCCGGCACCGCCGAGCAGCCCGCGAACCTCCGCACCCTGGCCGACGCCACCGCCCGCGCGCTCAAGCAGCGGCACCTCACCACGGTGCACCTCGGGTACGACGCCTCCGCCTACTCGGGGCCGGTCGAACACCCCATCGGCCCCAACGAGAACCTCGCCCCGGTCACGGCGCTGATGACCGACGAGGCCCGCCTCGACGACAGCGACCACGGCCCGGCGCCCCGCGACGCCGACCCCGCAGGCTCCACCGCCCGTACCTTCGCCGAGCTCCTCCACGAGCGCGGCATCACTGTCGACGGCACCCCGGACGGCACCAAGGCCCCCGCCCACGCCGAGCGGCTGGCCGCCGTCCACTCCCTCCCTCTCTCCTCCCTCGTGGAGCGGATGCTCACCTACAGCGACAACGACATCGCCGAGGCGCTGGCCCGGCAGGCCGCGCTCGGCTCCGGCCGGCCGGCCAGCTTCGCCGGCGCCGCCGAGGCCGTCCACCACGCCCTCGCCCGCCAGCATCTGCCGCTGGCCGGCGCGGTCTTCAAGGACGGCAGCGGCCTGGACCGCGACGACAAGGTGTCCGCCGCGCTGCTCTCCCGCCTCCTGCTGCAGGCCGCCGCGCCCGACCACCCGGCCCTGCGGTCCGTGGTCACCGGCCTCCCGGTGGCGGCCTTCACCGGCACCCTCAGCAACCGCTACACGGGCCAGAGCGCGGGCGCCGGCGCGGTCCGCGCCAAAACGGGCACGCTCACCGGCGTCAACACCCTCGCCGGCACGGTCGTCGACGCCGACGGCCGCCTGCTGGTCTTCTCCTTCATGACCACCGGTACGACGGATGCGCCGGGCGCGCAGCGGGCGCTGGACAACTTGGCCTCCGCGGTGGCGAATTGCGGGTGCCGCTGACTTCCCACGTACCTGTCTGCGGCGCCGCGGTTGTTGCGCTTTGCGGCGCCCCGCACGTACCCGTCTGTCCCGCCGCGGTGGTTTCTCGCCGTTGCGCCTGCGGCGGGCTGGGTTTGTGGTGGGTGCGGTGACGGGCCTGCGGGGCCGGTGTTTGGGACTGCTGTCGCTTTACGTCCCAAACACCACGTACAACCAGGACGACGACACCCACCCCCACCGGCCTTCCAACCCCCCACTCACGGGAGGGGACAGACCGGAGGACGAAGTCTGTAGGGCTGTCACCGCACCCGACAAACAAACGCCCGCCGCCAGGCGCAACGGCGAGACGCCCCGCGACGGGAAAGACAGCCACGTGCGGGGCGCCGCAAAGCGCAACGGCGACCAAGCCCCGCGGCGGGACAGACGGGTACGTACGCGGCGCCGCAAAGCGCGCAACGGCGAGCTCCGCGGCGGGACAGACGGGTACGTGGGAGGCGCCGCAAAGCGCAACGGCTACCCGGGGCCGTCGCGCCCACGTACCGTGAAGTCATGACGAGCATCGGTGGAACCGAGATGGTCGACTGGAACCTCGCGGTCGCGACCGCGACCCGGTTCGTGCGGCCGGGCCCAGAGGTCAGCCGGGACGAGGCGCGGGCGATCGTCGCCGAGCTGCGCAAGCACGCCAAGGCGTCCGAGGCGCATGTGCGGGCGTTCACGCGGCTGGCGCAGCCGGACGCGCAGGGTGAGGTGCCGCACGACACGCCCGTCCTGGTCGTGGACCGGCCAGGCTGGGTCAAGGCGAACGTCGCCGGCTTCCGGGCCGTGCTCAAACCGCTGCTCGCCAAGATGGAGGACCGTCGCTCGACGGTCCCCGGTGGCGCGGTGCTGGGCGCGGTCGGCGGCAAGGTGACCGGCGTGGAGCTGGGGATGCTGCTGTCGTTCCTGGCGTCGCGGGTGCTCGGCCAGTACGAGACGTTCGCGCCGCCCAGCCGGGACCTGCCGGCCGGCGAGCAGGGCGGCCGGCTGCTGCTGGTCGCGCCGAACATCGTCCACGTGGAGCGCGAGCTCGAAGTGGAACCGCACGACTTCCGGTTGTGGGTGTGCCTGCACGAGGAGACGCACCGCACCCAGTTCACGGCCGTGCCGTGGCTGCGCGACCACATCGAGGGCGAGATCCAGTCGTTCCTCGGGGAGACCGACATCGATCCGGGCACCCTCCTGGAGCGGCTGCGGGAGGCCGCCCAGTCGCTGGCCGGTGCCCGGCCGGAGGGCGAGGAGGAAGAGGACGGCGGCCGGTCGATCGTCGATCTCGTCCAGACGCCGGCCCAGCGCGAGATCCTGGCGCGGCTGACTGCCGTGATGTCGCTCCTGGAGGGGCACGCGGACTACGTGATGGACGGGGTGGGGCCGGACGTGGTGCCGTCGGTCGCCGAGATCCGGGAGAAGTTCCAGAAGCGGCGGGCCAGCGGTGCCGGGCGGCTCGACCAGGCGCTGCGTAAACTGCTCGGCCTGGACGCCAAGCTGCGGCAGTACCGCGACGGGGAGCGGTTCGTCCGCGCGGTCGTCGACGAGGTCGGGATGGACGGTTTCAACCGGGTCTGGACGTCGCCGAACACCCTCCCCACCAAACAGGAGATCGCCAAACCGGCGGACTGGGTCGCGCGGGTGCACCGGAAGGCGGACGGGGCACCGTAGGCGAACGTTGTGAGCTGGGCACACCGCGTGGCAGTAGAGCGCCCCTTCAATCACCCGTCCGAGGGACCGTTACCGATGGATAGGCGTGCAATGCTCGGGGAACCGCTCGCCTCTGTCACCATCTAGGCACTCTGTGTGACGAAAAGCCCTCACCGGCCGAGGCACCCCCAGCTGAACGATTGGAAACGGACATGGGTCCCCATCCAGCGGTCGCCGCGATACGCCTGGCGGTCCGCCGCGTACTCCACGACGTGCTCACCCACCACAGCGCACAGGACCGGCACGGGCCCCCGCTCGTGCTCGTCGCATGCTCCGGCGGCGCCGACTCGATGGCGCTCGCCTCCGCCCTCGCCTTCGAGGCGCCCAAGCTCGGCGTCCGGGCCGGGGGCGTGACCATCGACCACGGCCTCCAGGAAGGCTCCGATCTGCGCGCCGCCGAGGTCGCGCTGCGGCTGCGGGCCCTGCGCCTCGACCCGGTCGAGGTCGTCGCCGTCACCGTCGGCCGGGAGGGCGGTCCGGAAGCCGCCGCCCGTGACGCCCGCTACGCCGCTCTGGACGCCACCGCCGAGCGCCACGGCGCCACCGCCGTCCTGCTCGGCCACACCCGCGACGACCAGGCCGAGACGGTGCTGCTCGGCCTCGCCCGCGGCTCCGGGACCCGTTCGCTCTCCGGTATGGCCGCCACCAGTGGCACCGGCGGCCGCTACCGCCGCCCCTTCCTGGACGTCGACCGCCAGACCGCCCGCAAGGCCTGCCTGATCCAGTCGCTGCCCGTCTGGGACGACCCGCACAACTCCGACCCCGCGTACACCCGCTCCCGGCTGCGCCACGAGGGCCTGCCCGCCCTGGAGAAGGCGCTGGGCAAGGGCGTCGTCGAGGCGCTGGCCCGGACCGCCCAGCTCTCCCGTGACGACGCCGACGCCCTGGACGCCTGGGCGGCCGACGCCGAGGGCACGGTCCTCGACGACACCGGCGGCCTCGACGTCGCGGCCCTGTACGCGCTGCCCCCCGCGGTCCGCCGCCGGGTGCTGCGCCGGGCCGTGATCGGCGCCGGTTCCCCCGCCGGTTCGCTCTTCGCCCGCCACATCGAGGAAGTGGACCGGCTGATCACCGCCTGGCGGGGCCAGGGCGCCATCAACCTCCCCGGGCGGGTCGGTGTTCGGCGGCAGGGTGGCAGACTTGTCATCCGGCAGGGCTGAGCCGCAGACGCTGCCTTGCATCTGAAGCCTCACGGCTGACGTGAACACCGAACCGAGCGAGAGTGGCACGGGTGGACGACAAGGACATGGGCTCCGACCTTCAGTCGGTACTCATCAGCAAGGAAGAGATCGACGCGAAGCTGGCCGAGCTGGCGGCCAAGATCGACGCGGAGTACGCGGGCAAGGACCTGCTCATCGTCGGAGTCCTCAAGGGCGCGGTGATGGTGATGGCGGATCTGGCGCGCGCGCTGTCCACCCCTGTCACGATGGACTGGATGGCCGTGTCGTCGTACGGCGCGGGCACCCAGTCCTCCGGCGTGGTCCGCATCCTCAAGGACCTCGACACCGACATCAAGGGCAAGCACGTCCTGATCGTCGAGGACATCATCGACTCCGGCCTGACGCTGTCGTGGCTGCTGTCGAACCTCGGCTCGCGCGAGCCGGCCTCGCTGGAGGTCGTCACGCTGCTGCGCAAGCCGGAGGCGGCCAAGGTCGCCATCGAGGTGAAGTGGATCGGCTTCGACATCCCCAACGAATTCGTCGTGGGGTACGGCCTGGACTACGCCGAGAAGTACCGGAACCTTCCGTTCGTCGGCACCCTCGCGCCCGAGGTCTACGGCGGCTGAGGGCGCCCGCGCGCCCGTCCGGCCGGGGTGGCCGGACGGGTCCGGCGCAGTTGCCGCGGCCCTTCGGGAACCCTTCGCGGCCGCCCGCCGTTGGAGCAGGGAGAGCCAAATCCCCGGCTGCATGTTCTCTGTCGGCGCAGGCGCCGGGTGACAATGCTGGGGTACCGTCCGAAGGCAGTTGTTTTTCGGGCCAGTAATACACCGTACGCACGACCAGCCCTCAGAGGGCGTTGTGCCTCACTGTGGCAGGAGGGACGGGGCCGCCTACGGCTCCGTATGGATGGACGTGAAGCGATACTTCCGTGGGCCGGTCATGTGGATCGTGCTGGCCGTCCTCGCCGTGGTCGTGTTGATGCAGGTCGTCGGCTCGTCCGGCGGCTACAAGACGGTGGACACCGGTCAGGTCGTCAAGGCGATCGCTGACAACAAGGTGAAGTCCGCCGAGCTCACCACCGGCGACGAGAACAAAATCAAGGTCGAGCTGTCGGGCTCCAACAAGGTCGACGGCTCCAACAAGATCCAGGCGAGCTACATCGGCGACCAGGGCGTCGATCTGGCGAAGAACCTGCAGGCCAAGTACCAGACCGGCGAGATCAAGGACGGGTACACCGTCTCCCCGTCGAAGACGAACCCGTTCGTCAGTCTGCTGATGACGCTGCTTCCCTTCATTCTGATTCCGATCGCCTTCCTGTTCCTGATGAACCAGATGCAGGGCGGCGGCTCCCGGGTGATGAACTTCGGGAAGTCGAAGGCGAAGCTGCTCACCAAGGACACCCCCAAGACGACCTTCGCGGACGTCGCGGGGTCGGACGAGGCCGTCGAGGAGCTCCACGAGATCAAGGAGTTCCTGCAGGAACCGGCCAAGTTCCAGGCGGTCGGCGCCAAGATCCCCAAGGGCGTGCTGCTGTACGGCCCGCCCGGAACGGGCAAGACGCTGCTCGCGCGCGCCGTGGCCGGCGAGGCGGGCGTCCCGTTCTACTCGATCTCCGGCTCCGACTTCGTCGAGATGTTCGTCGGTGTCGGTGCCTCCCGGGTCCGTGACCTCTTCGAGCAGGCCAAGGCGAACGCCCCGGCGATCGTCTTCGTCGACGAGATCGACGCCGTCGGCCGGCACCGCGGTGCGGGGCTCGGCGGTGGCCACGACGAGCGTGAGCAGACCCTGAACCAGCTCCTCGTCGAGATGGACGGCTTCGACGTCAAGGGCGGCGTGATCCTGATCGCCGCGACGAACCGTCCGGACATCCTCGACCCGGCGCTGCTGCGCCCCGGCCGCTTCGACCGGCAGATTGCCGTCGACCGTCCGGACCTGCAGGGCCGTCTGGAGATCCTCAAGGTCCACCAGAAGGGCAAGCCGGTCGCCCCGGACGTCGACCTCTCGGCCGTCGCCAAGCGCACCCCCGGCTTCACCGGTGCCGATCTGTCGAACGTCCTCAACGAGGCCGCGCTGCTGACGGCCCGGAGCGACGAGAAGCTGATCAACAACCACTTCCTGGACGAGGCGATCGACCGCGTCGTGGCGGGCCCGCAGAAGCGGACCCGGATCATGTCCGAGAAGGAGAAGAAGATCACCGCGTACCACGAGGGCGGACACGCCCTGGTCGCGGCGGCCTCCCCGAACTCCGACCCGGTCCACAAGATCACGATCCTGTCCCGCGGCCGGGCCCTGGGTTACACCATGGTCCTGCCCGACGAGGACAAGTACTCCACGACCCGCAACGAGATGCTCGACCAGCTGGCGTACATGCTGGGCGGCCGCGCGGCGGAGGAGCTGGTCTTCCACGACCCGACCACCGGTGCCGCCAACGACATCGAGAAGGCCACCGCCACGGCCCGCGCGATGGTCACGCAGTACGGCATGACCGAGCGGCTCGGCGCGATCAAGTTCGGCACCGACAACTCCGAGCCCTTCCTGGGCCGTGAGATGGGTCACCAGCGCGACTACTCCGAAGAGGTCGCCGCGCTGGTCGACGAAGAGGTCAAGAAGCTGATCGAGACCGCGCACAACGAGGCGTGGGAGATCCTGGTCGAGAACCGCGACATCCTCGACAACCTCGTGCTGACGCTCCTGGAGAAGGAGACCCTCGGCAAGGAGGAGATCGCGGAGCTGTTCAAGCACGTGGTCAAGCGCCCGGCCCGCCCGGCGTGGACCGGCTCCTCGCGGCGTACGCCGTCGACCCGCCCGCCGGTGCTCTCGCCCAAGGAGCTGGCCCCGGCCAACGGCTCCGTGACGGCGGCCACCGTCTCCACGGAGAAGAAGGTGGAGAGCTCGGAGGAGCCGCACCCGGAGAGCTGACCAGGGGCTCCACGGGCCCTGGAATACATGCCGTGCCCCCCAGGTTTAGCCTGGGGGGCGCGGCATTTCCGCCGATTGACACCGCGTTCGAGCGGGCGCAGAAGGAACGAGGCACACATGACGGACCCTGTGACGCTGGACGTCGACGGCACGATCGGTACGTTCGACGAGAAGCGGGCCGAGAACGCCGTCCGTGAGTTGCTGATCGCGGTGGGCGAGGACCCGGACCGCGAGGGTCTGCTGGAGACGCCGGCTCGGGTGGCACGGGCGTACAAGGAGATCTTCGCCGGGCTGTGGCAGAAGCCGGAGGACGTGCTGACGACCACGTTCGACCTGGGCCACGACGAGATGGTGCTGGTCAAGGACATCGAGCTGGTGTCGAGCTGTGAGCACCACCTCGTGCCGTTCGTCGGTGTGGCGCACGTCGGCTACATCCCGTCCTCCGACGGCAAGATCACCGGGCTGTCGAAGCTGGCCCGCCTGGTGGACGTGTTCGCCCGGCGCCCGCAGGTGCAGGAGCGGCTGACCACGCAGATCGCGGACTCGCTGATGGAGATCCTGGAGCCGCGCGGCGTGATCGTCGTCATCGAGTGCGAGCACATGTGCATGACCATGCGCGGGGTGCGGAAGCCGGGCGCGAAGACGACGACCTCGGCCGTCCGCGGTCAGCTGCGCGATGCGGCGACCCGGGCCGAGGCGATGAGCCTGATATTGGCGCGCTGACGCCCGCGGGACGGCGACGGGGCGGCACACCGGCCGTCCCGCCGCACAAAGGCTCCTCCGAAGGGCCCGGCGCTGGGAGTCACGCCTTGAGGTGGTTGCCCAGCCATTCGAGGGCCGCGGGGATCTCGCGGCGCCAGGTGTTGAAGTTGTGGCCGCCGCTGTCGAGGATGATCGACGAGACGCGGGTGGGCGACTTCGTCTGCTCGATGAAGCGGAGCGTCTGCTTGTAGTTGGCCTCGCCCTGCTTGCTGCTGGTGACCAGGAGGTTCACCGGCGGGGCGGGCAGGTGGCGCTGACGCCACAGCAGGTTGTTCTCGCGCTCCAGCCGCATGTCGCCGGCGAAGAGGTCGCCGGTGGTGGCGTCCAGCGGGGCCTTGTAGGCGCCGGAGAGGGCCACCGCGGTGGAGTACGCGTCGGGGTGGCGCATGGTCATCTTCAGCGCGCAGTAGCCGCCGGTGGAGTCGCCGATGACGCCCCAGCTCTTCGCCTCACGCCCTATTCGGTAGTGCTCGGTGATGTCCGCGCGCAGGTCGTTGGTGAAGAAGCTCTCGGTCTGCGGGCCGTTCGGTATGTCCACGCACTCGGTGTCCCGCGGCGGCGCGACGGTCGGCCGCATCATCACCAGGACCGTCGGCCGCATCCGGTGCTCCTTGAGCAGGCCGTGCTGGGTCTGCGGGAAATGCAGCTTCTTGTAGAGGGCCTCGGCGGTGCCCGGGTAGCCGGTGAGGACCAGTGCCGCCGGGAATTTCTTCTTCGCGTATTTCTTCTGGAAGTACTGCGGGGGCAGATAGACGAACGCCGGGCTGGCGATCTTGGAATGCTCGCCGCGGATGAGCACCTTGTCGATACGGCCGGCCGACGAGGGCCGGGAGCCGTTCTGGACGCTGATGCGTTCGGTGCCCAGCATCTGCAGCTTGGTGCCGTTCGGGCCGGTCTGGTAGTTCGTCACCACGCCCGGTTCCTGCTCCTGGCCGAAGAGGTCGGCCCAGGAGGCGTAGAAGCCGAAGGAGTTGTTGGCGAACAGGCCGACCGCGGCGAAGAGGGAGAGCTGGGTCGCCAGCAAAAGCCCGACCCGGCCCAGGACGGTGCGCCAGTTCCCCTTGGACAGGCGCGGCCAGAGCCAAACGGTGAGGATGAACAGTGCTACCGCGACGAGGACGGCAAGAAGCAGCACTTTCTTGCTGGTGAGACCCATGTGGTGCTTTCTTCCGGGCGGCCGGGTCATCCGTACCGCTGATGGAACCCCGAGCCCTGAAACGCCGTCATACAGGGCGCAAAAGTCCAGATGCTGCGACTAGGCTCGCACGTCTTCTCGACCGGGGCGACGGGAAAGTGATGTCTGACAGGCTAGATGGCGAAAAGTCGGAGAAGGTTGCGTGGCGAACGCCACGCTGGCTCCGCGGCCCACGGCCCGAAGCGGTGCCCGGGCTCATCGGCACCGCCGGCGCGGCCGTCGGCCTGTTGAACCTGGTCGCCGGAGTGTTCCCGCGCTTCCGGCACAGCCGGATGCACGCCCTGGCCGAAGTGCTGCCGGGCGCGGTCAGTCCGCTGGCGGCCGCCGCCTCCATCGTCGTCGGCATCCTGCTGCTCCTTCTGGCGCACGGCCTCAAACGGCGTAAGCGGCGGGCCTGGGGAGCGGCGGTGGCGCTGCTCCCGGTGGGGATCGCCGCCCAGCTCGTGTACCGCCACTCCGTTTTCGGCGCGGTGCTCTCGACCGCGCTGCTGGGCTACCTGGTGTGGCACCGGAAGGAATTCGCGGCCCTGCCCGATCCGCGCAGCCGCTGGAAGGCGCTGGCCAACTTCGTGGTCCTGGGCGGCGCGAGCTTCGCCATCGGCATGGTGATCGTCAGCTCCCACCCGGGCAAGATCGTCGGGTCGCCGTCCTTCCTGCAGCGCGCCGAGCACGTGCTGTTCGGCCTCTTCGGCTTCGAGGGCCCGATCGGCTACACCCACCAGGTGGACTACACCGTCGGCTACTCCCTCGGCGCGCTGGGCCTGCTGACCGTCGCCACCACCGCCTACCTCGCCTTCCGCCCCGAGCACCCGGCGGCCCGGCTGACCGACGAGGACGAGCAGCAGCTGCGCGAGCTGCTGGCCCGGCACGGCGGCCGGGACTCGCTCGGCTACTTCGCGCTGCGCCGCGACAAGGGCGCGGTCTTCTCCGCGTCCGGCAAGGCCGCGGTCTGCTACCGGGTGATCTCCGGCGTGATGCTCGCCAGCGGTGACCCGATAGGCGACGTGGAGGCGTGGCCGGGCGCCATCGAGCGCTTCATGGAGGAGGCGCGGGCGCACTCGTGGACGCCGGCGGTGCACGGTTGCAGCGAGACCGGCGGCCAGGTGTGGACCCGTGAGACCGGCATGGACGCGCTGGAGCTGGGCGACGAGGCGATCGTCGACGTCGCTGACTTCACGCTGTCCGGCCGTGCGATGCGCAATGTGCGCCAGATGGTCAAGCGCATCGAGCGCAACGGGTACACCACCAAGGTGCGCAGGGTGCGTGACCTGGAACCGGAGGAACTGGAGCACGTACAGAGGGCCGCCGACGCCTGGCGTGACACCGACGAGGAGCGTGGCTTCTCCATGGCGCTGGGCCGCATCGACGCGGTCAAGGACGGCGACGCGGTGATCGCGACCGCGCATCTGGCCCCGGGGGAGGGCGAGGAGCCCGGCCCGTTCGGCGACCTGAAGGCGTTGCAGTACTTCGTGCCCTGGGGCCCGGACGGCATCTCGCTGGAGCGGATGCGGCGCGACCGCAGCGCCGACCCCGGCATGAACGAGCTGCTGATCGTCGCCGCCCTGCAAGCCGCGCCGGACCTGAAGATCAAGCAGCTCTCGCTGAACTTCGCGGTCTTCCGCTCCTACCTGGAGCGCGGCGAGAAGCTGGGCGCGGGGCCGGTGATGCGCATCACCCGCGGGACGCTGCTCTTCCTGTCCCGCTGGTACCAGATCGAGTCGCTCTACAAGTTCAACGACAAGTTCCGCCCGCGCTGGGAGCCGCGCTTCGTGGTCTTCCGCACCACCCGGGACATCCCGCGCATCGGTCTCGCCACCATGCAGGCCGAGGGCTATCTGGAGCTGCCGCGCGTACTGCGCCGCAGGAAGGCCGCGGAGCCGCGGCCGTGCGCACATACGGTGGAGCCGGTCCGGGCCGCGGACGCGGTCGAGCAGGCGGCCTGACGGACACCTGGACGGCGGCGCGGCCGGGGCCGGCCCGGGACACCCGGTGTACGGCCCCCGGCCGTACACCCCAGGCGGCGGTCGCAATCCGGCCGGTCGGCACACGGCCTACGCTGGTCCCATGAGTACCTTGCGTGGCCAGGTGGCCGGACTGCCGGACTGGGACCGCTGCGCGGTGATGGGCGTCGTGAACGTGACGCCCGATTCGTTCTCCGACGGCGGTGAGTGGTTCGACACCGAACTCGCCGTCAAACACGGCCTGGACCTGGTGGCACAGGGTGCCGACCTGGTGGACGTGGGCGGCGAGTCGACCCGTCCGGGCGCGGCGCGGGTGGACGAGGCCGAGGAGCTGCGGCGGGTCGTCCCGGTCGTACGGGAGCTGTCCGCGGCCGGCGCCGTGGTGTCCGTCGACACCATGCGCGCCTCGGTCGCCGAACAGGCGGTGCAGGCGGGGGCGCGGCTGGTCAACGACGTCAGCGGCGGTGCCGCCGACCCGGCGATGGTGCCGGTGGTGGCCGCGCACCACGTGCCGTTCGTCGTGATGCACTGGCGCGGCCAGTCCATCGACATGAACAACCGGGCCGTCTACGGCGACGTGGTCGCCGAGGTCGTCGACGAGCTCGGGCGGGCCATGGAGCGCGCGGTGGCCGGAGGCATCGACCCGGAGCGGATCGTCATCGACCCCGGTCTGGGCTTCGCCAAGCAGGCGGAGCACGACCTGGCCCTGATCGCCCGTCTGGAGCGGCTGCGGGCGCTGGGCCGGCCGCTGCTGGTGGCGGCATCGAGGAAACGGTTCCTGGGCAGGGTGCTGGCGGGGGACGACGGAGCGGCCCCGCCGCCGGCCCGGGAGCGGGACGCGGCGACGGCGGCGGTATCGGCGATGGTGGCGCGAGAGGGGGCCTGGGCGGTGCGGGTGCACGAGGTCAGGGCGAGCGCGGACGCGGTACGGGTGGCCCGTGCCGTGGAGGGCGCGGCGGCCGCGGCCGCCGGAACGGACCCGGCGGACGGTACGACGAAGCGGACGTCGAAGACGACGGGAGCGGTGTGAGCGGCTTGGGCCCACGGACGGACATCGAGCTGGTCGAGCAGGCGAACACGACCCTGTACGAGACCATCGAGCGCGGCGATCACGAGGCGCTGTCCGAGCTGTGGCTGGACGGTCAGGTGAGCGTGGTGCACCCCGGGTGGCCGGTGCTCCGCGGGCGCGGCGAGGTGCTCCGTTCGTACGCCCTGATCATGGCGAACACCGAGTACATCCAGTTCTTCCTGACCGACGTCGAGATCGACGTCGTCGGGGACACCGCTCTGGTGACCTGCACCGAGAACATCCTCAGCGGCGGGCCGGCCGAGGACGACGGGTCGGTGGGGCCGCTGATCGGCCAATTGGTCGTGGCGACGAACGTCTTCCGGCGCACGGACGACGGCTGGCGGGTGTGGTCGCACCACGGGTCGCCGGTGCTGGCGGACCGCGAGGACGACGAGGACGAGGACGACGAGGGGGAGCCGGACGCGGGCGCGGTGTGAACGGGACGTGCCGGGGACATGGCCGGTGCGTGTCGGGGGTGTGCCCGGGATCGGCCCGGTGTGTGAGCCTTGCCATGGCCGTCCGGACTTGCGCCGATGGCCCGGTTCTGTGCCGGCGTCAGCGGCGGGCGTCAGCCATATGGGCGAGGGCGCACCCGTTCGAGCCAAGTGCGGGACGGGTAGGGGTGGGGCGCGGACCAGGGGGTATGAGGCGCGCGGACGATCTCCCGGCCCGCTCGATGCGGCACGCCTAGCAGCAGGACGGGGTCTTGTCCATAGCCCCCGTGGGCGAGGACTGTCGGTGCTCGAAGGTAGATTCGATGGCGGGGCAGTGTTGCCGGATCGCTCCGGCGCCTGCCCGGAACCGACGAACAGTGGCGCCAGAGGTGCCGTGGACCAGTGGGAGTGATTCGCGTGGATCGTGTCGCGCTGCGTGGGCTGAAGGCCCGAGGCCACCACGGGGTGTTCCCGCGGGAGCGCGAAGAAGGCCAGACCTTCATCGTGGACCTGGTGCTCGGTCTGGACACCCGTCAGGCGGCCGCCTCCGACGATCTCGCGAAGACCGTGCACTACGGCGTCGTGGCCGAGGAGGTGGTGGCCGTCGTGGAGGGCGAGCCCGTCGACCTCATCGAGACCCTGGCGGAGCGCATCGCCGACCAGTGCCTCAAGCACGAGGGCGTGCAGGAAGTGGAGGTGGTGGTGCACAAGCCGGACGCGCCGATCACCGTCCCCTTCGACGACGTGACCATCACCATCACTCGGAGTCGAGTACATGAACACCAGCAGTGACCCGACCGTACAGCCGGTGCCCGCCTCCGTCGTGGAGCAGGTGGACGCCGCCGATGTGACGCTCTCCAACCCCAAGCACGCCGTGATCTCCCTCGGCAGCAACCTCGGCAACCGCCTGGAGACCCTGCAGGGTGCCGTGGACGCCCTGGAGGACACCCCGGGTCTGCGGGTCAAAGCGGTCTCCCCGGTGTACGAGACCGAGCCGTGGGGCGTCGCGCCGGGCAGCCAGCCGTCGTACTTCAACGCCGTGGTGCTGATCAAGACGACCCTGCCGCCGGACTCCCTCCTGGAGCGCGGGCACGCCATCGAGGAGGCGTTCAAGCGGGTCCGCGACGAGCGCTGGGGGCCGCGCACCATCGACGTCGACATCGTGGCCTATCAGGGCATCGTCTCCGACGACCCGCGGCTGACGCTGCCGCACCCGCGCGCCCATGAGCGGGCCTTCGTCCTGGTGCCGTGGCACGACATCGACCCGGAGGCGGAGGTTCCCGGGCGCGGTGCGGTGGCCGAGCTCCTCTCGGTGGTCGGCCGCACGGGCGTGCTGCCGCGCGCGGACCTGGAACTCCGGCTGCCGGAGTAGTCGTTGGACCCGAGGAGTCGTGGGACCGGCGCGGTCGTGGGACCGGGTGACGGCCATGGCGACGGCGGCGGTACGGCGACGAGGACGGCCGCGGTGGCGGTAAGGGGCAGGACGGTGCGAGGGGCGATCGCTCGGTGAAACAGCTACACATCAAGGTGCTCGTCGGGCTGTTCCTGGCAGCCGGGGTGCTGGCCTGGGGCGGCGCCCGGCTGTGGGACTCCTTCGGCACGCTCCCGAGCGTGCCGGTGGCCGCGCCGATCGTGCTGGCGTTCCTTGCCGCCGTGCTCGCGGGCACCGCCTTCGAGCTGCGCGGCCGGCTGCGGGCCCAGCGGGAGCGGCGGCCCGGCGCCAAGGGCGTCGATCCGCTGCTGGCCGCCCGTGCGGTGGTCTTCGGCCAGGCGAGCGCCCTGGTGGCGTCGCTGGTGGCCGGGCTGTACGGCGGTGTCGGCGTCTTCCTGCTGACCGCCGGACTCGAGGTGGACCCCCGCCGGGACCAGGCGATCTACGCCGGTCTGTCGGTGCTCGCCGGCGCGGCCGTGGTGGTCGCCGCGATCTTCCTGGAGCGGGTCTGCAAGCTGCCGGACGACGAGGGCGACGGCGGGGCCGACGCGCGGGCCTGACCCGCACAGTGACACCGGGCGGGGCCCGGCCTGCGACAGCGAGACGCTGCGCGGGCCGGGCCCCGCGGCATTGGGGGCGGGTCCGGCGGCGCGGGGGCAGGGCAGGCCTGGCGGCGTAGGGGGGCGGGCCTGGCGGCGTTGCGGGCGGGCCCGGCGCATCTGGCGCCTCGCGTACGGCCCGTGCTGCCGCCGCCTGCCGCCCGTACGCCGTCTGCCGTCGGCCGTGAACGGGGTGTTGCGGGTGGATGGCGATACCGGCCGGTGGGCGGCGGGACCGGTGCGATTGTCAGTGGTCGGGTCTAGGGTCGGTCGCAATGACATCGAAAAGATGAGCGAACGGGTTGCGCCACGGCAGAGGTGCCGCACGGTGTGCTCCGGGGTGGCGTGGTCGGGCGGGGACCGGCGGGGGAGGTGACGGAGATGAGCGGCCGGACGGGCGGGGCGAATTGCCTGGAGGCGAACGACTGGGTGTGCGGTGAGTATCTGCGCACCCGCAGCCAGGAGTTGCTGGACGCCACGGTCCAGCACCTCGGCATCACCGCCGTGTCCGTCGCCCTCGGCCTGCTGCTCGCCTTCCCGCTGGCGCTGGTGGCGCGGAGCCGGCGGGGCGCGGCGGGGCCGGTCCTGGGGCTGACGACGGTGCTGTACACGATCCCTTCGCTGGCGATGTTCGCGCTGCTCACACCGGTCTTCGGGGTCTCGGCGGCGGTGGTCGTGACGGGCCTGGTGCTGTATTCGCTGACGATCCTGGTGCGCAACATCCTCGCCGGTCTGCAGGCGGTTCCCGCCGGGGTGCGGGAGGCCGCCCGCGGCATGGGGTACGGCCCGGTGCGGCTGCTGTTCGGCGTGGAACTCCCGCTGGCGATACCCGCGTTGGTGGCCGGGCTGCGGATCGCCACGGTCTCGACGGTGGCGATGACGACCGTCGGCTCCGTCGTCGGTTACGGCGGTCTGGGCAATCTCATCGCCAGCGGAATGGCCGGTTTCTTCAAGGCCGAGGTGCTGACGGCCTCGGTGCTGTGCGTGCTGCTGGCGCTGGTCGCGGACGTCCTGCTGATGGTTCTGCAGCGGCTGCTGACACCGTGGACGCGGGCCGGGGCCCGGCCCGGGGTATGGGGCAGGGCGGCGGCGCGGGCGCGCGGCCGGACCCGTGCGGCGAAGGCGTGGGCTGAGCGATGGGAGTGATCGCGGGGGCCTGGCAGTGGCTGACGACGGCCGCCAACTGGGCGGGTGAGAAGGGCGTGACGCACCGCCTGGCCGAGCACGTCCGGCTCAGCGCGGTGTGCCTGGCCCTGGCCTGCCTGATCGCCCTGCCCGTGGCGCTCTGGCTGGGACACCTCGGCAAGGGCGGTGCGCTGGCGGTCAATCTGGCCAACATCGGGCGGGCGGTGCCGACGTACGCGGTCCTGGTGCTGCTGACGCTCAGCCCGCTGGGCCGGCACGGCGACTGGCCGACGGTCCTCGCGCTGGTGCTGTTCGCGGTGCCGCCGCTGCTGACCAACGCCTATCTCGGGATGCGGGAGGCGGACCGCGATGTGGTCGAGGCCGCGCGCGGGATGGGCATGTCCGGGCCGCAGGTGCTGTTCCGGGTCGAGATACCGCTCGCCTACCCGCTGATCATGACGGGCCTGCGGTCGGCCACGGTCCAGGTGGTGGCGACCGCGACGCTGGCGGCGCTCGCCGGCGGCGGGGGCCTGGGCCGGATCATCACCGCCGGCTTCGGCAACTACGACACCGCGCAGGTCGTCGCCGGCGCGCTGCTGGTGGCCGTCCTCGCCCTGGCCGTGGAGGGCGTCCTCGTCCTCGCCGAGCGGCTCCTCGACCCGATGCGGGGTGGCCGGCGGACCCTGCGGCCCGCCCCGGCCCGCACAGAGCTGATACCGGCGGACTGACGGGCTTACGGACTGACGGGCTGATGGGCTGATGGGCTGGCGGACTGATGGGCCGGCAGGCCGGCGGGCCGGCGGACTTACGGACTGAACTGACGGACGGGCTGAAGGGGCATCCACATGGCATCGACGAGAAGCAACACGGCACGCACGGAGTGCACGGCTCGCACGGGACACACGGTGCGCACGGCCCGCTCGGCCCGCACGGTGCGCACCGCGGTGGTCGCGGGCACGGTGCTGGCGGTGGCGGCCGGGCTGGCCGCGTGCGGCGGCCCGACCCTGGAGGAGAAGGGCGGCGGCGACGGCAAGGGCGGAACGCGCGGCGAGCTCGTCATCGGCTCGGCGGGTTTCACCGAGTCCAAGGTGCTCGCCGAGATCTATTCCCGGCTCCTGCGGGACGCCGGTTACCGCACCCGAGTTCAGACCCTCGCCAATCGTGAGCTGTATGAACCCGCCCTGGAGAAGGGCCAGATCGACGTCGTTCCCGAATATGCCTCCACGCTCGCCGAATTCCTCAACGCGAAGAAGAACGGCAGCAAGGCGAAGCCGGTCGCTTCCGCCGACATCGGCAAGACGGTCGCGGCACTGAAGAAGCTCGCCGGGCCGCGCGGACTGAAGGTGCTGCCGGCGGGCCGTGCGACGGACCAGAACGCCTTCGCGGTGAGCAAGGAATTCGCCGCGCAGCACAAGCTCTCCACCCTCTCCGACCTCGGAGAATCGAAGCAGAAGATCAAACTCGCCTCGGGTGAGGAGTGCGAGACCCGGGTGTTCTGCAAGCCGGGCCTGGAGAAGACGTACGGCATCGACATCACGGGGCTGGACCCCAAGGGAGTCGGGACGCCACAGGCCAAGCAGGCCGTCAAGGACGGCACCGATCAGCTGGTGCTCACCACGACCACGGACGCCACGCTCGACAGCTTCGGACTGGTGCTCCTCAAGGACGACAAGCGGCTGCAGAACGCCGACAATGTGCTGCCGGTGGTGAATGCCGAGAGCGCCGGGGACAAGCGGATCGAGAGCGCACTTGCGAAGCTCACCCGCACCCTGACCACCGAAGACTTGATCAACTTGAACCGCAAGGTGGATGCCGAGCGGCTCAAGCCCGCGGATGTCGCCCAGTCATATGTGGAGTCGAAGGGACTGGTCAGGAAGTAACCAGCCGGAAACGGATTTGTGGGCCGGGCCCCATAGATCCCGCACGCACGGTAAGTTTCTGGCCATGCCACGAGGACGCCACCGCCATTCCCCACCCCTCCACCGGCTGCTTCCTCCCACGACGGTCGCCGGTGTGTCCCTTGTCTGCGCCGCGGGCCCGTGGTTTGTCGGCGATGATCTGGTCCAACGCGTGCTCGCCGCGGGCGCGGCGGCCGCGGCCGTCACCGGTGCCGTCCTGCTGAGGAGCTGGGACCGCAAGGCCGGCCGACGGGTCGCCGAACTCACCCGTGCCCGGGTGCGCGACGAGTGGCGCACCGAGGAGCGGATAGCCGAGCTCGAAACCGACCTCGAGGAGTCCCGCGAGCTCCGCACCGCCCTCGACACCAAGCTGCGCGCCAAGCGCGCCGAACTGGCCCGGCTGCGCAGCGAACACGCCGAGCTGCTCCGCCGTTACGCCACCGCCGAGACCGAGCGGGCCAGCGCACTGGAGGGCCGCCGGCTGCTCGCCATCGAGGCGTCCGCCCCGGCCCGGGCACTCCCGGCCGCCGCCGGCGCCTCCCGGGCCCCCGGGTCCGCAGGAGCGGCCGTGCCCACCGCCGCTGACGCCCCGGCACCGGACCGCCGGGCACGGGTGGACCGTCAGGCGTCGGATCGTCAGGCGTCGGGCCGTCAGGCATCGGCGGACCGTGAGGCCTCGGGCCGGCCGTCGTCGGACCGGCCGGTGCCGGCCCCGACCGCGTCGGCGTACGCGCAGGCCGACCAGGCGCTCCGTCAACTGGCGCGCAACGCCGCCCGGCAGCGCGCCGCCGCCGAGCGGCCCGCGCAGCCCGCACCGGGCGGCCACACCGCACCGGGCGGCCACACCGGCCAGGACGGGGACACCAGCCGGGGGAACGGCCAGGCGGCCGCCGCACAGCGCACGGGCGGCGCCTTCCCCGCCCGTACGGCCACCGCCGCCGGACCCGCGCTCCGCCCGGTCCCGTCCGCCGCCGCGGTCGCCCCGCCCCGTCCCACCGCCTCGCGCACCGTGGGCGGCTTCGACTTCTTCGGCAACGCGACCGCGCCCGGCCCCCGTCAGCTGCCCGCGCCGCTGGAGGACGACCTGGCGGACGTCGTCGGCGACGAGGCCCTCGCCGAGCACTCGGCCCGGACGGCGGCCCGCACGGCCCTCCCCGGGGCCCGTACGGACGCGGGGGGCGCGCCGGAGGCCGGTGCCGCGCCGACCGCCGGTGAGCGGGCTGCGGGCGACGAGCAGGACGCGGCGGAGCCGCAGTCCGGGGCGCCCGCCGAGGGTGCGCGGGACGGCGTTCCGACCGCGGACGGCGAGACGACCAGCGGTGCCGGCGAGGTCATCGACCTGACCGCCCACGACGAGACCGAGCAGCTCGACCTCGGCGCCCTGCGGACCGCCATTTCCTGACCGCCGTTTTCCCACTCGGCTCGGCGGGGCTCCCGACCGCCCGCCCCCGCTCTGCATTCGGCCCCGAAGCCCGACCGGCTCCGGGGCCGAGTGGTTTTCGGGGATAAGCGGTTTCGCGGGCGCGGGAGCTGACAGACATGCCAGCGCTGTCCACAGGCTGTGGACAGCGCTGGCGCTCTGCCCGCCGACGCTCTGCCCGTCGACGCTCTGCTTCTCGGCTCTGCTTCTCGGCGTTCTTCTTGCCGTCGCCCTACTTGTCGATGTCGCCGACGACGAAGAACATCGAGCCGAGGATCGCGACCATGTCGGCGACCAGCGTCCCCGGCAGCAGCTCCACCAGCGCCTGGATGTTGTTGTACGACGCGGAGCGCAGCTTCAGGCGGTACGGCGTCTTGTCGCCCTTGGAGACGAGGTAGTAGCCGTTGATGCCGAGCGGGTTCTCGGTCCAGGCGTACGTCGCGCCCTCGGGCGCCTTCAGCACCTTCGGCAGACGCTGGTTGATCGGCCCCGGCGGCAGCTCCGCGATCCGGTCCAGGCAGACGTCGGCGAGATCCAGGGCGTTGTGGCTCTGCTCCAGCAGGCACTCGAAGCGGGCCAGGCAGTCGCCCTCCTCACGGGTGACCACCTTGAGCGTGGACGCCAGCTCCCCGTACGCCAGGTACGGCTCGTCGCGCCGCAGGTCGAAGTCGACGCCCGAGGCGCGGGCGATCGGCCCGGAAACGCCGTACGCGTGCACCGTCTCCGGGGCGAGCACCCCGACGCCCCGCGTCCGGCCGCGGAAGATCTCGTTGCCCAGGACCAGGTTGTCGAAGACGTCCATACGGGAGCGCACATCCGCCACGGCCTGCCGGGCCCGGCCCAGCCAGCCGGCCGGCAGGTCCTCCTTGAGGCCGCCGACGCGGTTGAACATGTAGTGCATCCGGCCGCCGGAGATCTCCTCCATGACGGTCTGGAGCTCCTCGCGCTCACGGAACGCGTGGAAGACGGGGGTGATACCGCCCAGTTCGAGGGGGTACGAGCCGAGGAACATCAGATGGTTCAGCACGCGGTTCAGCTCGGCCAGCAGCGTCCGCGTCCACACCGCGCGCTCGGGCACCTCCATGCCCAGCATCCGCTCGACGGCCAGCACCACACCCAGCTCGTTGGAGAACGCCGACAGCCAGTCGTGCCTGTTGGCGAGCATGATGATCTGGCGGTAGTCGCGGGCCTCGAAGAGCTTCTCGGCACCCCGGTGCATGTATCCGATCACCGGCTCGGCGTGCTGGATCCGCTCGCCGTCCAGG
This sequence comes from Streptomyces sp. NRRL S-337, assembly GCF_000720175.1. GTDB lineage: Bacteria > Actinomycetota > Actinomycetes > Streptomycetales > Streptomycetaceae > Streptomyces > Streptomyces siderophoricus. The sequence goes on from NZ_JOIX01000015.1 coordinate 145,238, forward strand.
ACGAGGCGCAACCGCAGCACACCGTGCGTGGAGGGATGCTGCGGGCCGATGTTCAGCACCATGTCGGTGCTTTCCGCCGCGCCGCCGATGCCGACCGTCGTCTCCGTCATGGGAACAGTTTCGCAGCCCGCCACCCCGGGGGACGCCCTGGGCCTGCGCCGTCCCACCCCTTGGAACGCCGGCGGGGAACGTCGGCGAGAAGCCCCGCCCTCACGGCTTGAGCAGGCCCGCGCACTCCCCGCCCACCGGCTCCACGAGCCAGCCGAAGCCGCCGAGACCCGCCGGATCGGTCAGTTCCGCCGCCGCGCCGGCCGTACCCAGGGCCCGGATGTACGCGGCCGGGTCGGTGGACGCCAGGGAGAGCGGCGGACGGCGGCCGTCCACCCCCAGGGCGCGCAGCGCCTCCCGCTGGGTCAGCAGCTCGGCCGACGGCCCCGCGCAGGCGTCCAGCGCCACATGCGCCGTGATGTCACAGCTGCCGTCCGGGACGGGGCGCACCTCGCGGCCGTCGCGGAAGCCGGTGAGGGTGCCGAAGAGCGGGCGGTCCTGGCGCGCATGCGCGTAGTCGGCGGCGACCGCGAGCCCGGCGCGCAGCGTACGGACGGCCCGCGCCCACGCCTCGTCCCGAGGGCGCCCGATCTCCGCGCGGAGCCCGGGGGAGGGCGCGGCACGGACGGTGGGAGCGGCACGGACGGTGGGAGCGGCGGACGGGGCCGGCGGCGACCACCAGCGCCGCAGCCACTCCGCGTCCGCGCCGTCGACCGGCTCGCCCAGCCGCTCCGTGCCGTCCGCACGGACCAGCACCCGGCGGGCCACCCCGTCCCCGTCCGTCTCGACGACGTCCACCGGCACGTTGTCGAGCCACTCGTTCGCGAACAGCAGCCCGGTGACCGAGCCCGGTGCCGGCAGCTCGCCCAGCCAGTCGATCCGCGGATCCAGCCCCCCGGGGCGCGCGGCCCGCTCGACGGCGTACGGGTGAAGCCGGGCGGCCACCTCGTCCGGCAGCGCGGCCAGCACCCCCGTCAGCAGCTCACCGCGGCCCGCGCCCACATCGACCAGCGCCAGCTCCTCCGGATGGCCCAGCGCGCCGTCCACCCGGCGCAGAAGGGCCGCGACGGCACCGGCGTACAGCGGGGAAACATGCACCGACGTGCGGAAATGGCCGGCCGGGCCGGGGCCACCGGGCCGGGTGTAGAAGCCGTCGTCCGCCCCGTACAGCGCCCGCTCGGTCGCGTCCCGCCAGCCGCACCACTCATTCGTCACCACCCCACGGTACGGGCGAGGCCGCCGGGTCAACCCACGGGTTGATGTGCAGGCCGTCCCCCGGTCCGACACATTTGGTGCATGGAGTCTCCACCTTGGGGAGTAGAGCTGACGTAGAGGATCGCCCCTCCGGTTGACTCGTACACCTATCCGCTCTGCCTACGCTGGGTGACGTGCAGCGCCTCTATGACTTCCTCCGCAGGCACCCGACGGGAGTGGACACCTTCTGGGCCGTCCTTCTCCTCGGGTTCACCAGCCTGTGGATCGTCGGCGACGTCAGCGGCATGCGCCAGCTCGCCGCCGCGATCTTCACGGTCGGCCTCTGCCTCGTCGTGGCGCTGCGCCGCAAGGCCCCGGTGAAGATGCTGCTGCTGACGGCCGCCATCGGCGTCGGCCAATTGATCTTCGACATCCCGCCCAATATCGGCAACTTCGCGATGTTCGTGATCACGTACACCGTCGCATCCGGCACCTCCACCGCCCGCTGGGCCGCCCGCTGCGCCCTCGCCGGCGCCCTCGTCGGCCCGGCCCTGTCCCTGGTGCGCTTCGGGGAGGGACCCGAGAACCGGCAGTTGTGGGAAAGCCTGTTCTTCACGGCGCTGCTCACCGTCCCCTTCGTGCTGGCCTGGGTCCTCGGCGACTCCGTGCGCACCCGCCGCGCCTACTGGGCCCAGCTGGAGGAGAAGGCCGCCCGGCTGGAGAAGGAGCGCGAGGCCCAGGCCCGTATCGCGGTCGCCGCCGAGCGCGCCCGGATCGCCCGCGAACTGCACGACGTCGTCGCCCACAACGTCTCCGTCATGGTCGTCCAGGCCGACGGCGCCGCCTACGTCCTCGACGCCGCGCCCGAACAGACCCGGCAGGCCCTGGAAACGATCTCCGGCACGGGCCGCCAGGCACTGGCCGAGATGCGCCGCCTGCTGGGCGTGCTGCGCACCGGCGAACAGGCCGAAGGCGGCGAATACGTCCCCCAGCCCGGCGTCGAACAGCTCACCGACCTCATCGACCAGGTCCGCGGTGCCGGACTGCCCGTCGACTTCCGGGTGGAGGGCGAGCCGCGCCCGCTGCCCAGCAGCGTCGAACTGACCGCGTACCGCATCGTCCAAGAAGCGCTCACCAACAGCCGCAAACACGGCGGGCCCGACGTCGCCGCCACCGTCCGCCTCAGCTACCGGGACGACGACCTCGAACTGCTCGTCGAGGACGACGGCCGCGGTGCGCAGCACGAGCTCTACGAATCGGGCGGGGCGGATGGCCTCGGCCACGGTTTGATCGGCATGCGGGAACGGGTCGGTATGGTCGGCGGCACCCTGATAGCCGGCCCGCGCCCGGGCGGCGGGTTCCGCGTCAGCGCCGTACTCCCCCTGAAACCGGGCCGGTGAGGCATGTGATGCGCTGAGCCGAGCAGGTCCTCCTGCGGCGGCCCGCTCGACCCACGGCCCCGCTCGACCCCCTGCACCCCTCGCGACCCACTCGACCCACCGCGCCCTGCTCGACCCGCTCCACCCGATCGCCCTGCTCCACCGATCGACCCTCTCCATCCGCTCCACCCGCTCCACCCGCCACATCCGCTCCACCCGCTCCGCCATCAGCCCACGAAGGGACCCCTGACCCATGACCATCCGCGTGATGCTCGTCGACGACCAGGTGCTGCTGCGCACCGGGTTCCGGATGGTGCTGGCCGCCCAGCCGGACATGGAGGTCGTCGCGGAGGCGGGGAACGGCGCCGAGGCGCTGGAGGTGCTGCGCTCCACCAAGGTCGATGTGATCCTCATGGACGTCCGGATGCCGCATCTGGACGGGGTCGAGGCCACCCGTCGGATCTGCGAGGGCGGCCAGAAGGAGGACGCCCCCAAGGTGCTCATCCTGACCACCTTCGACCTGGACGAGTACGCCTTCTCCGCACTGAAGGCCGGGGCCAGCGGATTCATGCTCAAGGACGTGCCGCCCGGCGAACTGCTCGCGGCGATCCGCGCGGTGCAGAGCGGCGACGCCGTCGTCGCACCGTCCACCACCCGCCGGCTCCTCGACCGCTTCACGCCCATGCTGCCTGCCACCTCCGGCGAGTCCGGTCGCCCCGAGCTGGAGCGGCTCACGGACCGCGAGCGCGAGGTGCTGCTGCTGGTCGCCCAGGGGCTGTCCAACGGCGAGATCGCGGCCCGGCTGGTGCTGTCCGAGGCGACGGTCAAGACGCACGTGGGCCGCATCCTGACGAAGCTGAGCCTCCGCGACCGGGTCCAGGCAGTGGTGCTGGCATACGAGACGGGGCTGGTGCGGGCCGGCGGAGCGGGGGCATAGGGCCGGCGGGCACGTAGGGCATCCAGTCCGGTACGTCCTCCAGCGCAGGGCGTATTGCGCTGCAGCACGCCCGTCAGCGCAGTCAGGGCAGTCAGCGCAGTACGCCCTCCAGGAAGTCGCTGCCCAGCCGGGCGACCACCTGGAGGTCCAGCTGGTGCAGCACGTAGCGCCCACGGCGCCGCGTCTGGATCAGCCCGGCCTTCTTCAACGTCGTGATGTGCCGCGACACCTCCGGTGAGGTGATGCCGTACGCGTTCGCCAGCTCCCCCGTCGTATGCGGCCCCCGCGCCAGCGTGCGGCACAGCCGCATCCGCATCGGATGCCCCAGCGCCTCCAGCCGCTGCTGGGTGAGTTCCAGCGTGGCCGGCGCCGGCAACTCCGGGCTGGCGACGGGGTACTGCAGCACCGGACGCCAGCCCGGGGCGTGACTGACCAGCAGATGCGGCCAGCCGAACGACGTCGGCAGGAACGTGACGCCGGGATCGCCGGGGCTCGCGAACGCCGTCGTACGGCCCCTGGCCAACTTGTCCACCATGATGCGGACGCCGCCGCTCCCGTCCTGCGCCTCGTCCAGCGACAGCGCGATCGAGGTCGCGGGCAACGTCTCGGCCAGGCCCTTGCGCCGCAGCAGTTCGGTCTTGTGCCGGGCATCGGCTGCCAACTGGATGCCCACCCGGCGCCAGATGTCCCCGAAGAACGCGTCCTCGCAGTCCTCCAGCAGGCGACGCAGCCAGACCCGCAGCCCGTCGGGGTCGGTGAGCATCCGGTCGGTGAAGGCCGCCTGCCGCGGACCGCGCGCGGCGGCCATCTCCCGTACCCGGGCCCGTTCTTCCGCATCGACCAGTGGGGACGGCGTGGCCCGGGTGTAGGTCGCCGAGCAGGAGATCTCGAACGCGGCGGCCACGAACCGCTCGTCGTCGATCTTGTCCAGCTCGTCCAGTTCCTCGGCCAGCGTCGATGCGGGGTGGGCCGGCAGCAGGATGTCGGAACGGGAGGACCGCCACAGGAAGTCCGCCTCGCACAGCCGGTCGGCGAGGTCGGTCTTCAGGGCCGCGTTGGTGGCGGTGACCCAGCCGTGCAGCCCGGGGTGGTGCCCCGGCTCCGACAGCGCGTGCAGCGCGGCGCCCAACTCCGCGAGGGGAGAGGGGGCGAAGACGATGCGCTCCGGGGGCAGCCCGGTGATGTCGATGACGTTGGCCATGGGCCCATCATGCGCGAGCCCACGACCTGCACGGTCGTCGATTGACGGCTCCCGTCAATCGATGTGCCGCGGGCGGACCGTCCGTTCCAGAGTGGCGGCATGAACGTGAACCAGCAGCACCTTCTCGACGCCTACCGGGCCGCCCGACGAGGCGAGACCGCCCCGCCCCTCCCCGGCACCCACACCGTGCGCACCGTGCGCGACATCCGCTGGTGGCGACGCCTCCGGAGGGCGACGCGGGGAAGCTCGGATGCGGCGCGCGGAAGCTGGGGTGTGGCGCGCGGAAGCTCGGGTGCGGCGCCGGGCACCTCGGGTGTGGGGCGGGCCTTGGGGGGCTCCCCCGGCGTTTCCCCCGCCTCCCCCCCGAACCAGCCGCGGAACAGCGCCGTCCTGCTCTCCTCCGCCTGCCGTATGACGGCCTCGTCCAGAACCTCGGAGGGGTACGGCAGCCACACCTGGAACTGATGGGTGTGCGGCACCTCCGGGTGGACCCTGAACCACGGCACGCCGGCCGCCGTCAGGCCTTCGCGCAGCGCCTGCGCGATCACCTTGGCGTGGGCGACGTACTCCGGCATCCGGGGGAGTTCGCGGTCCAGGCCCGCCAGGGCGGCCAGTGCGGCGGGCCACTGCTGGAACAGCTGGCCGCCGTAGCGGTGGCGCCAGGCACGTGCCTCTGCGACGAAGTCCTCGGAACCGGCGAGTGCGGCGCCCGATATGCCGTCCAGCGACTTGTAGTAGGAGACGTAGACGCTGTCCGCGAGCGAGGTGATCTCGGGGAGGGTGCGGCCGAGGTGCGGGCCGCACTCCCACAGCCGGGCGCCGTCGAAGTGCACCACCGCGTCCCGGTCCCGGGCGGCCGCCACCACCGCGGTCAGCTCGTCCCACTCCGGCAGCACGAAACCGGCGTCGCGCAGGGGGAGTTCCAGGGCCAGGGTTCCGAACGGCTCCTGGAGGCCGTGGATCTCCTCGGCGGTCGGCAGCCGGGGCGCGCTGGTCGGATGGACCATTCGCAGCCCGCTGACCACCGCGTACGCGTCCCGTTCGTGCATCTCCAGGTGGGAGAGCGGGTGGCCGGCGACCGTCGCGTTGCCGGTACGCCCCGCCCAGCAGCGCAGCGCCACCTGCTGGGCCATCGTGCCGGTCGGGAAGACGGCGGCGGCCTCCGTGCCGAGTGCCTCGGCGGTGCGGCGTTCCAGCTCGCCTACTATCCCGTCGTCGTTGGCGTAGACGTCGGTCATCTTGTCCAGGTCGTAGGCGGTGGGGGCGTCGGCCACCAGGCGGTCCAGCCGTTCGCGGACCGTTTCCGGCCGTGGGGCCGGCGAGAGCGACCGCTCCACCCGGCGCAGTGCGGCGATCCGCCGCGCTCGCCGGGAGCTGTCGCTCCCGGCGTCGCTCGCGCCGTGGCCGTGCTGCTCCCCCTCGCTGCCCTCGTCGCTGTCCTTCGTGATTCCTGTCATCCCCGTCATCCCCCTGGTCCTTCGTGAGCCTGTCTTCGGCCGTGAGCCTGCCCTCAGGCTGCCCGCGGTCCGCCCGTCTGCCGTTCGGCGACGGTCCCGTTTCGCCCGCGCGGTGGGTTGCCGTGCGGTGGATTGCCGTCGGGACTGATTCGCCCGTGCGGTGGGTCGCCGTCGGGACTGATCATGACGCAGCTGGGCGCAACCCGCGAGCCCTGTGGAAAACCCTGTGGATAACTCGGGTGAGAGATCCGCGTCTCACCCTCCGTACAGCTCTGAAGTCCCCCGGAAACACTCGCGTAGCATGGCGAGGAATCGTCCGGTACCCCCTGAGGACTGGAACGGAAGGCCATCGCCACGTGAACGCACATCCGCCCACCGAGGCCCAGGACCGCCCCGCCCGGCTGACCGTCGGGGTCGTCGGCGCCGGCCGGGTCGGCCCCGCCCTGGCCGCGTCGCTGCAGCTCGCCGGGCACCGCCCGGTCGCCGTGTCGGGGGTCTCCGACGCCTCCGTGCGGCGGGCGGCCGAGTTGCTGCCGGACGTCCCGCTGGTCACCCCGGCCGAGGTGCTCGCCCGCGCCGAGCTGGTTCTGCTGACCGTCCCCGACGACGCCCTCGCGGACCTGGTGAGCGGCCTCGCGGAGACCGGCGCCGTACGGCCGGGACAGCTGCTGGTGCACACCTCCGGGCGCTTCGGGACGGCGGTGCTGGACCCGGCCACCCGGGCCGGGGCGCTGCCGCTGGCGCTGCACCCCGCGATGACGTTCACCGGCACCTCCGTGGACGTCCAGCGGCTGGCCGGCTGCTCGTTCGGGGTGACCGCGCCCGAGGAGCTGCGGATGGCCGCGGAGGCGCTGGTCATCGAGATGGGCGGGGAGCCCGAATGGATCGCGGAAGCGGATCGTCCGCTCTATCACGCGGCGCTGGCCATCGGCGCGAACCACCTGGTCACCCTGGTTGCCCAGTCGCTGGAGCTGCTGCGTGACGTGGGCGTGCAGGCCCCGGACCGGATGCTGGGCCCGCTGCTCGGCGCCGCCCTCGACAACGCGCTGCGTTCCGGCGACGCCGCACTGACCGGCCCGGTGGCGCGCGGGGACGCGGGCACCGTCGCCGCCCACGTCGCCGAACTGCGCCGGCACGCCCCCCAGAACGTCGCCGGATACCTCGCCATGGCCCGGGCGACCGCGGACCGGGCGCTGGCCCACGGTCTGCTGAAGCCGGAGCTGGCCGAGGACCTCCTCGGCGTGCTCGCCGGTGCCGCCCCCGACTCCCCGCCCGCCACAGGCCCGAACGGCCCGGGCCCCGACAGCCCCGGCCAGGACGGCCTCGGTCCGAACGATCCGGGCCAGGACGGTCACGGCCCCGAGGGAGACGAGCGATGACCCTCCTCCACACCTCCGCCGCGCTCCGTGACCTGCCGCGCCGTAGTGGCGCGCGGGCCGTCGTCATGACCATGGGAGCGCTGCACGAGGGCCATGCGACCCTCGTCCGCGCCGCCCGCCGGCGGGCCGGGGCGCAGGGCCAGGTCGTCGTCACCGTCTTCGTCAATCCGCTGCAGTTCGGGGCCGGTGAGGACCTGGACCGCTATCCGCGCACCCTGGACGCGGACGTCGAGCTGGCCCTGGCGGCCGGTGCGGACGCGGTCTTCGCGCCGTCCGTCGACGAGGTCTATCCGGGCGGTGAACCGCAGGTCCGGATCACCGCCGGGCCCATGGGGACGCGCCTGGAGGGGGCCAGCAGGCCCGGGCACTTCGACGGCGTGCTGACCGTCGTCGCCAAGCTGCTCCACCTGACCGCGCCCGACCTCGCGTTCTTCGGCGAGAAGGACGCCCAGCAGCTCGCCGTCATCACCCGGATGGCCGCCGACCTCAACTTCCCCGTCGAGATCATCGGCGTCCCCACGGTGCGCGAGGAGGACGGCCTTGCCCTCTCCAGCCGCAACCGCTATCTGTCCGCCCCGGAGCGGCGCACCGCGCTGGCGCTGTCCGCGGCCCTGTTCGCGGCCCGCGACCGGCTCACCGCCGAGGAGGCGCTGCGCGCCCGGGCCGCCTGCACGGCCCACGCGGCCCAGGACCGTTCGGCGGCGCTGGCCGCCCTCGGGGAGGACCGGGCGGCCGCCGATGCGCACGCCGTCGCGTACGCCGCCGCGGTCCCCCGGCACGCGCCGTCCGTCGCCCGCGCCGCCGCCCGCGCCGTCCTGGAGGACGCCGCCCGGCTCGACCCGCCCCTGGTGCTCGACTATCTGGCGCTGGTCGACCCGTCCGACTTCACGGAGATCTCCGACGGGTACGTGGGCGAGGCGATCCTGGCGGTGGCCGCCAAGGTCGGCACCACGCGCCTCATCGACAACCTCCGCCTCACCTTCGGCACGGAGTCGCCGGCCTCCGGCGCCGCTTCCGGTTACCGCGACGACGTGACGCCCGTACACCAGGAAGCCCCGGCGCCCGCCTCCGCCGCCCGCGAGCGATCCGCGCCCGCGACCGCCGTACCGCCCACCCCACCCACCGGCCCCCTCGGAGCGACCCGATGACCGTGCCCGCCACCGGAACAGCCACCGGCCCCGTACCCGGCACCGGCATACGCCTGAAGGCCCCCGCCCCCGGCTGGGCCATCGAGGCCGACGTCGTCGTCGTGGGCTCCGGCGTGGCCGGGCTGACCGCCGCCCTGCGCTGCGCCGCGGCCGGCCGGCGGACCGTCGTGGTCACCAAGGCCCGCCTCGACGACGGCTCCACCCGTTGGGCGCAGGGCGGTATCGCCGCGGCCCTGGGCGACGGCGACACCCCCGAGCAGCACCTGGACGACACCCTCGTCGCGGGCGCCGGACTCTGCGACGAGGCGGCCGTACGCACCCTGGTGACCGAGGGCCCGGACGCCGTCCACCGGCTGATCGCGGCCGGTGCCCGCTTCGACACCACCCCGGGCGGCGACGAGATAGCGCTCACCCGGGAGGGCGGCCACCACCGGCGCCGGATAGCGCACGCCGGTGGCGACGCCACCGGGGCCGAGATCTCCCGCGCCCTGGTCGAGGCGGTCCGCGCCGCCGGACTGCGCACCATCGAGAACGCCCTGGTCCTGGACCTCCTCACGGACGAGGCGGGTCGCACCTCCGGCGTGACCCTGCACGTCATGGGGGAGGGCCAGCACGACGGCGTGGGAGCCGTGCACGCCCCGGCGGTGGTCCTCGCCACCGGGGGCATGGGGCAGGTCTTCTCGGCCACCACCAACCCGCCCGTGTCCACCGGCGACGGCGTCGCCCTCGCGCTGCGCGCCGGCGCCGAGGTGTCCGACCTCGAATTCGTGCAGTTCCATCCCACCGTCCTGTATCTGGGGCCGGATGCGGAGGGCCAGCAGCCGCTGATCTCCGAGGCCGTACGGGGCGAGGGCGCGCATCTCGTCGACGCCGACGGCACCCGTTTCATGGTCGGGCAGCACGAGCTCGCCGAACTGGCGCCGCGGGACATCGTCGCCAAGGCGATCCTGCGCCGGTCGCTCGAACAGGGCGTCGAGCACATGTATTTGGACGGCCGGCACTTCGGCGCCCCGATGTGGGAGAGCCGTTTCCCGACCATCCTCGCCGCCTGCCGCAGCCACGGCATCGACCCGGTCACCGAACCTGTACCGGTCGCCCCGGCCGCGCACTACGCCTCCGGCGGCGTCCGCACCGACCTGCACGGCCGCACCACCGTGCCCGGCCTCTACGCCTGCGGTGAGGTCGCCTGCACGGGCGTCCACGGAGCCAACCGGCTCGCCTCCAACTCCCTTCTGGAGGGCCTGGTCTTCGCCGAGCGGATCGCCGCCGACATCGCCGGGGGCGGCCCCGCGCCGCGTCCCGCGGACGGTCCCGCCCCGGTGGCCGCCGGTGCGCCGGCCGCGTCCCGGACCACCCTCCCGCTGCTGGCTCCCGAGACGCGCACGGCCGTCCAGCGGATCATGACCGCCGGCGCCGGCGTGCTGCGCAGCGCCGAGAGCCTCGCCCGCGCCGCCGCCGAACTCGACCGCATCCACCGGGAGGCCACCGAGGCGGCCGCCGCGGAGGGCGGCGCCCCGGAGGCCGCGCAGAAGGCCCCCGAGCCCGGTGTGGAGGCCTGGGAGGCCACCAACCTGCTGTGCGTCGCCCGGGTGCTGGTCGCCGCCGCCCGGCGCCGCGAGGAGACCCGCGGCTGCCATTGGCGCGAGGACCACCCCGACCGCGACGATGCCTCCTGGCGCCGGCACTTCCGCATCACCCTGGACGCGGACCGCGCGCTGACCGTCCGTACGACCGAGGACGCCGGCTTCCCGCCGGCCCTCCCGTAACCCGCCGGGCCCGCCCGCCCCAAGACCTTCACCGACCACCCCATCCCGAAGACGGAGCCCATCCCGTGAGCAGCACCCCCGACGACCTCCCCCTCCTCCAGATCGGCAGGCCCAGCGGCGGCGCCCCCACCGGTGGCTGCGGCGACGCCTGCGGCTGTGGCGGCGGTGACGACGCCTCGTACGAGCTCGACCCGCTGACCTGCGGGCTCGACCCCGACCTGGCCGCCCTCCTGGTGGCCGCCGGTCTCGACCCCGTACAGGTCGAGGACATCGCGCACCTCGCCGTCGAGGAGGACCTCGACCAGGGCGTGGACGTCACGACCGTCGCCACCGTCCCCGAGGACGCCGTCGCCACCGGCGACTTCACCGCCCGCGAGTCCGGCACGGTCGCCGGTCTGCGGATCGCCGAAGCGGTGCTGTCCATCGTGTGCACCGACGAGTTCGCGGTCGAACGGCACGTCGAGGACGGCGACCGGGTCGAGGCCGGCACCAAGCTGCTGAGCGTCACCACCCGCACCCGCGACCTGCTCACCGCCGAGCGCAGCGCGCTCAACATCCTGTGCCGGCTCTCCGGTATCGCGACCACCACCCGGGCCTGGGCGGACGTCCTCGAAGGGACGAAGGCCAAGGTCCGCGACACCCGTAAGACGACGCCGGGCCTGCGCGCCCTGGAGAAGTTCGCGGTGCGCTGCGGCGGCGGCGTCAACCACCGGATGTCGCTGTCGGACGCCGCGCTGATCAAGGACAACCACGTCATCGCGGCGGGCGGGGTGGCCGAGGCGTTCACCGCCGTACGGACCGAGTTCCCCGGTGTGCCGATCGAGGTGGAGGTCGACCGGATCGACCAGATCCCGCCGATCCTCGCCGAGGGCGCCGACCTGATCCTGCTGGACAACTTCACCCCGGAGCAGACCAAGGAGGCCGTCGAGCTGGTCGCGGGCCGCGCGATGCTGGAGTCCTCCGGCCGGCTCACCCTCGCCAACGCCCGCTCCTACGCCGAGACCGGCGTCGACTACCTGGCGGTGGGCGCGCTCACGCACTCCTCGCCGATCCTCGACATCGGCCTGGACCTGCGCGAGGAGGACGGCGGGCACGAGGGCGGCGAGGAGGCCGGCTCCCGGGACGCCGAGCCGCGTGAGGACCGCTGACCGCCATGCTGCTGACCATTGACGTGGGCAACACCCACACCGTCCTCGGGCTCTTCGACGGTGAGGAGATCGTCGAGCACTGGCGGATCTCCACCGACGCCCGCCGCACCGCCGACGAACTCGCCGTGCTGCTGCAGGGCCTGATGGGCATGCACCCGCTGCTCGGCGACGACCTGGGCGACGGCATCGAGGGCATCGCCATCTGCTCCACGGTGCCCTCCGTCCTCCACGAGCTGCGCGAGGTCACCCGCCGCTACTACGGCGACGTGCCCGCGGTCCTGGTCGAGCCGGGCGTCAAGACGGGCGTGCCGATCCTCATGGACAACCCCAAGGAGGTCGGCGCCGACCGGATCATCAACGCCCTGGCCGCGGTGGAGCTCTACGGCGGCCCCGCGGTGGTGGTCGACTTCGGCACGGCCACCACGTTCGACGCGGTCAGCGCGCGCGGCGAATACGTCGGCGGGGTCATCGCGCCGGGCATCGAGATCTCCGTGGACGCGCTGGGCGTCAAGGGCGCCCAGCTCCGCAAGATCGAACTGGCCCGGCCGCGCAGCGTGATCGGCAAGAACACCGTCGAGGCGATGCAGTCCGGCATCCTCTACGGCTTCGCCGGCCAGGTCGACGGCGTGGTCCACCGGATGGCGCGGGAGCTGGCCGACGACCCCGACGAGGTGACCGTGATCGCCACCGGCGGCCTCGCGCCCATGGTCCTCGGCGAATCCTCGGTGATCGACGCGCACGAGCCCTGGCTCACCCTCATCGGGCTGCGCCTGGTCTACGAGCGGAACGTCGCCCGGTCCTAGGGGGACGGCACGGCGCGGGGGCGCCGGCCCGCTTCCGCCGTACCGGTTCTGTCGGGTTCTGCCGCGCCACCATTCACGAATTAAGCCGGTTTTGTCGGAATCGGTCGTAAAGTCGCCACATGCCAATGCCAAACGGAACCCGCGGCGGCATGGCGTTCAGCGCCGATGAGTTGCGTGTGCTCCGTCGCGCCCTCGCCCATGCCCTGACCACGACGTCCTCCACCGCCCCGCCCGGCACCCCCGGGCCGGAGCGCGACCGGGACATCCAGGAATACCTCCGGCTGGCCGAGGCGGTCGACGAGGCGGTCCGCGAAGGCGGCCGGCTGCGCACCTTCCTGCTGGCCGACCTCGCCCGCTACCGCGACGCCCTGCCCGGCTCCGCCGCCGGCTACCTCGCGCAGCTGAAGGAGGCACTGGCCGCCGGGCACGTGCCCGGCCCCGACGACCTCGCCGCACTGCGCTCGCTGCGCACCCGCTGCGCCGGCGGGGCCGAACTCGCACGCCGCAGCGCCCTGCTGCGCCACTGCGAGCAACTGGCCGAACAATCCGTACGGGTGCGGCTCCGCGCGCTGCCTGGCGGCCGCTCAGGGGCCCGCAACGCCCGGGAGCAGGAACCCGCACGGGAGCCCGAACCCAAGCGGCCCCCGCAGCCGCAGCGCGAGCCGCGGCCCAAGAGCCCCCGCCCGGACCGGCCCATCCCCACGCCCGGCGAGGTCTTCCCGCCCCGCCGCAAGCCCGCCCCGCCCCCGGAGAGCCGCACCGCCTGAGCGCTGCGTACCCTGGCTGCGTACCCTCGGCGGCTTACGCCCTATAAGGAGGCCATACGCCATGGATTACGTCGCAGCCCTGCTCCCGCCCGTCGTGATGGCGGTGGCTTTCACCTGCCTGATCGTGACGATGATCAAGAGCCAGGGCGGTGCGAACAAGTCCAAGGAGGACGCCGCCGTGGACGCGGCGCTGGCCCGGACCGAGTCGTCGGGGGCCTCGGGATCCTCGGGGGCCCCGGTTTCCCCGGCGCAGAAGTCCACCGCGCACGGCGCCTGATCCGCCGGCCGCCGCACCGGCGGCCCGCACGCACCCACGGCCCGGGACCGAGCGTCCCGGGCCGCCTCCTTTTCCGGCTTTCCCTCCTCCAAACGCAACGAGATCAACGGGCATTCTGGACATCTCCCACTATTGTTCTTGTGTGCCGAGACGCTTGGGTGATCTGGAAGACGCGGTGATGACGCGGGTCTGGGAGTGGAACCGCCCGGTCACCGTTCGAGAAGTCCTGGAAGATCTCCAGAAGGAACGGTCGATCGCCTACACCACGGTCATGACCGTATTGGACAACCTCCATCAGAAGGGCTGGGTGCGCCGCGAAGCAGAAGGCCGCGCCTATCGATATGAGGCGGTCTCCACCCGCGCCGCCTACGCCGCCGCACTGATGAACGAAGCGTGGTCCGCCAGTGACAACCCCGCCGCCGCACTTGTGGCCTTCTTCGGCATGATGTCGCCGGAACAACGGCAGGCTCTGCGCGATGCCGTACGGATGGTGCAGGTCGACGAGCCGGCGGAAGACCCGGAAGACACCGAAGGCCCCGAAGAAGCCGCCGGACAAGGCGAACCGGCGGAACAGGCCGGCCCGGTGGAAGAAGACCGCACGCCCCCGCCACCGGAAGCGGCCGGCGAACCCGGAGCCGGCGAAGGGCATGAACCCGGGGCGAACGCCGGCGGCAAGGGGCGATAGCGTCCCGGCATGCCCGCGCATTCAAAAGGCCTCACCGTCCGCCGCGCCAGGACCGGCGATGTCCCCGCCGTACGCCGTCTCATCGACGCCTACTCCCGCGACGGGATCCTGCTCGACAAAGCCACCGTCACGCTTTACGAGGACATCCAGGAGTTCTGGGTCGCCGAGCGCGACGAAGACGCCGAGGTCGTCGGCTGCGGCGCACTGCACGTGATGTGGGAAGACCTGGCCGAAGTGCGCACCCTGGCGGTGGATCCGCAGCTCAAGGGGGCCGGCGTGGGTCATCAGGTGCTGGAGAAGCTGCTGGCCACCGCGCGCTGGCTCGGAGTGCGGCGCATTTTCTGTCTCACCTTCGAAGTCGACTTCTTCGGCAAGCACGGCTTCGTCGAGATCGGCGAGGCCCCGGTAGACGGTGATGTCTACAGCGAGCTGCTGCGTTCCTATGACGAGGGCGTTGCCGAGTTCCTCGGCCTCGAACGAGTGAAGCCCAACACCCTGGGTAACAGTCGGATGCTTCTGCACCTGTGATGAGTGTTCTATGTCCGAATCGCTCCCCTATCTCATGGCTACGGAAGCATGCGTTCCCCGGTCTGCGGGCAAGTGAACCCTACCCAAGGGTTTGTGTTTTTCCCGGAAAAGCGGTTTGCTTTCCGTCGTAATCCGCATTCGATGAAAGGGAAACCGGTGGCACAGAAGGTTCAGGTTCTTCTTGTCGACGACCTCGACGGCGGGGAGGCCCACGAGACCGTGACGTTCGCGCTCGACGGTAAGGCCTACGAGATCGACCTCTCCGACAGCAACGCCGAGAAGCTGCGTGAGTCGCTCGCCGACTTCGTGAAGGCCGGCCGTCGTACCGGTGGACGTTCCGGCGGTCGCGGCAAGGCGCGTGCGGCGGCTTCCGCCGGCAGCCAGGACACCGCGAAGATCCGTGCTTGGGCGAAGGAGAACGGCTACAACGTCAATGACCGCGGCCGTGTCCCCGCCGACATTCGCGAGGCATTCGAGAAGGCCAACGCCTGATCGCCGCACACGCGGTCCGATTGGGCATTACGAGCACGCAACAACCGGGCACGGTGGCACTCCGTCGCCGCCGCGCTCACAAGCCGTACGAGGTCGGGGACGCCTCCACCGTCCCCGATTCCTGCCCCGAACCCCGTGGCGGGCAGGGAATTCTCCGCCTCGTGCCCGGTCCGGGGAGGTCGCACCCATACCGCGGCCTCCCACGAACCGAATGCAGCAGGTGATGAGGGGTCGAAGGGGAACGCCGGTGCGGGCATCCTGCCGCCGGCCCCCCGCGCCATGAGATCCCCGGCGAGTGCGCCCCACTCCAGCCATTCCAGGATTCCGGGAAGTTCCTCGGCGCCGCCCGGCGCGATGAGAGCGAGCAATTTCGGCCGGTTACCCGGAGGGTTCGCGTCGCCTCCCGTCCGCAGCAGTGCCACCGGGCCCAGCAGTGGCCACCGCCGCAGCACCGCGCTCCCGGCATCGGCCGGCATCTCCAGCACGTCGAAGCGCACCCCGGTCAGCAGCTCCAGCGGCTCCGTAGGTGCCGTCGGCCATCCCATGCCGTCCTCGTACCGCTGACGGACGGCGGCGAGCACATCCAGGCTGTCCGTCGGACCGGAGCCGTCGAGGGGGCCGTGGGGGTTGCGGGGGCGCGGGAGCACGCGGGGCATGACCGGTGCAACTGCCCGCGACCACGGAAGTTACGCGGAGTGCGGGCCTGTATACCCACCGTGCTCGCGCAAGGGGCTTGGTGAGGCTTCCGGCGGCGCGCGGATGTTCGCCCGTAGCGGATGGAAGCGGTCCGCGCCGCATGGAGTGTCGGAGGCAGCGGGTAAGACAGTCTCAGTGGGAAGAGACGGTGTGACCGGCGCACGAAGCGCCTCGGCCCGGCTTTCGGCGGGATGCGGGCGGCGTGTCGGGGAAGGGCGCGTTCGCCACGGGCGTAGTGGCGGAGGGCGTATATGCCTGGCCTGCGGGAACATCGTCTCGCACCATCGAGTTGG
Organism: Streptomyces sp. NRRL S-337; assembly: GCF_000720175.1. Lineage (GTDB taxonomy): Bacteria > Actinomycetota > Actinomycetes > Streptomycetales > Streptomycetaceae > Streptomyces > Streptomyces siderophoricus. The sequence continues at coordinate 161,436 of NZ_JOIX01000015.1, forward strand.
AGCAGATGTCAGCTGTTCGGCAGTAAATTTCCCCGCCGGAGCGGGGGTGATCCGGACGGGTGTCGGCAGTTGGAATGAGCTGTCCCGCCCCGCGGGACTAGCATGCGGAAGGACAGGGAGGGGACCGACCCCTAACTGCCTGACCGCTCTGAGGAGCGATTAACGATGTTCGAGAGGTTCACCGACCGCGCGCGGCGGGTTGTCGTCCTGGCTCAGGAAGAAGCCCGGATGCTCAACCACAACTACATCGGCACCGAGCACATCCTCCTGGGCCTGATCCACGAGGGTGAAGGTGTCGCCGCAAAGGCCCTGGAGAGCCTCGGCATTTCGCTTGAGGCGGTCCGTCAGCAGGTGGAGGAGATCATCGGCCAGGGCCAGCAGGCCCCGTCCGGGCACATTCCCTTCACCCCCCGTGCCAAGAAGGTCCTGGAGCTGTCGCTCCGCGAGGCCCTCCAGCTCGGCCACAACTACATCGGCACCGAGCACATCCTGCTCGGCCTGATCCGCGAGGGCGAGGGCGTCGCCGCCCAGGTCCTCGTGAAGCTGGGCGCCGATCTCAACCGGGTGCGGCAGCAGGTCATCCAGCTGCTCTCCGGCTACCAGGGCAAGGAAGCCGCCACCGCCGGCGGCCCCGCCGAGGGCACGCCCTCGACCTCCCTCGTCCTGGACCAGTTCGGCCGCAACCTCACGCAGGCCGCTCGCGAGACCAAGCTCGACCCGGTCATCGGGCGCGAGAAGGAAATCGAGCGCGTCATGCAGGTGCTGTCGCGCCGCACCAAGAACAACCCGGTCCTCATCGGCGAGCCCGGCGTCGGCAAGACGGCGGTCGTCGAGGGCCTGGCCCAGGCCATCGTCAAGGGCGAGGTGCCCGAGACCCTCAAGGACAAGCACCTCTACACCCTCGACCTCGGTGCCCTGGTCGCCGGCTCCCGCTACCGCGGTGACTTCGAGGAGCGCCTGAAGAAGGTCCTCAAGGAGATCCGCACCCGCGGCGACATCATCCTGTTCATCGACGAGCTCCACACCCTCGTGGGTGCGGGCGCCGCCGAGGGCGCGATCGACGCCGCCAGCATCCTCAAGCCCATGCTGGCCCGGGGCGAGCTGCAGACCATCGGTGCCACCACGCTCGACGAGTACCGCAAGCACCTGGAGAAGGACGCGGCCCTGGAGCGCCGCTTCCAGCCCATCCAGGTCGCGGAGCCGTCGCTGCCGCACACGATCGAGATCCTCAAGGGCCTGCGGGACCGCTACGAGGCGCACCACCGCGTGTCCATCACGGACTCCGCGCTGGTCGCCGCGGCCACCCTGGCCGACCGCTACATCTCCGACCGCTTCCTGCCGGACAAGGCGATCGACCTGATCGACGAGGCCGGCTCCCGGATGCGGATCCGCCGGATGACCGCGCCGCCGGACCTGCGCGAGTTCGACGAGAAGATCGCCGACGTGCGCCGGGAGAAGGAGTCCGCGATCGACTCGCAGGACTTCGAGATGGCCGCGGGCCTGCGCGACAAGGAGAAGCAGCTCCTGGCCGCGAAGGCGAAGCGGGAGAAGGAGTGGAAGGCCGGCGACATGGACGTCGTCGCCGAGGTGGACGAGGAGCTGATCGCCGAGGTCCTGGCCACGGCCACCGGCATCCCGGTCTTCAAGCTCACCGAGGAGGAGTCCTCGCGTCTGCTCCGCATGGAGGACGAGCTCCACAAGCGCGTCATCGGCCAGAAGGACGCCATCAAGGCGCTCTCCCAGGCCATCCGGCGCACCCGTGCCGGCCTGAAGGACCCCAAGCGTCCCGGTGGCTCGTTCATCTTCGCCGGCCCGTCCGGTGTCGGTAAGACCGAGCTGTCCAAGACGCTGGCGGAGTTCCTGTTCGGCGACGAGGACGCGCTGATCTCCCTCGACATGTCGGAGTTCAGCGAGAAGCACACGGTCTCCCGGCTGTTCGGTTCGCCCCCCGGCTACGTCGGCTACGAAGAGGGCGGGCAGCTCACCGAGAAGGTGCGCCGCAAGCCGTTCTCCGTGGTGCTCTTCGACGAGGTCGAGAAGGCCCACCCGGACATCTTCAACTCGCTGCTGCAGATCCTGGAGGACGGTCGCCTGACCGACTCCCAGGGCCGGGTCGTGGACTTCAAGAACACCGTCATCATCATGACGACGAACCTCGGCACCCGGGACATCTCCAAGGGCTTCAACCTCGGCTTCGCGGCCCAGGGCGACACCAAGTCCAGCTACGAGCGGATGAAGAACAAGGTCAACGAAGAGCTCAAGCAGCACTTCCGCCCCGAGTTCCTCAACCGTGTGGACGACACCGTCGTCTTCCACCAGCTGACCGAGGAAGACATCATCCAGATCGTCGACCTCATGATCGCCAAGGTGGACGAGCGGCTGAAGGACCGCGACATGGGCATCGAGCTCAGCGGCACTGCCAAGTCGCTGCTGGCCAAGCGCGGGTACGACCCGGTGCTCGGCGCCCGTCCGCTGCGCCGCACGATCCAGCGCGAGATCGAGGACGCCCTCTCGGAGAAGATCCTCTTCAGCGAGCTGCGTCCGGGCCACATCGTGGTCGTCGACACCGAGGGTGAGGGTGACAGCGCCAAGTTCACCTTCCGCGGCGAGGAGAAGTCCGCCCTGCCGGACGCCCCGCCGATCGAGTCCGCGACCGGCGGCTCGGGTCCCAACCTGAGCAAGGACGCCTGAGCGGAAACGCCTCACCGCGCAAAGCGGCCATAGCGCCCCAACCGAATAAATCGGAGCAGGTGCACCGGAACTGCCCGGAATCGTACGAAACGATTCCGGGCAGTTCCGTTTCCGTTTGTGCACAGGGGTGCTCGGTGATCGGTGCTTGGTCTCAGTGCTCGGTATATGGCGGATACGCACGATGCAGTAGATACGGATGAGACACCCGACGCGGAAGAGCCGTTGTTCCGGTGCGCTTCCCCCAGCACTTCCGCAGCACTTCCGCGGCACTTCCGGGCACTTCCGGAACGATTAGCTCCGGTGATTACCGCCGCACCACACGAATTCCGTCCGGAACCCCGTGCACCGGCGGAATACGGTGGCCGATCCGCAGCGTGTCCAGTTTCGGAAAGGCGGACAGCCACTCCATCGAAACGCCCAGGTCGTACGCGAGCCACAGCCGGGTCAGCCCCTCCGCCGGCACGATGCCCTCGACCAGCTGGTCCGGTGTGAAGTACCCGGCGATCCGCAGGTGCGGACGCCCGCCCAGCCGACGCAGCGCCTGCAGTTCCTCCGGGCCGGACACCGGGAAATACAGCTCGGCCGGATCGAGGTGGGCGATGATCTCGCGGGCGTAGCGGGCCGTGTCGTAACGCCGCCACGCCCCGGCGAGCTGCGCCCGGATGTCGTGGTGCGCCCGGTCCCGCAGTCCCGTCAGGTAGTCGATCGCCATGTCGTCCGCGATCGAGGTGGCGGTGATCGCCAGCAGCACCGCCTCCCGGTCCGGGACGTCCGCGGGGTCCGGCAGCATCTCCAGCACGATCGGCCCGATCCAGCCCAGCGCCCGCGCCGCCGACGGCGTACCCGGGCGCACCATGTCCCGCGTGAAGCGCTGCACCCGCGCCCGGACCGCCGGATCCAGCTCCGCGGCGTGCTCCAGACAGGCCGCCGCCAGCAGCTTGCGGTGCCGGGCCTCCGCGGCCCGCACGCCCGGATGCGGGGCCAGCAGCCCGTCCAGCAGCGCCGCGCACTCGTCCGGCCGGGCCAGCGCCACCGCCATCCGGATCACGTCCTCCCACGCGTCGTGGTGCGCGTGCTCCAGCAGCAGCGTGAAATCGTGCCGCTGCACCACCGCCCGCGCGGACAGATAGTCCTGGAACGTGCGGTGCACGAAGTCGACGGTGCCGGGTGTCGGCTCCCGCAGCAGCCCGGTCCGGTTGAGCAGATGCCGGAAGACCTCCTCCGGTCCGCCCTGCCGCGCGGCGTCCGGAATGGCCGGCAGATGCTCCGCCAGCGTCGCGACCGCCGTCGCCCGGTCCATCTCCGAACGGCCGTGGATCAGCATCCAGTGGGCCAGCTTCTGCAGCAGCTGGATCTTCGGCTGCCGGGTCAGTTCCACCCCGTCGGGCGCCCCCATCGCCCGCTCCCGGTCCCGCCGCTCCAGCAGCATCGACAGCGCCGCGTCGTAGAGCTCCTTGCGCCCGTGCGGCAGATAACCGCGGCGGTCCCGGTGGAGGGCGCACAGCAGCCCGCACATCAGCGGATTGGTCGCCAGCCGCCCCAGATCGCGGGTGATCCGCACCGCGTTGAGCAGCGTCCGTTCGTAGTCGGCGAGCCGGTCGAGGTCGGCCGGGCGCTGCAGGGCCGCCGCCCGGTGCCAGCGCTGGATGAACGCGGCGACGTCCTCCCGGCTCATCGGCGCCAGCGCCACCTCCGCGAAGCCCTCGCCGGCCAGCCAGTTGCCGGGCACCGCGGACGGCCGGGAGGTGACGATCCAGACGTTGCCCGGGTAGCGGCCGGTCCACTCGCCGAGCTTGCGGCGCAGCTGCTCCCGCTCGTCCTCCGGCGCCTCGTCGACCCCGTCGACCAGCAGCAGCGCCCGCCCCTCGGCCAGCACCCGCTCCGTCCAGCCGGCCGGCGCCCGGTCCGCGTCCTGATGGCCGACGGCGTCCAGGAAGGTCTCAGGATCGGGCAGCCCCGCCCGCGCGAACCGGCGCACCGGCAGCAGGAACGGCACCCGGCCGCGCAGCTCCACCAGCGCCTCCGGCAGCTCGTCGCGGGCCGTGGCGACGGTCAGCCACTGCAGCAGCGTCGTCTTGCCGGACCCGGCCACCCCACGCACCAGCACCCGCCCGCGCCCGGCCAGCGCCCGCTCGGCGGGCAGCGGCGGATCGTCCTCCGGGGACCCCGGCTCGCACTGCAGCCCCAGATAGGCGGCGTCCAGCGGCCAGCTGTCCGGGGAGTGCGCGAGGTCGATGCCGTAGATGGTGAGGTGGTTGTGGAGGGCAGCGGTGCGCCGCGCGTACTCCTCCTCGAAGGCGGCCTCGTCCACGGCTGGTTCGTCCACGGCGGGTCCGCCGACGGCCTCGCTGCGCGCGCGATCCGGCGGTGCGGCGGTGGCCGCGGCGTACGGCCCGTGGATCAGCTCGGCGAGCGTACGGGTCTGCTCGGCCAGGGTGTGGGCCACGTACGGCGACCGCCGGGTGAAGAAGTACAGGACGTGCCGGGCCACGACGTCCACCAGCAGGCCGTACAGCCGCGCACGGTCCCCGGGGAGCCGCCGGGCGGCCTCCGGCACCCGCGCGCACAACCGCCGGGCGAACTCGGCGGGCAGCAGCCGCGCCGCGTCGACGTCGTCCATCCCGGTCTCGGCGAGTGCCCGCAGCGTACGGGCCAGCGCGGCGGCCAGGGCCGGGTCGTTGCCACCGGTCGCCTGCTCGACGAGGGACGCGGCGAGGTCGTCCAGCCCCGCCTCGCTCAGCTCGGGCTTCTCCCCGGCGAACGACACCAGCCGGGCGATCGGAACGGGCCGGCCGACCAGCTCGGTGACCGGCCCGTCGGAGCGGAACAGCTTGCGGACGAGGGGATCGACGGTGTGGGGGGCGAGACGTGCGGCGAGGCTCGTGGGATCCATGGACTTCCCGTAACTGCGGTACCGGGCAGGGTGGTTGGGCGCCTGATGTGCGGTCCGGCCGGCCTAGGCGCGGGGGCGGGGGTGAAGGGTGAGTTCGACGCTGGGCGGGAGGTCGGGGAAGGGGTCGGGGCGGAGGCCGTAGAGGCCGAGTTCGCGGAGCTCGGACAGCCCGGGCAAGGGGGGAAGGGCGATCGGGGCGTCGATCGCGCCGTAGACGTTGAGCCTGGTCAGGCAGGGGAAGGCCGGAAGGAGCGTCTCCAGAAGCACGCTCAGCCGGGCAGCGGACACCCGTGCCGGATTGACCAGTTCGAGGGTGGTGACCTGGGGGAGCCGGACGCCTGGCGGAAGGTCCAGCGACCACACCTCGTCGGACGCCAGGCCCACGGACAGCCAGCGCAGTTCCGCAAGCGAGGCTAGCTCGGCCCACTGGTCCTCGCCGAAGGCCTCCGTGAGCCGAGGGAGGTGCAGGGTGCGCAGGCTTGGCCAGGAAGTCAGGCCGGTGAACTCGGCTCCGAGGGGCGCGCCGAGCGCCAGGAAGGTCAGCGGCGCGCGGGCGGGCAGCGCCGGGATGCCGTCCGGCAGTCGGGAGTAGAGGCCCAGAGTGGTGAGGCCGGTCAGCGCGTCGAGCCCGGGCGGGGTCGGCAGATCCTGCTCCGGCGGCCCCAAGAGGTTCAGCGTACGGATGTCGAGGTCCGCGAGCGGGGCGAGGCTTTCGACCGCGGGGCACCCCCACAACGACAGCCACTCCAGATTTGGGAACTCGCGGAGGAAGCCGAGGTCGGCGATCTCCGGGTTCGAGTCGATCGTCAGGCTCCTGAGCGGCTCGTGGACCAGCTCGTCGAGGAGCTCGCGAGCGGTGAACGCGCCGCTCGCCACGACACCGCGCCGGCCCCCGAGCTCCTTGAGCGCACGCAGCTCGGCGGTGGATTCGGCGGTGACCATCACGTCCTGGTCGAGGTACCGAAGAACGTCCCGGGCATACGGCTCGGTGTCGAACGCCCGCCAGGAAGCGGCGAGTTGCACCTGGCCACGGCGCGAGCCATGGGAACGGAACCGTTTGATCACTTCGAACGCCGCATCCGACCCGACCAGCGCCGCCGTCGCCACCACCTCCTGCGCCTCGTCGTCCTCCAGCCCCTCCGGTCCCGGCAGCAGTTCCACGACCAGCGGCCCCACCGAGGCCAGCAGTCGCGATTCCTCCCGGCTGCGCGGCGGCAGGATCGCCCGCGCCCGCGCGTTCACCTCCTCCCGTACGGCCGGGTCGAGTTCCGTCGCGTGCTCCAGGCAGGCCAGGGCGAGCAGATGGACCCGCAGCCGGGTCGCCGGGTCGTCGGTGGCGTCTCCGCGGACGAGCAACTCCCGCAGCAGCTCGGCCCGTTCGCGCGGCCGGGCGTGTGCCACCGCCATCCGGATCACGTCCTCCCACTGGACGTCCTCCGCATGGGCCACCAGCAGCCCGATGTCACCGTCCTCGACGGCCGCCTTGGCGCCCAGGTAGTCCTGGAACGTGCGATGGACGAACTGCACCGAACCGGCCACCGGCTCGCGCAGCAGCCCGCTCCGCAGCAGCAGATGACGCAGCACGGCCGCCGCGTCCCCCTGGCGGGCCGCCGCCGGCACCGCAGGCAGCGCCTCGGCGACGATCCGCTCGGCCCGGTCCCGGTCCAGTTCCGTCCGGCCGTTGCGGATCAGCCAGTACGCCAGCCGCTGCAGCAGCTGGATCTGCGGCTCGTCGTTGAGTTCGATGCCCGTGGGGGCGGCCATGTCGCGTTCGCGGTCGCGGCGGGAGAGCAGCATGACCAGCGCCGCGTCGTACAGCTCCTTGCGGCCGGTGGGCAGATAGCCGCGCCGGTCGCGGTGCAGCGCGCAGATCAGCCCGCACATGAGGGGGTTGGTGGCGAGCCGGGCGAGGTCCTGCTTGGTGTGGACGGCGGCCAGCAGCGACTGCTCGTACGCGTCGAGGCGGGCGGGGTCCTCGGCGCCGCGGCGGGCCGCGTCGTGCCAGCGGCCGATGAACGCGGTGACCTCGGCGCGGCGCAGCGGCGCCAGCGTCAGCTCGTCGAAGCCGTCGGAGGCGAGCCAGTCGTCGCGCACCGCGGAGGGCCGGGTGGTGACCAGCCACAGGTTGTCCGGGAACGCGTCGAGCAGGTCGCGCAGCCAGCGCCGGGCCTGGGTGCGCTCGCGGTCCGGGATCTCGTCGAGCCCGTCGACGAGGAGCAGGCCCCGTCCGGAGGCCAGGATCCGGTCGGTCCAGCCGTCGGGCCGGGCATCGGACAGCGGGCAGCCGACGGCCGCCAGGAAGCGGTCCGGGGTGGGCAGCGGCGCACCGTCACGGGTGAGGGTGCGCAGCGGCAGGACGAACGGGATCCGGCCGTAGAGGTGGGGGAGGGGCGTCTCGCCCGGGGCCTTGGTGCAGGAGACGGCCAGCCACTGCACGAGGGTGCTCTTGCCGGAACCGGCCACACCGCGCAGCAGCACCCGGTCGCGGCCGGCCAGGGCCCTGGTCGGCGGGGAGGGGCGCCGGCGCGCCGGCCGGGTGGGTGCCGTCCTCCTCCCACGGGGCGGTGGCCTCCGGCCCGCGCCCGGCGGCCGGTGTCGCCGCGAGGCTCATGTACGCGGCGTCGAGCGGCCACCGGTCCGGGGAGTGGGTCAGGTCGATGCCGTAGATGGTGAGCCGGCTGTGTTTGCGCGCCACGTAGGTGAGATAGCTGCGCTCGAAGGCGAGGTCCGCCGCCCGCGGGGACGGATGCCGTTCGAGGAACGCGTCCATGGTGGCGATCAGGCCGTCCAGGCTGCGGGTCTGCTGGACCAGGGTGCGGGCGACGAAGGCCGACCGCTGGCTGAAGAAGTGCACGATGTGCAGGCAGGCGGTGTCGAGCAGGGCGCGGTGCAGCAGCTCGGCGTCCCGGGACAGGCCGCGGGCGGCGGACGGGGCCGCGGTCCGCAGGCGGCCGGCGAGGGCACCGGCGCCGAGGCGGACGGCCTGGACGTCGTCCATGTCGAGATCGCCGAGGGCGTGCAAGGTGTCGGCGAGCGCGTCGGCCACGGCCCGCTCCTCGTCCTCGGGAACCGGCCGTTCACCCGGGCCGCAGCCGCGTAACGCCCGCCGCACCAGCTCCGCGGCGAGTTTCTGCAGGTCCTTGCGGGTGAGGGTGCGCTGCTCGCCGGTGAAGGACACCAGGGCGGAGATCCGTACGGGGGCCGGGACGAGGCCGGCGCCCGGCCCCTCCTTGACGAAGAGCCTCCGGACGAGCGGGGCCACCGCGCCGGACGCGAGCCGGATACCCACTGCTGACGGGTCCATCGTGTGCGCCTCCCCCATGGCCGGTGGTCCGCGATCGGCGGTCCCTGATCGGTGATCCGTGATCGGCGATTCGCGACCGGTGGTCCGTGACCGTGATGTGGCCGGTGATGTCGTGGGGCCAGGCTAGCCGGGACGGTGTGGCGGCGGTCACGGAATTCGCCATCCCGGACACGCCCTCCCGGGTACCCGAACAATCCCTCCGCAATAACCGGATCGCCGCCCGCGAGTAATGCGCGTCACAGCCTTCCGGTAATCCAGGTCACATCGCCCAGGTAACCCAGGTCACAGAAAAGCCGGGCCGGTAGTGACATGACGCACAGCCGGCTTTTGGCCTACTAGCGGAATTAGAAGAAAGGGCGGGCGGGGGTGCGGGGGTTTTCCGGGGCCGGGGCGGGGTGTGGCGGGGGCGGCGGCCCGAGCGGGCCCGTCACCTGGGCAATGCGCGGGTAAAAGGCCTGATCAGCCGCAGTATCGCGGGCATCTCGGCTGTCCGGAATGCGGTGATTCGTACGGGTCATGCAAAGGGGTGAGCGGAATGCAAGAGGTTCTTTCCCGACGGCTTTCGTACGGGCCTGCCTAGTAGCAGGGGCTCTTGGCGGGGCGGCCCGGACGGGTTACCAAGGAATGGCGCTTCCGGGCCGCAGCCGGACTCGCGAAATTCCTGATCTCCAGATCCATCCGATCTCGCAGATCTCCCTGATCGAATTCCGGAAGGAAAAAACCCGCATGTCGAAGTTCGCCGCCATTCGCCATTCCAAGAACTCCGCCGGTACCCCGAAGACCGCGAAGTCCCTGCTGCGCCGCCGGGCCGCCGTGGTGGCCGCCGGTGTCGGTGTGACCGTCGCGCTCGGCGCCGGTGCCGCCTCCGCCGCCGACGGTGGTCTGCTGGGCCTCACCTCGCACGTCGGCTCGACCGTCAGCGCGCAGGCCGACGCCCAGGCCAAGGCCGCCACCGGCGCCAAGGCCGCCGCGGCCAAGGCCAAGAAGGACGCGGCCAAGAAGGCCGACGCCTGGGTCAAGCCGGTCGACAAGTACACGCTGGGCGAGCCCTTCGGCATCCCCGGCAGCCACTGGGCGCACAAGCACAGCGGCCAGGACTTCGTCGTGCCGAGCGGCACCGTGGTCAAGGCCGTCCACCAGGGCACCGTCATCAAGGCCGGCCCCTGGGGCGGCGGTGACGGCCCGGCGTACGGCAACGCCATCGTGATCCAGCACGCCAACGGGGTGTACACCCAGTACGCGCACCTGTCAGCGATCCAGGTCCACGTCGGCCAGCAGGTCGGCGCCGGCCAGCAGATCGGCCTGTCCGGCAGCACCGGCAACTCGACCGGCCCCCACCTGCACTTCGAAGTCCGCACCGGCCCCAACTACGGGTCGGGCATCGAGCCGACCGGATTCCTGCGGGCTCACGGCGACGCCGTCTGAGCTGAATCCGGCCGGGCTGGCCGGCGGTTCGGCGGGTTTGCCGCCGTGACCAGTTCTGTGGCGACCTCGAGGATGGCCTTGCGCTTCTCCTCGGGGTCGCCTTCGACGTGCTGCATCGCGAACATGCCCGCGTGCATGGAGAAGAGCGCCGTGATGCAGCGCACCTGATCCGTCAGCTCCGCATCGTCCTCCTTCAGGAGGCCGAAAAGGGTCAGCATGCGCGCCTTGAAGGTCTCGCCGATGCTCAGGTCGCGCACCGCAGCCTGGTTCTCCTGCATGAAGCGGAACAGCGGCTCGGCCGAACGCAGTGCCTCGTTGTAGCGGCGGATCACCTCAAGCTTCGTCTCCAGCGTCCGCGGCTGCCGCTCGGCCCAGGTGATCAGCTCGTCGCAGGGCCTGGACAGGTCCTGGAACAGGCTGATGACGATGTCTTCCTTGGTCTTGAAGTGGTAGTACAGCGCCGCCTTGGTGACCTCCAGCTTCTCCGCGATCTCGCGGAGCGAGGTCTTCTCGTAGCCGTGCTCGGAGAACAGTTCCAGAGCGACGTCCTGAATGCGCTGGCGGGTGTTCCCACGGCGCGTCTGCCCGGTGCTCATGGTGCTCTCCTGCGTCGTCGGTGCTGGTGGGAGGCGTGCCCAGGACCGGGCCAAAGAAACTTACTTGACGCCCGGCTAGTTAGCCGCCTACCTTCCTCACTGTACTGAACTAGCCGGGCGGCAAGTAAGTAGGAGAGAGTGAGTGATGGGGAAGTCGCAGCCTGCGACCCCGACGGGGGACGGACGAATGATCGCGACCGGGGCGAATCCCTCGGACGCACCGCAGGGCAAAAAGCCTTCGAGCGTGCGGATGGTGGTCTTCGCGCTGATGATCGCGATGCTCCTCGCGATGCTGGACAACATGATCGTCGGCACCGCGATGCCGACCATCGTCGGTGAACTGGGTGGGCTGGAGCACCTGTCCTGGGTCGTCACCGCCTACACGCTCGCGACCGCCGCCTCGACCCCGATCTGGGGCAAGCTCGGCGACATGTACGGCCGCAAGGGCGTCTTCCTGACCTCCATCGTGCTCTTCCTGGTCGGCTCCGCACTGTCCGGCATGGCCCAGGACATGGGCCAGCTCATCGGCTTCCGCGCGGTCCAGGGACTCGGCGCGGGCGGCCTGATGGTCGGCGTCATGGCGATCCTCGGCGACCTCGTCCCGCCGCGCGAACGCGGCAAGTACCAGGGCATGATGGCCGGCGTCATGGCCGTCGCCATGATCGGCGGTCCGCTGGTCGGCGGCACCCTCACCGACCACCTCGGCTGGCGCTGGAGCTTCTACATCAACCTCCCGCTCGGCGCGATAGCCCTGGCCATGATCACCGCGGTGCTGCACCTGCCGAAGAAGCGCTCCAAGGCCCGCATCGACTACGTCGGTTCCGCACTGCTCACCCTCGGCATCACGGCCCTCGTCCTGATCACCACCTGGGGCGGCACCGAGTACGACTGGCTGTCGACGCAGATCGTCGGCCTCGGCGTCTTCGGCGTCCTCGCCCTGATCGCGTTCGTCCTGGTCGAGCGCAAGGTCGCCGAACCGGTGCTGCCGCTGCACATCTTCCGCAACGGCAACTTCTCGCTCGTCACCGTGATCGGCTTCCTCGTCGGCTTCGTGATGTTCGGGTCGATGACCTTCCTGCCGCTGTTCCAGCAGACCGTGCAGGGCGCCTCGGCCACCAACTCCGGCCTGCTGCTGCTGCCGATGCTGCTGGCGATGATGGTCGTCTCGCTGTTCGCCGGCCGGGTCACCACCCAGACCGGCAAGTACAAGGTCTTCGTCGTGGTCGGCGGCGGCCTGATCACCGCCGGCCTGGCCGTGCTGTCCCTCATGGACACCGGCACCAGCCGCTTCACCTCGGGCCTCTACATGGCCGTGCTCGGCGCCGGCATGGGCTTCCTGATGCAGACCACGATGCTGATCGCCCAGAACAGCGTCGAGCTGAAGGACATGGGCGTCGGCTCCTCGTCCGCCACCCTCTTCCGCACCATCGGCGGCTCCTTCGGCGTCGCGATCCTCGGCGCGATCTTCACCAACCAGGTGCAGTCCACGATGGTCGCTCGGCTCGGCAAGGCCGCCGGCGCCAAGATGACCGGCGGCGGCGCCCAGATGGACCCCAAGCGCATGGCCCAACTCCCGCCGGTGATCAAGGACGCGTACGCGCACGCGGTGGCGAACGGCACCCACCAGGTCTTCCTGTGGGGCGCCCTGGTCAGCATCATCGGCTTCGCGGCGGCGTGGTTCCTCAAGGAGGTCCCGCTGCGGGGCGGGGCCGCACCCAAGGCAGCCCCCAGCCCGGAGGAGCGGGTGCCGGCGGCTGTCTGAGCGGGCGGTGAAAAATGCTGAGTGGGGGTGCGCGTGAGAGATCACGTGCACCCCCACTCACCTATTTCCCCCACTACGGGAGGGGCTGGACCGGAGGACGAAGTCCGGAGGGCCGGCACCGCACCCGACAAACAAACGCCCGCCGCCAGGCGCAACAAGCCCCGCGGCGCAGCAGACAGGTACGTGCGGGCGCCGCCAAACGCAGCGCCCCGCGGCGGGACAGCCAGGTACGTGGGCTACCGATCCGGAAGGTGGATGACGGGAAAGCTTCCCGTATTCGTCGGGGCGTTCTCCGGTAGCCAGAGGACGGAGATCGCGCCCGTCGAGCCGTCCGTCAGTTCGTCCGCGTTGCGGAAGGTCAGACGGGCACCCAGCACGCGGGCCTGGCCTGCCGCGATGGTCAGGCCCAGCCCGTGGCCGCGGCCCGCCCGGTCGCTGCTGCCGGTGCGGAACCGGCTCGGCCCCTCGCGGAGCAGCGCCTCCGGGAAACCGGGACCGTGATCGCGCACCCTCAGCACCCGGCCCTCGACCGTCACCTCGATCGGCGGCTTGCCGTGCCGCGCCGCGTTCGCGATCAGATTGCCCAGGATCCGCTCCAGCCGGCGCGGATCGGTGGTCGCCTCGGAGTCCCGTACGACATCGATCCTGATGTCCGGGTCCAGGGCCCGCACCCGGCGGGTGACGAACTCGCCCAGCGCCACGTCCTGCAGCTCGGCGCGCTCCGCGTAGCCGTCCAGCCGGGCCACCTCCAGGACGTCCTCGACGAGCGTCCGCAGCGCCTGCGCACGGTCCCGGACCAGCTCCGACGGGCGGCCCGGCGGCAGCAGCTCGGCCGCGGTCAGCAGACCGGTGACCGGCGTGCGCAGCTCATGGGCGATGTCCGCGGTCACCCGCCGCTCGGCCTCGATCCGCTCCTGGAGCGCGTCCGACATGGCGTCCACCGCCCACGCCAGATCGTCCGTCTCGTCCCGCACCCGGCCGCCGACCTCGTCCCGGATCCGTACCGACCGGTCCCCGTCGGCCAGCTTCCCCGCCGCCGCGGCCGCCTTCCGCAGCCGCTTCGACAGCCGCCCGCCGACCAGTACGCCCAGCGCACAACCGCCCACCACCACGGCGGTCGAACCGATCAGCAGCGCCTGATCGAGATCGTCCAGAACGGCGAAACGATCCGGGAAACGGTCGTGCATCGACAGCACCCGGCCGTCGCTCAACGGCGTCGCCGCCCATACCTCCGGCGCCGTCTCCCCGGTGTCCTGCAGATACGTCGCGCGCTCGTTCTCCGCGACCTCCCGGCGCAGCGGCCCCGGTAGCGCCGGATCGTCGAGCTTCGCCCCGAACTGCAGCCGGCTGGTCGACTCGAAGATCTTCTGGGTGAAATTCAGCCGCTCGACCTGCACGTCCCGGCTGTTGTCGAGCATGGAATGGCGGGCCGCGTTGTGCACGACGAGGCTCAGCGCGATCGCGACCAGCGCTCCGACGAGCGCGATCGCGGCACTGAGCTTCCATCTCAGCCCGGTCCGCAGGGCCAGCCTCACCACCGGCGGCGTCAGCCTCTCAGCTTGTATCCGAAACCGCGGACCGTCTCGATCCGGTCCTGGCCGATCTTGCCGCGCAGCCGCTGGACATGGACGTCCACGACCCGGGTGTCACCGCCCCAGCCGTAGTCCCACACCCGCTCCAGCAGCCGGTCGCGCGAGAGGACCGTACCCGGCGCGTTGGAGAACTCCAGCAGCAGCCGCATCTCGGTCGGCGTCAGCGCCACGTTCTCGCCACCCTTGCGGACCTCCATGCCCTCGGTGTCGACCTCCAGATCACCGAAGCGCAGCACCGCCTCGTCCGGGCCGGCGTCCGCCGCCGAGGACGGCTTGGCACCGTCCGGGCCGCTGGCATGACCGAAACGGCGCAGCACCGCACGGATCCGCGCCACCAGCACCGCCCCGTCGAACGGCTTGGTGACGTAGTCGTCCGCACCCGCCTCCAGGCCCAGCACCACATCGATCGAGTCGGCCCGCGCCGACAGCATGATCACCGGAACCGTCGACTCGTCACGGATCCGCCGGCACAGACTCACCCCGTCCAGCCCCGGCACCATCACGTCGAGCAGCGCGATGTCCGGACGGTCCGCACGGAACGCCTCCAGCCCCGCGAGCCCGTCCGGCATCGCGGTGACCACGAATCCGTCCCGCTCCAGCGCGAGCTGCGTCGCCTCACGGATGACGTCGTCGTCCTCGACGAAAAGCACATGGGTGTCGGCCATGCGGTTGTCTCAACCCTCCGGTCCCGCGCCGCTGTCATCCGGCGCCGGGATGCTGTCGACTGTGGTCTTGCTGTAGTCGGTGTGGTACTCGTCGTCCTTGCGGAAGCGGCCGCCCGCCCAGAGGTACGTCGTCACGTCCTCACCGGACGGACAGCACACCTGGTCGCCGGCCGCGTAGGTCTGCTTGGAGATCTCCAGCTGACCCTTGTTGACCGCGGCGGAGACCGACGGCTGCTCATTGGCATACACGTTGTCATACCCGTCCTTCGCCCCGCTGTCCCTGCGGTACACGTAGGACCCGATCCCCACCGAATCCGCGCAGGTCATGACGTTGACGATGACATCGGGCGACGAACCGCCGGTCAGCGACGCATACGTCACCTCCACCGGATACTCGTCGGCGGCGCACGGCTTGTACAGGGACTTCTTCACATCCGCGCCGACCTTCGGATCGTTGCGCATCAGCCGGACCGCGTCGACCTTCTTGTACCCGGCCGACGTGGTCGGACTCGGCACGCTGCTCGCCGCCCCCTTGCGCACCGGGGTGCTGCTCGCCGACCCCTCGCTGCGCACACCCTCGCCCCCCGGATTGCACCCGGCCAGCAAAAGGCCGACGGCGGCCACCCCCGCCGTGGCCGCGCCGCCTCTGGTCAACCCGATCCTGGTCAACCTGTTCCTGGACAATCCGCTCCTGCTCACCGTGCTGCTCGCACAGCCGCCGATCCCGCTGCTGTTCGTGAGTGACTGATGTACCTGAAGGCCGAGTGACTGCAGTGCCTGGGGGCTCTGAAGGCTCTGAAGTGACGATAGTCGTCGGTCTGCGTGGTGGTCGTGGTCCTCATCGCTGAGTGAAAGCCGTCGTCGCTACGGAATGCCGTCCGCCGAGCAGCGCGCTGCCGTCCGGCGAAGCCGTTCCTGGAACGTTCCGGGGTGTCCCGAGGTGTACCGAGGTGTTCGCAGGTATTCCCTGATGCGATTGTGACGCCTCGACCCGTGAACCGTACGGCTCCGGACCACGTGACCGTTTTCACACATTTGTCACGCGCGTGCCCGGGGAACCGCTCCCCGCACGTCAGGCGGCGCACCGCTCCTGGTCCTGACGCGCCCGGTCCTGCTCGCCGCGCTCCAGCATCCGCGCGTCGATGTCACGGGCCTGCAGCTCCTGACGCAGCCGCGCCAGCGCACGGTGCAGCGTGCTCTTGACCGTGCCCGTGGACATCCCGAGCGCGGCAGCCGTCTCCTCCGTGCTCATCTGCTCCCAGTGCCGCAGAACGACCACGCTGCGCTGCTTGGGAGCCAGCACCCCGAGGATGTCCATCAGCAGCGCCCGGTCCGCGCGCTGCTCGGTGCCGTCGTCCACGCTCGCGTCCGGCAGCTGCTCGGTGGGCACCTCCTCCAGCTTGCGGGCCCGCCACCACTCCGTACGGGTGTTGATCATGACGCGGCGGAGGTAGGCGTCGGCCAGCGACTTGTCCGCGATCCCGTCCCAGCGGCCGTACGTACGCACCAGCGCCGTCTGCAGCAGGTCCTGGGCATCGACCGGATCGGGCACCAGGCGCCGGGCGCTGCGCAACAGGGCCTCCTGCCGCGTCCGCACGTACTCTTCGAAGTCCAGTACCTTGCCGCCGCTGGTCGCCATCCCGACGCCTCCGATCCGCTTGCGATTCCCCACGTTGACTGCGCTGGCGGTCATCTCCAGCACGTGGAAGACGCTACGGAGGGGGTGTTGCGGCGTAATGTGCGTGGGCCCCACAGCGAGTGCACGGAAAACCCTCGGTTGTGTAACAGCCCGCCGGGGGTCATACCTCGGGGGGACGGCGAGCCCCGTCCCGTCATACTCCGGACGGACAACACCCCCGCCGAAAGGCCCATGAGCCTCACGGCACTCGTCACGACACTCGGGCCCGGCGCACGTCACTGCGCACGTCACTGCCCACGTCACAGCAGGCGTTACGGCACATCTCGGCGCACATGCCCCGGTTACCGAGTTACCGCACCGCCTGGCTGAAGAATCCTCATCCAGCCAATTACCGACCCTTTTCGGCCGTGAAAGACAGTCAGGGGCGGCTGCGAGCGCAGCCGCCCCTGGGGGTGGGGGTGGGGGTGTCGAGCTCCCGCCTACGACAGCGGCAACCGGTACCGGCCACCGCCCAGCGGCTCCACCAGGCCGTCCGAGACCAGCCCGTCCAGCGCCCGGGCGCGCTGCACCGGCTCGTCCCACACCGCGTCCAGCACCTGCTGCGGAACCGGCGCCACCGCCTCCCGCAGCACCGCGAGCAGCTTCCCGCGCACCTGCCGGTCGGTACCGGCGTACGTCTGGGTGCGCCGCGGCGGACCGTCGTGCGCCGGGGAGCCGGCCAGCCGCCACGCGCACCGCGAGGCGATCGGGCAACGGTGGCACTCCGGCGTGCGCGCCGTACACAACAGCGCACCCAGCTCCATCGTGGCCGCCGCCCAGCGCGCCGCCAGCCCCTCGTCCTCGGGCAGCAGTTGGCGGGCGAGCTTGCGCTCGGCGGCGGTGGTGGCGTTCGGCGGGAACTGCCGGCCGGCCACCGCGCGCGCGAACACCCGCCGCACGTTCGTGTCCAGCACCGCGTGCCGCTGCCCGTACGCGAACGAGGCGACCGCTGCGGCGGTGTACTCGCCGACGCCGGGCAGCGCCAGCAGTTGCGCGTGCTCGCGCGGTACGTCACCGCCGTGCCGCTCCTGTATGGCGGACGCGGCGGCGTGCAGCCGCAGCGCGCGCCGCGGATAGCCGAGCCGGCCCCAGGCGCGGACCGCCTCGCCCGGCGCCTCGGCGGCCAGGTCGGCGGGGCGCGGCCAGCGGGCCAACCACTGCTCGTACACCGGCAGCACTCTGCTGACCGGCGTCTGCTGGAGCATGAACTCGCTCACCATCACACCCCAGGCGCCCGCCTCGGGGCGGCGCCAGGGCAGATCGCGGGCGTGCTCGTCGAACCAGTCGGTGACCGGCCCGTGCAGCGCGGTCCCGTCTGCGGCCTCCGCGGCCGGAACGGCGGCGGAAGCGGTCTCGGCGGCGTCGGACGTGGCAGATGAGGTGACAGGCGTCGAAGTCATGGCACCGACGATCCTGGCACGTCGGCACGCGCCCAGGAAACGCACCGGCCGCGCCCCGCCGCACGCCCACCCACTCGCAGGACGACCACATGCGCACGCTTGGCCGCTACCGCCGGTACGCCGCCCCTCGAGACCGACTCCGCAAGCCTCACCAAAACTCATTACACTCCGAGGGAACTGATTACTCTCCGTAATCGTTGCCGGAATAAGAAGGAGGCGACACGGCGGAACAAGGCAGGGCGAGGCAAGCAGGGGTAGGTAAGCAAGCGGGCTAGTAGGTAAGGCAGGGCGCCGGGTAGGCAAGGCGGGGCGCGGCAGGCCCGCGCAGGGTGGAGACGCGGAAGGGTGGTCAGGACGCGGCAGGGTCGGGCAAGGCGGGAACGCGGCAGGGCCGCGCAAGGCGGGGACGCGCCTGGACACGGTCAGCTGGGCGCACGGTCGGCTGGGCAGGTCCCGCTTGAGGTCGGCTCGGGGCCGGCCGAAGCCCGCAGGAAAATACGCAGGGCGCAGGGCGCAAGGCGCGGGGCGCGGGGTGTAGGGCACAAGGCCGGGATACGGACATGGCGAAGACGAACGACAGCGACAGGCAGATGCCACAGATGCCACAGACACCAGAAGAGAGCGCCAGACGTACGGCGAAGCCGGGCAACAGCGCCGGCGAGCCCTTGCACGTGAGCGCCAGTGACCCTGCGCGTGGCGGGGATCCCGTTAGTGGTGGGGGACCCGTACGAGGCGACCGGTCCGCGCGGGGCGACCGGTCCGTGCGCGGCGGCGAGTCGGTGCATGGTGGCGCGGCAGCCGCGAGCTTCCCGCCCTGCCCGCATGCGATCCAGCAGGCACTGGCCGCCCACACGACGATCACCCTGGCGTACGTGGACGAGGGCGGCCCCCAGGCCTGCGCGGTCCTGTACGCCACCGACACTGCCGCCGCCCCCGCCGCCCCTGACGCCACAGATGTCACTGGCGCCACCAATGCTGACCATGCCGGCCAGGCCGCTGGTGGGGCCGATGGGGCCGATGGGGTTGATGGGGCCGACGTGGTGGAGGCGGCTGAGGAGGCGGCGGAGGGGGCAGAGGCGGTGGCAGGTGCGGTCGGGGGGCCGGTGCTGTACTTCGTCACGTCGACCACGACCCGCCACGGACGGGCTCTGGCCGACCCGGAGGCTCGGGTGGCCTTCACGGTGCAGCGCGATGGCCAGGAGTGGAGCGCGCTGACGGGAATTCAGGGCAGGGGTCGCTGCCGGCCTCTGTCGAGCGCCGAGCGGGACGTCGGCTGGCGGGCCTATACCCGACGCTTCCCCTTCGTCGAGGCGGACGAGCGGCTCCGGGCCGCGTTGGAACGCACCACTCTCTGGGAACTACGCCCTGACTGGCTGCGGCTGATCGACAACGGCCAGGGCTTCGGTCACAAGGAGGAGTGGCCGCGTCCGGAGGGGGCGTAGGCGCTGGGCGCCGCCGGGGACGCTGCTCGCACTGTGGCCCGGGGGTGTTGCCCGCACTGTGGCCCGGGGGTGCTGCCCGCACTGTGGCCGGGGGTGCTGCCCGCAGTGGGGGTGGTGGGCTGGTCGTGCGGGGAGGGGTGGGGTTGGGCGGTGGTGCATGGGGGCGGTGGATGTGTGGGGGTTGGTGGGGTGGAAGGGATGTGTGTGGGGGGTTGGGCGGGTGTGGGCAGTGGGGGCCAGGCTGATCATGGGAAAAGTTGCAGTCTGATGCGGCGGGTAGTGGCCGGTGCGGCTGCTGATCTCTCGTAGAGTTTCCGCGTGGGATCACTGCGCAATCCGATCGGGCCGCTTCCCTCCTCCATCTACTGGCGGCGGAGGGCCATTGCGCTGGCCATCGTCGTACTGCTCGTCCTACTGGTCGTGTGGGCCCTCAACTTGGGCGGCGGCGGCAACAGCGGCGACGAGGGCAAGGGCGGTGCGCACGGCAAGGGCCCCGCGACGTCGATCACGCCCGGACCCTCGTCCCCCGGCCCGGCGATCAGCCAAAAGCCGGGCGGACGCGGTGAGTCGGGGTCCGGAGGGGCGTCAGGGGAGGACTCCGGTTCCGGCGGTGATGCGGGCTCCTCGGACGGCGGGAACGGTGGTGCCGGCGGTGAGGACGGCGGGGCCGGCGGTGGTGCCGGGGGCGGGGCGTCGGGTGGCGGCGGGCCGATCGGGCAGGGGTCCGGAAGGGGCGTTCCGGCCAGTTCTTCGTTGCCCAACTGCACTGATCCGGATGTCGAGTTGGCGCTGCGGAGCGTGAAGAGCTCGTACGCGCCGGGCAAGAAGCCGCAGTTCGAGCTGACCGTCAAGAACACGGCTGACACGGCCTGCAAGGTGGACCTCGGGCGGAAGGCGGCGGTACTCACGATCAGCGACGCCGCGGGTGACGACCGGGTGTGGGCCTCGAACGACTGCCCCGCGGGCACCGCGCCGGCGCTGTTGCAGGTGCCGGCCAACGGCTCCGTGAAGCGCACCGTCGAGTGGGACCGTCGGGCGAGCGGACCGCAGTGCGCGACGCCCAGTTCCGCCACGGTGCCGGCGGGCAAGTACCGGATCGAGGTCAAGGTGCCGGGATTGAAGTCCGCCCGTACGTCGTTCGTTCTGGCTGAGGACTGAGCGTTCGTCGCGTCCGTCGGCCACCGCGTCTCTTGTACATCTCGGGCGCTTCGCCCATCGCGTCCCTCGCCGATCGTCGGGCGCCGTCCATCGTCGGATGTCGGATGTCGGCCGTCGGTGGTTGACGGTTCGCCGTTCGCCGTTCGCCCTCGGAGGTCGGAGGTCGGAGGTCGGAGGTCGGAGGTCGAACGTCGGCCGTCGGGCGTCGAGCCTCGTGCCGGGCGTTGGGTGTGCGCGTTCGCCTTTGAGCGTTGGGCGTCGGGTTTGAGCGTTGGGCGTCGGGCGTGAGGCGTCCGTGGTCCGGAAGTGGGGGCTCCGGTAATTCCGCTGGTAGGGATTCCGCTGACGGCGTGCGGTGCTGGTTCGGGTCGGCGCAGTCCGGCACAGTCGGCGGTATGAAGCTACTGATGCTGGGCGGTACGGAGTTCGTGGGGCGGGCCGTCACCGAGGCGGCGCTGGCGCGGGGTTGGCAGGTGACGGTCTTCCACCGAGGGAGGCACGCGGCGCCGGAGGGCGCGACGGCGTTGCACGGTGAACGGGGGGAAGCGGGCCCGGAGGGCCTCGCGGCGTTGCGGGCGGGGGAATGGGACGCCGTGGTGGACACCTGGAGCGGTGCGCCCTCGGCGGTGCGGGACGCGGCGCGGCTGCTGGCCGGGCGGGTCGGCAGGTATGCGTACGTGTCCAGCCGGTCGGTGTACACGTACCCGGCGGCGTACGGGCTGGACGAGGACGGGCCGCTGGTGGCGGGCTCCGCGGATGCCATGGACGCCGAGGACTACGCGGCGGCCAAACGGGGCGGGGAGTTGGCCGCCCTGGAGGCGTTCGGGGAGCGGGCGCTGCTGGTGCGGGCCGGGCTGATCCTCGGGCCGTACGAGAACATCGGGCGGCTGCCGTGGTGGCTGGGCCGGATCGCCCGTGGTGGGCCGGTGCTCGCGCCGGGGCCGCGGGAGATGGCGCTGCAGTACATCGACGTGCGCGATCTCGCGGAGTGGACGCTGGACGCGCTGGAGGCCGGGCTCGGCGGGGCGTACAACCTGGTGAGCGAGGTCAGGCACGCCACCATGGGGGAGTTGCTGGAGAGCTGTGTGAAGGTCACCGGCTCGGACGCGGAGCTGCGCTGGACGGCGCCGGAGGACGTGCTCGCGGCCGGTGTGGAGCCGTGGACCGAGTTGCCGGTGTGGCTGGCGCCGGGTGAGTTGCGGGATGCGATGTACGGGGCGGATGTGTCCCGGGCGTTGGCAACGGGGCTGCGGTGCCGGCCGGTTGCCGAGACGGTGGCCGATACGTGGGCGTGGTTGCGGAGCATCGGCGGGGTGGCGCCGCAGCGTCCGGACCGGCCGGCGGTGGGGCTGGCGGCGGCGAAGGAGGCGGCGGTCCTGCGGTAGGCCCCGGGGGACTTCGGGCGGAGCGGGTCGGGGGCGGGGGCGGGCGGCGGTGGTTGGAGGGGGGATCTTCCTGCCCGCACCTGGTGGGAGGGCCCTTAGTACTGCAACCGCATGTGGTGTGACCGTGTGGGCTGGGGCTCGTTGGTGTGACTGTGTGAGAAGTCGCTGACGGTTGAGCAGATCGAGTCGTGGTCCGGCTTTGGACTATCTGCGGGGCCTGCTGGCTCCCCTGGAGAGGAAGAACGGCTGGACGCTGGCCGAGGAGGTCGGCCAGCTCCGCCCGGACGGTGTCCAGCGGCTGCTGAACCACTCGGACTGGGACGAGAACGCCGTCCGGGACGACGTCCGCGACTTCGTCGTGGAAATTATCGGGGCCAAGGACGGGGTC